>NZ_JAAKZF010000008.1 GCF_011045125.1 Allomesorhizobium camelthorni | reverse complement strand
GCGCGCTTGGCGGACGCTTCGGTCGGCAACTTTCGCATTCACGCTTAATCTGTTGAAATCACAGAATGCCCTTTCAGGGGGATTCTCGTAACCGCCAGCATCCGCTACGCTGACGCCATGATTCGTTTTCCGGCCGTTTTGCGGACGGAACATGGCAACAGGTCACAAGGGCGGCGGATGTGACGATGGCACAGGCAGGCAGCGCACAGCGCGAACCTTCGATGGAAGAAATCCTCGCTTCCATCCGCAGGATAATCGAAGACAGCGACACGGGCCGCAAGCCCGGTGACGAGGCCGCCCGCGCCGAACCCGACGCCGCAGACAGCGCCGCTTCCGTTTACGAGCCGGCGAGGCGCGACGCCGCGCCCGTCCACGGCGAAGGCGCCGTCATCGAAGTCGACGCCTTCCGCGCCGAGCTCCGCGCCCCGAATCCGGCTCCGGAGCCGAGGAAGCCGGTGACGCTCGCGGAAGTGCAGGCGCAGATCGCCGCCGATGCGCGCAGACGGGCCGGCGAGACCATGCCGGCTGCGCAGCCCGCGATCGAACCGCCCAGCCCAACCTCGCAGACGGCCGAAGTGCGGTCGGAGCCGGGCCGACCCGAGGCGCCGGCGGTTCAGGCGGCATCAGAAGCACCGACTGCATCAGCGGCGTCGATGCCTTCGCAGAGCGGTGGTTGGGAGCGGAGAGAGGACATCGAGACTGCCACGCAGCCTGAAGGCAGTTCGATGGACGAATCTGGCTCCGCATCGGAAGTCTTCCCAAATCGCAATGTCGTCAGCGATGGCAACGCTCCTACGGCCACGGAGGGCAATGTCGCCCGGCCGGCGATCATTTCCGAGCATGCAAGCCGCCAGGTTGCCGCCGCCTTCGGCGAATTGTCGGAGGCGTTCGCAGCGCGCAGCAAGAAAACCTTCGACGAAATGGCCGAAGAGATGATGCGCCCCATGTTGCAGGACTGGCTGGACAACAATTTGCCGACGCTGGTCGAGCGGCTGGTGCGTGAGGAAATCGAGCGCGTCGCCCGAGGGGCAAGCTAATGGTCTTTGGTCGAAGCTCGTTCAGGCCAGCTTGATGTCGGTCTGCGGGAAGTCGTTGCCCTTGCAGAGCAGGGGCACGCCCAGGATCTTGGCGCAGGCGTAACTAAAACAATCGCCGAAATTGAGCGCCGCCCCATGGCGGCCTCTGCCGTAGAGGCGCGACGCGCGCAAAGCCTCGCGCCCGATCTCGTCATCTATTCCGATGGTGGTTGCCTGGATCTCTTGAACGAAACGGTTCACAAGTTGCTCGGACTTTTCAAACGGATACCGGCTTTCTCTGGCAAGGCCAACAACCGCCTCCCATATCGGCAGGGGCGATACGAAAATTTTGGTCCGCGCGTGTGAGACGCTCCGAGAGTTCGCGCCAGTCGCTCTCTTGTGCGATGATGGCGAAGATCGCGGACGCATCGACGAACCTCAGAGATTGTCTCCCAGATCGTCGTAGAACGCCTTGTCCGCCTTCTCTCCGGTTCTTGGATATTTCGCGTACTCGTCGCCCAGCGCCTTCAGCCTTTCGACCAGGGGAATGGCTTTCTTTGTGCGCTGAAGTTCGTTCTCAACCGCCTCTCGAATGGTTTCCGTCAGGTCCTTGCGCTTCAGCACCACGGCGTCCGTTTCCTTGTCATGTATGAAAGCGCCATCACGTCATCCTTTATATATGGTTGCCCACGCCCATGCGAGCGCTTCCATGACCGCGCAACCGCACTAACCGTTTGACTCGACCAAGCCCTTCCGATTTACACCGGACCGACTAGATTTCCGGACAATGCGGACCGTTTCCATGCTTGAGAAGACCTATGACGCAGGCGTCGTCGAGCCGAAAATCGCCAAGCGCTGGGCGGAGGCCGACGCCTTTGCCGCCGGCGCCGGCGCCGAGCCGGATGCGGAGCCGTTCACCATCGTCATTCCGCCGCCCAACGTCACCGGCTCGCTGCATATGGGCCATGCGCTCAACAACACGCTGCAGGACATTCTCGTCCGTTTCGAGCGCATGCGCGGCAAGAACGTGCTGTGGCAGCCGGGCATGGATCACGCCGGCATCGCCACCCAGATGGTGGTCGAAAGGCAGCTTACGGAGCGCCAGATTCACCGGCGCGACATCGGCCGCGGGCAATTCATCGAAAAGGTCTGGGAGTGGAAGGCCGAATCCGGCGGCATGATCTTTAATCAGCTGAAGCGGCTCGGCGCGTCCTGCGACTGGTCGCGCGAGCGCTTCACCATGGATGAAGGGCTGTCCAGAGCCGTCATCGAGGTTTTCGTCACCCTCTACAAGGAAGGCCTGATCTACAAGGACAAGCGCCTTGTGAACTGGGATCCCAAGCTTCTGACCGCGATCTCGGATCTCGAGGTCGAGCAGGTCGAGATCAACGGCAATCTCTGGCATTTCCGCTATCCCGTCGAGGGCGAGACCTACGAACCGGAAAACCCCGCAACCTACATCGCGGTCGCGACCACGCGGCCCGAAACGATGCTCGGCGATACGGCGGTCGCGGTCCATCCGGATGACGATCGCTATCGGAGCCTGGTCGGCAGGAATGTCGTGCTTCCGATCGTCGGCAGGAAAATCCCGGTCGTCGCCGACGAATATTCCGACCCCGAAAAGGGCAGCGGCGCAGTCAAGATCACGCCGGCGCACGACTTCAACGATTTTGAGGTCGGCAAGCGCCACAGGCTGCGCGCGATCAACGTCCTCACCGTCGAGGCGACGATAAACCTCAAGGATAACGACGACTTCCTTGAAGGTGTTGATGTGAACCCGTTGCGCCAAGGCGTGTGGGACCAGCTGCACGGCTTGGACCGGTTCGAGGCGCGCAAGCTGGTGGTCAAGGTCATGGAGGAGGGCGGTTTCCTCGAAAAGGTGGAGCCGCACCGCCACGCCGTGCCGCATGGCGACCGCGGCGGCGTGCCGATCGAGCCGTTCCTGACCGACCAGTGGTATGTCAACGCCGAGGAACTGGCCCGCCCTGCGATGACTTCGGTGCGCGAGGGCCGCACCAGTTTCGTGCCGAAAACCTGGGAAAAAACCTATTTCGACTGGATGGAGAACATCCAACCCTGGTGCATTTCGCGCCAGCTCTGGTGGGGTCATCAGATCCCGGCCTGGTACGGCCCCGACGGCGCGGTTTTCGTCGAGCGTACGGAAGAAGAGGCGCTGGGCGCTGCGGTCCAGCACTATCTCGCCCATGAAGGGCCGATGAAGGCTGTGGTCGAGGATCTGCTTGAAAACTTCAAGCCCGGCGAAATCCTGACTCGCGACGAAGACGTGCTCGACACCTGGTTTTCTTCGGCGCTGTGGCCGTTCTCGACGCTCGGCTGGCCGGACGAGACGCCGGAGCTGAGCACCTATTACCAGACCGACGTGCTGGTCACCGGCTTCGACATCATCTTCTTCTGGGTCGCCCGCATGATGATGATGGGCCTGCATTTCATGGACGAGGAGCCGTTCCACACGGTCTATGTCCATGCGCTGGTCCGAGACAAGAACGGCGCCAAGATGTCGAAGTCCAAGGGCAACGTCATCGACCCGCTCGAACTGATCGACGAATACGGCGCCGACGCGCTGCGCTTCACGCTCGCCAGCATGGCGGCGCAGGGGCGTGACGTGAAGCTCGATCCGGCCCGCATCGCAGGCTACCGCAATTTCGGGACAAAGCTCTGGAACGCGACACGCTTTGCCGAAATGAACGGCGTCGCGCGCAATGACGAGCTCTGGCTCGGCGACGCCAAACTCACCATCAACCGCTGGATCCTGACCGAGCTGACGCGTGCGACGCACGAAATCACTGCCGGCATCGAGACCTTCCGTTTCAACGAGGCCGCGAACGCCGCCTATCGCTTCGTCTGGAACCTGTTCTGCGACTGGTACCTGGAGTTGCTGAAGCCGGTCTTCATGGGCGAGGATGCCGCCGCCAAGGCCGAAAGCCAGGCGGTCGCCGCCTTCGTTCTCGACGAGATCTATAAGCTGCTCCACCCGATGATGCCGTTCATCACGGAAGAGCTCTGGGCCCACACGGCGGGCGAAGGGCAGGAACGGCAATCGCTCATCTGCCATGCGCGCTGGCCCGACCCAGATTTCGAGGACGCCGAGGCGGCCGCCGAAATCAACTGGCTGGTGGAACTGGTGTCGGGCATACGCTCGGTTCGCTCCGAAATGAACGTGCCGCCGGCGGCGATCGCGCCGCTGGTGGTGATCGGGGCCAGCGATCTCACCCGCGCCCGTCTGGAACGCCACGATTCGGCGATCAAGCGGCTGGCGCGGATCGGCGCGGTCGCGCATGCCGACGCCGCGCCGCAGGCCTCTGCGCAGATCGTCGTCGGAGAAGCGACTGTTTGCCTGCCGCTCGGCAGCCTGATCGACCTCGATGCGGAGGCCGTGCGGCTGCAAAAGGAGCTGGCCAAGGTCACCGAGGAGGTCGCGCGCATCCATAAGAAGCTGTCGAACGAGAAATTCGTCGCCAATGCCGCGCCCGAAGTGGTGGCCGGTGAGCGCGAAAAACTCGCCGAATATCAGGAAGCGCAGGCCAGGCTGAATGTGGCGTTGTCGAGAGTTCGCGGCGAGGTTTGAAGGCGCCTCGGCCGCTGATTCTTGGTCGGTGCGAACTGCCGGTTTCGCCTTAAAACCAGCATGACGTTGCGTAACCTGTGGTTGCCAGAATATTTTCCGGCCTCATTGTTGCCATAATGTAACAACTTCGCAAAAGCCGGCCGAAATCACGCGATTTCGGCCGTTTTTGCAGGCGCAGCGGTGATTTTACGGTCTGTTCTCGCCGCAGCGGGGTCAATTTGTGGCAATTTCGAGGTTCGCCTTTTGCCTGCATCCGGCTTTCGAGGCCGCGACGAATCCAAATCAGCAAAAACGCGGTTGCACCGATTTTACGAAATGGTTCTAGCTTCTTTCCACTTACTTTTGGGGGAGAGAAACTTTCATGAACAAACCGCTTTTGAAAACGCTCCTGGGGGCAGGCTGCGTTGCGCTGGCTGTGATTGGCACGGCAAGCGCCGGCGGCCTCGAGCGTGGCGGCTACAATATCGATCTGCTCTTCGATCCGGCGCGCTTCGCCAGCGAAGCGTCGGTCACCTATGTGATGCCGCAGCGCGAATTGGACGATGTCGTCGACATCAACCCGCTTAACGGCATCGGCTCTAACGGCATTGGCGGCGGCGCGACCAACGGCGTCGCCGACACCGAGGACTACGCGATACCGCGAATCGGCTTCAAGGCTTCCGTCGGCGACAGCGTCGACTGCATGGTCGATTATTCGCAGCCTTGGGGCGCGCACAGCAACCCGGGCGCCAACTGGATGGGCGCCAACAGCAATATCGAAACCAAGGTCAACAGCGACAACATAGCCGGCACCTGCTCCTACAAGATGCAGGCGGGAAGGGGACAGTTTCGTGTTCTCGGCGGCGTATTCTACCAGCAGGTTGACGGCTTCAAGGAACGCCTCGTCGCTCCTGTTCCGACGCTAACCGGAACGGATGCGTTCGGAAACGGCATCGGCCGGCTCGAACTCGAAGGCGAGGGCGTCGGTTGGCGAATCGGTGCGGCTTACGAAATCCCGGAAATCGCGTTCCGCGCGAGCCTCGTATATAATTCCGAGGTTGATCTGGGCGACATCACCGGCACAGTCGATCTTACGGAGGTTCCTGCTTTTATATTGCCGCCCCTTGACCCACGCCGCGCAATATTTGGCGTGGTGACCGATGTTGTAGGCGAGCAATCCATGCCGGATTCGGTCGAGTTCAAGATCCAGTCTGGCATCGCGCCTGGCTGGCTCGCTTTCGGTTCGATTAAATGGGTCGACTGGAGCACGTTCCAGGAGATCAGCTTCTGCGCCGTCGGCACACCAGGCCCATGCACTACCGACAATCAAGTGACTTCTCTCGAACTTCTGTACCGTGACGGCTGGACCGTTTCGGGCGGCGTCGGGCACAAGTTCAACGACCAGTGGAGCGGGGCGGCGAGCATTGCCTGGGATCGCGGCACGTCGACCACGGTCGGCATCCAGAGCGACACATGGACCTTCTCGGCCGGCGCCGCTTACACGCCGACGCAGAACGTCGAATTCCGTTTGGGCGGCGCGCTTGGCGTGTTGACCAGCGGCGAGTCGGAGGATGAGGAGGTCACCTACGAATACGGCAACGATCTGGTGGCAGCGATTTCGGCTTCCGCGAAGATCAAGTGGTAAGCAAGCATTCGTGACATTCAAGCCCGGCTTCGGCCGGGCTTTTTGTATCCGGCAGCAAACGCGACCGCGATTCAGCCGCTCAACTTGTGACGAATCCGCAACAGTCTCCAGGCAAGCCATTTGCTACAGTGAGGCAAACCAAATCTGCCTATTTCCCGCCATAAACCGGGCGCACGCCGGGTTCACGGACGGGCATGCAAGACAAAAGGCTGCGGCAAACGCGGCCAAGGACAAGAAATTGGACGCCAAGGTAATTTCCAGACTGGAACTGCCGAGCCGCGCGGCAGCTCAGGGATACGCACCCCAAAAAACCGAGAACGGCGAGGCGCACGGCGCGTTTAACACAGCCTGTCTGCCGCAAGCTCCAGGCGTTGCCGGGCGTGGCCGTAGTTTGGCCGAAAATCCGGAGCAGTTTTACCGGAACGGTCGACCGGACATGGCCCACCCCGCCAACAGGTCGACAGCGCCGCATTTTGCGGCGGCACGGAAGAAGCGCGTTGTGATGCGTATGTCGCATGCCATTAGATCGACTGCACTGTCGGCACTGGTCGCCGCCGCGACCTTCGGCGCCGTGGGCGCGGCGCTGGCATTCGAAAACGACATTTTCGACGATTCAGGTGAGGTGAAGGCCGAGTCGAACCCGTGGTCGGTGTTCCAGTTCGGCTATTCCGCCTATAAGAGCGGCCACAAGGACCAGGCCGTCGAAGCCTATCGCTATGCCGCCGAAAACGGCCAGCTCGGCGCGACCTGGAAGCTGGCGCGCATGTATGCCGAGGGAGACGGCGTGGCGCGCGACGATTACGAGGCGTTCAAATTCTTCTCCGAGATCGCCAAGCAGGATGTCGAGCCGGGCAGCCCCGAGGAAAGCTACATGTCCGACGCGCTTGTGGCGCTCGGAAGCTACTGGAAAAAGGGCATCCCGGGCAGTCCGGTCAAGCCCAATGCCGCCGCCGCCCAGGAATACTACATGCGGGCCGCCGCCAACTACCGCAATCCCAATGCCCAGTTCGAGATGGGCAACATGTTCCTCAAGGGTGAGGGCGTGAAGGCGAGCGTGCGCCAGGCCGGCCGTTGGTTCCAGCTTGCGGCCGAAAAGGGCCATGCCGGCGCGCAGGCAACGCTCGGCAATCTCCTGTTCCAGAGCGGCAAGGTCGTGCGCGGACTGGCCATGATGACGGCAGCCCTCGAACGCGCCTCACCGAACGACCGGCCGTGGATCCGCGGCATGCAGGAAGAGGCCTTCGCGCTCGCCGCCGAAGCCGACCGGCGCACCGCGATCGCGCTTGCCGACGACATCCTGACCAAGGGCAATCAGTAGGCCTTGACGGTATCGGGTGGCGGCGCCGCCGACGCCAGGTCGGCAGGCGAGCCGGTTGAGCTGTCAGTCGCCTGCGGGCAGCCGTCTTGAATTTTTGTCCACGATGAATTGTTGAGAACCATTTCGCAGCGGGCGAGCTGGCTTCCGCTCGGAAGCATCAGGCAGGCGACTTGGCCTTGCTCGAAAGTCTGGCCGTTGGCCAGACACTGGCATTCGGCGAATGCGACGCCGTTCGACGCCGTCAGCACTGCGGCGACCGCCAAGCAGAATGGCACGGTTTTCATATATTATTGTACCATATCCGCCGGCGACTGGCCATGCAGCGGTTCCGGGAGACGCTCCGGTCAGGCGGTCTCCAGGGCCAGATCGATGGCGACCGGAACGTGGTCTGACGGCTTTTCCCAGGCCCGCACATGCTTCTCGATAGCTGCCGATGAAAAGCGGTTTGCGGCTTCCGGCGAAAGCAGCAGGAAGTCGATACGAATGCCGTTGTTCTTCTGCCAGGCGCCTGCCTGATAATCCCAGAACGTATAGGTGTCCGGCGCGTCAGTCACGGCGCGAACGGCTTCGGCGAAGCCGAGATTGCAGAGCCGCCGGAACGCCTGCCGCGATTCCGGCTGGAACAGCGCATCGTTCACCCAAGCTGCCGGGTTCTTGGCGTCGATCGGCTCGGGGATGACATTGTAGTCGCCGGCCAGAATCAGCGGCTCCTCTAGCTTGAGCCGCTCTACGGCCCATTGCTCGAGCCTCGCCATCCAGGCCAGCTTGTAGGAAAATTTTTCGGTGCCGATCGGATTGCCGTTCGGCAGATAGAGCGAGACGACCCGCAGCACGCCCTTTTCCGTCGAGAAAACGCCCTCGATGAAGCGCGCCTGCTCGTCGCCGTTTTCGCCGGGCAGGCCGCGATTGACCTCGTCGAACGGGTATTTCGACAGGATCGCGACGCCGTTGAAGCCCTTCTGGCCGTGCGTCTCGACATTGTAGCCGAGCGCCTCGATCTCGGCGCGCGGGAACTGGTCGTCGACCGACTTGATTTCCTGCAGGCAGACGATGTCGGGCTGGCTGTCCTTCAGCCACACCATCAAATTGCCGATCCGCGCCTTGATGCCGTTGATGTTCCAGGTGACGATTTTCATGGTCAGACCGATATCATGAACGCATCGCGGCGATCACCCGAAAAATGGCCGGCGCAAAAAATGGGGCGGGATATTCTCCCGCCCCCAATTTTGAACCTCGGACTCAGGCCGGCTTCGGCACCGGGCGCACATCGGCCGCGCGCAGGCCGTAATAGATGACGCCTGCTATAGCCACGCCGAAGAACCAGCCGTAGACGCCCCACCAGGACGGCAGCCAATTGGTGAAGTTGGGCAGGATGCTGGAGAACACGATGCCGATGCCGGCGGCGATCAGCGCCTTGACATGCCAGCCATTCTGAAAGCGGAACTCGCCGTTCTCCTGGTAGAGGGCGTCGACGTTCAGCAACCCTTTGCGGATCATGTAGTAGTCCACCATCATCACCCCGAAGATCGGCCCCATCGTCGCCCCGATCATGCCGACGAAGACGGCGGCGCTGCCCTCCCACGGCGCGAAGGGGTAGAGCACAAGCGCGATCAGCGCGGCGATATAGCCGCCCTTCTTGAAGTCGATATGCTTGGGGAAGACATTCGAGAAATCGAAGGCAGGCGAAACAAAGTTGGCGACGACGTTGATGCCGAGCGTGGCGACCGCGAAGGTCAGCGCGGCCAGCAGCGCCAGGAACCAGCTGTCGAACTTGGCCGAGATCTGGTCGGGGTGGAGCAGCACTTCGCCATAGACCTCATAGGCGGCGATGGTGGTGACGCCGGCGACCAGCGAGAAAAGCATCAGGTTGACCGGCAGGCCCCACAGATTGCCGACCCTGACCGACCGCTCGTCCGGCGAATAGCGCGAGAAGTCGCAGAAGTTGAGGTAGAGCGCGGAAAAGTAGGTCACCCAGATCGCGGCAACCGCCATCAGCGAGGCGATGGAGCCGGGCTCGCCCGGAACGCCGGCGTCCCGGGTCTTTTCCAGCAGCACGTCCATCGGGATTTCGCTGGTGAAGCTGAAGCCGCCGGCCTTGACGCACAGATAGATCGCCAGGATCAGCATCATCACCCAGACCGCCGGGCCGGCCCAGTCCTGGAACCTGCGGACGGTTTCCATGCCCTTCTGGATGATCAGCAATTGCAGCGCCCAGACGACGAAGAAGCAGATCACTTCCAGTCCGGAATGGCCGAGGAAATGGACGTTCTGGTGGAAGGACAGCATGCCCTCAGACCGGACGAGAAGCGCCACGATCGCGCCGGAGGCGGCGGCGGTCTGCGCGCCGTACCAGAAGCAGGCAACGATGGCGCGCACCAGCGCCGGGAAGTTGGCGCCCCATATGCCGAACGAGGCGCGCGCTAGCACCGGAAACGGCACCCCGGTGCGGACGCCGGCTATGCCCACCATGTTCATCAGGAAGAAGATGATCAGCGACCCGGCGCCGATGGCGATGATAAAGTTGAAGAAGCTGCCGCACAGCAGGAACAGGCTGGCCGCCAGATAATAGCCCCACAAGCTGTGGACGTCCGAAGTCCAGACGTTGAAGATGCTGAAAGGTCCCCAGTTGCGCTCCTTCGCCGGCGCCAGATCCTCATTGTACAGCGATGGAGATGCGTTCGGAATTGTAGCGTTCGACACTGTCATGTGATGTCCCCTCTACGGCAGCCTGGCTCGCCCTTGCCGGCATTTGCGAAGCCTGCGATTGGCGTGGGAAGCTGTCAACGAAGCCGGCGAGAGGACCGGCAGGGGATTGTTTGCCGGCGAGGGCTGCCCAACTTCCCCGACGGAATGCGCGCCGCACCGGCAACGGATTTTCCGTTTGGAATCAATGGCGCTTGCCGCGCCCCGACAGATTCACTTTCATTGTCTTCAACGGAATGCGTGGAAGACTTTCAAGAATTTTTTGCAATCACGCTTGGATTTGTTGTCGCTTATCGCGGCCAAACCGGCGTTGGACAGGACTTTTGCCGAACCACCCCAAGTGAGTCTCCGGCGGCCTGCACGACCGCACCTCATCCGGGCCGTCGTTCGACCAGGCCGATGGTGTTGCCGGCAGGATCTTTCAGGAAAGCCATCCATTCGTTCTCGCCGGCCGCGCCGAATTGCCCGAGGCGGTCGATATGGACGAGCGAGGGCAGCGCAGTGAAGGCAGCGCCGGCGGCGCGCGCCTGCTCGCAGAATGCGTCGAGGCCAGGCACGTCGAGATAGACGGTCGCCTGCGGCGTCCCTCCCGAAAACAGGAGCCGCACCTCGCCGGCCAGGATGAAGGCTATGCCTGGCGGCTCGAAGATTGCGTGAGTATCGAGCCCGAGAATGTCGCGCCAGAAGGCCAGCGTTGCGTCGAGATCGCGGCCGGCGGCAAGCGCGACCTGCCGGAAGGCGGTCGGGCGCATGGCCGGAGGCGCCATTGGTGGTCTATACGGAAAAGCTCGTGCCGCAACCGCAGGAGGCGACCGCGTTCGGGTTCCTGACCTGGAACGACTGTCCAATCAGATCGTCGACGAAATCGATGACCGAGCCGCCCATATAGATCAGCGACAGATCGTCGATCAGCACGGTCGCGCCGTCGCGCTCGATGGCGACGTCGTCTTCGTTGCGGCTGTCGACCAAGTCGAATTTGTATGAAAAGCCCGAGCAGCCGCCGCCCTCGACCGAGACGCGCAACGCGATCTTGCCCGGTTCGTTCGCGACGATCCTGGCAATCCGCTTTGCTGCGGCCTCGGAGAGATCCACACCCTTCATGGCAGTCTTGGCATCAGCGCCCATCGGCGTCACCTTGCTTTCGCGTCCTCACCATAGGTATGAAGCGGCAAGAGGCAAGTCAACGGGCGGCATCGGACCATGGCGAACCAGCTTGGCGACATCGGCTTCGGCTACCGTCCGCGCGCGCCCTATGCCGCCGACCCGGCGCAGTCGCGCGGCCGCTTCGCACCGGAGGTGGAAAGCCCGACCCGCACGCCGTTCCAGCGCGACCGCGACCGCATCATCCACTCGACCGCCTTTCGCCGCCTGAAACACAAGACGCAGGTGTTCGTGGCGCATGAAAGCGACCACTACCGAACCCGGCTCACCCACACGATCGAGGTCGCGCAGATCGCCCGCGCTTTGGCCAGGGCGCTGCGCTGCGACGAGGATCTGGCCGAAGCGGTGGCGCTGGTCCACGATTTCGGCCACACGCCCTTCGGCCATACCGGCGAGGACGCCCTCAACGAAAAAATGGCGAAATGGGGCGGCTTCGACCACAACGCCCAGTCGCTGCGCGTGGTGACCAAGCTGGAGCGCCGCTACGCCGAATTCGACGGGCTGAACCTGACCTGGGAGACGCTGGAAGGTCTGGTCAAGCACAATGGCCCGCTGACCGATGCGAAGGGCAGGGGCCTGAACGGCCCCGTGCCGCAGGCGATCCTCGATTATTCCGAGCTGCACGATCTTGAGCTCGACCGCTTCGCCGGCCTCGAGGCGCAATGCGCGGCCATAGCCGACGATATCGCCTACAACACCCACGACATAGACGACGGCTTGCGCGCCGGCCTGCTTACGCTCGATATGCTGGAAGAGGTGTCGCTGCCGGCCGGCATCCTGCGGGGCGTGCGCGAACGCTATCCGGCGCTCGATCCAGTCAGGACCGGCCACGAACTCATGCGCCGGCAGATCACCATCATGGTCGAAGATGTAATCTCGACCGCCGGCGCCAGGCTGGCGGAGCTGAAGCCGCAAAGCCCCGACGAGGTCCGCGGCGCGGGGAGAACGATCGTCACTTTCTCGGCCGACATGATCCCCGCGGAGAAGGAGCTGAAGGCGTTCCTCTACAAGAACATGTACCGCCACGACGAGGTCTTGCGCGTGAGGGAGGATGCCGACCTGATCGTGCGCCAGCTCTTTGACGCCTATTTCGCCGATCCGCGCGCCATGCCGGAGGGTTGGCGCGAAGGGCTGGACCGGGCCAGCGACCGGGTCAAGGCGCGCCATGTCGCGGATTTCCTTGCCGGCATGACTGACACCTATGCTCTCAAGGAGCACCGGCGGCTGTTTGACCACACGCCGGATTTAAGCTAGGGCGGGCCGGTTTTCCGGCGCGGCCTTTGGCTCGTGGCCAAAGTTTCCAGAGTAAGCAGCAATGAACATCTTCGCCGATTTCAACGATCGGATCATCAAAGCAGTTGAAGTGCTTGATCTGAAAGACAAAGACGGCGGCAGCGCCGATCTTTCCAGGATCACGGTAGAGCCGCCGCGCGACGCCACTCATGGTGATCTGGCGACCAACGCCGCGATGGTGCTGGCCAAGCCGACCGGCCAGAATCCGCGCGCGCTGGCTGAAAAGATCGCCGAGGCCCTGCGGGCCGACGCCGACATTGCTGCCGTCGAGGTCGCCGGACCGGGCTTCGTCAATCTCCGGCTCAACGACCGCTACTGGCAGGCGCATCTGGCGGCGCTGCTCGGCAGCGGCGCCGATTACGGCCGATCGAACCTGGGCAAGGGCAACAAGGTCAATGTCGAATATGTCTCGGCCAACCCGACCGGCCCGATGCATGTCGGCCATTGCCGCGGCGCCGTCGTCGGCGACGCGCTGGCCAATTTGCTTTCCTTCGCCGGCTTCGACGTCACCAAGGAATATTACATAAACGACGCCGGCGCGCAGATCGACGTTCTGGCGCGCTCGGCCATGCTGCGCTACCGCGAAGCGCTCGGCGATGACATCGGAGAGATTCCGGCCGGTCTCTACCCCGGCGATTATCTTGTGCCCGTCGGCCAGGCGCTGGCCGCCGAGTTCGGCCGCAGCCTGCTGCAGATGCCCGACGAAGAGGCGGTGGCGCTGGTCAAGGACCGCACCGTCGACGCGATGATGGCGATGATCCGCGAGGATCTGGCGTTGCTCAACGTTCATCATGAGGTGTTCTTCTCTGAGCGCACTCTGCACGCCAACAACGCGCAGGCCATCCGGGCGGCCATCACCGACCTGACCCTCAAGGGCCACATCTACAAGGGCACCCTGCCGCCGCCCAAGGGCGACAAGCCGGACGACTGGGAAGACCGCGAGCAGACGCTGTTCCGCTCAACCGCGGTTGGCGACGACATGGACCGGCCGCTGGTCAAGTCCGACGGGCAGTTCACCTATTTCGCCGCCGATGTCGCCTATCTTGAGGACAAGTTCGCGCGCGGCTTCGACGAGACGATCTTCATTCTCGGCGCCGACCATGGCGGCTACGTCAAGCGCATGGAGGCGCTGGCCAAGGCTGTGTCCGGCGGTAGGCTGAAGATGACGGTGCTGCTCTGCCAACTGGTCAGGCTCTACCGCCATGGCGAGCCGGTGCGCATGTCCAAGCGCTCGGGCGAGTTCATCACGCTGCGCGAAGTGGTGGAGGAGGTCGGGCGCGACCCTATCCGCTTCATGATGCTCTACCGCAAGAACGACGCTCCGCTGGACTTCGACTTCGCCAAAGTCACGGAGCAGTCGAAGGACAACCCCGTCTTCTACGTGCAATACGCTTCGGCGCGGTGCCATTCCGTGTTCCGTCAGGCCCGGGAGCAGCTCGGCGAGGCGGCGTTCGATCGCCAGTCGCTGAGCAAAGAGGCCTCCCGGCTGACGGATGAAAGCGAAATCGCGCTGATCAGGAAGCTCGCCGAATATCCGCGCCTGATCGAGTCCGCCGCGCTGGCCCACGAGCCGCACCGGCTGGCATTCTATCTCTATGATCTGGCGAGCAGTTTTCACGGCCACTGGAACCGCGGCACCGAAAATCCCGACTTACGATTTGTTAAGGTTACCGACCGACAATTGACCTATGCCAGACTCGGGCTGGTGCAGGCCGTAGCGGATGTTTTGACGTCCGGCCTGGCGCTGATCGGGGCCGAAGCCCCCACCGAAATGCGCTAGGTTTTGCGGGAAAAACCTGTCACCTTTTGCCCACATTGCGCTGGTAAGGGCCAACCTTACGCGACGTTGACAGCGTCCGATTATGTGCGAGTTCGGGACAGAGAATGGCAGAGAGAAACCATCTGAGAATCGCCGATCACAACGATCTTCCCAACGACGATCCGTTCGCGGAACTGACCAGGATCATGGGCTTCGACCCGCGCCAGCCGGTGCGGCAGCAGCCCGCAGCCGAGCCTGCGCAAGACTCCGCCGAGGCGGTTGCCGGCGACGACGATTTCGGTATCGATCTCGAGAAGGAGTTGATGGGCGAACTGGAGGCCGAAGAGGCCGCGCCGGACGTCGAGGCTGCCTTCCAGCCTTACCAGGGCACGGCCGACCAACCCTACCAGGACACCTCCGAGCCGGCGGCGCTGGATGCAACGGCCTCAGCCGAACTGGACGAAGCTTCGTTCGAGATCGCCGCGTTCGAAGACGAGTTGGCGGCCTCTCTCCAGGATGATCCCGCGTTGCCGGAGCCCGATGAAGCGGAAGAGCAGGTTGCGGCCGCCTTCGAGGAAGAGTTTTCGCTCGCTGATGATTTCATGGCGTCCGATGCGGACGATCGGGTCGCAGCCGAAGCGCCGCCTGTCGAAGCCTATGATGATGCTGTCACCGACGAGGCGTTTGTCGCCGACAGCGAGATGGCGCCAGCTGCCGAACTGCCGGAAACCGCCGCCGAAGCAGAGGCTTTCCAACCCGCAGCGGAAGCGGCGGCATTCGAAACCTCCGCTGAGGCGGAGCCGTTCGAAGCACCCGCTGAAGCGCCCGACTTCGCTTTCGATGAGGCGCTGGATGAAGAACTCGCGCGCGATGCCGCGTCGCCTATGGACGCTCAACCCGCGGTTCAGGATGAGCCTGCCGAAGACCAGGAATCGCTCGGCGATGAAAGCTGGGATCTGGAAGCCGACGAGGACGCTCCTTACGTTGCCGGCGAGCCGCTTCCGGTTCAGCCCTCGGCCGCGCAAGCATCGGACGAGCCGTTTGTCGACGAGTTCGACAGAGCGCTGGCCGAAGTCGACATGGATTTCTCGGCGATGCGAGCCGCAGTCGACGAGCATGCCCCGGATGCTGACGACGGCGATCTCGACAGCGAGCTTCAGTTCCGGCTGGATGAAGAGGGCGAGGCGGAAGCGCTGGCCGAGCCGGATCTCGGCGGGCCCGTCGAGGAGCAAGATGAACTCAGCCTCGAAGACGAACTCAACGCGCTTCTCGGCAATATGCCTGAGCGCAAGCATGCGGTTGCCGAGGTTCCCGCCGCCGAGGCTATTGCGGAAATTCCAGCGGTCGAGGCAGTTGCTGACCTTCCCGCAGCCGAGCCTGTCGCCGCGGAAAGCACCGAAGAGTTGCTCGACGATCTGGCGGATGATCTCGACGCCGTGAACTGGGCGTTCGATGCGGCCGAGCCGGCAGATCTGCAGGTTTCATCCGTTTCGGAAGACGATCTCCCGCTTGAAGAAGCCGTTTCATCCGATCTTGCCGATTTCGACAGCGACGAGCAGGACGAGCAGCCCGCTTATGCTGAAGCCGAGGAAACGGCTGAGTACGTGGCCGAAGCCGATTATGCCACCGAAGCCGCAGATCTGGATGTCGACCTCAACCTCGAATTCGACGACGAAGCGTTCGATGCGGCGATCTCCAACGGGATCGCTGATGACGAGCCGGTTGTGCATGGAGCCGAAGACAGCGCCGCCCCGGCGTGGCAGGAAGCGGAACAGCCCGTGGCGAAGGAAGACGAGGATCCCTACGCCGCCCTTGCTGCCCTGACCGCTTCGATGCGCCGAGCCGAGCCGACGGCGTCATGGCGGCGCGAAGAGCCCCAGCCGGTCGTGGAAGCGCCGGCCGAATATGAGGCGGCTGCAGCGCAGGACGACGGCGAGGCGGACTACGCCCCCTCTGCCTATGAGGATTTCCCCGACATCGAAACAATCGACGTGCCGGAGCATGCCGTAGCGCTTGCCGACGACCTCGACATCCCGGAGCTCGCCGCCGAAGAGAATGTGCCGCCGGCCGTCTACGACGATTTGGACGCCGAATTTGCCGGCCTGCTCAGCGATATCAATGCGCCGGAGAAAGCTGCCCCCGCACCGGCGCCGGCCTATCATCAAGCCGACGATTATGCGGCCGAGTTCGAGCGCGCCTTTGCGCGGCAGGAACAGCCGCATCCGGTTTCCAGCCATGCCGGTCCGGCGGCATTCGCCGCTGGCCTCGCGGGCGGAGCCGCCTTTGCCGGCGCGTCGCATGCCGCCTACGGTTCGGCGACAGACGCCGGCCAGCGCGATACCGATTACGTGCCCGGCAGCGAACCCGTCGCCCAGGATCAGTTCGCCGTGGACGACTACGACCCCGATCTCGATGAAGAAATGTCCGTGCCTGAATATGGCACGGCGACGCGCGAGCAACCGCAAAGGCGCGGCATGCTGGTGGCGGCCATCGTCGGCGGCGTCGCGGTTCTCGGCGGCCTCGGCGCTTTCGCCATGTCCTTCGGCGAGGGCGGTTCGGATACCCCCGCCATCGTCAAGGCCGATGCCGAGCCGATCAAGGTCAGGCCGGAAAACCCGGGCGGCACGACCGTGCCGAACCAGGACAAGGCGGTCTATGACCGTGTCGCCGGCTCCGGTGACGCTGCGCAGCCTAAGCAGGAGAAACTTCTGACCAGCGCCGAAGAGCCGATCGACGTGCCCGCGCCCGAGCCGCGCATGGTCGAGGCGGCTCCCGCCGCGCCGGCCGATGCGGAGGTTCCGACCGAGACGGCCGAAGCGGAGGCCCCCGCCGCCCAGTCTGATGAGATCGCGGATACACTTGCAGGCATCGATCTGCCCCAGCCAGCTCCTGCGGATTCCCTGCCGCAGACAGCATCCTCCGATCTGCCCGGGGTGACGCCTCCGGCGAAGTCCGAGGACCGCATCGCGCAGGTGCTGCAGGAGTCCGGCATCGACGACAGCGTCGAGGTCGCCGCGGTTGCCCCGCGCAAGGTCCGCACGATGATCGTCAAGGCCGACGGCACGCTGGTTCCTCGCGAAGAGCCGGTCGCCGAAGCTCCGAAAGCTGCCCCTGCACCGGCTGCTAATGCAAACGCGACAGAGCCGGCTCCGTCGACCACGGAAGCAACCGGAACGGTCCCGCCCGCCGAGAATGCCGCCGCAGCCGCGCCTGCGGCAAACGCTCCGCAAGCACCGGCGGAAGCAGCAGCGCCTGTCGCCGAAACGGCCGCGTCTGCAACGCCCAACTCCGTTCCGCTCGCTCCGGCGCGGCCTTCCGACCAGCCGGTCGACATCGTCGGCGAGGTAAAGGCCGACAAGGTCGCCGCGCTCAGCGCGCCCTCCGGCGCCAACGGCGCCTGGTCGATGCAGATCGCCTCGCAGCCGAGCGAAGCCGCTGCGCAGTCGTCCTACCAGGATTTGCTGCGCCGCTACGGAAGCGTGCTCGAGGGGCATCAGGCCAACATCGTCAAGGCCGAGATCGCCGGGAAGGGCACCTTCTGGCGCGTGCGGGTTCCCGCCGGCAGCCGCAGCGACGCCATCAAGCTTTGCGAAAGCTACAAATCCGCGGGCGGCAACTGCTTCGTCTCGAAGTAAGCCGCGCCTGCACCAGCGTAATCAAACCGGCGCGGCATCTCTGCCGGGCCGGTTTTCTTTTCAACCGACGCATTGACGCGCTAGTCTTGACCTCATGACCGAATCAAAATCCATGATCCTCGGCTGCGCCGGGAAATCGCTCAGCCGCGAGGAAATCCGGTTCTATCGCGGCGAATGCCCATGGGGCTTCATCCTGTTCGCGCGCAACATCAGCGAAACCGAGCAGATCCGCGACCTCGTTGACGAAATGCGCGATTGCGTCGGCCGTCCCGGCGCGCCGGTTTTCATCGACCAGGAGGGCGGGCGCGTGCAGCGGATCCGTCCGCCACTGGCTCCAAACTACCCCGCTGGCGCCGCCCTTGGCGCACTCTGGCGCGACGATCACGATGCTGGCGAGCGCGCGGCATGGCTGCTTGCCCGCCTGCACGCCTTCGATCTCCTGAAACTCGGCATCACGGTGGATTGCCTGCCGGTGCTCGACGTGCCGATCGAAGGGGCCAGCGACGTCATCGGCGCGCGCGCCTATGGCAAGGAACCGAATAGCGTCACCGCGCTCGGCAAGGCGTCGGCCGAAGGGCTGATGGCGGGCGGGGTGCTGCCCGTCATGAAGCACATACCCGGCCACGGGCGCGCATTCGCCGACACCCATTTCGAACTGCCAATCGTCAACGCCTCGCTGAGCGACCTGCAGCGGCACGATTTCCCCCCGTTTAGGGAACTCAGCCATCTGCCGATGGCGATGACCGCCCATGTCGTTTACGCCGCGGTCGATCCGGACAATCCGGCCACGACGTCCGGCAGGGTCGTCGACGAGATCATCCGCGGCGAGATCGGCTTCGACGGGCTGCTCATCAGCGACGACACTTCGATGAAGGCGCTTTCTGGGGATTTCCCGTCGAAAGCAGCCGCGATCCTTGCGGCCGGCGTCGATATCGTCCTTCACTGCAACGGGGTGATGGAGGAGATGGCGGGGATCGCCTCGCGCACCACTGGGCTTGAGGGCAGGACGCTGGAACGGGCCGAGCGGGCGCTTAACTGCATCGGGGAGCGCGACCAGGCCGACGAGGCCGAAATCCGCGCCGAATTCGCGACTTACTTCGAGGCCGTGGCATAAACCAAAGGAAGCAGGCAGCAATTGCCGGAAGCGCTGGATAAACGGGCAGGGAAGCCCGCGCCGATGGACCGCCTCTGGGCGGAGGACGAGAACGCGCGCGGCGTTTCCGAGCCGGCGCTGCTCATCGACGTTGCCGGTTTCGAAGGCCCGCTTGATCTTCTCCTGCATCTTGCGCGCAACCAGAAGGTCGACCTCGCGCGCATTTCCATCCTGGCGCTGGCCGAGCAGTATCTGAAATTCGTCGACAGCGCCCGCGCCATCCGGCTTGAACTCGCGGCAGATTACCTCGTCATGGCGGCGTGGCTGGCCTACCTTAAATCCAAGCTCCTTATCCCCAAGCAGCCGGGCGACGACGGCGAAAGCGGCGAGGAACTGGCCGCCGTGCTGCAGTTCCGCCTGAAGCGGCTCGAAGCCATGCGCGACGCGGCCGCCCGCCTCGTCAACCGCAACCGGCTCGGCCGCGATGTCTTCGCGCGCGGCATGCCCGAAATGGTCATCGTCGAGAAGCGCAACGAATATTCGGCGTCGCTCTACGACCTCCTGACCGCCTATGCGGTGCAGCGCCAGCGCCAGGCGATCACCAATGTGCGCATCGCCAAGCGCGGCGTCTGGTCGCTCAAGGAGGCGCGCGACATCCTCATCCGCCTGATCGGCGAGTTCCGCGACTGGACCGCGCTCGACCAGTTCCTGACGCAATATCTCACCAGCGCCGAGGAGCGCTCCACCGCCATCGCCAGCTCGTTTGCCGCAACGCTCGAACTGGTGCGCGAGGGCGCGATCGAGATGCGTCAGCAGGAGGCGTTCGCGCCGCTCTACCTGCGCAATCGCCAAAATGCCGCAAAGACAGCCGAGGCAGCGTCATGAACGACAGCGCAAACGCAACGGTGATCCAGTTCCTTTCGGATGTGGCCGACATGAACCCCGCCGAGCGCCTGCACCTCGCCGAAGCCGTACGCATGGCCGAAGCCATCGTCTTCGCCAGCGCCGAGCCGGTCAGCGAAAAGCAGCTCGCCCAGCGCCTGCCCGACGGCGTCAACATCGCCGCCGCCATGGCCGAGCTGCAGCAGATCTATCAGCGCCGCGGCGTCAATCTGGTGCGCGTCGGTGACGCTTGGGCCTTCCGCACCGCCGGCGATCTCGCCTTCCTGATGAGCCGCGACGCCGTCCAGCAGAAGAAGCTGTCGCGGGCCGCGCTCGAAGTGCTGGCGATTATCGCCTACCATCAGCCCGTAACCCGCGCCGAGATCGAGGACATTCGCGGCGTCGAGACCTCCAAGGGCACGCTCGACACGCTCTTGGAAACCGAGTGGGTGCGCATGCGCGGCAGGCGCCGCACGCCGGGCCGCCCGGTCACCTACGGCACGACCGAAAAATTTCTCGACCATTTTGCGCTGGAAGAGATCCGCGACCTGCCCGGAATGGACGAGCTGAAAGGGGCGGGGCTGTTGTCCTCGCGCATGCCGTCGAACTTTTCCGTTCCGCAGCCGCCTTCCGATCCGGACCTGCTGACCGAGGACGAAGACCCGCTGACCGACATCGACCTCGAGGAGCTCGGCCTGCTGACGCCCCGCGTCACGGATGATTGACCGCAAGGCGGGCGCTTCCAGGGCTATATCTCGCGCTGAAATGCCGGGAGTCTCTCGTTTGAACGCACAGGATCTGCACCAGCACGGCCGCGTCCCCGCCGGCGTCACCTTCGCCGCGCGGCTCGCCTTCGAAAACATCAGCCATTCCTTCGGGCCTGGCGCCGATACGTTGCGCGGCGTCACGCTTTCGGCCGAACCGGGTGAGGTTCTCTGCCTGCTCGGCCCCTCGGGTTCGGGCAAGACCACGCTTCTCAGGATCGCCGCCGGCATAGAAAGCCAGACTTCCGGCCGCGTGCTCCTCAACGACCGCGAGATCGCCGGTCCGTCCGTCTTCCTGCCGCCGGAAAAGCGCTCGATCGGCCTGGTGTTCCAGGATTTCGCGCTCTTTCCGCACATGACCATCCTCGACAATGTCCGCTTCGGGCTGACCGCGCTGTCGGGCGAGGAGGCGCGCAAGGAAGCGCTGATCGCCCTGTCGCGGGTTGGGCTGGAGGATTATGCCGGCTCTTACCCGCATGTCCTGTCGGGCGGCGAGCAGCAACGCGTGGCGCTCGCCCGGGCGCTCGCGCCGCGCCCGGCGGTTCTTCTCATGGACGAGCCGTTTTCCGGACTGGATTCGCGGCTGAAGGATTCCGTCCGGGCCGAAACGCTGGCCATCCTGCGCGAAAGCCGGGCCACCGCGATCGTCGTCACCCACGATGCGGAGGAGGCGATGCGCATGGCCGACCGCATCGCGCTCCTCAGGGACGGCAGGCTGGTGCAGGCCGGCCGCGCCGAAGACCTTTATCTCAACCCCGCCAGCCTCTTCGTCGCGGGCTTTTTCTCCGAGCTCAATCTGTTCGAGGGGCGGGTAATAGGCGGCGCGGTCGAAACCTCGCTCGGTCGCGTCGACGCTACGGGCTTTTCCGAGGGCGACGATCTGACCGTCGCCGTGCGCATGACCGGCTTCGACGTTAGCGAAACCGCGGGCGACACTCAGGCGCGCATCCTCTCGCGCCGCTATCTCGGCGTCGTGGAATTGCTGGAACTTGCCGTTCCCGGCGCGGAGACGCCGGTGCGCGCGCGGGTACGCTGCGGCGCTTTGTCCGCCAGGGCGAAGGATATCTGGCTTTCGACACGGAAGTCTGACGTACTTCTGTTTGAAACACAGCGTGAAAACGCATAGATCAGTCTCAGGAAATCGTTCGAGAGAGAGTTATCATGGGTTCCTTTTCAATCTGGCACTGGCTCATCGTGCTTGTGGTGGTGCTGCTGCTGTTCGGCCGCGGCAAGATCCCCGAGCTGATGGGCGACATGGCCAAGGGCATCAAGAGCTTCAAGAAGGGCATGTCCGACGACGAAGCCGAGGGCGCAAAGACCGCCGACGGCAAGACCGTCGAGCATCGCCCCGACGAGACCGTCCAGGCGGCCAAGGAAAGAGCCAGCAAGAGCTGAGCCTTAGCGCCTCGCTTAATCTCTAATCTCTGCGCTGGTCGGATTGAGTAGCCATGTTTGATATCGGCTGGACCGAGATGCTCGTGATCGCGATCGTCATGATCGTGGTCGTCGGCCCGAAGGATTTGCCGCGCATGCTGCGCACCTTCGGCAAAACGACCGCGAAACTGCGTTCGATGGCGGGCGACTTCCAGAAGCAGTTCAACGAGGCGCTGAAGGAGGCGGAGCTCGACGAGGTCAAGAAGTCGGTGGACACGCTGCGCGGCCTCAACCCGGCGGCCGAGATCAAGAAGCAGCTGAACCCGTTCGAGAAGGCGGCGGCCGATGTGCGCGCCGGCCTCGATTCCGCGATGAAGCCTGCGCCGTCGAAAGCCGCCGAGCCCGCCGCCGGACCCACGGCAGCGGCGGCTCATGCGGCCGAACCGTTGAAGGCGGGGGCTACCAGCATTCCGGGTGTCGCCGGCCCTGAGGCCATGCCGACCTCGAAGCCGGTGTTTCCGGCAATGCCGGATCCTGTGCCCGCAGCATCCGCACCTCCTGAACCGGCCAAGGCGCCGGCAAAGCCTGCAAAGGCTGTCAAACCCGCATCGAAGCCGGCCGAGCCCAAGGCTGCGGCAAAACCCGCCCAGCCAAAACCCGCTTCGGCCAAGCCGGCGGCGGAAAAGAAGAAAAAATCCGCAGGGACCGCCTCGTGAGCGCACCGGAAGACGACGAGATCGAAAAGTCATCGGCGCCGCTGATGGACCACCTGATCGAGCTGCGCTCGCGCCTGATGTGGGCGATCGGCGGCTTTTTCATCGCCTTCCTGGTGTGCTTCTTCTTCGCCAAGGAGCTGTTCAACCTGCTCGTCATCCCGTTCAAATGGGCAGTCGAGTGGGCGGGCGTAGGCGACGGCCAGGTCGAGCTCATCTACACCGCGCCGCAGGAATTCTTCTTCACCCAGATCAAGCTGGCCATGTTCGGCGGCATGGTGCTGGCGTTTCCGCTGATTGCCGCGCAAATCTACAAATTCGTCGCGCCCGGCCTTTACAAGAACGAGCGCGGCGCTTTCCTGCCGTTCCTGATCGCTTCGCCGGTCCTGTTCCTGATTGGCGCAGCGCTGGTCTATTTCTTCTTCACGCCGATGGTGATGTGGTTCTTCCTCGCCATGCAGCAGACCGGCGGCGAGGTGCAGATTTCGCTGCTGCCCAAGGTCTCGGAATATCTCAGCCTCATCATGACGCTGATCTTCTCCTTCGGCCTGGTGTTCCAGCTTCCGGTGGTGACCACGCTGATGGCGCGCGTCGGACTGCTCACCTCGCAAGGGCTGGCCGACAAGCGCAAATGGGCGATCGTCATCGCCTTCGTCGTCGCCGCCGTGCTCACCCCGCCTGACCCGGTCAGCCAGATCGGCCTCGCCCTTCCGACCATCCTCCTCTACGAGGTCTCCATCTGGATGGCCCGGATGGTCGAGCGCAAGCGCGAGCAGGAACGCGTGGCGCGCGAGAAGAAAGAAGCGGCCGACGCCGCAAAGGAATCCGCCAGCTCCTCAACGCAGGCTGCATCGTAGGGCTGCGGCCGCCGAATGATCTTGCCCCGCGTTCACCGGGGAGGGGGACCACGTGAAGCGTGGTGGAGGGGGCACCGTGAGACCCTCAAACGTGGATAGAATTCACCTCCATTCAGCCCCGATAGCAAAAATCTCGCTTGCGGATCAATAGCATAACAGCCGGTGAGAAGATTTTCGCATCCGGATTTGTTCACACTTCCCGCCTCTCCCGCACAATCGCAGTCGTCCTTCCTGCGGGAACGCTCCGGAGTCGTTCGAAAGCGGGGAAGGATCGGCGCCTCCGTTCCATGGCCGACGAAGCCATGGAACCGGGGAGGCCCTGTCCAGTGGTTCCCCTCGGGACACTACGGTCCCGGCGTGCTGGAGGAGCACACAGGCGGGACCGGTGAAGGCGATGGTGAAGAACCATCGCCGCGACGGCGCCAAGCCCGCAAGGGCCGAAGCGTTGTCACAGCCGGCCCCGCGCAGTTGGAACGGACGGGGACAGAAATCGCCGGCGGGGCGCGGGGTTCGCGCCACGTATTTAGTTTCGGAAGGCTCGGCCAAGCGCCCCGCTTCCCGACTTATTGTAATAGCCAGGGCGGAAACGCAGCGTGGTGACGGAGAGGTGTGCTTGGGAGTTCGAACGGAGATGACACGGTTATCCCCGCTTGCGGGGCGGAAAGCGTTTTCCTGCATTTGCGAGCGGGCCGCATCCACCCAAAATGCAACCCGTCCGCAGCGCCCGTCTTGCATCGGCGAAGGATGCGGTTTACCCCCTGCACCGGCCTTCCGCCGCCGTTTCGAATGGTGACTTCATGCTCGACATCAAATGGATTCGCGAGAACCCGAAAACCCTGGTCCAGGCGCTGGTGAAGCGTTCGTGGTCAGCCGAGGAGGCTGAGGCGACCGTCGACGACCTGATCCTCAAGGATGAGGCGCGGCGCGCCCATCTCGGCGAATTGCAGGTCAAGCAGGAGCGCCGCAACGCCGCCTCGCGTGAGATCGGCAATGCCATGCGCGCCGGCGATTCCGCCCTTGCCGAACAGCTCAAGGCCGAGGTCGCCGAGATCAAGAGCTTCATCCAGAACGGCGAGGCGCGCGAGCGCGAACTCGACAAGGCGCTGAACGACGCGCTGGCGGTGATCCCGAATGTTCCCTTCGACGACGTGCCGGTCGGCGCAGACGAGCACGCCAATGTCGAGAAGCTTTCATGGGGCGCGGAGCTGATCGCCGCCCGCCAGCCGCGCATGGGGAACAAGCCGAAGGAGCATTTTGAACTAGGCGAAGCGCTCGGCCTGATGGATTTCGAGCGCGCCGCAAAGCTTTCGGGCAGCCGCTTCACGGTGCTGAAAGGCCAGCTTGCACGGCTCGAACGCGCGCTCGGCCAGTTCATGCTCGATCTGCACACGACCGAACACGGTTACATGGAAGTGCAGCCGCCGCTGATGGTGCGCGACGAGGTTTTATTCGGAACAAACCAATTGCCTAAGTTTGGTGACGATCTGTTCTGGACGTCCACGTTTGTTACAGAAAAGATTGCCTCCTTGGAGGGGGAAATTAAGTCGTGGATTCCAACTATAAAAATGATGGAAGCTAATCTGGAAAGCGCTGAAGGCATCCAGAAATCAATCAACCGCCAAATTGAATTAGGAAAAGAAGATTTTCTTTCCAGCCTCGGAGACATGGTGACAGGTCCCCGCCAGGGTGTGCGTCAAGCAAAGGAGATGCTTGCAGGAAAATTGGAGGAAATCGAAGAGATTCGACGGAAATATCCTACATTGTCACGACGATTTGGCCTCATCCCCACCGCCGAAGTCCCGCTCACCAATCTCGTCCGCGAGGAAATCACGCCGGTGGAAAAACTGCCGCTGCGCATGACGGCTCTCACGCCTTGCTTCCGCTCGGAAGCCGGCTCGGCCGGGCGCGACACGCGCGGCATGCTTCGCCAACACCAGTTCTACAAGGTCGAGCTGGTCTCGATTACCGATGCCGAATCCTCGATCGCCGAACACGAACGCATGACGGAATGCGCCGAAGAAGTGCTGAAGCGGCTGGAACTGCCGTTCCGCACAATGACGCTGTGCACCGGCGACATGGGTTTCGGCGCGCGCAAGACCTACGATATAGAAGTGTGGCTGCCCGGCCAGAACGCCTATCGCGAGATCTCGTCCTGCTCGGTCTGCGGCGATTTCCAGGCCCGCCGCATGGACGCCCGCTACAAGGCGCCCGGCGAGAAGCAGACCCGCTTCGTCCATACGCTGAACGGCTCGGGCGTCGCCGTCGGCCGCGCGCTGATCGCCGTCATGGAAAATTACCAGAACGAGGACGGCAGCGTAACCATTCCTGAAGTGCTGCGCCCCTATATGGGCGGGCTCGAAAAGATCGGACGGGCGAAATGATGCGCATCCTCCTGACCAATGACGACGGCATCCACGCCGAAGGCCTCGCGGTCCTTGAACGCATAGCGAAGACCATTTCCGACGACGTCTGGGTGGTCGCGCCGGAGACGGACCAGTCCGGCTTCGCGCACTCGCTGTCGCTGTCGGAGCCTCTCAGGATGCGCAAGATCGGCGAAAAGCACTTTGCGGTGCGCGGCACGCCGACCGATTGCGTCATCATGGCGGTGCGCAAGATCATGCCGGAGCCGCCGGACCTCATCCTCTCCGGCGTCAATTCCGGCTCGAACCTCGCCGACGACGTGACGTATTCCGGCACAGTGGCCGGCGCGATGGAGGGAACGCTGCTCGGCATCCGCTCGATGGCGGTCAGCCAGGCTTACAAGGTCGTGGAGGAGGGACGTGATACGCCGTGGGAGACGGCCGAGACGCTGGCGCCCGAACTGCTCAAGAAGCTGCTCGCGGTCGACCTGCCGGCCGGCACCTTCCTCAACATCAATTTCCCCAACTGCCCGCCCGACGAGGTCGAGGCGGTGCGCGTCACCAACCAGGGCAAGCTGGTCCACAGCCTGTGGATCGACCAGCGCGCCGACGGCCGCGGCATGCCTTACTACTGGCTGCGCTTCGGCCGAGAAGCGCCGGAACTGAGGGAAGGCGACGACCTTCACGCCGTGCTCAACAAATGCGTTTCAGTCACGCCGCTCAAGCTCGACCTGACGGCCTATGAAGTGCGCGACCAGTTGACGAAGGCCCTTGCATGAACGAGGCGATCGACGAGCGCGAAGGCTTCGCCGCCTTCCTTCTCCGGCTGCGCGGGCGCGGCATCGCGCCCAAGGACATGATCGCCGCCTTCGAGGCGACGCCGCGCCGCGGCTTCCTCTCCAACCTGCATCACGACGTCGCCTGGTCCGACCGCATGTTGCCGATCGAATGCGGCGAGGCGATCGAGGGCGCGGATCTGCAGGCGGCGGTGATCGCCGCGCTGGCGATCGAGCCGGGCAACCGGGTGCTGGAGATCGGCACCGGCTCGGGCTACACGGCGGCCGTCATGGCCAGGCTCGCCGGCCGCGTCGTCACCCTCGACCGTTACAAGACGCTGACCGAGCAGGCGCGCCAACGCTTCGAGGCGCTCGGCATCTCCAACGCGCTTCCGCGCCAGGCCGATGGCTCAAACGGGCTGCCGGGCGAGGGGCCTTTCGACCGAATCGTGGTGTGGTCCGCCTTCGACAGCCTGCCCCGCACCTTCGTCGACCAGCTATCGAGCGGCGGCATCATGATCGCGCCGATCGGCCCGGAAGAGGGCGAACAGGTGCTGGCGAGATTGACCAAGATCGGCAGCCGCTTCGAGCGCGAGGACATCGGCACGGTCAGGCTGCAGCCGATCGGGCGCGGCGTCGCCAAGGTCATCTGATCTGCTGTTGCGGCAGGATTTTCGATTTGCTGCAATTGGATGCGGATTTTATTCAAGCTTAACTGACCAGTAACATTAACGCGCTTTAATCATGCCAGTCGGTGTTGAGTTGTGCGGGTTATTGCGATGCGTTTCAGTGTTTTCGGGTCGAGCAAGCGCACTCTGGCGCGCAGTGCAGCCATCCTTCTGGTGGCGGGCATGGCGGCGGGGTGCAGCCAGCAGGTCTCGCGCTTCGGCGGTGGCGGCATCGACGACATCTTCACCGCCTCGACCCCCAACCAGCGCCAGATCATCAAGCAGGATCAGCCGTTCCCCGGCGACGTCGCGATGGCCCCGGCGCCCGCCGCAGCTCCTGTGCAGACTGGTTCGGTCACGCGCGGCAGCCTGACGCCGATCTCCTCACAGCCGCTCCCCGCGCCGGTGGCGACCGTTCCGGCTCCCTCGGCAAAGCCGGTCCGCACGGCCGCAGCGCCGGCGCCGATAGCGCCGACTGTCCAGCTCGACCAGACGCCAACCGGAACAGTCGCCAAGGCCGAACCAAAGACAAATTCCGTCATGGCGAGCCTTGAAGGCGAGCCGGAAGGCTGGTCGCGGGCCGGCGGCACGCAGATCACAGCCAAGGAAGGCGAGACGGTCTATAATCTGTCCCGCCGCTTCGGCATCCCGGCCAACGTCATCATGAAGGTGAACGGGCTGAACGACCAGAGCGGGCTGCAGGCCGGGCAGAAGGTCATCATCCCGACCTATGTCTATTCCGCCAAGGCTCCGGTTTCTGCGCCCGACAGCAACCCGAACGTCGCCGACGCCAAATCCTCGACCGGTACGAAATACGACATCCCTGCCAACAAGGTGCCGACGCCGACCGGCGCGCCGCAGGACAAGCTCGCCGTATTGCCGAATACGCCGAAGGTGAAGGAAGGCGAGACTCCGTCGCAGGTCGCCGCTTCAACCGGCGAGGCGAAGGCGTCAAGCGCGCCCGGCACCTATACGGTCGCGGCCGGCGACACGCTCTCGCGCATCGCCAGGAAGACCGGCGTCGGCGTGACGGCGCTCAAATCCGCCAATGGCCTGCAGGATGGCCTGATCCGTATCGGCCAGACGCTGACTATCCCGGCCGGTGGCGCTGTCGCGAGTGCAGCGCCGGCGCCGACCGCTGTCGATAAAACGACGACGGGAACGGCGGCCGCTGCCAAGGAAGTGGCTCAAGTCCAGCCGGCAGCCTACACGCCGCCCAGAAAGACCGAGAAGCTGATCGAGCAGGCCGACCAGGAGGCGCCCGACGCCACCGGCATCGGGCGCATGCGCTGGCCGGTGCGCGGCCGTGTCATTTCGGGCTACGGCAAGGGCGCGGGCAAGGCCAATGACGGCATCGACATCCAGGTGCCGGAAGGAACGCCGGTCAAGGCCGCCGAGAACGGCGTCGTCATCTATGCCGGCGACGGTCTCAAGGAGTTCGGCAACACCGTGCTCGTCCGTCACGAGGATGGGCTGGTGACCGTCTATGGCCACGCCAGCGAGCTGAAAGTGGCACGCGGCCAGAAAGTCAAGCGCGGCGAGGAAATCGCCCGCTCCGGCATGAGCGGCACGACGGATGCGCCGAAGCTGCACTTCGAAGTGCGCAAGAACTCGGCGCCTGTCGATCCGACGACCTTCCTGGAATAGATCGGCCCCGGCCCGCGTCTAGCCGCCCCGCAGTTCGACCCGCCCCGACAAGGCGGGTCGTTTGCTTTTCAGGGCACGATCACGAGGCTCAAATTTTCGCGCGTTTCAGCGCCTCGTTCATCCGCGACTGCCATCCGCGCCCGGTGCCGCGGAATTTTTCAATCACGTCCTGGTCAAGTCGCAATGTGATCTGCTTCTTCGGTGTCTCGACAGGCGGCCGGCCGCGCGAGCGGCGTAGTTCCTCGATCGCATTGAAGAACTCCGGCGGAAGAACTTCGCGAGCGGGCTTCATTTGAGCCAGTTCTTCATCGCTTAGTTCCGGGCTGTCGACTGAATCCCAATCCTCCCTGGTGTAGCCGCGCCCCGGTTCATACTGGTTCTTCGTCTTGGCTCTCGTCATTCGAGCACCTTCTTTTCTTTGGCTTTGGCCGGCCGGAAGCTGATGATCGAGACGGCCTCCGACCCGAGCATCGCGAAGATCACTACCGCTATGCGGTCTTCATAATGCCCAACGGCTTTCAATCGTCGCTTGCCGAAGCGGTCAGCCCTGCCGGCCAGGATTACAGCTCGATCCCAGTCGAACGCTCCGACATCGGCAAAATCCATCCTGTGTTTGTCGAGATTGGCAGTCCGCTTCCGTTCATCCCAAACGATCTTCAAGGGTAATGTAGTCCCAAAGCGGCCACGGTCAATAATGTAACTACAAAAATTTACTCAATCCCGCAGCGGCTTGCCCAATCTGCCGGCGAGATCCTGCGTGAACTGCCAGGCGACACGGCCCGAGCGGCTGCCGCGGGTCGTCGCCCATTCCAGCGCCTCGGCACGCAACTGTTCGGGATCGATCTCCAGTCCGTGATAGCGGACATAGCCGTCGATCATGTCGAGATAGTCGTCCTGCGAGCATTTGTGGAAGCCGAGCCACAGGCCGAACCGATCGGACAGCGAGACCTTCTCCTCGACCGCTTCGGACGGATTGATCGCCGTCGAACGCTCATTGTCGATCATGTCGCGCGGCAGGAGATGCCGCCGGTTCGACGTAGCGTAGAAGATGACATTGGCCGGTCGCCCTTCAACGCCGCCCTCGAGCGCGGCCTTCAGCGATTTGTACGATGTGTCGTCATGGTCGAACGACAGGTCGTCGCAGAACAGGATGAAACGGAACGGCGAGTTTTTCAGGATCGCCATCAGCTTCGGCAGCGTGTCGATGTCTTCGCGATGGATCTCGATCAGCTTCAGCGGCTCGGCATCCTTGCGCCCTGCGTTGATCGCGGCATGCACCGATTTTACGAGCGAGGATTTTCCCATGCCGCGCGCGCCCCACAAAAGCACGTTGTTGGCGGGGAAGCCGGCCGCGAAGCGCTCGGTATTGTCCAGAAGTATGTCGCGGACGCGGTCGACGCCGCGGATCAGCCCGATGTCGACGCGGTTCACCCGATGCACGGGCTCAAGCAGGCCAGGATCGGCGGCCCAGACGAAGCAGTCGGCCGTGGACAGGTCGGTCGGCGTCACATTACCAGGCGCCAGACGTGTCACCGCCTCGATCAGGAGGTCGAGCTTGGCGGCCAGGGTTTCGAGCGACTTGTCGTTCATTTGGCGATCCGCGGTCCGGCTAATCATGATGGCAACGCTCTAACACGCTGAATCCTGCCGGAAAAGCCGCGTATTGAGCCGCATGCGCGGTTGCAAAGCGGGCTCCAGCGACTATATTCCCGCCAACTTTGGCGGGACCGTTTTCGGCCTTCATATTTCAGGAGTTTTCATGTTCGTGACACCGGCATACGCCCAGGGCATCGGCGCAACCCCCGATGTTTTCATCAGCATCCTGCCTTTCGTCCTGATCTTCGTGATCATGTATTTCCTGATCATCCGGCCGCAGCGGCAGCAGTTGAAGAAGCGCGGCGAGATGCTGGCGGCGATCCGGCGCGGCGACACGGTCGTCACCGGCGGCGGCCTCGTCGGCAAGGTCACCAAGGTGATCGACGACAGCGAACTCGAGGTTGATCTCGGCGGCATGAAGGTCACCGCGCTGCGGGCGACCATCTCAGATGTACGCGTCAAGGGCGAGCCTGTGGCCAATCAGAACGCCAAGAAATAACCGCATTAAAAGCGGAAACAATGCGTGACTGAACGCCTGAACTGACGAGGCACAATGCTCTATTTTTCGCGCTGGAAGACGGTTTCGATCTGGGCGGTCGTCCTCCTTGGGCTGATCTTCGCTGCGCCGAACCTGTTCTCGCAATCGACGCTCGATGCGCTTCCCGATTGGATGCCCAAGCGCTCGATGACGCTCGGCCTCGATTTGCAGGGCGGTTCGCACATCCTGCTCGCCATCGACCGGCAGGATCTTATCAATGAGCGCCTGCAGTCGGCGCGCGACGATATCCGCACCCTGCTGCGCGACGCCAGGATCGGCTATACCGGGCTGTCCGGCTCCGGCAGGACTATCCAGGTTCGTATCCGTGAGGCCAACGAGGTCGAGAAGGCTAAGGAAGCGCTGAACGCCCTGGTCCAACCTGTTGCCGCCAATCTGTTCGGCACCGGTTCGATCACCGAAATGTCTCTCGAAGAGCCGGAACCCGGCCTTCTGCGCTACACGCTGACCGACGAGGGTATCGATTACCGCGTCGGAACGGCGGTGATCCAGTCCATCGAAGTCGTCGGTCGCCGCGTCAACGAACTCGGCACGACCGAGCCGATCATCCAGCGCCAGGGCGTCGACCGCATTCTCGTCCAGGTTCCGGGCCTGCAGGATCCGCAGCGGCTGAAGGACATTCTCGGCCAAACCGCCAAGCTGACCTTCCAGATGGTCGACCAGACCGTGCCTGTACAGGAGGCGATCGAGGGCCGCCCGCCGGCCGGCTCGTCGGTGCTCTATTCGCAGGACGATCCGCCGGTTCCGTATCTGATCGAAAACCGCGTCATCGTTTCGGGCGAGAACCTCGTCGATGCGCAGGCGACCTTCGACCAGCGCACCAACGAAGCCGTCGTTTCCTTCCGCTTCGACTCCAAGGGCGCCTCACGCTTTGGCCAGGCGACGCAGCAGAATGTCGGCAAGCTGTTCGCCATCATTCTCGACAACCAGGTCATCTCGGCGCCGCAGATCCGCGAACCCATCCTCGGCGGAACCGGCCAGATTTCCGGCAATTTCACCGTCGAAAGCGCCAATGACCTGGCAGTGCTTTTGCGCGCCGGCGCGCTTCCGGCCGATCTGACCATCGTCGAGGAACGCACTGTCGGTCCAAGCCTCGGAGCCGATTCGATCGCAGCCGGCGAGATCGCAGCCATGATCGGTGGCGCGCTCGTGCTCATTTTCATGGTCGTTGCCTATGGCAGCCTCGGCATAATCGCCAACCTGGCGCTCATCGCCAATATCGCGATGATCATTGCTCTCCTGTCCGTGCTCGGCGCGACGCTGACTATGCCGGGCATTGCCGGCATTATCCTGACCATGGGCATGGCGGTCGATTCGAACGTCATCATCTATGAGCGCGTCAAGGAAGAGAGACGCGCGGGAAGGTCGCTCGTGCAGTCGCTCGACGCCGGCTTCTCGCGAGCGCTCGCCACCGTGGTCGACGCCAACGTCACCACCTTCATCGCCGCCGTCATCCTGTTCTATCTCGGTTCAGGCCCGGTCCGCGGCTTTGCCGTGACGCTCGCCATCGGCATCGTCACCACCGTGTTCACCGCCTTCACCTTCACGCGCTGGATGATCGCGCTTTGGTTGCGCCGCGCGCGGCCGACGCAGATTCCGGAAGGTTTCATAAAGCTGGTGCCGGACAACACCAGCATTCCGTTCATGTCGATGCGCAAATACGCGTTCACGCTGTCGGCCATTCTGTCCATCGGCACCGCGGTTCTGTTCATGACCAAGGACATGAATTACGGCGTCGACTTCCTCGGCGGCTCGCTGATCGAGGTGCAGGCAAAAGCGCCGGCGGCCGATGCTGGCGATGTGCGCGCACGGCTCGGTGAACTCAATCTCGGCGACGTCCAGGTCCAGGAATTCGGCTCGCAGCGCGAATTGCTCATCAAGATCGAGTCGCAGGGTGGCGGCGACAATGCCGAACAATCCGCTTTGCAGAAGGCGCGAATGGCGCTTGAAGATGACTACGATATCCGCCGTGTGGAGGTGGTGGGGCCGACGGTCTCCAGCGAACTCGCTTGGGCCGGCACGATGGGCGTGCTCGCCTCGCTTGTCGCCATGCTGGTCTACATCTGGATACGCTTCGAGTGGCAGTTCGGCCTCGGCGCCGTGATCGCGACGGTGCATGACGTCATCGCCATGGTCGGCCTATATGTCGTGGCCGGGATCGAGTTCAATCTGACCAGCATCGCGGCCATCCTCACCATCGTCGGCTATTCGATCAATGACACCGTGGTCGTTTATGACCGCGTCCGCGAGAATCTCCGCAAATACAAGAAAATGCCGATCCCGGAGTTGCTCGACCTTTCGATGAACCAGACGCTGTCGCGAACGGTGCTGACCGGCCTGACGACGCTGCTGGCGCTGTTTGCGCTTTATATATTCGGCGGCGAGGTCATCGCGTCCTTCACCTTTGCAATGATCTTCGGCATCCTGTTCGGCACTTATTCGTCCGTGTTCGTCGCCGGTCCGCTGCTGATCCTGTTCAAGCTGCGCCCCGGCATGATGGACACGGAAAGCAAGGCCCCGGTTCCGACGACGGCGCAGCCGTCGAAACCCTGACCGGCATGGCTGCGGGCATCGTCGTTCGCGAGGCGCATTTTCCGGGGCGGGCGCCGGTCGAAGCCTATGGCAATGGCGGCTTCCGCTTTGCCGATATGTCGCATCGCGGCTCGATCCTGTGCCTGCCGTCCGGCGTCTATGCCTGGGAGCCTGCCAACCCTCTGGACCTGAAGCCCTCGGACTTCGCCCGGCTCCTCGCCGAGGCGGAGGCGGTCGAGATCCTGCTGGTCGGCACCGGCAAGGACATCCGGCGTCTGCCGGCGCCGCTCAGGGACGTTCTCAAGGAGAACAATATCTCGGCTGACGCGATGTCCACCGGAGCGGCGGTCAGAACCTACAATGTGCTTCTGGCCGAAGATCGCGCCGTCGCGGCGGCCCTGATCGCTGTCGACTGAAAATGGCCGGCAATGGCGAGATCGTCATACAGGCTGTGCGCACGGCCGACCGCGATCGCTATCTTTCCGCGCTGTACGCACCGGCCGATAAGCGCGACGCGCTTCTTTCGCTCTACGCCTTCAATGCCGAGATCGTAGGGGTGCGCGACCGGATCCATGAAGCGCTGCCGGGCGAGATAAGGCTGCAATGGTGGCGCGACGTGATCGCCGCCGGCAACCCGGCAACGGGACATCCGCTCGCTGACGCGCTGGTTGAAACAATCGTGAAGCATGCGTTGCCCTTGGCCGCCTTCGAAAATTACCTCGATGCGCGGATTTTCGATCTCTACGACGACCCGATGCCGTCGCGAACCGATCTCGAGGGCTATTGCGGCGAGACGGCAGGCGCGATCATCCAGCTTTCGGCCATGATACTCGACCCACGCGCCGCGCCGGAATGTGCGCAACTGGCGGGCAGGGCAGGGTGTGCCCAGGCCATTGCCGGGCTCCTCATGATGCTGCCGATCCACCGCGGGCGCGGCCAGTGCTTCGTGCCGCGCGACATTCTCGCCGCTGCCGGCTCGTCGCCGGAAGAATTCATTGCCGGCGATGGCGGTGCAGGCGCGCGAAGCGCAGTCGCGGCCATGATCGCGTTGGCAAACGAGCATCTCAACGCCTTCGACCAGGAAGCATCCAAGCTGCCGCAGGCATTGCGTCCGGCCTATTTGCCGCTTGCGTTGACCGGCGCATATCTCAAACTTCTGAGCCGGCCGGACTTCGATCCGCTGCGTCAGATCGCCGAACTCTCCGCATGGCGCAGGCAATGGCTGCTGTTGCGACGTGCGTGGCGCGGATGGCCGGCGCGGTCCTCCTTGACGTAAACGTCAATCGTGCTACGCCTTGCCTTGTTCGGTTACCGAAAAGGTATTCCGGGCGGGAGGAGAATGCGGCCGATGAGCCTGCCCGTACTCGTCGCGATCGTCGCCGTCGGGATCTCCCTGGCGGTGGCCGCCGTGCATTTCACCGGCGGCAGCAGGCGGGCCAGCATTTCCAGTGAAGACGAGGCGCTGCAGCGCTTCCTGCTCGACTTTCCGGCGGAGAAGGCCGCGGCGGTGCGGCTGACGTCCGACGGGAAGGCGGCGTTCATCTCGCTCCACGGGTCCGGCACGGGGATAGTCGGCGTGATCGGCGACAAATTCCTGACGCGGATCGTCTCGTCGCGGGACATCAAGAGGCTGACGCTGGCCGGTAACAAAGTCTCGATCCGCTTCCGCGACTTCACCTGGCCGGGCGGCGAGTTTGTTTTCGCGGAGCCCTCGGCGGCGCGAGAAGTCGCCGAAGCGCTTGATCCATCCCTCAATTCCGCAACCGGCAAGGCCTGAGCCATGGACGCCAATGATTTTCCGAAAGTCACCGAACTCGCGATCCCGTTCTTCGTCGCCGCGATCCTGATTGAGCTGTGGCTGGTGCGCACCGGCCGCGCCAAGGGCGCTTTCGAAACACGCGACACGCTGACCAGCCTGATGATGGGGACCGGCAATGTCGTGGCCGGGCTGCTGCTCGGCGTGGTTTCCTACACCGCGCTGATCTGGGTCTGGCAGTTCCGCTTCTTCGATCTCGGCCTGTCGGTCTGGGTGTTTGTGGCCGCCTTCCTGCTCGACGATCTGCGCTACTATTTCTACCACCGCATCGCGCATCGTGTGCGCTGGGTCTGGGCCGAGCATGTCAACCATCATTCCAGCCAGCATTACAATCTTTCGACGGCGCTGCGTCAGAGTTGGACCGGCCTGTTCACCGGCATGTTCGTGCTGCAGGCGCCCCTGGTCCTGCTCGGCTTCCATCCGGCAGTCATCGCCCTTGTCTTCGGCTTCAACCTGGTCTGGCAGTTCTGGATCCACACCGAGACGATCGGCAAGATGTGGGGCTGGTTCGAGTTCATCTTCAACACGCCCTCGCACCACCGCGTCCACCACGCCACCAATCCGCGCTACCTCGACGCCAACTACGCCGGCACACTGATCATCTGGGACCGCATGTTTGGCACTTTCGTCGAGGAACTGGAAGAGGACCGGCCGCGCTACGGCATCGTCAAGAATCTCGGCACCTTCAACCCGCTGAAGGTGGCTTTCCACGAATGGATCGGCATGTTCAGGGATGCGCTCGCGCCCGGCCTGACGTTTCGCCAGCGCCTCGGCTATCTGTTCGCGCCGCCCGGCTGGAGCCATGACGGCTCGCGCGAGACTTCCGAAAGCCTCAAGGCGGATTATGTGCGCAGGAACCCTGGCGAGGCGGGCAAGCCGGGATTGTCGGGCGCGGACGCGCTGGCGAAGGAGAAGATGCAGGCGGCGGAGTGATTACTCCGCCGCCTGTGCGCTCTGCTCCAGCCCAAGCCAGTCGCGGCAATCGGCCAGCGCCCGTGAGGTCAGCGCATGGCGCTTGGCCACGATCTTTTCCTTGCCGCGCAGGCGCTTGCCTTCGGACTTTTGCGCCTCGACCGGCGGGAACAGGCCGAAATTGATGTTCATCGGCTGGAAGGAGCGTTTGCCGGGCTCGTCGTCGGAAACGATATGCCCGCCGGTGATGTGGTTGAGCAGCGCGCCGAACGCGGTTGTGACCGGCGGTACAGAAGGCGACCGGTCCTGCAGTTCGGCGGCGGCGAAGCGCCCGGCGAGCAGGCCGACCGCCGCCGATTCCACATAGCCCTCGCAGCCGGTGATCTGGCCGGCGAAACGCAGGCCCTCGCGCCCATTGAGCTGGAGCGAGGGATCGAGCAGCACCGGCGAATTGATGTAGGTGTTGCGGTGCAGGCCGCCGAGCCGTGCGAACTCGGCGTTTTCGAGTCCAGGAATCATGCGGAAGATGCGGACCTGCTCGGCATGCTTCAGCTTGGTCTGGAAGCCGACCATGTTGTAGAGCGTGCCCAGCGCATTGTCCTGGCGCAGCTGCACCACTGCGTAGGCCTTGATCTGCGGATTATGCGCATTGGTCAGGCCCATCGGCTTCATCGGCCCGTGCCGCGCCGTCTCCGCGCCGCGCTCGGCCATGACCTCGATCGGCAGGCAGCCGTCGAAATAGGGCGTGCCTTCCCATTCCTTGAAATCGGTCTTGCCGCCGTCGAGCAGCGCCTGGATGAACGCCTCGTATTGCGGCTTGTCCATCGGGCAGTTGATGTAGTCCTTGCCGGTTCCGCCGGGTCCGACTTTGTCGTAGCGCGACTGGAACCAGCAGACATCCATGTCGATCGTGTCGAAATGGATGATCGGAGCGATGGCGTCGAAGAAGGCCAGCGCGTCGGCGCCTGTCGTCTCGGCGATCGCCTCGGCCAGCGAAGGCGCCGTCAGCGGCCCGGTGGCGATGATCGATTGGCCCCAATCCCGCGGGGGCAGGCCAGTGACTTCTTCACGCGCGATCGTGATCAGCGGATGCGCTTCGAGTTCGGCGGTGACGGCTGCCGAGAAGCCGTCGCGATCGACGGCAAGCGCGCCGCCGGCCGGCACCTGGTGGGCGTCGGCCGCACGCATGATCAGCGACCCGGCAAGCCGCATTTCGGCGTGCAGCAGGCCGACGGCGTTGGCCGCAGCGTCATCGGATCGGAACGAATTGGAGCAGACCAGTTCGGCGAGGCTGTCGGTCTTGTGCGCCTCGGTTCCGCGCACAGGGCGCATCTCGTGCAGAACGACGGGCACGCCGGCCTGCGCCGCCTGCCAAGCCGCTTCCGAGCCGGCCAGGCCGCCGCCGACAATGTGAACGGGTTTCATTTTCATGGCAGCCGAGATAGTCCCGGGAGCCCGGAAATGCAAGGAAACCCGCCGTCATATTCCGATGGCTTTCGTCGTTGTTCACCGACGGCATTGGCGTTCGTGCGCGCCGCCGCTATTAAATACGCATGGCAGATCGCTTCCTCGCTCACGTCGCCGTCATCGCATTCGTTTGCCTTGCTGCAGGAAGTGTCTCGGTTGCCGGGCAACTCGCCACGAAGGCGACCAAGGCCGGTACGACACGTATCGACATCTGTCATGGATTCGGATGCCATTTCAGGTCGGGCCTGGATCTTGGGGGCGCCGATGGAAGGCGCTTTTCGAGGATCATGGCGGCCGGCGCCTCGTCTCCGAAAGCGGAACGCGCCGCTGTATCAAGGGCGGTTCGGTACTACGAGGATCGTGCCGCAGGAGTGATCGGCACACGTGACCAGCCGAAGTCGGATGCCAGTCAGTACGCCAGGCGCGGCCAGATGGATTGCGTCGACGAGTCGACCAATACCCGCTCGCTTCTGCTCTATCTCCAACGGCTCGGGCTTCTGAAGCATCACACCGTGGAACGCAACGTCACGCGCGGCTTCCTTCTCGACGGGCGCTACCCGCATTCGACAGCGGTGTTGCGGGACAAGTCAGGGAAAAAATGGACGGTGGACAGCTGGTATGAGCCCATGGGCGGGCCGCCGGATATCATGCCTCTGTCGGAATGGATGAAACGCGGCGTCATGGGCGTGCGCTGAGCACATCGGAAGCGCCAAAACGACAACACCCGCCGGGGGAGGAGGTCCGGCGGGTGTCGTTTTGTTGGCCAGCAATCGGGAGGAGGTGAAAGCCGGCCGTATTCGTCAGTTCCTGGGAGGAGGTAGGTTCTGACGAAATTCTTGTCGCTTATTGAGGGAAGCTGGGCCCTTTTGGGAGACAACACCCGCCGGGGGAGGAGGTCCGGCGGGTGTCGTTTTGTGCCGGCCAGCGATCGGGAGGAGGTGAAAGCTGACCGTATCCGTCAGGGTCGGGGAGGAGGTCGACCCTGGCGAAATTCGTTAGACCGACTTCCTCGCGACGCGATGGATGTCGCCACGGCTGATGCCGAGGTCGGTGAGTTCACGGTTCGACAGGCGGCTCAGCTCGGAAACAGTTTCCCGGTAGCGGCGCCAGTTGCGGTAGTTGCGGATCAGGTTCATTTCAGTTTCTCTTTTTCTTGCTTAGCGGACAGGGCCGTCAATGGCCCGGATGTCAGACCGACTTGCGCGCGACGAAAGGAATGTCGCTGCGGCCGATGCCGAGGTCTGAAAGCTCACGGTTCGACAGGCGGCTCAGCTCGGAAACGGTTTCCCGGTAGCGGCGCCAGTTGCGGTAGTTGCGGATCAGGTTCATGGTATTCTCGTTTCGTCTTTGGTTCGTTTTCTTCTGTCTCTTGTACGAAGTCTAAATAGGCGCACCTGACTCGGATTAAAAGTGCTGTTGGTGCATGGCAGCAATGCAAATTGTGCATTGCAACATTAATCGGTTTTAGCGGTTGGGGCTAAAATTAGGCGAGTCGCAAAAATGCCGTTGCGTCAGCGCTTTAGACTAAAGGCGTAAAGTTGACGCTTGGGTAAGGGGAAACGATGGCGGGTTATGGGTCGCGTGTGCGGCAAGACATCCTTCGCTGGACGGAATTGGGCCTCATCGACAAGGCGGCCGCGGACGCGTTGCGCCGCGATGTTGAGGCCAATGAGCGCAAATCGCTGAGCTTCGGTTCCGTCCTCGCAATCATGGCGGCGCTGCTTTTCGGCGCGGCCATTCTCTTGGTCATAGCCGCCAATTGGGAAGCGTTTCCGCGCCTGCTGCGCGTCGGGGTGCTGTTTGCCTTCATATTCGCCGCCTATGTCGGCGGCGCGCTTTTGAAATTGCGCGGGAACAGCGCGATCGCCGAAGGTGTCTGGCTAATCGGTGCGGCCGCATTCGGCGGCTCGATCGCGCTGATAGGGCAGATGTATCATCTGTCCGGCAATGAGGCGGACGCCGTCCTGATCTGGTGCGCTGGCACGGCGCTTGCCGCGTCCGCCCTGCGCTCGGGTCCGCTGACCGTCGCCGCCGTCGGCCTCGCCGCTTCCTGGCTGTTCCTGGAGGGCGTCGCATTGTGGAGCGAGACCCGTGTCCCGCAGTCATTCATCGTAGTCGCGGCCGGCCTTTGGCTCTTGTCCTACTGGACGGCAAGCCGCGCGTCGCGAAACCTGCTGCTGCTCTCCCTGATCTTCTACGTCACCCTGTTGGCGGTGCATCACGACATGCTGGTTATCCCCGCCGTGCTGGCGCTTGTTTCGGCTGCGCTGTTCGCCGCTGCCATTTACGCTCCTGAAGCGGTCGAGAGGATTGCCCGCATTGACGGAAACATGCCTGTCCATGCGCTTGTCGGGTTTTTGACGGGCATGACCATCCTTCAGTTCGACTTGGTCGATGAGACAGCGCCTCTGGTCGCCGCAGCGCTTGTGGGCTTTGCCGGCATCGCCGCCGCGGTCGTGCTCGGCGGCCGTGAAAGCCGCGGCCTGCGCTGGATCGCCTATCTCGGCTTCAGCTGCCAAATGGCGTTCGTCTATGTCGTCACCGTCGGAACCATGCTTGGGACGGCCGGATTGTTCCTGGCGTCTGGCCTCGCGCTCGGCCTTGTCGCCCTTCTCATCATCAGGGTGGAAAGGCGGATGAACGATGCGGCGCTGTTGCAAGGGGGAGCAGCCTGATGAAAAAGCACCGCCTGCTAATTTCCGCAATCGTCCTGGCGCTCGTCCAGATCGGCTTCCTGTCCTTCATCATCGCCGGCCGCGCGGCTGTCCTGCGAGACGGGCAGGAGGTGATTCTGAAAGTCGAGCCCGTCGATCCGCGCGATCTCCTGCGCGGCGATTATGTCCGCCTCGGCTACGACATTTCAAACATTCCGGTGTCGATGATCGGCAATGTGCCATCCGGCGCACAATGGACCGAGGCGGGTCCGGTCTTCGTGCGCGTAAAGAAGGAGGGCGACGGAATCTGGAAGATGGTCTCGGCCTCGCTCTACGAACGTCCGCCGACGCCGCCTGGAGATAGCGAGATCGACATCCGCGGCATGGTCGATGACGGCCGCAGCCTCGGCAAGATCGATACGCTGAATGTCGAATACGGGATCGAACGTTTTTATCTCCCGGAAGGCGAGGGGCTGGCGATCGAGCGCGACATGCGCGTGCGCAGTTTCAACATCGTGGCCGCAGTCGCCGAGGACGGCACGGCGCAGATCAAGGCGCTGATGGACGGCGACACAATGCTTTTCCGCGAGCCGCTCTACTGATCGGCAAGCTTCCGAAGAAGGGATAACAGGTTTCAGTCCAGGCGGACGTAGGGCGAGATGCACCGCCTGCGCGCGCCGTAGTAGGGCTGGAAGGTATCGTCGCGGCGGTTATAGGAGCGGTAGCGATCCGTGCACCAGATGCGGTGAGCCTGGATAATCCCTTGGCGGGTGGCAAGCCGGCCTCGCCCAAGCGGTTGCTCGGCGGGACGCATGGTCGGAACCCTCACATCGTACTCGATGCGCGGCTGGCGGTATTTATTGACCTCGTATCTGGGCTCCTGCCGCCCCATCTCCGGCTCCTGCCAATCGCAAGGCCGGTCGCGCCCGCAGCCGGTGATGCCGGGGCGGAAGACGTCGGGCAGCGGACGGTTCAGATCCTCGAAACCCTGGGCGTGAGCCGGCGCGAGCCAGAGAAGGCCCAGCGCTAGACAGGTGAAAATCGAAAGTCGTGGTCTCATCCGCTTTCGGAGCCTCCAGCCGCCACCGACCAGGCACGGAAATGCGGCCATTTGGGTTTCGCGCGAGCGGCAGGTCGGAGTGGCACGCTCGGCGCCGGGCAAGAGAGGGCTGGTGCGGATGAAGGGACTCGAACCCCCACGCCTTTCGGCACTGGAACCTAAATCCAGGGCGTCTACCAGTTCCGCCACATCCGCATGCCTGGCCAATCTCATGTGGCCATTATTCTGTCAATGTCGAGGCCGAAATGACAACTATGTCAGGAATTGCGAAGAGAGTTGAAAAACAACGCCTCCTGTGACAAAAGGCGTGTCAAATGTGACGGGATATGACGGTCCGCTTCGGACGAATGTGGTAAGAAGCAGGAAAAACAAAGACTTACTCGCATTCTTGGAGCGCAATCAGAGCATTTCGTTCGCCGCTGGGAGCAACGGCGCTCAGATTCTCAACCCGCACCAAAAGCCACACCCGGCACGAGACTTCCGGCAGGCTGAACGGCATGGCGTCGTTGGCGCTGCCGCATTCGTGAAAACAAAGGTTTGATGATGCAGGTTACCGAAACACTGAACTCCGGTCTGAAACGCGAAATCAAGGTCACCGTGCCTGCCGGAGATATGGAAGCCAAGCTGGTTGCGCGGCTTTCCGAAGCCAAGAACAAGGTCCGCATCAACGGCTTCCGTCCCGGCAAGGTGCCGCTGCAACATCTGCGCAAGGTGTACGGCAAGTCCTTCATGGCCGAGGTGGTGAACGAGATCCTGTCGAATTCCACCCGCACCATCATCGCCGAGCGCGGCGAAAAGGCCGCCATGCGGCCCGAGGTCACCATGACCGAGGACGAGAAGGAAGCGGAAAAAATCCTGGCCGGCGGCGCCGACTTCGAGTTCCAGCTCGCCTATGAGGTCATTCCGCCCATCGAGATCCAGGATTTCTCCAAAATCTCGGTCACGCGCCCGGTGGTGGACGTTGCGGAAGCGGAAGTTGACGAGCAGGTCAACCGTATCGCCGAATCCTCGCGCTCCTACGAGCCGAAGAAGGGCAAGGCCGAAGAAGGCGACCGCGTCACCATCGACTATGTCGGCAAGATCGGCGGCGAGGCTTTTGCCGGCGGTTCCGGCACCGACCAGCCGCTAGTGCTCGGCTCCAAGGAGTTCATTCCGGGCTTCGAAGACCAGCTGATCGGCGCCAAGGCCGGCGACGAGAAGCTCGTCACCGTGACCTTCCCGGAAAACTACAACGCTGCCAATCTGGCCGGCAAGGAAGCGACCTTCGACGTCACCGTCAAGGAAGTGTCGAAGCCGGGCAGGCTCGAAGTCACCGACGAGACCGCCAAGAACCTCGGCCTGGAATCGCTCGAGCGCCTGCGCGAGATCGTGCGCGGCCAGATCGAAAGCCAGTTCGGCCAGATGACGCGCCAGAAGGTCAAGCGCCAGTTGCTCGACCAGCTCGATGCCTCCTATTCGTTCGAAGCCCCGTCCAAGCTGGTCGAGGCCGAGTTCACCAACATCTGGAACCAGGTGAACCGCGATCTCGAGGCCGCTGGCCGCACTTTTGCCGACGAAGAGACCACGGAAGAGGAAGCGCGCGCCGAGTACCAGCGCCTGGCCGAGCGCCGCGTGCGCCTCGGCCTGGTGCTTGCCGAGATTGGCGAGAAGGCCGGCGTGCAGGTTTCGGACGAGGAATTGCAGCGCGCCCTGTTCGAGTTCGTGCGCCGTTACCCCGCCGACCAGCAGCAGGAAGTCTTCGACTTCTACCGCAACAACCAGAACGCGCTGACGACGTTGCGCGCGCCGCTCTTCGAAGAGAAGGTTGTCGATCATCTGATGACGCAGATCTCCGTCACCGACAAGAAGGTGAGCAAGGACGAGCTGATGGCCGACGACGAGGAGGCCGAGGGCGCCAAGCCTGCCAAGGCGGCGAAGAAGGCGGCCAAGAAGGCCGACGACGCCTCGGCCGAAGAGCCGAAGAAGAAGGCTGCCCCGAAGAAGAAGGCCGCAGCCAAGGACGCCGACGCCGAATAGTGCGGGCGCACAAGCCGGACGATGCAGAGGCCGCTGGAGACAGCGGCCTTTTTGCTTTGCCGGCCTGCCTCGGTGACAAATGGCGGCGCGCCATGCAATATCTCGTGCACGCATGCGGCCCGGGACAGCATATGACGACACGCGCCATCGCAATCCTCTCACATGCCGCGCTTGCGGCAGCGATCTGCCTTTTCGGCGCGGTCCAGGCAAGCGGGCAGGGACGCCACACATGGCGCTTGGGCAACGGGCCGAACGGGCAGATCACCGCTTCGATCTTCTCCCTCAACACGCTGAGCATCGGTTCGTCGCGTGTCATCGATTATCACCCGGTCCTGACCATCGCCTGCCATCCCGGCGTAGCGCCGCGCTGGAGCCAGTTGCTCCAGCTCAAAGATCCGGTCTCGGCGAGCAGCGCGATCAATGTCTCTGTGCGGCTCGACAACGGCCCCGCGCAGGACGAACAGTGGACACCCGGCTTCCAGGGACGCGGCTTTTCCAGGGACGGCAACGAAGGTGTTGCCCGCCTGCTCCAGGCGAAGCGGCTGCGGCTATCCTGGCGCTTCGGCTTCCTGGCCGGGCGCGGCGACGCGATTTTCAATCTTTCGGGCGTCAAGGAGGCGGTTGCCGGCCTTGCCGGCGCATGCGGCGTCGAGATGCCGCTGTCCTGACACTCCTACCGCAATCGACTTAAGCGCTTATTCTCGGTTGCAGTTTTGGGGCTGCGAATGGTTGACGCGAAGAAGCGTCGCCTTAGCTGATGCTGCGGAGGTCCGGTGCCATGGTGCGGTTCGTGGAAGTCGTTGCAGTCATTCTGGTGGCCATCACGATGGCGCTCACGCTCGCCCACGCGCTCGAACTTCCCGGAAAGCTGCGGCTCGACAGGGAGCAGTATTTCGCGGTCCAGACGATTTATTATCCCGGCTTCACGATTGGCGGCGGGGCCGAAATCCTCGGCATTCTCGCGCTTGCCTTGCTCCTGTACCTGACGCCCTTCGGCGGCTCGCGCTTCCTGTGGACGCTTTCAGCGCTCGCGCTGCTCGTTGCGGTGCACGGCATCTACTGGGTCTTCACCCATCCGGTGAACAATTTCTGGGTGAGGGATGTCGAGCTCTCGGGCCTGGGCTCGACCTTCTTTTCGGCCTTCGCGCCGAAGACGGAACCCGGTGAGTGGAAAAGCCTGCGCGACGTCTGGGAATATTCGCATGTCGCCCGCGCCGCGCTCGCCATGCTCAGCCTGATCGCGATCACCATTGCGGTCACATCCGGGCATACGCCAAGCGAGCCGGGCTAGGCCAGGGTGTGCCGAGATTCAGTCAGGTCGGCCTCACCCGAATTTTCTAGATCAGCAGCAGGCCTTTCATGCTTGCATGCCCCTTCTTGCCGACGATGATGTGGTCGTGCACAGTGATGCCGAGCGGCCGTGCCGTTTCGATGATCGTCTTCGTCATGTCGATGTCGGCGCGCGAGGGCGTCGGATCGCCGGATGGGTGGTTGTGTATCACTTTCAGTCACGCTCGGTCATTCTGAATCACGCCGAAGCACGGTCTGTGCACAAGTGCGGAATCGTTCGTTGTCCGGGGTAAACGCCAGATGTCGCAAAGGTCGGCGCAACCGGCCGCTGGGGCAGGGGACAGGGCGCGGGAAAGGCTGCTATGGATGTGGGATTGGCGGTGATCATCCAACTTGGTCGCTGCCGACCGGGTTACATTCAACATTCATACTGAATGGGAACGTTGCGATCTGGCCTAGCCAGGCCGAGAGGCGGCTGAGAGCCTAATCTCTGCGAATTTTCGGATGACTGGGTCGAGTGTACAGGCAGTTCGCCGGGTTATCAGACAGCCACGCTCGCGACACTTTCAAGGGATCAGCGGCCGACACCAACGCCGACCTCTCAGCCACTGCACGCGTTTTAGTTTAGCTAAAATCATCCTTGACAAGCCATTCGGCCTCAGTCACGTTTTAGAAATACTAAAGAAAGGGCGAGCGGCGTGGCCGATCAGATCGACTTCGACATCGGCGGAAACGTCCCTGGCGAAGTGCCTCTCGGGGACAGACTCCGCGCACGGCGGCAGGCGCTGCAACTGACGCTCAAGGAGGTTGCGGACGCGGCCGGGCTTTCAGTAGGGTTCATCTCCCAGATCGAGCGTGGCATCACGACACCGTCGCTTTCCTCGCTTGTCTCTGTCGCGCGTGTCCTGAAGACGCATGTCAGTGCGTTCCTGTCGCAGCCCAAGGTCACCGCGCCGATGACCCGCCACGACCAGCGGCCGCACTATGCGATCGGTGGCAATTCACTTGTTTATGAACGCCTATCCACCTCCTTCCCGGGAAATGTGCTGCGCAGCGTCATCATTCACGAGCCGCCCGGATATCGCTCCGAGCCCATCGCACATGAGGGCGAGGAGATTTTCTATGTTCTCGAAGGCGGGATCACCGTCGAGATCGAAGGGGAGATCAACATCCTCGAAGCAGGAGACTCGCTCCATTTTCCGTCCACCAGGATCCATTCGTCCTGGAACCACACCGGCCTGCCGGCCACCATCCTGCACACCTGCACGATGGACGTCTTCGGCGACGATCCGGAAGCGGAGGATGTGCATCCGGTTCTGCGCAAGGCGCCCAGGACCGGGACTGGAACTGCCAAACCGAAGAAAACAAAAGGGGAACCGTCTTGAAAATTACTGCAAGACCTCTCGCGGCAGCGCTTCTCGCCGCAACGATGCTGACGCCGGCGATGGTCGCTAAGGCATCAACGCAGACCCTCCTGCGCCTGGACGAAGTGGCCGTCGGCGAACTCGACCCGGGCAAGGCGTCCGACTATGCCGACTCGATCCTGATGTTCAACGTCTACGATACGCTCGTCCTGCCTGTGCAGGGCGGACCGGGCTATGCGCCGCATCTAGCTGAAAGCTGGGAGGCCGACGGCACGGATTTCATCTTCAAGCTGCGCGACGACGTGAATTTCCAGAGCGGCAACCCGCTAACCGCCGAGGACGTCGTATTCTCCTTTGAGCGCATGAAGGAACTCGGGCAGGGATTGTCCTTCGTGTTCGACAAGGTGGAAAGTGCCGAGGCGATCGACGAACATACCGTCCGCTTCAATCTGACCGAAGCCTATTCGCCCTTTGAGGCATCGCTCGTGCGCCTGCCGATCGTCGACAAGAAGCTCGTCATGGAAAACCTCGGCGAAGGCGAGGGTGAGATGAAAGACTGGGGCCAGGCCTATCTCTCCGGCAACAGCGCGGGAACGGGCGCCTACAAGGTGGTCTCTCACAATCCGCAGCAGGAAACGGTCATGGAGAAGAACCGGGACTATTTCCTCGGCGTGCCGGAAGAGGCTCCTGATCAGGTCCGCCTGCGCTACGGCCTGGAAGCCGCGACCGTGCGGACGCTCATCGCCCAGGGCGAGCACGACATATCCTCGCAGTGGCTGCCGCCGGAAGTGCTGAAGTCGCTCGCAGCCGACGGAGCGCAGATCCTGACAGAGACTGGCGGCGGCGCCTTCTATATCAAGATGAACACGCAGAAGCCGCCGCTCGACGACGTCAACTGCCGTCTGGCACTGGCGAAGGCCTATGACTACGCGGCAGGCATAACCATGGTCGCCGTGACTGACGATGTCGCACAGGGAAGCCCCTCGACGGGGGGCATCCCTGTCGGCATGTTCGGCGCCGCCGAGGAGATGCTTCAGCGCGATCTCGAAGCCGCCAAGCAGCACCTGGCCGACTGCAAGTACAGCCCCGAGGACTTCACGCTTGAGTTGTCGTGGATCGGCGAAGTGCCGATCGAGGAGCGCTTCGCGCTGCTGATGCAGGCGAACTTCGCCGAACTCGGCATCAAGTCGGAGATTCGCAAGGTGCCGTGGGCACTGTTCACGGAGCAGGTCGCAAAGCCCGAGAACACGCCCAACATCTCGCAGATCTTCGCGAACGCGGTCACCGGAGATCCCGACACGCTGCTCTACCCGATGTACCACTCCTCGGTCGCGGGAACGTGGCAGTCGCCAGAGTATCTGAAGGACGACAAGGTCGACGAGCTGTTGGCAAAGGGCCGCACGGTCACCGATCCTGCGGAGCGCGAGGCGACCTATGCCGAGCTCAACGACAGACTGATGGAGATCGCGCCGACAATCTACGGCTATGACCGCCAATCGCTCTTTGCCGCCTCCAACCGTGTGAAGGCACCGGCTCTCAGCGATCCGGAAAAGGCCTTTGGACTGGATGGAATGGGCTTTTCGTTCCGGCTGATGGAAATGACGGGCGAATAGCGCCCGCAACCGGCAGGGCCGGCGGCTGGCGCCGGTCCTTCACAACGGACAAACAATGATGCCGCCTATCGTCCGCCTCCTAGCGAAGCGGCTAGGGACTTCGCTGATCGTGCTGGTGGGGGTCTCCATGCTGATCTTTGCCATTGCCCGGATTATTCCCGGAGACCCCGCGCGCATCGCTCTCGGGCCCAATGCGACGGCCGAGCAGATCACCATGCTCCGCGAGCGGTTGCATCTCGACGATTCGATCGCTGTCCAGTACGGCTACTTCGTCCGCGACCTGCTGCGGGGCGATCTCGGCATCTCGCTGTACACGAACCGGCCGGTGACCGCCGACATCGCGCAATTCCTCCCCGCCACGCTCGAACTGATCGTCGTGGCCGGGCTGATGATGATCCTCATCGGCCTGCCGCTCGGGATCATCTCGGCGCGCTATCGCGGCTCCTGGGCCGACAACCTCATCCGGCTTCTGACGCTGCTCGGCGTATCCGCACCGAGCTTCGTCTGGGCGGTCATCCTGATGCTGCTCTTCGCGTTCTTCCTGCCGCTCTTCCCGATCGCCGGGCGCATCACTGATAGCTACACGATCGAGCCGGTCACCGGGTTTCTATTCATCGACACGCTGCTCGCCGGGAACCTCTCCGCCTTCGCCGATGCCGCCTGGCACATCGTGTTGCCGGCCTTCGCGCTGGCGCTGTCGGGGATCGGGCAAGCCGCGCGGCTGACGCGCTCCAATATGGTGGAGACCTACGACAAGCCGTACATCGAGATGGCGCAATCCTACGGCTTCCCGGAAGGCAAGATCGCGTGGCGCTTTGCCTTCCGGCCTTCGCTCATCCCGTCGCTCACCATCATCGGCCTCGATTTCGCGGCGATGCTCGGCAACGCCTTCCTCGTCGAGGCGGTGTTCGCCTGGCCGGGTCTGTCGCGCTACGGCGTCGCTGTCATCCTCAGGAAGGACCTGAACGCGATCGTGGGCACGGTGCTCATCATCTCGGCCATGTTCCTGATCGTGAATATCGTCGTCGACCTGCTGATTGCCTTCATCAATCCGCGCATCCGCTATTCGCAGAGGGCGACATGAAGCGCACGCTCTTCATCCTCCTGCGCAATCCGCTCTCGGTGCTCGGGCTGATCCTGGTCGGAACCGTGGTGCTGTCGGCGGTCTTCGCCGATTTCATCGCGCCTTTCCCGAGCCATCGCGGCGCGGTCGTTGACTTCGCCAATTTCAACAAGGCACCGGAATGGCCTTACATCTTCGGAACCGACCTGGTCGGCCGTGATCTCTTCTCGCGCATCCTCTACGCCTACCGCATCTCGCTGCTCCTCGGCGTCGTGGTGCTGGCGATCGCGGTGCCGGTGGGTGTCACGATCGGTCTCGTAGCGGGCTATGTCGGCGGCTGGATCGAATATGTGCTGATGCGCATCACCGACGTTTTCCTGTCGATCCCGCCGCTGGTGCTGGCGCTCTCGATGATGGGGCTGCTGGAGCCGACGCTGACGAACGGCATGCTGGCCGTCACCGTGATGTGGTGGCCCTGGTACACGCGGCTCGTCTACAACCTCACCCGCTCGGAGAAGGAGGAGGGCTATGTCTTGGCGGCGGAAGTGATCGGCGCCTCCAGGGCGCATATGATCTTCCGAGAGATACTGCCGAACTGCGTGCCCTCGATCCTCACCAAGATGACGCTCGACCTCGGCTTCGTCATCCTGATCGCCTCCTCGCTTTCCTTCCTCGGGCTGGGTGTGCAGCCGCCGACGCCGGATCTGGGCTCCATGGTGGCCGACGGCGCGAAGTACCTGCCTGATTCCTGGTGGCTGACGGTTTTCCCGGGCCTTGCGATCCTCGTGGCGGTCTTCGGTTTCAACCTGCTCGGCGATGCCTTGCGGGACGTGCTCGGAGCCGAACAATGACCGCGCCGACGCTGCTGATCCGCGACCTGTACCTTGCCTTCCGCGGCTGGGCCGGCCAGATCGACGTGCTGCATGGCATTTCGCTCCATATCAACAAGGGCGAGCGCGTGGCGCTGGTCGGAGAATCCGGCTCCGGCAAATCGGTGACTGCGCGCATCATCCTCGGTCTCCTGCAGCAGACACGCAGTGCCCGGGTCTCCGGTCTCGTTGCATTCGAGGGCCGCGCTCTTGCCAAGCTCACGGAGGCGGAACGGCACCGCCTGCGAGGCAACCGCATCTCGATGATCTTCCAAGACCCGATGTCCTCCCTCAATCCGGTCTATCGCATCGGCGAGCAGTTCCACGAGGTCCTCAAGCGGGCGGAGCCCCGCATCGCTCCGGCCGCGGCGCGGGAGAAGGCGGCCGCCGCTCTTGCCGACGTCGCGATCCCCGACCCGAACCGGGCGCTCGATTCCTATGCGTTCCAGCTTTCGGGCGGGATGAACCAGCGTGTCATGATCGCCATGGCGCTGGCCAACGAACCCTCGCTGCTGATCGCCGACGAGCCGGGCACCGCCCTCGACGTCACCGTGCAGGCGCAGACGCTGGAACTCATGCGCGACCTCGTCGCAAAGCACCACACCTCGGTGCTCTTCATCTCGCACAATCTCGGCGTCGTTCGGGAGTTCGCCGACCGGGTCTACGTCATCTACAAGGGCCGGATCGTCGAACATGGCCGCACGGCGGATCTCTTCGCCGATCCGCGTCATCCCTATACGCGCGCACTCCTCGCGGCAGTACCCCGGATCACCGGCGAGGGCGTTCCCGAGATCGACGACGTGTCGGAGGACTACTTCCAGCCGCTCGTGGTCCATGAGGGCTGCGCCGAACCGGAGGTGACGGGATGACGCATCTGCTATCACTGCACGATGTCTCCAAGATCTTCGCCCAGAGCAAGCACGAGGTGCGTGCGGTCGACGAAGTTTCACTCGACGTGGACGAAGGCGAATGCCTTGCGGTCGTAGGCGAAAGCGGCTCCGGCAAGTCGACCCTCGCCAACATGATCCTCGGCATCTATCCGCCCTCGATCGGGACGATCTCCTTCCGCGGAGAGGTGCTGCCGGGGAAGCGTGAGCTCGCGCACCGCCGGGCGATCCAACTCGTCCAGCAGAACCCGCTCTCCTCCCTGAATCCGCAACGATCGATCGGTGCATCGTTGCGTCTGCCGCTCGACGTGCATGGCCTGGGCGAACGATCGCAGCGCAGCGACCGTGTCGGACAGCTTCTGGAGGAGGTCGGGTTGCCGGCGGACTATGCCGGCCGCTCCCCGGCATCTCTCTCTGGCGGACAGCGTCAGCGCGTGGCGATTGCCCGCGCGCTTGCCTGCGAATCCGACCTCGTCGTGCTCGACGAGCCGACATCCGCGCTCGACGTGCTGGTGCAGGCCAGGGTGCTGAAGCTTCTCAACGATCTGCGACGCAAGCGCGGCCTCACCTACGTCTTCATCACCCATGACCTGTCTGTCGTCCGCAACATCGCCGATCGGGTCGCCGTGTTCGAACGCGGCCGGCTGGTCGAACTCAATCCGACCGGAAAGGTCTTCTCCGACCCCGACCACGCATATACGCGCCGCCTGATCGGCGCGGTCCCGGTCGTCACAGCCGAAGAGGTGCGGCTGCGCAACCATCTTATGAAGAAGGAAAATGTAAGTGCCTGATTATGTGAAGTTCCTGACGGCGGCGGGGGCCGCCGGCCCGCAGCTGCAGACCGTCTTCGATGGCCTTTGCGCACTGACACAGCAGCTGGTCGGCGCGAAGCTCTTCACCATCATGACCAGCGACCGCGCGCAACGCGTCAATGCGCGGGTCTACTCCAACATGCCGGAAGCCTATCCGGTCTCGGGAACGAAGCCTGCCAACGAGACCGACTGGTCGCGCCAGGTGATCGGCGAGAAGAAGACATTCGTCGCCAATGACATCGAAGGCATCAAGGCCGTCTTCGACGACTGGGAACTGATCCGGTCGCTCGGCTGCGAGAGCGTCATGAACGTGCCGATCCTGATCGACGGCGAGGTCGCCGGCACCATCAACTGCCTGAACGCAGCAGGCCACTACACGCCGGAACGCGTCGAGGCCGCCGAGGCGCTCAAGCTGCCCGGCCTCGTCTGCCTTCTTCTCCACGAACGCATGAAGACCAGGGGAGCCTGACCAATGGCCGAGACCACGATCCGCGTCGCAACCGATGTCGGCGGCACGTTCACCGACCTCGTCTGCTTCGAGACCGATGTCGACACGGGCGAGGCGCGCGTCATCACCGCCAAGTCCGACACGACGCCTCCCAACTTCGAAGAGGGCGTTCTGAACGTGCTCGCCAAGGGCGGGGTCGATCCGACATCCATCGGCTTCCTGGCGCACGGAACGACGGTGGTCATCAACGCCCTGACCGAGAGAAAGGGCGTGAAGGTCGGCCTGATCACGACCGAGGGTTTTCGCGACACGCTGGAGATCGCGCGCGGAAACCGCCCGGACTTCTTCAACCTGCACTACGAGAAGCCGAAGCCCTTCGTGCCGCGCTACCTGCGCCGCGAGCTTCCCGAACGCACGAGCTACAAGGGCGAGGAGCTGAAGCCGCTGGACCTGTCGGGCCTGCCGGCCATCCTGGAGGACTTCAAGGCCGACGGCGTCGAGGCGGTGGCGATTTCCTTCCTCCACTCCTATGCGGACCCCTCGCACGAGGAGAGGACGATGGCGGAGGTGCAGAAACTCTGGCCCGAGGTCTCGGTCGTCTCCTCGCACCAGATCACGCGCGAGTGGCGCGAATACGAGCGCACTAACACGGCGGTCCTGTCGGCCTATGTCCAGCCGATCGCAGAGCGCTACCTGTCGCGGCTTGCCAACGGACTGAAGGAGAAGGGGCTGAAGGGCAGCCCCTACATCATGCAGTCGAACTGTGGTGTGGACTCGCTGGATTCGGTGTCGAAGATCCCGATCACGATGGTCGAGTCCGGGCCGGCCTCCGGCTTCTGGGGCGCGGCCGAGCTCGGCAAGCTGATCGGAGAGCCGAACGTGCTGGCGCTCGACATCGGCGGGACGACCGCGAAATGCTCGCTGATCGAGGACGGCGAGGTCAAAATCAAGACCGACTACTGGATCGAGCGTGACCGCACCTCGGCCGGCTATCCGATCATGGTGCCGGTTGTCGATCTGGTCGAGATCGGCAATGGCGGCGGCTCCATTGCCTGGGTCAACGATTTCGGCAAGTTGCATGTCGGCCCCCAATCGGCCGGGGCGATGCCGGGTCCCGCCGCCTATGGGCGCGGCGGCAGTGACGCCACGACCACGGACGCCAATCTGTGGCTCAGCCGCATCAACCGGGAATATTTCTGCGGCGGCGAGGTGGTCGCGGACATGGCCGCGGCAGAAAAGGCCATCGCGGCGGTGGGCGAGAAGCTCGGCGTGGACACTGACGAAGCCGCGCGCGGCATCATCCGCATCGCCAACAACAACATGGTCAACGCGCTGAAGCTCGTGTCGCTCAACCGCGGCCACGACCCGCGCGACTTCACGCTGGTCGCCTTCGGCGGCGGCGGCGCCATGCACGGCGTGGCGCTTGGCCAGGAACTCGGCGTCAAGAAGGTCGTCGTCCCCGCCGGCGCAGCGGTCTTCTCGGCCTGGGGCATGATGATGTCCGACCTGCGTCGCGACTATTTCGTCACCCGCCTTGCCGACCTGAAGCCGGGCGCGGCCAACGCGATCGAGCAGCTCTTCGCCGACACCGAGGATCGCGCGCGCGGCCAGTTCACGCAGGAAGGCGTCGCGGCGGAAAAGGTGAAGATGCTCCGCTACGGCAAGTTCCGCTACCAGAACCAGGAGCACACGACCGAGGTCCTAATCGCGGATGGCGCGGTGACCGATGAAAGGCTGTCCGAGATCGAGGCCTCGTTCCACGAGACCTACGAGCGCGAATACACCTACCGGCTGGACGCGCCGGTTGAGATGGTCGGCATCCATCTGGTCGCTTCAGCCGAAGTCGGAAAGCTCGCCATGGCGAAGCGCGAGCCGACCGGCACGCCGGCCGAGAGCGCGCTGAAGGGCCACCGCGACGTCGACTATGCCCTCGAGGGCGTGAAGAAGGCCGCGATCTACGACGGTACGAAGCTGGAAGCTGGCATGCGCTTCGAAGGCCCTGCCATTGTCGAGGATCCCGGGACCACCGTGGTCATTCACCCCGGCAACCAGGTGGAGATCGACGGCTACGGCAACATCCACATCACTCTGGCCGGCTGAGGAGGCGGATCATGAACGACAGGTCCAACGATCCCATCACGCTCGAGATCATCCAGAACTCGCTCCAGGCGACCGCCGACGAGATGTTCGCCGTCATGAAGAAGACGGCGATGAGCTCGATCATCTACGAGGTGCTCGACATGGGCACGGGCATCACCGACGCGAAGGGTGCGCTCGCCTCGTCGGGGGCCGGCATCCCCGCCTTCATCGGCGTGCTCGACAAGGCGGTGAAGGTGATTACCGCCAAGTTCGACAAGCCGGGGGACATCCAGCCGGGCGACGTCTTCGCCACCAACGATCCCTATTACGGCGGCGTCACGCATCTTAACGACATCGTCGTCGCGATGCCGGTCTTCGCTGGCGACACAATCATCGCCTGGACGGCCAACATCGCCCACAATTCCGACGTCGGCGGGATGGCGCCGGGTTCGCTGTCCGGCGAGGCGACGGAGATCTTCCAGGAAGGCCTACGGCTGCCCGCGATCAAGATCATCTCCAGGGGCGAGCCGATCCGCTCCGTCATGGAGATCATCAAGGTCAATTCGCGCATGCCCGACGTGCTGGAAGGCGACGTCTGGGCAGCGATCGCCTCTGTGCGCATCGGTGCCAAGCGCCTGGTCGAAATCTCCGAGAAGTACGGCGTCGCCACCTTCCAGAAAGCCATGTCCTCGTTCATGGATTTCGGAGAGCAGGCTTCCCGCACCGAACTCGCGAAGCTGCCGAAGGGCACGTTCGAGCTTTCGGAGGAACAGGACGACGGCCGCACCTTCAATGTGAAGATCACGATCAGCGACGACGCGTTCACGGTCGACCTGAGGGACAATCCGGACCAGTCAGCGAGCCCGGTCAACACCAGCCGCGACGGCGTTATGGTCGCCGCGCAGATGATCTTCAAGTCGCTTACCGATCCCTATTCGCCCGCCAACGAGGGTTCGTTCCGTCCGATCCGGCTCCTGACCCGCGAAGGCTCGGTCTTCCACGCCAAGGAACCGGCTCCGATCGGCTTCTACTACGAGATCGAACTCAGGGTGTACGACATCATGTGGCGCTGCCTCGCGGCGCACATGCCCGAGCGGCTGGCATCGGGCCATTTCGCCAGCGTCTGCGGCACCTTCATCGGCGGCATCCATCCCGATACGGGCAGGCAGTACACGATCATTGAGCCGCAGCTCGGCGGCTGGGGTGCCAGCCACGGCCGCGACGGCAACTCGGCGATCTTCTGCGGCTTCCACGGCGAGACCTACAACTGTCCGGCCGAGATCAACGAAGCCCGCAACGGGCTCTATGTCGACCGCATGGAGCTCAACATGGAGCCGGGAGGCGACGGCAAGTACCGCGGCGGACGCGGCATCGTTATGGACTACCGGGTACGCGCCGACAACGGCTTCCTCACCGCCGGCTATACCCGCTCGAAATTTCCTCCCTGGGCGCTGGACGGCGGCAAGGAGGGCTCGCCCAACTACGTGGAGGTGATCCGCAAGGATGGCTCACGGGAGAAGTTCTCCTTCGTCTCGGGTCTGACGACGCGCCGCGAAGACGTCATCCGCGTCGTGACCGGCAATGGCGGCGGCGTCGGCGACCCGAAGGAACGTGATCCGAAGGCTGTCGCCGACGACGTCCGCAACGGGCTGATCACGCCGGAGCGTGCACGCGAGGTCTACGGCTACAGCGGGTGACCGGATGAAGGTCCGCCCGGGTCGGGCGGGAATAGAACGGGACATGATGAAAGGAGCACTGCGATGAGCGAGAAGCCGTTGAAGATCATGTATTTCAGTCCGGTCGCAAGCGACCACGCGCATGACGAGATCTTCGCCGACATGGCGCGCGACAACAAGCTGTCCGGCACGGAGGTCCACGTCACCTCCATGCCTCGATCCGAGGGGAGTTTCTCACACATAGAGTTCCGCTCGTACGAGGCGATGGCGACGCGTGGCATCATCCGGGCAGCCCGCCAGGCTGCGCGCGAAGGCTTCGACGCCTTCGCGATAGGCTGCTTCTACGACACCGCCCTGCATGACGCTCGCGAGGTATCGGGCGGGATGATCGTGACGGCGCCGTGCCAGTCCTCATGCGAGATCGCGTCCACGCTCGCCAACCGCTTCGGCGTCATCGTGGGGCGGCGCAAATGGGTGCACCAGATGAGCGCGACCGTGCGCGAGCACGGCCACGAGCATCGGCTGTCCGGGTTCTACCACGTCGAACTCGGCGTCACGGAGTTCCAGCAGGACCATGCCGCGACCGGACGGCGGCTGATCGAGGCCGGCCGCAAGGCGGTCGAGGAGGATTTCGCCGAGGCGCTGATCCTCGGCTGCACCATGGAAGTCGGCTTTTACCGCGAGTTGGAACGCCAGCTCGGCGTGCCCGTCATCGATCCGTCGATCGCAGCGCTGAAGCGTGCCGAATACGCCGCGATCCTGAAGCGCCAGTGCGGTTGGGTGCCGAGCAGGAAGTGGTCCTGCGAGGCGCCGCCCGAGGATGAGATCGCCACAATCGGCGGCTTCGACGAGGGCGAGGCTTTCGGCTCGCGCATGGTTGTAGGCGCGAATGGAGAGAGCACCATAAGGAACGCCGCCTGACGAACACGGTCGCCCGGCTGAAGCTCGCGCGGGCGACTGCGAAGCGGGGAAAGGGGGCATGTCCCCGCCCTCCCGATCCGCGGGAACAGCAGCAAGAGGTCGGGACCGCCGGCCGTCGAGACAGAATCGAGAATGAGGACAAAGATGACCCATCCCGCCACCGAACGCCTTGCGCACCTGCGCCAGTCCATGGCTTCCGAAAGGGCCGACCTCGTAGCGATCGCGCCCGGCTCGCACATGGACTGGCTGCTCGGCTTCCATCCGCATCCGGACGAACGTCCGTGCCTGCTCCTGGTCGGGCCCGAGCGCGAAGCCTTCCTGATGCCGGTGCTCAATGCGGAGGGCACGCGGGAATCGACCGGGATCGCCTTCCACACCTGGAGCGACGACCAGGGGCCGGTTGCGGCACTCGCGGCGGCGCTCGAGGATGTCGGCGCGAGCGGCGCGAAGAACGTCGTGCTCGATGAGACGATGCGGGCTGACTTCGCGCTACTGCTGCTCGGTGCGCTTCCAAACGCGGGGCACGCCTTCACGGAACGCACCCTCGGCCGGCTGCGCATGCGCAAGGATGAGAGCGAGTACCGCAAGATCAAGATGAACGCCGGCATCGCCGACCGCACCATGCAGAAGGCATTCGCCTCGATCCGGCCCGGCATGACCGAGCAGGAACTGGCGCAGATCATCCGCGACCAGTTCGCGGCCGAAGGCGCGACGCCTGCCTTCTGGATCGTCGGGAGCGGTCCAAACGGCGCGTTCCCGCACCACCAGACCGGAGGTCGCGAATTGCAGGACGGAGACGCGATCGTCATCGATATTGGCGGCCGCAAGGACGGGTTTCCGAGCGACATCACGCGGATGGCGGTCGTGGGCGAGGCGCCGGAAGGCTATGGTCAGGTGCATTCCATCGTGGAAAAGGCTGTGCAGGCGGCGCTGAAGGCCGCGCGTCCGGGCGTGATGGCGAAGGAGATCGATGCGGCGGCGCGCAAGGTGATCGTAGACGCCGGCTATGGCGAGTACTTCGTGCATCGCACCGGCCACGGCCTGGGGATCGACGGCCACGAACCGCCCTACATCACCGCGACCTCCGAAACGCTGCTGGAGGAGGGCATGGTCTTCTCCATCGAGCCCGGCATCTACATCCCCGGCCGCTTCGGCATCCGGCTGGAAGAAATTGTCATCCTTCGCGAGGATGGACCCGAGATATTCTCCGACCTGCCGCGCGACCTTTTCGTCGCCGTAAACTGACCGTCGATCCGAGGAAGTCGTACGCAGGAAACAGGGAACGCAAGCTCATGCCTCGCGCCTGGCGCATCCACGACTACAGCGGCTATCATGGGCTCAACCTCGAAGAGGAGCCTTGGGAAGAACCCGGCGCCGGCGAGATCCGGCTGCGCGTCGAAGCCTTCGCCTTGAATTGGGGCGACATGGATCTCATGAAGGACAACTACTCCTTCAGCTTCCCGGAGTTTCCGGCCCGCGTGGGGATCGAGGCGGCCGGTGTCATCGACGCGATCGGATCGGGGGTGGCGGGATTCGAGATCGGTGAACGCGTCTCGACACTTCCCTATTTCTACGACAACCGAGGCGCCAGCACCGAGTCCCTCGTGATTGACAGCCGGTATGTCGCCAAGGCGCCGCCCAATCTGTCGCCGATCGAATGCGCATCGATCTGGATGCAGTACCTGACCGCCTATTTCCCGTTGGCGGAAGTATCGAAGGTCGGACCGGCAAGCCACGTGCTCGTCACCGCAGCCACCAGCACGGCCGGATCGGCTTCGCTGCAGATCGGCCGCGCGCTTGGCGCGACCATGATTGGTACAACGCGCTTTGCGGGGAACGCCGGATACCTGCTGCAGATGGGAGCTGACCACGTAATCGTGACGGATGAGAATGATCTGACGGATCAGATCGTCGAGATGACTGGCGGCAAAGGCGTCGACATGGTCTTCGATCCGGTGGGCGCCGGACTTGTCCCGCGCTACAGTCCCGCGCTCGCGAAGAACGCCCGCATCTACTTCTACGGCACCCTGGATACCGTGTGGCCAGACCTGCCGTTCGTGGACATGTTCCAGAAGAACGCCGTCTTCCATCCCTATTCGGTCTTCAACTATGTCGAGGATGCCGCGATGTGCGCAAAGGGCCTGGCCGCGCTCTACGACATGCTCGCCAAGGGCATCATTCGGCCGCGGATCGACCGCGTCTATCCGATGGAAAAGTACGTTGAGGCGTTTGACTACTTGAGCCAGCCTCGCAAGCACCACGGCAAGGTCGTGATCGAAACCGGCCTTTGAGCAGGAGGCATCGGTGGCTGGCTCCGGCAGCCACCGCGCTCCCCCCAAACTGGAGAACCACCGCCATGAAAGCTGCCGCGCCGATCGATCCGATCACCGTTTCCGTCATCCAGGCGAGCCTGATCGCCGCGGCGGACGAAATGTTCGCCGTATTGAACAAGACGGCGATGAGTCCCATCATCTACGAGGTGCTCGACGTTGGCACCGGGATCACGGACGCGCATGGCGAACTGGTGTCGTCCGGCGCCGGCATCCCGACCTTCGTCGGGGTGCTCGACAAGGCGGTCAAGCGCATCATCGAGCTGAATGGCCTGGACACGATCCGCGAGGGCGACTGCTTCGTCAGCAACGATCCGTATTACGGCGGCGTGACGCATCTCAACGACGTCGTCATAGCCCTGCCGGTCTTTTCAGGCGGAGAGCTCGTCGCATGGTCAGCCTCCATCGCGCACTGGAACGACATCGGCGGCAAGACGCCGGGCTCGATGGCGGTCGATGTCACGGAGATCTTCCAGGAAGGGCTCCGGTTGCCGGCCGTCAGGCTGTTCGACAAAGGCGTGCCGCTCCGCTCCGTCTTCGACATCATCATGGCCAATTCGCGCCTTCCGGATTTCGTGCAGGGAGACCTCTGGGCGCAGGTGGCCGCGAGCCGCAAGGCCGAGTCGCGCATAAGGCTGCTTGTGGAAAGCTACGGGGCAGGCGCCTACCGCGTGGCGCTGGCCGATCTCTTCGCCGAAGGCGAACGCCGCGGTCTCGCCGGTCTCGCGGAGCTTCCCGACGGGACTTACGAGATCGACGAAACGCAGGACGACGGGGCGCTATGGCACGCTTCAATAACCGTGGCGAAGGACCGCTTCACGGTCGATCTCCGGGGCAATCCGAAGCAGCGCGATGCCCCCTATAACACCAGCCGCGACGGCGCGGTCATCTCCGCGCAGATGATCTTCAAGGCGTTGACGGACCCGACTCTCTTCGCCAATGCGGGCTCGTTCCGGGCGCTCGAGGTCATCACCGAGCCGGGCACGATCTTCCATGCCACCGGCACCGCGCCGCACGGCTACTATTTCGAGACGCGCATCCGCCTCTACGACATGCTTTGGCAGTGCATGGCCAAGGCGCTGCCGAAGCGCTTGCCGGCCGGTCATTTCGCGTCGATCTGCGGGACTGTGATTGCCGGCAATCATCCCGACACCGGGCGCCGCTTTACCATGGTCGAACCGCAGATGGGCGGCTGGGGCGCTACCGCGACGCGGGATGGGCTTGATGCTATGTATTCGGCGAGCCACGGCGAGACCTTCAATTGCCCGGTGGAGATCTGCGAGGCGCGCTACGGTCTCGACGTCGGCTACAAGCGCCTGCGCGAAAGCGCGGAAGGCGCCGGCCTGCACGCGGGCGGGAAGGGGCTTCAGACGAGCTACCGCCTGCGGGCACCAGCCATTCTGTCGGCGGGTTACAGCCGGGCCAAGCAACCGGTCTGGGGATCGAATGAGGGGAAGCCCGGAGGGCTCAACGGCTTGTCCGTCGCACACGTTGAGGGGCGCACCGAGCGCCTGACTTTCGCGAGTGGCGTAAGGCTGGAGCTTGGCGACGAGATCCTGATAGAGACCGCGAACGGGGGTGGCTGGGGATCCGTTCCCGACTGACGGGTGCGGCCCGGAGCCTCACCAACCCACCTGATTCGGGACAAAGCACAAGGAGCATGGGCGCCAGGAAACTTGCGAGCGGCGATCTGCCAGGTCTGTAGACTTCAATGATGATTCGGACGATCATCTACTTGCACCGTCCGACAAGCATTTGGGAGTCGGGTAGCTCCACCTCCCAGTCATCCGCTGAGTCCACTCTGATCCTCGACGATGGGCGCATCGAATCCTTGAACGAGAGGAGGGGAGCGGCTGGAGTGCTCCGGAGCGCGAAGGAATGACCCCTTCCGAATCTTCGCCCGTGGCAGTCGAATGGCAGCAATGCGCCCCGATCTCGGACGTTGAGATTAGCTTCTGCCGCTTCCTGGAAGCCGACGCCCGCAAGTTGCAATCGGGGTTCAAAATTTGGCATGCGGATTCACACGCTGTCGCCAAGTCCGTGACCTCCCGGTCGGTGACGGCAGCGTTCCGGCACTCTGAATGTCTTGGGCAATGCCGCGGTAGCAAGTCTACAAGAATGGCGATCAGCACGACCACGCCCACGATCATGCGCTTCCAGTAGCCTGGGCGCGGGAGCGTCAAATTTGGTGGTGGGGTTGGCGGCGCGAATTTGGTCTTTGAGGATTTCGATCACAGAGAACACGAGGACGGGCGTTGGAGATTAAGATTTGCCGAAGGATGAGCGCAATGAGAAACCTGAAAAGGGTCGGGTTGAGACGTTAACCAGACGGAGTACTCGCGTAGAGGCGTCGCAGATTGATGTCGGCGAATCCAGGTTTTGTACCGGCGCATAGTGTAGATATCCTGGGCCATGCGCCATGTCTTTTCGAACGTGATCGCTGATCTGATCGAACTGCTCCCGAACAGCGAGCGGCAGCTTCTTCGGCGCCTGTGCGAAACCGTCGAAAGCGGCGGCGAAGCGGCAATGACGGTGTCACGCAGGGAATGCACCGCGGCAGCAAGACTGGCCTCCAGACTTCCCAGCGCGGTTCGCTGGCAGGCGGGCGAACTCAACCTCGTTTCCCGGGACGCCGCGAATCTCTTGCGCGCTGCGGCGCGCGATAGCGCGACCACAACCTTGGACAACTCTGCGGCTGACCCGGTCGTCGAGATTCGTGCCAAGCAGGATCGCGGCGATTTCGAGCGCGCGATCTCTCTCTTCAGAGAGAACGGTGGCGTCTATTTCATCCACTATCACGGCAACGATGCTTGCCTCGACATACTGAACCGCTTCCCGCAGGAGGTCGTGGACGCCGAGGAAATGCTGACCCTGGCGCTTGCCATGCATGCGTTGAAGGCGGGTAACGTCACCCATGCGCGTTTCCTGATCGTCCGGCGTTTCGGCGACGACATGCTAAGCCTCGAGACCGTGATACGCGGCAGGGCGCGCTATTCGCTTGCGGTACGCCAGTTCCGGTTCCTGATGGCGATCTACGAGGACCACACGGTCTCGAACGAACTGCGCACGCTGCTGTTCGACATGTTGGCCGAATTTCCGATCGACGATCATCTGCATCGCGGCGGTTTCTACAACTCCATGCTCGCAGTCTGCCTGCAAAGGCGCGAGCTGAACGAGGCGGAGGAGATCGCCAAGCGTGCCCACCACCACTATCGCGAGGCGGAGGCACATCTGCTCGTCTTCTACATTGAGCTGCATCGGGTCGTCTTCTCGCTTCGGCGCGGCATGCTGGGCGAGGCCGACCGCTGGGTTTCGCAGGCGCGCGATGCGCTCGGCCGGGTTCGCTTCGACACGCCGACCGATCAGCGCTTGCTGAACCTGCTCGAGGGCGTGGTCGCTTACGAGAACGGCGAGCCAGAACATCTCGTGCGTTTCGTCGCCGAGGAATTCGACAAGTTCGCCTATGGCGAAATCTGGCCGACGGTCGTGGAGCTTGCCCTGGTCTATTGCAGCCGGGTGGTGAGCCGCCAAGTGGGGCTTGGCGCCGCCATCAGCTTTCTTGACAAATGGCGCGTGCAGGAATGGCGTTCGCGGCGCTTCAACCTCGCCATTACCATGCGCGAAATCGAGATCCTGCAGACCGCTAATCGTTGGCAGTCGGCGTCCGACCGGCTCATGACCGTGCAGTCGCGCATCAATCTCACCTGGGTGGAGAGCGCCGAGGAGGCTCTGGCGCGCCTTGTCGACCCGATAGAGATCGAACTGGCAATGGCGTGGCTGCGCCTTCTGATCCAGCACCAGCCGCGGCGTCCGATCCTGCGCGACCAGGTCGAGATGCTGCTGCGCAATGAAAACATTGGCGAGCGCGAACGCGGCCGGTTGCGCCTCTGGGCGGCTTATCTGGCCCGCACGCATCGTGACGTTACCCGCGCGCGCCATTTGTTTTCAGAACTGCTGGAGGACATAGCGCGGATTGGCATTATCACGCATCTGCTCGGCGATATCGGCCTTGTCGACGCCCTGCTGGACGACAAGCGTATCGCCGCGCACGTGCTATCCTCGCCGGACAGGCGCGCCACGGTGCGCAAGCTGCACACATTCACGCAGCGCCGCGAGACGGAACGAACGCCGCTCACTAGACAGGAACTGCGTGTTCTGCGCCTCGTGGCGGAAGGCGCGACCAACAAGTTCGTGGCGCGCCAGTTCAGGCTTTCGGAGGTCACCGTGAAGTTTCACCTGACCAACATCTACCGAAAGATGGGATGCCGGAAACGCGCCGAGGCGGTGGCAAGCGCGCGCGCGCTCGGCTGGTTGTGAAAAAACCTATACCAGAATTCCCATAACCTAGACTTCTCGCGCATTGAAGCGCGGAACCTTACGCTTCCAAGATATGCCGACAAAAGATCGCGCCCATCGAGGTGCGGCACATCGGGGACGCGGTATCGGGATGCAGGAGAACTATCTCTATACGTTTGCCAAGCGTATCGCCGGCTTCGTCGGCGTGCTGTTCGTCCTTTCATTGATGATCTTCATTCTCGCCCGCGTCGTGCCGGGAGATCCCGCTCGTATCGCCCTCGGCCCCAGTGCCACTCAGGAGCAGGTCGATACAATGCGTCAGTCTATGGGGCTCGACCGGCCGCTGATGGAGCAGTACGTGACCTATGTTTGGAACGCGCTGCAGGGCGACCTCGGCCGCTCGCTGATCTCTGGCCGCCCGGTCACCACTGAAATCGCGGCGCTGCTTCCCGCAACCCTCGAGCTCGTCCTGGTGACCGTTATTATGATGGCGCTGATCGCCATTCCGCTCGGCGTGATCACCGCACGCTACCGCAACACATGGATCGACAATACGGGACGCTTGTTCTCGATCGTCGGCGTAACCATGCCGAGCTTTCTGTTTGCGATCCTGCTCCAGCTCTTCGCGGCCTATTTCCTTGCCGACTGGCCCATCATCGGCCGCATCGACCACACGCTTTCCGCGCCGACGGGACCGACCGGCCTGCTTCTCGTCGATTCACTCGTTCATGGCCGCTTTGACGTTTTTGCCGATGCCTTCCAGCGCATCCTCTTCCCGGCGCTGGCTCTCGCCATGTCGGGCATCGGCCAGATCACGCGCATCACCCGTTCGGCGATGATCGAGAACCAGCGCCGCGACCATGTGTTGACGCTGCAATCCTTCGGCGTGCCGGACCGGGTGATCGTGTTCCGCTATCTGCTCAAGCTTTCCTCGATCGCGCCGCTGACCATCATGGGACTCGAATTCGCCTCGCTGATCGGCAACGCCTTCGTGGTCGAACTTGTCTTCTCTTGGGGCGGCTTCGCCTCGTACGGCCTTTCCGCGATCCTTCAGAAGGACCTGAACGCGGTCATGGGCGTGGTGCTGCTCTCCGGCCTGTTCTTCATCGTCGCCAACATCGTGATCGACATCATCCTGCTCATGCTCGACCCGCGCCTGCGGCTCAAGGAGGCGCGCTGATGCCGGTCGATGTCACCCACGAAACCGAGGCGCTGACGCCGCGCTACATGGCCTGGTACCGCTTCACGCGAAACCCGACCGCGATCGTCGGCGCGCTGATGGTGCTTTCGGTGGTGTTCGTGGCCGTGTTCGCGCCGCTTCTCGCGCCCTATCCCGAACATGTCGGCGCCGCCGTGAATTTCCGCGCCCGGCACGGCGCTCCCGACCTCGCCTACTGGATGGGAACCGACAAGGTTGGGCGCGATATTCTCACTCGGATCATCTACGGTTTCCGCATCTCGCTGCTGCTCGTCGTGGGTGTGCTCGCGGTTGCGGTGCCGCTGGGCGCGGCGCTTGGCCTTGCTGCCGGCTATTTCGGCGGCTGGACCGAGCGCGTGATCGCGGGCCTCACCAATGTCATGCTGGCGATCCCGCCGCTGGTGATGGCGCTTGCGGTGGGCAATGTGCTCGAGCCGAACCTCGTCAACGCGATGATTGCGATCACGCTCCTGTGGTGGACCTGGCACGCGCGGCTGGTCTACCGCGTGTCGAAGTCGATCGCGGCGGAAGATTTCGTCGAGGCAGCAAGGCTCGCGGGCGCTAGTCACTGGCATGTGCTGACGCGCGAGATCCTGCCCAACTGCATTTCGGTCATTTCGGTCAAGACGACGCTGGACGCCGCCTTCGTCATCCTGTTCGGCGCGACGCTGTCCTTCCTCGGGCTGGGGGTGAAGCCGCCGACGCCCGACCTCGGCTCGATGGTCGCCGACGGTCGTCAGTTCCTGCCGGAGATGTGGTGGGGCGTGCTGGCGCCCGGCTTCGCCATCTTTTACGCCACGCTCGGCTTCAATCTTCTGGGCGACGGCCTGCGCGACATGTTCGACGTGGAGGTCTAGACATGGCCGATCTCCTCGACATCACCGGCCTCAACGTGTCCTTTCATACCTATGGCCGGCGGCTGCACGTTCTCAAGGACGTGGCTCTGTCGATCCCGCAGGGCGGACGCGTCGCGCTGATTGGCGAGACCGGTTCCGGCAAGTCAGTGACCAGCAAGGCCGTTCTCGGCACGCTGCCCCGCAATGCCCAGGTGGAGAGCGGCGAGATCCTGTTCCGGGGCGAGGACGTTCTGGCAATGCCCCGCATGCGCCGCGACGGCCTCAAGGGCACGGCCTTCTCGGTCATCATGCAGGACCCGCTGTCCTCCTTCAATCCGGTGTTCAGGATCGGCCGCCATCTCGACGATGTGATGTACTACGCCGACCGGCGCCTCGGCCGGAAGAGCGCTGCCGCTGAGCGCGGCGAGCGCATCTTCGACGTGCTGCGCAAGGTACAGCTCGACGATCCGCGCCGCATCATGGAAGCCTATCCGTCGCAGCTTTCGGGTGGCATGCGCCAGCGCGTGCTGATCGCGCTGTCGCTGCTGCACCAACCCGATCTCCTAATCGCTGACGAGCCGGGCACCGCGCTCGACGTGACTACGCAGGACGAGATCATGAAGCTGATCAACCGCCTTGTTTCGGACAATGGCCTTTCACTCCTGATGATCACCCACAATCTCGGCGTGGTGCGCCAGATGGCCGACGACGTCTATGTGATGCGCCGCGGTGAGATCGTTGAGCACGGCTCGCTCGGCGACATATTCTCGCGGCCCCGGCAAGCCTATACGCGCCAGCTCATCGACGCGATCCCGCCACTCTACGGCGCGAAAGTCGAGGACCAGAAGCCCGCCGACGCCGATCCGATCGTCGAGATGCACGGAGTCACAAAAATCTTCGAACAGAGGCCGGTGATCGGGCGAGGCACGCGCCATGTCGCGGTCTCGGACGTCTCCCTGTCCGTGCGGCGCGGTGAGGTATTCGGGCTTGCCGGCGAATCCGGCTCGGGCAAGACTACCGTCGCGCGCATGATCATGGGGCTGATCGGCGCAACAGAAGGCGTCGTCACGGTCGACGGCCAGCCGGTCGAGGACGAGCGTGGCAGCGACGCCTTCCGGCGCAAGATCCAGATCGTCTACCAGAATCCCGGCACCTCCCTGAACCCCAAGCGCACGGTTGGCCAGACCCTGCGTGTGCCGCTCGCCTTCGCCGGCATGCGCGGCAAGGGGCTGGATGACAGGATCGTTGAACTGCTGCGCCAGGTGGACCTGCCGGCAAATTACGTCGGCAAGTACCCGCACGAGCTCTCCGGCGGCCAGAAGCAGCGCGTAGCGATTGCCCGCGCACTGGCGGCCGATCCGGAAATCATCGTCCTCGACGAGCCGACATCGGCGCTCGACGTGTCGGTGCAGAAGAACGTGATCGCACTCCTGACGAGGCTGCGCGAGGAGTTGGGTCTGACCTACCTCTTCATCTCGCACGATCTGTCGCTGATGCGCAATTTCTGCAGCCGTATCGCCATCATGCTGCGTGGCGAGATCGTCGAGGCCGGCGAACCGCGCGCGGTCTTCGAGGATCCGCAACACCCCTATACCCGCGCCCTGATCGCCGCCGTGCCGGTGATCAGCGACGAGGAGGAAACACGCAAACCCCGCGTGAGCGACGAAGAGCGAAGGCGCTATCTCGTCGACACGGCGGCCTGAGAACCCGACCAGAAAGGCAGGAAGAAAATGTATCGTCTAGGGATCGATGTCGGCGGCACAAATACCGACGCGGTGATCATGCACGGCCGCAACGTGCTGTCCGGCGTCAAGGCATCCACTACGGAGGACGTTACCTCCGGTGTTATCGAGGCGATGGAAGCGGCAATTTCCAAGGCCGGAGCCGACCGCTCCAGGATCACCCATGTGATGATCGGCACGACGCATTTCACCAATGCCGTCATCGAGCGCCGCCATGTGAACCCGGTGGCGGCGATCCGCCTTGGTCTGCCGGCAACGGCTTGCCTGCCGCCAATGGTCGACTGGCCGGACGATTTGCGTGATGCGGTGGGCGGTCACGGCTATCTCGTGCGCGGCGGCTATGAGTTCGACGGACGCGAGCTCGCTTCGCTCGACCTCGACGAGATCGACCGCATCGCCGACGACATCAACGCCAAGCGCATCGGCGCTGCAGCGATCACCTCGGTGTTCGGCCCCATTAACGCGAAGATGGAAGAGGAGGCGCGCGCGCGCCTTCTAAAAAAGTGCCCGGACGTGGCCGTGGTCCTGTCGAGCGAGATCGGCCGCATCGGCCTGCTTGAGCGCGAAAGCGCTGCGGTGATGAATGCGAGCCTGCTCAAGCTCAGCGCGCGCACCGTCGACGCCTTTGCCAATGCGCTCAAGTCGGCGGGACTGAACTGCCCGTTCTTTATCACCCAGAATGACGGCACTCTCATGGGCGCGGAAATCGTCAAGCATTTCCCCGTGCTAACCTTCGCGTCGGGGCCGACAAACTCCATGCGCGGCGCGGCATTCCTGACCGGTGTGCGCGACGGCATCGTGGTCGACATCGGCGGCACGACCACCGACATCGGCTCCCTGCAGCACGGCTTTCCGCGCCAGGCGGCCACCGTGGTCGACATCGGCGGTGTGCGCACCAATTTCCGCATGCCCGACGTCTTCTCGATCGGGCTGGGCGGCGGCTCGCTGGTGCGCCAGAAGGGCGACGCCACGACGGTCGGTCCGCAATCGGTCGGCTACCGCATCACGCAGGAAGCGCATGTGTTTGGCGGCGACACGTTGACGGCGACGGACATTGCCGTCGCGCGCGGCGAGGCTTCGGTCGGTGATGCATCCAGGGTCGCGGATCTCGATCCCGCTCTTCTGAACGCGGCGCGCGAGGAGATGACGCGCATGCTGGAGCGCGCTGTCGAGCGCACGCGCCTGTCGCCGGACCCGATCCCGGTGATCGCGGTCGGCGGTGGCTCGATCCTGATGCCCTACCAGATCGGCGATCTGAACGTCATCCGCCCCGACAACTTCGCCGTTGCCAACGCCGTCGGCGCCGCCATCGCGCAGATCAGCGGCGAGGTCGACCGGATCTTCTCGCTCGAAAAGGGGCTGACGCGCGAAATCTGCCTGAAGCAAGCCGAGGACGAGGCGCGCGAGAAGGCGATCCGCTCTGGCGCGGATGCCGCGACCATCGAGACGATCGAGCGCGAGGACGTGCCGCTGGCCTATCTGCCCGGCAACGCCACGCGCATCCACGTCAAGGTCGTCGGAGAGATGGGTGGCCATGATGCTTGAACGCGGGCAGGGCAGATGGCGTCTCGACGAGCCAATGGTCGAGGCGCTGGAAATCGGTTCCGGCATCCTGGGCACCGGCGGCGGCGGCAACCCCTACATCGGCAAGCTCAGGGTGCGCCAGGCGCTGCGCGAGGGCCATGTGATGGAGATCGTCCCGCTCGAAAGCCTGCCTGACGACGCGCGCATTGTAGCCATGGGCGGCATAGGCGCACCGCTCGTCTCGCATGAGCGCATCAAGGAAGGCCGCGAAGGCCTGCGCTGCGTGCGAGCTCTCGAGGAGCGCCTCGGCATCAAGGTCGACGCGATCGCCTGCGAGGAGATTGGTGGCCAGAACTCTATGGAACCGCTGATCGCGGCGGCAATGGCCGGCCTGCCGGTCGTCGATTGCGACGGCATGGGGCGCGCGTTCCCCGAGATGCAGATGACGAGCTACGCCATCTACGGCCATCGCTCGACGCCGAGCGTGATGTGCGACCCACACGGCAATGTGGTGATCTTCGACCACGCGATCTCGGAGCTCTGGCACGAGCGCATGGCCAGGGCCTGCGTGGTCGCGCAGGGCGGCGCCTCGACGCTGGCCAGCGCGCCGATGTCGGGCGAGTTCATCAAGCGCTTCGCCATACCGAATTCGTATTCCAAGGCGATTTCGCTCGGCGACGCGGTGCTGGAAGCGCGCCGCGCACACCGCGATCCCATCGAAGCGATTTGCAAAAGCGAGGACGGCAATGTCGTCTTCCGCGGCAAGATCACCGATCTCAAGCGGCATCTGGCCGGCGGCTTCGTGCGCGGCGAGGCGATCATCAAGGGCTTCGAGGCCTATGAGGACGACGAGGCTTCGGTCCACATCCAGAACGAGTTTCTGATCTTCTCGCGCAATGGCGAGGTTGAGGTGATCGTGCCCGACCTGATCGTAATTCTCGATGCCGACAGCGGCGAGGCGATCTCGACCGAGATGCTGCGCTACGGGCAGCGGGTGGCGGTGCTGGCTATCCCCTGCCATCCGCTCCTGCGCAACCCCGAAGCGCTGGAGGTCGTGGGGCCGAAGGGTTTCGGCTTCGACGACCTGGTCTTCAAGCCGATGAGTATTGACAGCGAGGGAGGCACATCATGACCTCATTCACGGTGACGGCTGACGACATGGACGCCATAGCGCTGGGCGGGGCGTTCCTGGGCACTGGCGGCGGCGGCGATCCCTATATCGGCAAGCTAATGGCCAAGCAGGTGATCGCGCAGCACGGGCCGGTCAAGGTCATCACGGCCGACGAACTCGACGACGACGCGCTTTGCATCCCCGTCTGCATGATGGGTGCGCCGACCGTGATGGTCGAGAAGCTACCAAACGGCAACGAGGCGCGAGAGGCGCTCGCCCAGCTCGAGGCGTTTCTGGGTCGCAAGGCCGACGCGCTGATCTGCATCGAGGCGGGCGGGCTCAACTCGACCATTCCCTACGCGGTCGCCGCGGCCACCGGCCTGCCGCTGATCGACGGCGACGGCATGGGGCGCGCCTTCCCGGAATTGCAAATGGTGACGATGACGATCCACGGCGTTTCGGCCACCCCGATGGTGCTTGCGGACGACAAGGGCAACAGCTCCGTCATCAACGCCATCTCGAACAAATGGACAGAGCGGCTGGCCCGCTGCCAGACCGTCGAGATGGGCGGTGCCGCCCTTGTCGCACTCTATCCAATGAGCGGCGCCGAAATGAAGCGCGGCATCCTGCACGGCTCCATGTCGCTGATCAAAGCGATAGGCGAGATCATGACGTCGGAACGCAAGGCAATCCGCAATCCCGCCGAAGCGCTGATGAAGCGACTGGACGGCAAGCGGCTCTTCACCGGCCGCGTGGTCGACATCGACCGGCGAACCGTGGGCGGCTTCGCGCGCGGTAAGGCCGAGTTCAAGGGCATGGACGAAGACGAGGGACGCAGCTTCACGGTCGAGTTCCAGAACGAGTTCCTGATCTGCCGCAGCGAAGCGGACGAATTGCTGGCCGTCACGCCTGATCTGATCTGCGCGCTTGACGCGGATGGCGGCATGCCGGTCACCACCGAGCAGCTTCGCTACGGCCTCGCCGTAACCGCGATCGGCCTCGCCTGCGATCCGCAATGGTGGACGCCCGAGGGGCTGGAACTCGTTGGCCCGCGCTACTTTGGCTACGAACACGATTACGCACCGCTGCATCAGATGTCCCGCTGAGAAGGACCGAGAACCGAATTGGAACCAGAGGAAGGAACCGGAAAAATGAAAACCATGCGACATGCCCTTACGGCGGCGGCACTTGCCGCGGCTACTGTACTGACGGCGCCCGCCGTCGCGCAGGACAAGCTCTCGCTCGTCGTCAATGTTGTCCAGATCTTCGGTACGGTCGATCCGGCCAAGGTGACCGACTACACGGAATACATGGCGGCGGTGAATCTCTATGACGGCCTTACCACCGTCACCAGCGCGGGCGAGGTAGTGCCGCAGCTTGCCGAAAGCTGGGAGGTTTCCGAAGACAGCCGGACCTATACCTTCAGGCTCAAGCAAGGCGCGACGTTCCAGGACAGCAGCCCGGTCGAGGCCAAGGACGTGGTCTATACGATGCAGCGCTTGCTCGCGCTGAACGAGGGCCCTGCCTATCTGTTTTCCGATCTTGTCCAGCCGGACAACGTCAAGGCGCTCGACGAGCACACGGTGGAGATCAGGATCGACCGTGTCTACGCGCCGTTCATTTCGGTCACGCCGCTGATCCTTGTGGTCAATTCCGACGTAGTGTCGGCAGAAGGCAACGAATGGGGCGAGGACTTCCTCGCCGAAAACAGCGCGGGCGCGGGCCCATACAATCTGTCGGGCTGGACGCGCGGCGCCGAAATGATCCTGCAGCGGTATGACGGCTACCACGCCGGATGGCCGAACGAGCGCCCGATCGACGAGCTTCGCTTCGTCGTGACGCGCGATGAAGCGACGGTGCGCGCGCTCGCCCAGCGTGGCGAGCTCGGTATGTCGTCGCAGTATCAGAGCAGCGAGACCTACGAGGCGATCGAAAAGCTCGACAACTACAAGCTGATTGAGGCGGAAACGGCGACGGGATTCTACCTCAAGGTCAACAACCAGCTGGCACCGACCGACGACGTGCACATCCGCCGCGCCATCGCCTATGCGATGGACTATGCGACGATCCGTGAAGTGATCTATCCGGGCGGCGAGATGAAGGGCGTCCTGTCGCCGCTCTTCGCCGAAGCCCATCTCGACGACCTGCCTTCTCCGGAATACAACCTCGAGAAAGCGGCCGAAGAGGTGGCGAAATCAAAATATGCCGGCGAGCAGCCGATCCGTCTCAGCCATGCTTACGTCGCCAACACGCCGTTCGAGGAGGAGATCGGCCTGCTGTTCAAGTCGACGCTGGAAACGATCGGTTTTGCCGTCGATCTTCAGCCGGAACCCTGGAACCGTATTACCGAACTCGCCACTAAGGTCGAGACGACGCCGCATACCTCGCAGGTTTTCTACGGTCCGACCTATCCCTCGCCCGACTCAGTGTTCTTCGTGCAGTACCATTCACGTGCGGCCGGCACCTGGTCGTCCATGTCCTGGGTCCAGGATTCGGAGATCGACGCTATGATCGACAAGTCACGCGCGACCGTCGACGAGGCCGAGCGCAACAAGCTCTACAAGGACATCCAGGCGCGGATGCACGAGACGATCGCGGAGATCCCGCTCTTGTCCCAGCTCAAGCGCATGGCGGCTCATTCTTGCCTGCGGGGCTATGCTGAGGTTCCGATGCAGAGTTGGGACTATGACTTCTCGCGCATGTGGTGGAAGTGCGAGGGCTAGCTGATACAGCCAGACGCGCAATCTCAACGCGTCCTGACCTTGAGGGAGGGAGCTTCGCATGTTCGAGGCTCCCTTTTGTCTTGATGAGGCGGAGATGGCCTGAACCTGATCTCACCGTGTCTCTTCCATCGGTGCCGAAGGATGCCCCTTCCAGTTTGGGGGAAGCCGGTGTGCTATGCCCAATGCGCAAGCCGGCGGGCGTCATCGGCAATCATACAGCCGCGATTTCACACGACCTCCGTCGACTCAGGCCCTTGCGTGAATGTTCGCTGCGGAGGATTGTCATGGCGGATTGCGGCGAAAAAGTCGATGTTGCTGGCGGTCCGAAGTCCTGATGCAGTACTCTTGGAACCGGGAGGATTGATGGGCGAGCGGACGGTGATGCAGGAGGCGCTGTTCAATGTCATGGTGCTGGACAAAACCGGGGGCTACGCCGTTGTTTGCCTGTCGCCGGACAGGGACGCAGTCGTGCGGAAAATACCGCTCACGACGAACCATCAACTAGCTCTGGAATGGCCGGAGGGCGACCGACGCTCCGAAACGGCCGAGCGCGCGAAATGCCTTGCAGAACTACGATCGGGCAGTCCCGATCTGGCGGTGTTCATCGATGCGGCCCACCAGACTCCGCTCTACCGGACCGACTACAATGAAGGTTTGGGAACGCTACACGAGTGTCATCCGGCCTTGCGAAGGGGTGGTCGGATATCGATGGCCTGATCGTCCTGCCTGGAAACGGTCGAAGACGGATTGGTAACGCGCCCGCGCTACCAGCCGATCTGGAAGCTCGCGCCGGCGCGGCCATAGCCGTTTTGCACCACATGGCCGTCGGTGTTACGGCCGAATTGGAACAGGCCATAGGCGTTTCCGTTGCCGTTCTGCTGCAGCGTGCCGTGGTGGCCACTGCCTTCCTGATGCACGACACCGAAGTTGCCGCGGCCGTTCTGACCAATGCCGGCGGAATTGTTGTGGCCACGCTGGCGGATGCTCGCGCCGCCCTTGATCGCGTTGTAGAACAAGTAGAGTTGAAGGCCGGTAAGCAGCGCGCGCCCGGAATCGGCGCTGCTGGGCGCAACATGGACGCTCAACGAGCCGCCGGCAGCGGCGGGGGCTGAAAGCGCGCTCAGTCCGACGATCGTCGCAACGAGACCGGCGGCGAGTTTTTTGATGGGCTTGCGGGTCATCGGTGTTCTCCTTCTTGGTGTCTCGGATACAGCCGGTCTCGCCCGACCGTTGGAGTGGATCATGAACCAGGCGGGCTGAACCGGCCCAGAACCGCGTGTTCAGATTTCGTTTAGAAACGAGGGCCGACTACAGCGGCGGAGCAGGCGGAACGAAAAAGGCGCCCGAATCGGGCGCCTTTTCGAAGGTCAGAGCTTAGATGGTCAAATCCGGCCGCCGATCAGCTCTTCGCAGATGACGGTCGAGCCGGCGCCGCTGACCTCGAGGCGGGCGTCGTAGGTTCCGCCGCTGTCCAGCATGACTTGGCCGAGGGTGGCGGGCGCGTCCGGCGTTGCGTAGAACGCGCCGGCCTGGTTGATGCGGACGCTTCCCGCGCCGCCGCCGCCGCCGACGGAAAGTCGGTAGCTTCCCTCGACCGCGTCGGTCGCGTGAACGATGCCCTCGATCGTCGTCATACCGTTCGCCGCACCGGCGCGGAACTCACAGGCGAGCAGGCCGTCGGTGGACGCGGCCTGGCCTGCAAGTGCGGCGGCCACGCCGAGCATGGCGATGAGGGGCGTGACGCCGAGGGCTGTATGGGTGACTCGCTTCGACATGATGATCTCCTCTGAGCATTGGGCCGGCCGGGCTTTAGAAAATCCCGGCCGGCGTGCGATCCGGGCTGTTGGTCAGCGGCAGGTCTGAACGATCGCTGCGACGTTGCCGCGGCCGGACTGCGACGTTGCCGCGTCGCAGCCATGGCCGACCTGAACGCCGGCCGCAATGTTGCCGTTGCCGTCCTGGACCATGATGCTGTTGTGGCCGGAGCCGAACTGGCCGATGCCGGCGGCGTTGTTGCGGCCGCGCTGTTCGGCCTGGCCGCGGTTGCGCCGGCCTTCCTGGCCGACGGCGGCGACGTTGCCCCGGCCGCGCTGCTTGGCGATGGCGCTGTTGCGGGCACCATTCTGGTATACGCCGATCTCGTTGCGGCGGCCGTCCTGGGATCCGCCGACCGAATGCGACCAGCCGTGCTGCTCGATCCAGATGCTGTTGGCCATAGCTGGCATGGAGGTGAAGCTGATGATCGCGGCAACGGCGCTGGTGATGATGAGCTTGGGAGTCATTTGCTCCTCCTGGGTTTGCAGTGGATTCAGTTCCGCTTGAGAACGACCCGACCCTGGCAGAGACCGTCGGAACCTTCGCTGAACTGGCCGTTCAGGGGGGGTTCACCCTTTCCTGATGCAAGCCAGCAACGGCTGCTATGGGGCCAAAACCAGACTTGTTAAGCCACCAGGTTTGACTGGGCGCGTCTTGCGCTGGTGGACGTTCGGGCCAGGCGCGATCTTCGCATGCCCTGCCAGCATTGTTCGAGCCACGTCTCGACCTCTTCAAGCTCCCACACAAGCCGTGGCTGCTCCTCAGGCCACCGTGCCGTCACGCAGTCGGACGAAAAAGTCGTCGCCGCCGATCTGTCCGCCCTTCAGTGTGATCTCTAGTCTGCCTGCGCCCGCCTCGCGATGGGCGGTGCAGACGGGAGACCCCGGCGATTGCGGGATCGGATGTCGAAGCGTCAGGGCGAAAATGCCGAGTTCGCAGAGCGCGTGGCTTGAAGTGTCGCCCCCGGCGACGACGACGCGTGAAAGTTCGGCCTGCTCAGTGATCGTGCGAAGCAAGCGGCCGAGTGCGCGGCCGACTGCGTCGTTTGATGCGCCTTCCACGCCGAGCGCGGTGTCTGGACCGAGGGCCGTGTGCAGAATCGGGCTCCGGCCGTCCTGAAGCGCCGCGCTGGCGCGGGCAAGAGCCTCGTCGAACGCGCGCTGCCCGTCGCCCCCGCCCGCCAGCGCCGCATAATCCACGTCGATCGAAACGAACCCGGCCTCGACTGCGGACCGAATCTGGCGTTCCGTGGTCGGGGAGCAGCTTCCGGAGACGATGGCAATGCGCTCCTGTGCCGCCAGCGGCGCAAAATGCTCCGTCCCGGTGTCAGGCGCCCCCCGCGACCGCCAGGCAGCGATCAGTGCATATTCGACGCCGGATGAGCCCACGACGAATGGGCCAAGCCAATCGCCGCCGCTGTCGAGCAGGGCTCCGGCGCTTGCCTGAGAGGCATGGTCGTGCACGTCGATCAAGCAAGCCCTCTTGCCATTCCCTGCAAGGGCGGCGAGCATCATCTCGCCGGTCGCAGCTGGGAATCCAAAACCGTCGATCAGGCCAATGTCCAAATCCGTCTGCGCGGCCAGATGCCGCCGCAGATCAGATTCATCCATCGGCGTCGCCGGATGGCGGCTCATCACCGGGTGCCGGTCAATGCGATAGACCTCATCGCGGAAGGCGGCAAAGAGATGGCCGAAGACGGTGTAGCGCCGAAGTTGCGGCGCCCCGACAACGACCGCCGCCATCTTTTGATCGAAAATGTGCAGGCCGATCTCCATCGCCCTCCCGATCGAACCCTGCTTCGGCGAACTGTCGAAGGTCGAGCATACCTTGTAGTGACAGTGGCGGGCCTTCAGCGATTTCAGCCAGCCGAACGCCCCCGGAAGATTCTCGTCCATCCAATCCGGCGCCTGGCTGCGGCTTGTGCCTGCCAAGCCTATGGCGCGGCATTCGCTGAAGGCCGCACGCTCCGCCTCCTCGGGCAATCTGGTGAACAGCACTGTTGGAACGCCGTTGGCCGACAACACTTCCAGCACGTCCGTTGAGCCGGTAAAGTCGTCGCCGTAGTAGCTGAGGAGAAGGTCTTCGCTCACGGGAGCCGGTCCCCGAAGGCACTGAGCGCCGCGGCCAGTGCCGGATGGTCCCGGGCATGATCATGGAGGGGGATGCCGGCGACAGCCGCCTCGGCCGCTTGCCGCAGGCTCTCGACCCCACCCGAAACGCCTTCCGGATGCCCCATGATGCCGCCGCCTGCGCAGTAGATGAAGTCGGTCGTTCCCAGCGCCTTGTAGGTCAGTTCGACCTGGACGGCTGTCTGGCCGGAGGAGAAGACCGGCATCGCCTCGAATCCCGGCAGGCCCTCGCAAAAGAGCGGCGCCGAGACGGCGCGTGCCGAATCGATGACCGAGGCATCGGTTTCGCTGAACTTGTTGGCGAGCCCGTTGACGTGAAGGTGGTCCGCGCCAGCGAGCCGCCAGAATTTTTGCCATGCGCGATAGGAGATGCCGATATCGGGCGAGCGCTGGAAGAGGCCCCAGCCATTGCGGTGGCAATGCAGCGGCAACTCTGCATGACGCCGGATCGCGCCCAGACCTGCGAGCCCGACAGAGTGCAGGCTGACCATGAGACAAGTTCCACCTGCCGCAAGCACCATATCCGCATTGCGTTTCATTTCATCAACTTCATCTGTGATATTGAAGGCATACATCACCTTGCGGCCCATGCGCGCAGCATGATCGTTGATCACTGCCATGACGGCAGGGACGCGCTCGGCAAGCGGACAGTGCGGCCCGTTCGCCTGCAATTCATCATCCTTGATGAAATCGATGCCGCCCTCGCAAAGCTCGCGCACGAGCGCCGCCGTCTCTTCAGCCGAAAGACCGACGCTCGGCTTGACTATCGTTCCGATCATTGGTCGCCCCTCGACCCCGGCAAGCTCCTGCGTGCCTTTGATGCCGAAGGCCGGACCTGGACAGGCGCGCGCGAATTCGCCGGGAAAAGTGACATCGAGCAGCCGCAGCGCGGAGATTTCCGCCAGTTCGAACAGGTTGCCCGCAACGGTCGCGAGTGTGTTGGTGAGCGACGGACCCATATTGGCGAGCGGCCAGGAAAGCAGGATCCGTCCGCGCGCGTAGCTGGCGCCCTGCTTGCGGCATGGCAGTGACGGACGATCTCGGACGCTCTCCTCGATCACGCGCTCGACCTTAGCTCCAGCGCGGCTGCGCAGGTCGTCGGTCTCGCCCGTAAGCCGCATGAAGGTGCCGCAGGATTGCTCGCCCGCAATAACCTGAGCCGCGCGTTCAAGGCCTACGGGGCTCTCGATTTCATATTCCGCGAACAGACGTGACATGCCGCTCCCTCCCTTGTTTTACAGCGGAGTTATCATCTCATCATACCAGTTGACAATATAATCTGTGGCTGCAATCGTCCCGCCGAGTTTGAGGAGACCATTGGGCATGAAGATCGCTCTCATCGGAGCTGGCGGCAAAATGGGCGTGCGCCTGTCGCTGAACCTGAAGGCTTCCAGATACGAAGTCGCGCATGTGGAGGTGAGCGAGGCGGGCCGGGAACGGCTGAAGGAGGCGGTCGGCGCAGACTGTGTGACGGTCGAGGCGGCCCTAGAAGATGCCGGCGCTGTGATTCTCGCTGTACCCGACACGGCGATTCGCAAGGTCGCCGCCGACATCGTCGAAAAAGTTGCGCCTGGGACCATTTTCGTGGCGCTCGACGCGGCAGCCCCATTTGCTGGGCATTTTCCGCAGCGTGACGACGTCACCTATTTCGTATCCCATCCCTGTCATCCGCCGATCTTCAACGACGAGACCGAGATGGCGGCCAAGCGGGATTATTTCGGCGGTGTTGCCGCCAGGCAGGCCATCGTCAGCGCGCTGATGCAGGGCCCAGAGGAGCACTACGCGGTCGGCGAGGAGATCGCAAAGACGATCTTCAAGCCCATCCTGCGCACCCATCGCGTCACCGTAGAACAGATGGCGCTGCTGGAGCCCGGCCTTTCAGAAACCGTCTGCGCCACGCTGCTCGTGGTGATGAAGGAGGCGATGGACGAGGTTGTCCGCCGCGGCGTCGACCCCGTCGCGGCCCGGGATTTCCTGCTTGGACACCTGAACATTCTCGGCGCCGTGGTCATGGGAGAAGTCCAAGGAGCGTTTTCGGACGCCTGCAACAAGGCGATAGCCAATGGCAAGCCGCGGCTGATGCGCGAGGACTGGCTGGGTGTATTCGAGCCGGAGGAGATTGCCGAGAGCATCCGCGCCATCACATGATGCTCGGGATGCCGGCGCGGGAATGGGGCCTACCTGACGGGCTCCCGCCCGCCCGAGGAGGCAGCACGCAAGGTATCGACATGCAAAAACTCGGCGCGGAGACAGCGGGCAGCGAAAGGATCGTCCGCCGCAAGCTTTCCGATCAGGTTCTCGAACGGCTGCTTGAGATGATCATGCGCGGCGAGGTGAAGCCGGGCGAGTTGATGCCGTCCGAGCGCGATTTGATGGAGCGGTTCTGCGTGGGCCGGCCGGCGGTGCGCGAGGCGTTGCAGTCGCTCGATACGATGGGGCTGATCGGTATTTCCCATGGCGAGCGCGCACGTGTCAGTGCCCTGTCGGCTGAAACGGCATTCCGCCAGATCGATGGCGTTGCCCGACTGCTGCTTTCGTCATCGCCCGATAATCTCGCGCATCTCAAGCAGGCGCGGCGCTTCTTCGAGATCGGCATGGTGCAGATGGCGGCCGCCAACGCCAAGCCCGACGATATCGCCGAACTGCGCGATCTCATTGAGCGCCAGCGCGAGAGCCTCGGCTCGGCGGAGGCCTTCATTTCGGCCGACATCGGGTTTCACCGCAAGATCGCCGCGCTGTCCTGCAATCCGATCTTCGTGGCCGTCTCCGACGCCATGCTCAACTGGCTGTTCAACTACCATGTCGAACTACTGATCTGGAGCGGTGCCGAGGAAAAGACGCTGGCCGAACACGCCGTCATCGTCGACCGCCTTGCCGAGGCCGACGCGGGGGGCGCCGCCGACGCGATGGGCAGTCATCTCGACCGGTCCGACACACAGTACCGGCATCCGACGGCGACGCTAAAGTTGTAAGTGAAATTTACTAATGCAAGGGTTGCTCAGAGCGCCGAGACGCCTACTGGAGAGACGAATGGGGAAGAATTACAAGATCGCCGTCATCGCGGGCGACGGCATCGGCAAGGAGGTGGTGCCCGAGGGTCAGCGGGTCGTCGAGGCTGCGGCCAGGCGTTTCGGCTTCTCGGTCGATTGGACCGAATTCGATTGGAACTGCGATTACTACGCCAGGCACGGCCGGATGATGCCGGAGGATGGCGTCGAGCAGGTGCGCGGCGCCGATGCCATATTCCTCGGCGCTGTCGGCTGGCCCACCGTGCCCGATCACATCTCCACGTGGGACCTGATCCTGAAGCTGCGGCGCGAACTCGGCCTTTACGTGGCGCTGCGGCCGGCGCGGCTGCTCAAGGGCATTGTCTCGCCGCTGGCCGGACGCACGGCCAAGGACATCGATTTCGTGATCGTGCGAGAGAATTCCGAAGGCGAATATTCCGCCGCCGGCGGCCTCTTGTACGAGGGCACTTCCGAGGAGATGGTGATCCAGGAATCGGTGTTTTCCAAGCGGGCGATCGACCGGATCCTGCGGTACGCGTTCGACCTGGCGCGCACGCGCCGCAAGAAGGTGTCGCTGGCCACGAAGTCGAACGGCATCAAGATCGCCATGCCCTATTGGGACGCCCGCTTCGCCGCGATCGCCAGGGAATATCCCGATGTCGCCCATGACAAGTTCCACATCGATATCCTGACGGCGCATTTTGTCGTCCATCCCGACTGGTTCGACGTGGTCGTCGGCTCCAACCTGTTCGGCGACATCCTGTCGGATCTTGGCCCCGCCGTGGCCGGCAGCATCGGCATTGCGCCGTCGGGCAATATCGACCCGTCACGAACCAACCCGTCCATGTTCGAGCCCGTCCATGGCTCCGCTCCGGACATTGCCGGACAGGGCATCGCAAATCCGATCGGCCAGATCTGGGCGGCGGCGATGATGCTCGAACATCTCGGCGAACTGGAAGCAGCCAAGGCCATCGAAACGGCAATCGAATCCGTGATCGGCGGCAACGGACCGCGGACGCGCGACCTCGGCGGCAACGCAGCCACGGTAGAGGCCGGCAAGGCGATCGCCGAGGCGCTGGCATAGGCCGTGCAGGGACAAACGCGAACCAGAGGGAATTCGTCATGCTCGACCAGACTTCCATCACCGCCTTTGGCCACTTCATTGGCGGCCGCGTCGTCGATCGCGCCGAAAGCGGCGGGATAGACGTTCTCGATCCCTCCACAGGCAAGATCTTTGCCCGCCTGCCGCGGGGCGGCCAGGCTGAAGTGGACAAGGCGGTCAGCGCGGCACGCGCAGCGTTCGAAGGCGGCTGGGGCGAGAAGACCGCGCTCGAGCGCGGCCGGATCCTGATGCGCCTCGGCACACGGGTCACCGAAAACGCCGGCAAGCTTGCCGAACTCGAATGCCGCGACACGGGAAAGCCGATGAAGCAGGCGCGCGCCGATATCGCAGCGGCCGCACGCTATTTCGAATATTACGGCTCGGCGGCCGACAAGCTGCACGGCGAGACCATTCCCTATACCAAGGGAATGACAGTGATGGCGCTGCGGGTCCCACATGGCGTGACCGGTCACATCATTCCCTGGAACTACCCGGCACAGATCTTCGGCCGTTCGGTCGGCGGCGCGCTCGCCGCCGGCAATGCCTGCGTCGTCAAGCCTGCCGAAGACGCGTGCCTGACGCCGCTGATGTTCAGCGAACTTGCGGTCGAGGCCGGACTGCCGGCGGGTGCGCTCAATATCGTCTGCGGGCTCGGAAGCGAGGCCGGCGTTGCGCTGGCAGCTCATACCGGCATCAACCACATCTCGTTCACCGGCTCGCCGCAGACCGGTACGGCGGTAGCCAGGGCCGCGGCGGAGAACCACGTGCCGGTCACTCTCGAACTCGGTGGAAAATCGCCGCAGGTGATCTTTGCCGACGCCGATCTCGATGAGGCCTTGCCGGTCATCGTCAACGCCATCGTCCAGAACGCGGGTCAGACCTGCGCTGCGGGGAGCCGGGTGCTGATCGAACGGGCGATTTACGACGACGTGCTCGCCCGGCTCGCCGAGCGGTTCTCCAAATTGAAGACCGGGGCAGGGGCCGACGATCTTGATTGCGGCCCGATCGTCAGCGCCCGGCAATTGCAGCGCGTGACGCAACTGGTGGAGGCGGCGCTCGCCGACGGCGCCAGGGTGGTCGCCAAAGCAGCCATGGACGCCGATGCGCCCGAGGGCGGCTTCTACTACCCGCCGCTGCTGCTCGACGGCGCTGCGCCCGAAAGCCGGCTCGCCCGGGACGAAGTGTTCGGTCCGGTGCTCGCTGCGTTTCCGTTCAACGACGAGAAGGACGCCATCCGCCTGGCGAACGCCACGCCCTATGGACTGACGGCTTCGGTCTGGACCAGGGATGGCGGCCGGCAGATGCGCTGCGCCAATGCCGTCGACGCGGGTCAGGTCTTCATCAACAATTACGGCGCCGGCGGCGGCATCGAACTGCCTTTCGGCGGCATGAAACGCTCCGGCTATGGGCGTGAAAAAGCCTTCGAGGGCATGATCAGCTTCACCACCATCAAAACCGTCGTCCTCAAGCACGGGTAGGTCGAGAAGGCCGCTGGCGAGGCCCGACGGCTATGGCTTGGGAGTCAGAAACCGGGCCGGCTGCTCAACATGCGGATACGTGCATGTTCGATGTGGTTGCGCATGGCGCGCTTGGCATCGGTCGCAGCGCCGGCCTCGATATGGGCGAAGATTTCCTCGTGCTCGACCTGTACCGCATCGATCCGGACAAGCGGCTGGAACTGAACTAGAAAACGCATCAGGCTGACCGAGCGCGTCACGTCGTATTCGAGCGACTTCAGCGTGTGCACGATGCGCTGGTTGGAGGTCGCCGCGGCAACCGCTTCGTGGAACGCATAGTCGTGGTGATGAAGGATCGCGTTCTGCCTGACCGCATCGGAGAAGCGGTCGAGGGCGGCGCGCATGCGTTCGACATCCGACGGCCCGCGCCGTTTGGCCGCAAGAAAGGCGGCCTCGGGTTCGACAATGAGCCGAAGCTCGATCCCGTTCAGAAGGTCGCCGATGCGCTCGAGCGCATCCCGGTCGACGCCTTCGCCTTCCCTCCCCGGCGCCTTGGCGCCAACGGCATTCTGGACATAATTGCCCGACCCGCGAACCGAGGCGACCAGCCCGTCGGCCCGCAATCTATCGAGCGCCTCGCGAAGCACCGGCCGCGAGACGTCGAACTCCTGCGCCAACTGGTTCTCGGACGGAAGACGGGTGCCGGCAACGATCATGCCGGTGACGATCGCATGGAACAGGTTTTCGTAGACCTTGTCAGCGAGCCGTTCAGTCCTGTTGCCCTGAAGATCGGTGAACACGAAATCCGGCTTTGCAGTCTTCCCGGGTTTGTCCATGGTGCGTTCTCCCAACAGGCGACCTGGCTGTCCGTGCCGCGGTGGAAAACCGACACTTCGCGCACCGCGGGAAATTGCCATCGCTCCCGCAAAACGCGCTCGCAGCCGCCTGAATCTATCGCGCCCAAAGTTGTAAAACAAGTTGACTGAATTGTCGGTTGACGCCAAAGTCACATCCGGTTGCAAAAAAGAATCCAGGGAGGAGAACCAGATGTTTCGTTTTCGCAGCATAGTCGCAGTTTCCGTATTGGCTTTGTCGGTGTCGCTCGCCGGCAGCGCCATGGCGCAGACCGTCCTCAATTTCGGTCACACCACGGCGCAAAATTCGCACTACAGCATGGGCGTCCAGGCATTCGCGAAAAAGATTTCCGAACTCAGTGACGGCAAATTCGAAGTCCGTGAGCAAGCGGCAGGCGCGCTCGGCGGCGAGCGCGACCTGATCGAGGGGCTGCAGATCGGCTCGATCGAGCTCGTCATCTCATCGACTGGCCCGCTGGGCAATTTCGCGCCTGAGACGCTGGTGCTCGATCTGCCATTCCTGTTCAAGGATTATGAGGCGGCGCGCTCGATCCTCGATGGCGAGATCGGCGACGAGCTCCTGGCCAAGGTCAGCGAAAACAATCTTGTGGCGCTGGCGTGGAGCGAGAACGGCTTCCGTCACATCACCAACTCCAAGCACGCCATCAACACGCCTGCTGATCTTCAAGGCCTGAAGATCAGGACGATGGAGAACGCGGTGCATATCGAGGCGTTCACGGCTGCCGGCGCATCGCCCACGCCAATGGCCTTTCCTGAGGTCTTCGCAGCCCTGCAACAGCAGGTCATCGATGGACAGGAAAATCCGATTCCCGTCATCACCTCGGCCAATATGTGGGAAGTGCAGGACCACCTGACGCTCACTGGCCACGTCTACTCGCCGGGGATTATTCTCGCGTCGCCGAGCCTTTGGGAAACGCTGTCGGAAGAAGAGAAGGGCTGGTTTGAGGAAGCCGCCGATGTCGCGGTGGCGGCCACCCGCAAGAAGGTCGAAGAAGATGAAGCCGGCGGCGTGGACAAGCTTCGCGGACACGGAATGGAAGTCATCGAAAAAGTTGACGTCGATGCATTCCGCGAGGCGGTTGGTCCGGCCTATAAGACGTTCATTGCCAAGCATGGCGACGACATGCTGACCCGCATCCAAGACGCGCAGAAGTAACCTCTCAACGCAGCAAAGCAGGGTGGTTCCAGGGACCGCCCTGGGCGGAGCGTTCGCACATGCAATGGTTTCATACTTTGGAGGCGCGCCTTACGCGCACGGCGCTCGAACTCGCCGTAATTGCCATGGCCGCGGTGGTCGCCCTTGCCTTCTACCAGGTGGTGACCCGCTTCGTGATCGGTCATCCTTCTGTCTGGTCGGAGCTGGCTTCCCGGTCTGCGATGATATGGATGGTTTTTCTTGGCCTTGCAGCCGCATTTCGGCAAGGAGCGATGATTGCCGTCGACTTTCTTCTCGATATTTCTCCCCCCCGCATCCGCAAGCCGCTTTACTGCGTCGTCGCGTTTGCCTCGCTAGTCTTTCTCGCCCTTCTCATCTGGTATGGCGCCGGGATGACGATGCGGGTCCGTGGTCAGCATCTGGCAGGACTGCAGATCACGATCGCCTGGGTCTACGCAGCCCTGCCAGTGGGGGCCGCCTTTGCGGTGTTCGGCGTGATCGGCAGGCTCGTCGAGGTTCTCCACGATCCGGATGCAGGACGCGAAGGGGGCCTCAAAGAAATCAGCAAACAGACATGAACGCCGCGCTCGCATTTTCCCTGCTGATCCTCTTCAGCCTCGCGGTGCCGATCGGCGTCTCGTTGGTTCTCGCCAGCGCCTTTGGCATACACTTGTATTCAACCGCGCCGCTACTTCTTGTGGCGCAACGGGTTTTCACCAGCCTCGATTCGTTTCCGCTGCTGGCAGTGCCGCTGTTCATTCTCTCGGGCAACCTGATGGCGGCGGGCGGTATTTCAGAGCGCCTCGTCGACCTCGCAAAATCCATGGTCGGCGGCATCCAGGGCGGCCTCGCCTGCACCTGCGTCATCACCTGCATGATCTTTGCCTCCGTGTCCGGATCCTCCGTCGCCACCACCTTTGCGATCGGCGTCATTCTGATCCCGGCCATGGTGCGCCACGGCTATCCGGTCGGAACCGCTGCGGCGATCCAGGCCGCATCCGCCGAACTGGGGGTTCTGATACCGCCCTCGATCCCGCTCATTCTCTATGGCGTGGCAACGGAGACCTCGATCGGTCAACTGTTCCTGGCCGGTGTCGGGCCCGGCATACTCGTCGCCGCGGGTCTGTTCACATATCTAATCATCCTGTGCCGCATCAAAGGCTACGGCAAGAGCGACGACGACGGCAGCCTGCCGTTCTTCACGGCTCTGCTGCGGTCCTTTTGGGCGCTGATGATGCCGTTCATCGTGCTTGGCGGCATCTATGGCGGGATTTTCACGCCCACCGAAGCCTCGGCAGTCGCGGTGGTCTACGCGCTTGTCGTCGGCGTCTTCGTCTATCGCGCCATGGGCTTGCGCGAAATTCACGCGGCATTCAAGAATTCCGTCGTCTCCAGCACCGTGATCATGATCATCATCGCCGGCGCCGGATTGTTTTCCTTCCTCGTCACCCGCAGCGGGCTGCCGGTGATCATCACCGAATGGGTGCAGGAGGTGTTTACGTCCAAATACGGGTTCCTTCTGGCGGTGAACATCTTTTTGTTCGGGGTAGGCATGTTCATCGAGACATCCGCGGCGATCCTCGTTCTAGCGCCGCTATTGACGCCGATCGCCATCGCCTATGGCGTCGATCCGGTTCAATTTGGCCTGATCATCGTCGTCAACCTGGCGCTCGGCATGATCACTCCGCCGGTCGGGGTCAACCTGTTTGCAGCCTGCGCGGTCGCAAACATATCTCTCCAGAGGATCATCCCGCCACTGGTGCCGATGGTGGCAGTGGTGATGGGTTGCGTCCTGTTGGTGACCTACGTGCCGTTCATTTCGCTGGGTCTGGTCGAGTTACTCTACCGGTAGCCGACATTCCGGAGTCTTAATTGTTGCTGCAAGGGAAGCGTGTATGAAACTCAAGGACAAGGTCGCCCTCGTCACCGGAGCCGGTGGCGGCTATGGCGAAGGCATCGCGCATTACTTCGCCGAGCAGGGTGCCAGGGTGCTGGTCGTCGATATCCGCGCCGATGCCGCCGAGAAGGTCGCCGCCGATATTGGTGAACAGGCCTCCGCCTTCGCCGCCGACGTGACCAGCAGCGATCAGACCAAGGCGATGATCGCTGCCGCGATCTCGCGCTTCGGCAAGCTCGACATCATCGTCAACAATGCCGGCACGACCCACAAGAACCAGTCGATGGTGCTGGTCGACGAAGCGACCTTCGACAAGGTCTATGCCGTGAACGTCAAGTCGATCTACCACGCCGCCATTCACGGCGTGCCGGTGCTCGAGAAGAACGGCGGCGGCGTCATCATCAACATCGCCTCGACGGCCGGCGTCCGGCCGCGGCCAGGTCTCGTCTGGTACAACGGATCAAAAGGGGCGGCGATCGCCATCACCAAATCCATGGCGATTGAACTGGCGGAAAAGAAAATCCGCGTTTGCGGCATCAATCCTGTCATGGGCGAGACCGGGCTGACGAGCGAATTCCTGCCCGGCGCCGACACGCCGGAGACGCGAGCGAAGATCATCGCCGGCATTCCGCTCGGCCGGCTGTCGCGACCACTTGACATCGCCAAGGCCTGCGGCTTTCTCGCCTCCGACGAGGCAGAATTCATCACCGGCGTGCTGCTCGAGGTCGATGGCGGCCGCTGCATTTGACGCTGTCGAGGAACGCCGCCACCACGGCGGAACCCGGAACCTTGGAGAACGATCGACGTGAGCGAATCGACACCCTTCGACGCCAGCGGCGCGCTGGAACGCGGGTTTGAGCCGGATGCCTCCTTCGAGGCGATCCTCAAAGCATATCTTGCCGACGAGCAAGCGGGAGCGCAGGCCTCATGAGCAACGTGCTGCTGATCGGCCTCGGCGCCATGGGTTTCGGCATGGGGCGTTCGCTGCTGCGCGCGGGACATGCCGTATGCGGCATCGACATCGACGCCGCTGTCACCGCCCGCTTCGTTGAAGTCGGCGGCTTGGGAAGCAGCCGCGCCGAGGCGGCGGCGACCGCCGACATCGCCATCCTGGTGGTGGTGAACGCGAGGCAGACCGAGGACGTTCTTTTCGGCGAAGGCGGCATCGCCGATCGTCTGCCCAACGGCGCGGTTGTTGTCTCCTGCGCCACCTTCGCGCCTGAACACGCGGTCGACTTCGAGAGCAGGCTTCAGGCGAGGAACGTCCTCTATCTCGACGCGCCGATCTCTGGCGGCTCCGCGCGCGCCGCCGAGGGAAAGTTGTCAATCATGGCTTCCGGGCACCCTGACGCCTTCGCCATGGCCGGCGCAGCTCTCGATGCGATGGCAGAGACCGTCTTCGAACTCGGCGATCGCGCCGGGGCCGGCTCCGCCATGAAGATCGTCAACCAGCTCCTGGCAGGTATCCATGTGCTTGCGACGGCCGAAGCCATGTGCTTCGGCATCGGCCAGGGCATCGATCCGCATCGCATGATCGAAGTCATCACCCGCTCCGCCGGGTCTTCCTGGATGTTCCAGAACCGCGGGCCCTACATCGCCGACGGTGACTATCGGCCGCATTCGGCAGTCGACATCTTCGTCAAGGATCTCGGCATCGTCCGGCAGATCGCCGCTGCATCCGGCATGTCGGTCAGGCTCGCGGATGCCGCCTTCGAACGGTTCCAGGCGGCCCGGGAGGCGGGTTACGGCAGCGCCGGGGACGTTGCTGTCGCAAAGATGTACGCCGAAGAGGGTGGAATCGTCCTGCCGGAAGCGGCCCGAGGGCGCACAGGAGGAAGCTGACAGTGCTGCTCGGCTGCATAGGCGATGATTTCACCGGTTCCTCGGACCTTGCGAACACGCTGGTCAAGGGTGGCATGAAGGTGACGCAATATTGTGGGGTTCCGCATGGCGACGCGCGTCCCGATGTGGAGGCTGGCGTCGTCGCGCTGAAGACGCGCAGCCTGCCCACCGCCGAGGCGGTCGAGCAGTCGCTGGCGGCTCTCGAATGGCTCGAGCAGCAGGGGTGCCGGCAGTTCCTCTTCAAATATTGCTCGACCTTCGATTCCACACCCGCCGGCAATATCGGCCCGGTTGCCGATGCTCTCGCCGACAGGCTCGGCGCGAGCAAGGTTATCGTATGTCCGGTCTTTCCGGCGACCGGCCGCACGCTCTATCAAGGTCATCTCTTCGTCGAAGACCGGCTGCTCAACGAATCCGGCATGGCGAACCACCCGCTGACTCCGATGACGGATCCCGACATTCGCCGCTGGCTCGCGCGCCAGACGAAAGGCACCGTCGGCCATGTCGCCTACCGCGACGTTGTCAAAGGACCCGCGAGCATCGGCGAGGCGCTGACACGCGAAGAGGCTGCCGGTCGTCGCCTGATCGTCGTCGACGCGCTAGACGATACGGACCTGATTGCGATCGGCGCGGCTGCCGCCGACCTGCCACTCGTGACGGGTGGCTCCGGCATAGCGACAGGGCTGCCGGAGAACTTCCGCTCCAGGGGCCTCATTGCTGAAGGCCCCGATTCCTGGCGCGGCGTGAAGGGGCCCGCCGTCGTCCTGTCCGGCTCCTGCTCCAGGGCAACCCGCGAACAGGTCGAACGATACCGGACCGATCATCCGTCGTTCGAGATCACCGCTAATGCCGTCATGCGAGGCGGAACCGACGCTGACCGGGTTCTCGACTGGGTGAAGGGCCATGGCAATGCGGCACCCCTCATCTATTCGTCCGCTGATCCAGGCACGGTAGGCGCCGCACAGACGCTCTACGGCGCTGAAGTTCTTGCACGCGCCATCGAGGATCTCTTCGCGTCGCTTGCCGGCCGGCTGGCCGCGGCCGGTTTCGGCCGCATTGTGTCGGCCGGCGGCGAGACCTCCGGCGCAGTGGTGCGCGGGCTTGGGCTCGAAGAGCTCCAGATCGGGCCCGAGATCGACCCCGGCGTCCCCGCCATGTGCGCCACTGGACGCAATCTTGCCGTTGCGCTGAAATCCGGGAATTTCGGCGAGCCAGATTTTTTCGCAAAAGCCGTCAACGCCCTCGGAGCAAACACATGAGCAGCGAGAGCCACGCTCGGGAAAATATCTGCGAGTTCGCCCGCTCCATGTTCGACAGGGGCCTTACTGGCGGCGCTTCCGGCAATATTTCGATGCGCCTGGAGGATGGCGGGCTGCTCGTAACCCCAACCGGCAGTTCCTTCGGAAGGCTTGATCCGTCGCGGCTGTCGCGCTTCGATGCCGCCGGGCGGCTGATTGGTGGCGACGCCCCGACCAAGGAGATGCCGCTCCACAGCGCGTTCTACGAGACGCGCGGCGCCAAGACCGGCGCGGTCGTTCATCTCCATTCGACGCATTCCGTCGCGCTCTCGATGCTGCCCGACACCGATCCCGACAATGTGCTGCCGCCGCTGATGGCCTACTCGATTATGCGGCTCGGCAAGGTGAAGCTGTTGCCCTTCTTCAGGCCGGGCGATGCGGCGATGGGGGATGCCATCCGCGGCCTCGCCGGCCGGCGCAGCGCCGTTCTGCTCGCCAGTCACGGCCCCGTCGTCGCGGCGAAGGATCTGGAAGCGGCAGTCTATGCCACCGAAGAGTTGGAGGAGACCGCCCGCCTCGCACTTCTCACCCGCGGTCTCAAACCGCGCATGCTCGACTCCGCACAAATCCGCGACATTGTCGACCATTTCGATGTCGAATGGGATTGAAATGACCGCCGTGAAGCTTTCCGCAAATCTCGGTTTTCTTTTTTCCGACAGGGATCTGCCGCGCGCCATTCATGCCGCGCACGATGCGGGCTTTGCCGCCGTCGAGCTTCATTGGCCCTATGCTACCGAACCCAGCGAACTGCGTGCCGCGCTCGATATGACGGGCCTTCCCGTCCTCGGCCTCAACACCGTGTGCGGCAAAATCGCCAATGGTGAATTCGGCCTTGCAGCCGTGCCCGGCCGCGAAGCCGACGCCCGCGCCGCGATCGACCAAGCCCTGACCTATGCCCAGGCCATCAAGTGCCGCAACGTCCACGTCATGGCTGGCCGCGCCGAGGGCGCCGTGGCCGAGGGTACCTTCGCCGCCAATCTCGCTTACGCCGCAGCGCAAGCGCGCGACCACGGCATCGGCATCCTGATCGAGCCGCTCAATCTGCGCGACGTTCCCGGCTACTTCCTGAGCGACCTCGACAAGGCGGCGCGGATCATCGAGGCGGTCGGCGACGTCAATGTTCACATCATGTTCGACTGCTATCACATGCAAATCATGGGCGGCGACCTCCTCAACCGCATCCGCGCCCACCTGCCGTTCATCGGCCACGTTCAGTTCGCCGCCGTGCCGGATCGGCAGGAACCCGATCATGGCGAAGTCGACTTCGCTTGGCTTCTGCCGGCCATCGTCGACGCCGGCTATCACGGCCCGTTTGGCGCCGAATACAAGCCGTGGGGGTGGACCGAGGATGGGCTTGGATGGATGAGCCGGTTTCAATAAAGTCGGCTGGCGAGATTGGGTCTCTCATTGCCAATTTGTTTCCTTTGTCTTCGAATTTTGTTCGTTCGGGTTCGATCGCACCCGGCGTTGCGCACGGTCAGGTGCTGGCCGAAGCAACAGCTGTCGTAAGGTTGGGGGTAGACGCCTATCATCAAGAACGCTTCGCATCCGCCCCAACAGACGTTTAGCTAGGGCGACCATGCCTTCAGGGACGTCCTCGCGCAAAGTGGGTTGACCGCCGGGGTGTGAACTCGGAACCAATGTCTACAGCGAAGGGCGATCCAGCAACTTCATGTCCCGCAACGCGATGTAGGAGTGGCGGCGAATTTAGCGAGCCGACCAATGTCAGCGCGGCGGCAAGTTGAGGTAAAACTTCCTTTGGGTGGCTGGACTCGGCATCGATAGTCGAACCAATATCGCGGCGACAATGACTTCATTTATGGACGCACTGAGGACGGGTAGCCTGGAGGCTCCACGGGAGATCGATGGGGTCCGGCACGGTTTAGCGGCCGCACAATCTGAACCGGTGATGCGTTTCCTGGCCAACTATTCGGCTGAACATTGCCCGACATCAAACGTCATGCTCGGGACGGTTCAGTCGCCAGCTGCGCATCCGATTCGAAAGCTGTTCGATGCAGGTGACCGTGACCACGGACGACGTGTCGGTGTTTGGTCAGGGTGTTTCGGAGGAGTTTCTGCGCCTCTTCCAAGCCAAGCTCTTCGACACCGACGAATGGAGAGGATTCGCTTGGCTGGATTGACCGATCCGCGCCGGTAGATTATCGCCGACAACTTCCCTTAAGCGGAACTGGCAGGATTCTTCCGCTCATTGTCGAATCGCGGCCGCCACTTCCGACTAACATCGACGGCACCATGGAGGGCCCGGATGCGCTACCTTTGTCTCTTCTACATCGATCAAAACCTTGCTGACGCCGCCAGCAAGGAGCAATGGGCCGAGATCGACCGGGAGTCCCTGGCTTCCAATGAAGAGCTCAAGCGATCAGGCCACTATCTCGCCTCCAACGCTCTTGCCGATCCAAAGACCGCAAAGACATTGCGCGTTCGTGCCGGCAAGGCGAGTTGGACCGACGGGCCCTTCGCAGAGACCAAGGAGCATCTGGGTGGCTTCCTGCTCATCGAAGCGAAGAACCTTGCGGAGGCGATGGAGATCGCGGAGCGGGACTCGCTCGCTCGGATGGGGGCGATCGAGGTGCGCGAGACCGCCGGTTTCTAGCTTCGAAGTACGGGCACGTCTGGCGCGCGGCAATGACCACCGCAAACTCTCAATCCGCGTCCACACCGCGCGTCCGACGGCGGCGCCCTCTGTATTACTCAGGACGCGCGGTGGACGACTTACGCCCGCTTGATCTCGAGCGAGGAGGCTACCGGGAGCGCCTTGGTCAGTGCGAGATAGACGGGGCAGCGCTCCTGCCAGACCTCGTAAACCTTGCGGATCGCATCTTCATTCTCCGACGACTGGACTACGATGGACAAGGCGATGTTGCGGAGATCGGGCGCAACATCGCCCATCCCGAGCAGCCCTCGCGCGTCGGTATCGCACTGCGCCGTGGCCTCGATTGCGTCAACGCGGACACCAAGCTGCGGTGCCAGCGTGTCGCGAATGAAGACGACCGCGCAACCGGCTAGGGCGCTCAACAATAGCGCGGTCGGACTCGGCGCTTCATTCGCGCCCCCGAGCGGCGCTGGTAGGTCGGTACGCCAAGAAAAGGAGCCGTGTTCCATCGCAGCTTGACTACCTTCGGCACGCGCCTTCACCGCCGGCTTGCCTTTTGCTTTGTCGGGTTCTGCTTGCCACAAACGTACGGTTTCCTCGATGCGTTCGCGATTCATGTGCCTACCTCCCTTCCGTCATCAATGGAGGCCGGTGCAGTTCACCATCTGACTATGTCTAAATGGCACCGAGCCGGTCCTTACCAATTGGATGGGCATCTTATCACGAATCCACAGCGACGGCGGAACAAGCAAGCAACGATCACTGCTCCGGCTAGCTACGCCGCAACAGCTGTTGCAATCTTGATCCTCCGTCTGAACCGAGGGCCGGTAAGGGTCATGGGCGCTGGCTCGGCTGGACGTCCGCTTCTGAGACGCCCATTGGCGGCCGGAAGGTCCGGTCAGGTGAAGGTTTTTCGCGTTTGAAGCCCAGCCGTATGTGATCCCTAGGCGGCCTTCTTGCCTCGGTTCCTGCTGAGCATCGCCCTGACGAACTGATCCCATTTCTCCATACCTTCGTGCTTTTCAGGCATGTAGTTCCAGCGGTCATAGCTCTTCGAGCTGACATCGTGCAGGGCATGGTTCTGGATGCGGTCGCGGATCTCCTTCGACACGCCCGCCTTGCCGGCGAGCGTCTTCCAGGTGCGCCGCAGATCGCGGTTGGTGACAATCGGAATGACATTGCGCTCGCGCTGCCGCCAGATGAAGCTGTAGAGCGTGGCGTGGCTGACCGGCTTGGACGGGTCCGTCGCCGACGGGAAGAACCAGCCGTGCTTGTTCGGCTTGATCAACGCGATCAGCTCTGCCGCCAGCGACGGCACCGGGATCGCATGCGGGCGCATATTCTTGGTCTTCGACCAGTCGATAATCCTCTCGGCCGCATCCCACTGATCGACATGGAGACGGGCGATTTCCTCGACCCGCTGGCCCGTCAGCATCAGCAGGCACACGGCGCGGGTATAGGGTGGATGCACCGGGGCATCGGGACGTTCCAGCCAGCGGTAGAGCCGCACGAACTCGTCCTCGTCGAGCCAGCGGGTGCCGACGTTCTTCGGCTCGGTCGGAATGCCGGCTGCGGGGTTGTAGACGAGGTTGAAGCGGCGAGGGGAGCTGGTGCGGTAGTCGTGCTCCGACTTCATGCCCCAGCTGTAGGCGGCGCGGATATAGCCGCGGACATGGTCGGCCATGGCGCGGGCGCCGCGCTCATAGATCGGGCGGATGATATCGACCACCTCATCAGGCTCGATCTCGCGGGCAGGGCGGTTGCGCCCCAGTGTGTCGGCAACCGTGTTGAGGCCCTTCTCGACCTCCTTCCACGAGGGCCTGCCGTTGTCCTTTAACGACTGGACATAAGCCTCGAACAAATCAGCGATAGTTCCCGGCCTAGTGTCGCTCGCGATCTTGATGCTGCGACCCTTCTGGATGAGATTGGCGTAGTCGCGCTTGAACACCTCGCGGGCCTGGGCGAGGGACATCGAGGGATAGTTGCCGAGCTTCTTCTTGGTCCGCTTTCCATCGCGCCACTGCTGCGCCATCCATTCGGCGGTGACCCGCTTCGGCATTGGTTTCAGCACCAGGACCAACCGGCCGGTGCCGCGGCCTTCACCGTCGGTGAGGCTCACCTGCTTGCCGGATTTCTCAACCCGCTTGATGGCTTGGCGGATGGCTCCATCGGTGAGGCTGGGCATGGGCAAAGCTCGCGCAAATCTGGGGACGGTAAGCCCTCGTGGATTGGTGGCGGTTAGGCCTCCGATCGGCAAGAACCGCCCCCAATATGCAAAATGCCGCCCCCAGTACGCAAGCCCAAAAAACTCATTGATTCAGCAGTATTGAGCGTGATCCAGCGTGATCCTAGAGGGTAAGTGGGATGGTTGTGTACCAGAATGAGCGCCGTGGCCGACAGTTCGAGCGCGCGCCGCACCACCTCGCGGGGATAGACCGGGGTGTGGTCGACGGTGCCGGTCTGCTGCAATTCATCGGCGATCAGCGCGTTCTTCTTGTCGAGGAACAGGATGCGGAACTGCTCGCGTTCCTCGAACGCCATCGCCGCGCGGCAATAGTCGATCACCTGGTTCCACGACGACAGCACCTCGCGGCCGGCAATTTCGCCACGCGCCATGCGGAGTGCCGCGGCTGCGACGATCTTCAGGTCGAGCGCCGCGCTCTCGCCGATATCGTCGACCTCGCGCAGCAGCCGTTCCGGCGCGCCGAGCACTTCGGCCAGCGAGCCGAAGCGCTTCAGCAGCATCTTTGCGCGGGTCTTGGTGTCGGCTCGCGGAATGGAGCGAAACAGCAGCAGTTCGAGGATTTCATAGTCGGAGAGCGCGGCAGCGCCCGCTGTGCGAAACCGTTCGCGAAGCCGCTGGCGATGGCCGAGATGATGCGGCTTTTCCTGCGCCGCTGCTGCCTTGCGCAAGGGCGCTGACGCCTGCTCGGCCAGGAAGAAGCCGCGTTCGTCTTCGTGATCTGTCCCCATATGCCCGCGCCCCCGCACCGGCCGAAGCCGCTTCACGCGATACTAGAGCATGATCCCGAAAAGTTGCAGACCTTTCGAACCGATTTCCGCCGGAATAGGCGTGGCATCGGGTGTTTTGAGATTCAGGTCAGGGCGAGCCGAAAATGGTGGGTTTCGAGAACCGGAGCGGAGCGTACGTTCAGGTACGCGAGCACCGGAAGCGCAGAAAGCCGCCATTTGCAGGCCGTCCTCACCTGAATCTCAACATACCCTCAGGCAAGTCCGGGGCGGTCGAGCCCCTTGGGCGACAGCGTGAAGATCTCGCAGCCGCTCTCCGTCACGCCGATCGTGTGCTCGTATTGCGCCGACAGCGAACGGTCGCGCGTCACCGCCGTCCAGCCGTCGGACAGCACTTTCACATGCGGGCGGCCCAGATTGATCATCGGCTCGACCGTGAAGATCATGCCGGGGCGCATCTCGACGCCTTCGTTGGAGCTGCCGTAGTGCAGTATGTTCGGCGCGTCGTGGAAAAGCTGGCCGACGCCATGGCCGCAAAAATCGCGCACCACGGAACAGCGCTCGCTCTCGGCATAGCTCTGGATGGCGGCGCCGATCGCGCCGGTGCGTGCGCCGGGGCGGATCGCGGCGATGCCGCGCATCAGGCATTCATGCGTCACTTCCAGCAGGCGCTCGGCGGCGCGCTTGATGGTGCCGACCGGATACATGCGGCTCGAATCGCCGTGCCAGCCATCGAGAATGTAGGTCACGTCGATATTGACGATGTCGCCATCCTTGAGCGGCTTGGCGTCGGGAATGCCGTGGCAGACGACATGGTTGATCGAGGTGCAGGACGATTTGGTATAGCCGCGATAGTTCAGCGTCGCCGGCAGCGCGCCTTGATCCATGCCGAATTCGAAAACAAACCGGTCGATCGCTTCGGTGGTCACGCCGGGCCTGACCATGTCCGCCAGCTCGTCCAGGCAGCGCGCCGTGAGGTCGCAGGCCTTGCGCATGCCGGCGAAGGCTTCCTCGCCGTAGAGCCGGATCTGGCCGGTGTTTCGCGTGGGCGCTGTTGCGGCGTCGAGATAGGTGACCATGAGTTGCAGTCCGGATTGGTAGGCAGGCGTCGGGTGTTTGCGCCAGCGCCCTTGATTTGGCACCGGACGGCGCAAGCATCAAGTGCAAAGCGGGCCGATTTGCGACCCGGGACGCAAAGCCGAACCCAAATTCGATAGCTCCGCGCGCGAGGATTGCAGCGCAGCCGCCTGCTGCCTCAGCTTCCGGGAGGACGGTCCATGACATCGAGCTAGCCGGTATCGGCACGCCGCCTTAAATGCCGGTCGACACGGCCGAGATCCGGGCAGGATTGGAACCGCCCGTTGCAGTGGTCGCGCAATTCGACGGCCTCCTTCATCTGCGGCGAAAGCGCGAGACCGGCAGCATCCGCGAATCTCGCGCCAAGAAGAACCCGCTCGCCAATCTCGGCCGCTTCAGTCAGACGATGAAGTCTGTCCCCGTCATGAAGTTGGTGCCGGCGATCAGGATCTGCATGTCGGTCGTAGAATCGCCGTTCACGTCGGCGTCGATAATTATCGTGCCGCTGTAGTTGGTATAGCGCAGTTGGCCGGCCACGCCCGAAAACGCCGCGCTGCCAATGAAGGAGAACGCCTGGTTGCCGGCGACCAGCGTGTTGGCGTCGATGGTCGCAAGATCGATGCGATCGGCGCCGTGGCTGAAGCCGCCATTGATTGAGTCCCGAAACGCCGCCCCGGCTCGACTTTCCGAAACAAGGTTGAAGTCGAAAACATCGTTGCCCGCGCCGCCGATCAGAATGTCGCGGCCAGCGCCGCCATTCAGCGTGTCGTTGCCGCTGCCGCCGACGATGTAGTCGTTGCCGGCGCCGCCGCTGAGTACGTTGGCGCCCGAATTGCCGATCAGTGTGTTGTTCAGGCTGTTGCCGGTGCCGTTCAGGTTCGAGGAACCTTGAAGTTCCAGCCGCTCGACATTGGCCCCAAGTGTCCAGTCGATGTAGGAACGAACGGTATCGGTACCCTGGCCGGCGTTTTCGGCGGTCACGTCGCCGGCTGATGCAGCGACATAGATATCGTTGCCCGCGCCGCCCCGCATGTAGTCGTTGCCTCCCGCTCCATTCAGCAGATTGTTGAGGCTGTTGCCGACCAGCGTATTGTTCAGCGCGTTGCCGGTGCCATTGGCGGCAGACCCCAGCAGTTCCAGGCGCTCAATGTTCGCCCCAAGCGTCCAGTTGACAAAGGAGCGTACGGTGTCGGTGCCTTCGCCGGCATTCTCGGTCGTGACATCGCCTGCCGCAGCATCGATGTAGATGTCGTCACCTGTGCCGCCGAACATGGTGTCGGCGCCGGCCCCGCCGTCCAGTAGATCGTTGCCGCCGCGTCCACTCAGCTGGTCATCCCCAGCCATACCCCAAAGAGAATTCGCCAGGTTGTCGCCCCGAAGGTCATCGAAGCCGCCAAAAGCAGTGTCACGACCTCTAATTCCCTCAATTCCGATGAAGGTGTCGCCGGCCGCGTCTTCGGTGTTGGCGCCGGGGTCGAGAAGATCTACTATTCCCGTGCTACCGATCGAGAGGGTGTAGTAGGCGACATCGAATCCGGCCCCGCCATCCAGGGCATCCGCCCCCGCGCCGCCATTAAGCCGGTCGTCTCCGCCACCTCCGAAGAGCACGTCATCGCCGCCGTTCCCCATGAGGGCATCGTCGCCACCGGCCGTGGTCGAGGACACGCTGTCGCCGTAGATGGTGTCAGCCTGGCTTCCGCCGAAAAGCGAATCGTCGCCATATGTCACGGTTCCGGAAACCGATGCGAAGTCCCCGTAGAGGGTCAAGCCAACAATAGCGGAGGTCCCTTCGATGATGTCATTGCCGGCAGTCACAGTGGCTCCGGTGATGAACTGCAGGGCGTCTCCATAGATGGTGACGCTCGTTGACCCGCTGGCAATCGTTGTCGAGCCGGCTATTACGATGATGTCGTTTCCCAAAACCGCTGGCGGACTACTGGGTGCCGTCTGATAGTCGCCCCAGATCGACGAAACCTGTCCAGACACGTCGAACCTGTCGCTGCCGGCGAACATGTTGGCCAGGAGACCGGCAACCACGGCTTGGGTTTCGGGGTTGAAAACATTATCGTAGGTGACCGGAATTGCGGAGTTGAATCCTGTTCCTGTCAAAACAGTTGCGCTTCCGCCGCCGGAAATCGAGCTGTACACCGTAATCCCGGTCCACCAGGTCTGGTTCGAGCCGTCGGTCACCACGTCAAAGTACGCTGACCGATTAGACCCGTCCGTGGTTGACACCCCGAACGAGATGAGTCGGTTACCTCCGAACCCGTCGGTCCAATATGACGCACTGAACACACTGTGGATACCCTGGACCGCGGCCAGACTGGTGCCGTTGTTCGCATTTTCATTCCCCACGAAAGTAAAAGTAGCCATTTGCAATCCCCTCTTCCAGCGTTTTGCTGAAGTCAACTATAGCTCCGTTCTGAGCGTTACACTGAAACAAGAGAATCAGGAAGTAGAATTGAAAAGCAAAATTAGCGCCTCCGAATTGGAAGGATCGCGGTTTACTCGCGGCGCCGGGTGGCTTTAGTACTTAGCGCCCCAGCCAGTATGGTGCGTGGCGAACGGGGCTACCTCGGTCATACTGGGTTGATCCGCCCGCGCCTTAGTGTGGAAAGCCTAACGGCTGGACGAACCGGATGAACCGGACGAACACGAGGAACCTACCATCGCGCAATTTGCCGGCCTGTAAGACCCGGATGTCGATGTCGATTGGCAGCCCATCAGCGCGCATATGGCGGTGCCGGCAATAAGCGCCGTCATCTTTCGGCGAATTCGAAGCATTCCGAACCTCCTCGATCTCCCTCCGCTTGCATCCGACAGCAAATCAACAATGACCCACAGCGCCTTGCAAGGGGCGAATACGAGTCATCGGGAACAAACTGGTATCAGGCTGGCTGGCGACGCGGCACGGCATGTCGCCGGATTTGCCGATAGTCGCGGGGAAACCGGAAGGAATCAAAAGGCGCTTGCGTTTGCCAAAATTCACCAGCGTTTATTCGCTGGATATTCGACGACTTCAGGTGAAGTGCAGCTAAGAGCCCGTCTCGAAAATTCGGAGCGGTGGCTTTGCCGGCCAGAGCGTCCGGACGCGCTTGGTCTTTTTTGAACGGTCGGCGCCTGTGTCGGATAGGTGTGATTCGGTCGTGATCACTAGCGATCGTGGTGTTCGATGAGCGCTTCGGAAAGCTGTGTCACGTTTTCCGTATCCTGCCTAGTCAGGCAAAGGCGGGCGGCGGGCGTCTTGAGCCATGATTATATTATTCTAATTCAATGTGTTAGTGGATTCGTGTGAATCTACATCCACACAAACATGTGCTCCAATATTGATCTCGCCGAAGGGGTTGAGCAGCTGGCGCGGTCGTGATTCCAACGGGTTGTCGAAGCCTGATTGGAGAGACCTGATGTGGACGCCAGCTACTCGCCGCCAGCATAACCGCGAAAGCCTGCGTTACGAAACAGACATGACGGACGCAGAGTGGAGTTTGATCGCGCCACTCATGCCCACGGCCTGCCCGATGGGGCGACCGCGCAAATGGCCATTGCGCGAGATCGTGAACGCGATCTTCTACGTCATGCGCGGCGGGATCGGGTGGCGTCTTCTGCCATCGGATTTTCCGCCGAGGAGCACGGTGTTTCGCTGGTTTTGCCTGTTCCGCGACACATGCCTGTTCGAGAAGATCAACCACAAGCTCCTGATGCTGGATCGCGAACGTTGCGGCCGAGAGGCTTCACCCACGGCCTCCATCATCGACAGCCAGACCGTGAAGACCTGCGAGAGTGGCGGGCCGCGTGGCTATGACGCCGGCAAGAAGATCAAAGGCCGCAAGCGCCATGCGCTGGTCGACACCGACGGTCGGGCTCTCGTCCTTTATCCGCATCCCGCCAGCATCCAGGATCGCGACGGCGCCGGCCCGGTCCTGAACGCCTCGCGGCGACCATTCCCCTTCATCCGAAAGGTGTTCGCCGATTCTGGATATCAGGGACCGCGTGTGGCCGAGGCCACCTCGATCGCTGTCGAGATCGTCAAAAGAAAACCTGATCAGGTCGGCTTCGCCGTGCAACCGAGACGTTGGGTCGTGGAACGCTTCTTTGCCTGGATCAGCCGCAACAGGCGGCTATGGAAGGACGCCGAGGCCAGCATCGAATCCGCAACAGCCTTCCTCTACATGGCGGACTTTAACAGGGCTCACCTTCGCGAACTGCTCTTCGGTGACCTTTATCAGCATTGGCGCGTCTCCCCCCATGTCGCATGGACCTGCCGATAGTCGCAGGAAACCGGAGGGAATCAACAGCAGCGGCACCGGAAACGGTGGCGGTGCGTTTTTTTGTCTGTGGCAGCAAAGTCACACCACTCGAATATGCAGTGCTTCAACCGCCGCGCGCTTATTATCCAGCTAACCGAGGCATATCGTCGTTGACAGGCAAAGGGGCAAAGACACTGACCGCGCGCCATCCATTGGGGAGTGGATTGGCGGGCTTTTCCTCCCGAACTAGCGCCCGCCGCTCAAGTGGCGGGCTTTTCTGTGGCGTGTGCAGTCAGCGGCGCAGGAGGGTGAATTGCCATCCGAGCGAGCGGATCAAAAGAGGCCGCCTAGCGGCGCGCGCAAGGCGGCCCGACCGCTATCTCTCCTCCGAGGGGTTGTGGTTATAGATAACGGGTAACGAAGTGTATCACATTGAAACACCTAAGGCGACGTTGAGCAGGTTGTAATTCGATCCGATGCCTTAATAGCCGCCACCACTGCCACCGCTGCCGCCAGTACTCATACCATTTCCGTTCGCCGTGGAGACGGTTGACGGCACGGATGGAGCCTCACCGCGTGGCGATGTCATGCAGGCAGTCAAAAGCAATACCGAAAGCAGGATGAAAAAGCGCATGTCGATGACCTCCCTTTGGCGGGCGTTCTCTATCGACAACGTCTCCAATCCAACCATTATTCCGTGAAGGTTGCTCGCAGAGTTGCGCGCCACGGTTCGCCCTGGCGGGCATTTTCAATGCCGACTCACGCTTGATGTTCGCGAGCCTTCCAAGCGTGATTTCACCATTGCCGTGCCTTGTGGCAAGCTGCCGGATAAGGGGGGAGGAAGCCAATGTCGATCCATTTCAGCGAAATCATTCTCGCCGCCTCAATCCTGGGCCTCGCGGTCGGTTACGCAATGCTGTGAACCCCACAGACCGGGCCGCACCGCTTTGAAGGCAATGACAAATGACCGCTGTTCGCGGCTCCGTGATTGCATCAATTCTCGTCGCCGCAGGCGGCTTGTTCATTGACACGGCGCACGGTCACCAAGCCATGCCGACAGACGCGCAACCGTTTGGATGGACCTATCCGCCCTCGTGCTGCGGCGGCGATGATTGTCAGGCTGTTCCGGATAAGGCAATCGGCGAAGGGCCGCGCGGTTACATCATCCGCGCCACTGGCGAAGTGCTTGGCTATGCCGATACGCGCATCAAGGTTAGTCCGGACGGCGTGACGCATTGGTGCGCAGGTGCCCACTCCAAACGAACGATTTGTTTGTTCATTCCGCCGAAAGGTTTTTGAGGCGACCCTTTTTGCGCCTGCCGCGCTCGACGCTTGCCGCGTCCATGTCGCACGGATTTGCGGAGTGTCGCAGGAAAACAGCCCAATCAAAAGCCGCGCTGGCCAGATTCGCTGGACGATATGGGTCAGATATTGGACAGAACGGGGAGGGCGGGTGCTAAGTGCTTGAAAGTGTTGGTACGCCCAAGGGGAATCGAACCCCTGTTACCGCCGTGAAAGGGCGGTGTCCTGACCGCTAGACGATGGGCGCGTAAGACAACGAACCGGCTTATAGCCAGCTTGCGTGCGGCGGGCAACCCCCCAGAATGCAAGCTTCCGCAAAGATTTTCAGCCCTTGCGCCGGCGGCAGCGCCAGTTCCAGTCGCGCTCGGGGCCGACATCGATATGCACCGATTCGGTGTGGCAATAGGTGCCGACGCCGCCGCGGCCGGGCATGGAGCGCGCAAACTTCGCGAGTTCCCATTTGCTGACACCGGGGATCTGCACGTCGACCGCGGCGCAATACATGTGCAGCGAATTCTTGGCGCCGCGCGCGCGCCGGTTGTGCGCAGGGCTGCGGTAGCCTGAGGTGATGATCATATTCTTGCCGTAGTGACGCTCGACGGTTTTCAGCACCCGGACCAGCGACGGTTTCAGGCACGCCACGTCGACGCGATCGGTCTGCTTCAGGAGCCCGTTGGGGGCAAGCCGCGCCAGGCCGGCGGCGGAGGCCAGGACCGGCCCGCCATCCTCATCCTCGTGCAGGTCGACGTCGCTGTCGTCGTCTATGCCGGATTTGCGCTTGATCTCGAACAAAGCGGTCTGGCGCACGCCGGGCAGGGCGTTATCGTCGCCGAGGGAAGCCATCCGCACGGGCTTCTCGGCCGGCTTAGCCGACGCCAGCGTGATGATCGGCTTGGTCTCTTTTGGTTCGGTCTCGACGATCGGCTTCGGCTCTTCCCTCTGCTTGATGGGCGAGGGCGCGGCCGAAGCCGGAGAGGCGCCGAAGAAGGCCGACAGGAAACCCTTCTTCTTGGGAGCGATCGGCTGCGCTGCGGGCATTTCGCCTGCGGTCACATAGACTGCGTTTTCCGCAGCGGGCTTTACATGCTCAGCGGCCGGAGCGGCGGCCTCTGCCGGTTTGGCTTCGTCAGCGGCCTGGACCGGCTTTGGAGTCGGGACCGCCGAAGCGGTGGCCGGCGTTGCTTCCGCATCAGCGGATTCGGCCGGCGCAGGCTTTGCGGCTTCGGCGGCCGCCGCAGGCTTGGCTGCGGGAGCAGGGGAGAAGAGTGCCGACAGGAAGCCTTTTTTCTTGGGGGCGATCGGCTGGGCAACGGGCTTTGCGCCTGCAGTCGCATTCTCTGCGGCGGTCTCTGCGCCCGAAGCGGTTGCGACTTCCGCCGGCTTTGCTTCGGTGGCCGCGTCGGCCGCGGCGGTCACCTCGGCTTGCGCGGGCTTCGCGGTTTCCGCCACCGCGGCCGGCAGGGCTGCCGGCGTGGCGCCAGCTTCCGCGGTTGCGGTCACGGCGGTTTCACCGGCCGGCTTCAACGCTGGAACGGAAGCAACCTGCGTGGGCAGGGGTGTGTCGCCTTCGGCGTTCATCACCGGCTGCGGCGCGACGTCGACGCCGGCGGATTCCAGGTCGCCCGACGAAGCGTCCGCGGAAGCGGCGGTCGCATTATAGCCGGGCATGCCGATTTCGAGATTGGGGTCGGTGGTGCAGGACGCCAGCAGAACGGAAACCAGCACGGCCGCAGCCGCGCGGCCATTCCGTTTCGCAAAGCGCGAGCCCGCTCTCAAACCGGATCCCCTCCCTAATATTCGCGCCGATACGTTTGTTGTTCCGGCAATCAAAAATCAAAAGCTGTGCAGCCATGTGACCGAAGCGGAAACAGGACCTACGAATCTGTAAAGCAGTTCGTCAATTGTCCGGCTACGGTCCGAATAAGGCAACATCAAGGTTGTAAGAACACCATTTCGCCTGCTTTTACGCGCGCGTCAACTCACGGCTGGTTTCGGCGGTTCACACGCGAACCTTGACGTATGTTCCCGGCGCGTCGCCGAGCACTTCGATCCGCTTGCCGGGAACCCTCGCCGGGACGCGCGTGGCATCCTTTTTTTCGATCCATTTCTGCCAGTGCGGCCACCAGGAACCCGGATTTTCCCTGGCCTTGGCGATCCAGTCCTCGAAATCGCCCACCGGTTTGCCGCCGGTCCAATATTGATACTTGTTCATCGAAGGCGGGTTGACGACGCCTGCTATGTGGCCGGACCCCGCCATCACATATTCCACGTCGCCGCCGAAATACTTGCAGCCCAGAAAGACCGAGCGGGCAGGGGCGATGTGGTCTTCGCGCGCGGCGAGGTTGTACACGGGGATGGTGATGTCGGCGAGCGAAAGCCTGCAGCCGGCCAGTTCCATGCTACCCTTCGCCAGATTGTTCTCGAGATAGCAGTTGCGCAGGTAAAAGGAGTGGTTGGCGGCCGCCATGCGCGTCGAATCCGCATTCCAGTAGAGCAGGTCGAACGGCGTCGGGTCCTTGCCCCGCATATAGTTGTTGACGACATAAGGCCAGATCAGGTCGCCCGAACGCAGCATGTTGAACGCGGTCGCCATCTTGGTGCCTTCGAGATAGCCCTTGTCGCCCATCGCCCGTTCGACGGCCGCGACCTGGTCCTCGTCGACGAACACCTTCAAATCGCCGGCATAGGTGAAATCGACCTGCGTGGTGAAGAATGTCGCCGATTTGATGCGGTCGTCGCCTTCCTGGGCGAGAAGCGACAAGGCAGCGGCCAGAAGAGTGCCGCCGACGCAGTAGCCGATAACGTTGACGTCCTTTTCGCCGGTCGCCCGGTCTACAATGTCGAGCCCATATTGAAGACCTTCGCGGACATAGGCTTCCCACCCCTTCATGCCGTGGCGCGAATCCGGGTTCACCCACGAGATGACGAACACCGTGTGCCCCTGCTCGACTGCCCAGCGTATGAAGGATTTCTGCGGGTTGAGATCGAGAATGTAGAATTTGTTGATCCATGGCGGGCAGATCAGCAGCGGCCGCTTGAGCACCGTCTCGGTTGACGGCTCGTATTGCAGGATTTCGGCGACATCGCTGCGGCCCACGACCTTGCCCGGCGTCACCGCAACATTCTTGCCAAGCTCGAAGGGGGAGTAGTCGGCCTGCCTGAGCTTCAGATCGCCCTTGCCGGCGGCTATGTCCTCGGCCAGCATCTTCATACCGCGCACAAGGTTTTCGCCATTGCTGGCGACCGTCTCGCGAAACAGTTCCGGATTGGTCAGAATGAAATTCGAGGGCGAGATCGCGTTGGTGACCTGCTTCATATAGAAGCCGGCCTTGTGGCGTGTGTGCTCGTCAAGCCCATCCGCATGCTCGACCAGGTCGCCGGCCCAGCGCGAGGTCACCAGATAGGCCTGCTTCAGGAAATCGAAGAAGGCGTTGCGGCCCCATTCCGGATCCTGGAAGCGCTTGTCGCCCCGGTCCGGTTTGGCGGTATCCTCAACGTCTTCGCCTGCCGCAACGCGATGGAGAGATTTCGACCAGACGTCCAGATAGCCGGCGAACAACCGCGTCTGCGCCTCCAGCGCCCGCGACGGATCGGAGAGCCAGTATTCGGTGAGCTTGGAGAATGTCTTGACCATGTCGGCCATCGGTTCGGCGACGCTGTCGCGGACCTCGCCCTTTTCGCGCGGCTCCGCCCAGGCCGCGGCAGCCTTGCCGGCCTGCTCGATCGTGCGCGCAATGTTCAGCGCGAAGCGTTCCGGGTCTTTGACCAGGTATTGCTCGACCGATGAAGTGGCGTCGGCGTCTGTCTTGCCCGAATCGGGTGTCTTCGACATGGTTCGCGCTGTTCTCCCAAGCGTGTTATTGACACAATACCATGACACGGCGAATAGGGTCTAAATAGCAACTGACCGGGATTTATTGGAGCCCGCCGGGGAAAAATATGACACAGCGCCTTGGTAGGAAGATTTTTTTTGATTTGCGGTGGCGTCTCGCGGCCGTGATCGCCGCCGTCTGCCTTGCACCCGGCTGCGCCACCTCAACTACCGGAGACGCTGCTCCCACGGCGGCGGCAACGCCGGCCGCCCAAGCTCCCGCGATCGCCGCGACCGAACCGACTCCGGGCACGGTCACCGAGGTCCAGCTGTCGTCGGGCGAGCCAAAGAACACCGGCACGTTCCCCAACCTCAACATCCCGACGCAATCGGCCGCCCCGCAGATCAGCGCGCAGCAAAAAGCCGCGAGGCTCGCGGAACTCAAGGCAGCGCGGACGGGCCAGACGCCGCCTCCCGGCAGCACCGACACGAGCGCCTCGAAGGCCAGATTGAAGAAGCTCGCTTCCTCCCACGCTGCCAAGGCGCTCGAGGAAATCGAGAACAACTGACGCGCTCGACTGACGCACTCGACCGTCAATCCGATTGGGTATATATCGCGGCGCGACAAAGCCCTCCTGTTCCTGGAACTGACATGGAAGAATTTCACAAGGTTCGCCGGCTTCCGCCTTACGTCTTCGAACAGGTCAACCGGTTGAAGGCCAGCGCCCGCTCGCGCGGCGCCGACATCATCGATCTCGGCATGGGCAATCCCGACCTGCCGACGCCGAAATCCATCGTCGACAAGCTCTGCGAAGTGGTGCGCGATCCGCGCACCCACCGTTATTCGTCGTCGCGCGGCATTCCCGGTCTGCGCCGGGCCCAGGCAAGCTACTACGCCCGCCGTTTCGGCGTGAAGCTCGATCCCGAGACGCAAATCGTCGCCACGCTTGGCTCCAAGGAAGGCTTCGCCAATATGGCGCAGGCGATCACCGCGCCCGGCGACGTCATCCTCTGTCCGAACCCGACCTATCCGATCCATGCCTTCGGCTTCATCATGTCGGGCGGCGTCATCCGTTCGCTGCAGGCCGAACCCGACGCCGGCTTCATACCGGCGCTGGAACGCGGGGTTCGCCATTCCATCCCCAAGCCGCTGGCACTGATCCTCAACTACCCGTCCAATCCGACGGCGCATGTGGCGTCGCTGGACTTCTACAAGGACGTGGTCGCCTACGCGAAGAAGAACGACATCATCATCCTGTCCGATCTCGCCTATTCCGAGATCTATTTCGACGGCAATCCGCCCCCGTCGGTGCTGCAGGTTCCGGGCGCGATTGACAACACGGTGGAATTCACCTCGATGTCGAAGACCTTTTCGATGCCCGGCTGGCGCATGGGTTTCGCGGTCGGCAACGAGCGCCTGATCGCAGCGCTGACGCGAGTCAAATCCTATCTCGATTATGGCGCGTTCACGCCCATCCAGGTGGCGGCCACCGCCGCTCTCAACGGCGACGGCGCCGACATTGCGGAAGTGCGCGACATCTACCACAAGCGCCGCGACGTGATGGTCGATTCCTTCGGCCGGGCCGGCTGGACAATCCCGGCGCCGGCCGCTTCCATGTTCGCGTGGGCGCCGATACCCGAGCCGTTCAGGCATCTTGGCTCGCTCGAATTCTCAAAACTCCTGATCGAGCATGCCGATGTTGCGGTGGCGCCCGGCGTTGGCTTCGGCGAGCACGGCGACGACTTTGTGCGTATCGCGCTGGTGGAAAACGAGCATCGAATTCGCCAGGCTGCCCGCAACATCAAGCGCTTTTTCTGGTCGTCGGCCAAGCAACCCAACAACGTGGTTCCGCTCGCCGCGCACCGCTGAGCAATCTTTTCACAGAAGTCTGAGGGACATTGCCGCACATGGCCGAAGCTTTGCGTATTGGAATTGCCGGCCTCGGCACGGTCGGCGCGTCGGTGGCGCGGGTGCTCTCGGAAAAGGCTGCCGAACTGACCCGGCAATGCGGGCGTGAAATCGTGGTGACAGCCGTCTCGGCGCGCGACAAAACCCGCGACCGTGGCGTCGATCTTGGCGGCGCCAAATGGTTCGACGACCCGACAGAGCTGGCAAGAAACGCCGACATCGACGTATTCGTCGAGCTGATCGGCGGCGATGACGGGCCTGCCCGCGCCTGCGTGAAGGCGGCGCTCGAAGCCGGCCGTCACGTCGTCACCGCCAACAAGGCGCTGCTCGCCAGGCATGGCGTCTCCCTGGCCGAGATCGCCGAGAAGAAGGGCGTGCTCCTCAATTATGAGGCGGCGGTGGCCGGCGGCATCCCGGTCATCAAGACCATGCGCGAGGCCATGGCCGGCAACAGCGTTTCGCGTGTGTTCGGCATTCTCAACGGCACCTGCAACTACATCCTCACCCGCATGGAGGCCGAAGGCCTGTCCTTCGACGCCTGCCTGAAAGATGCCCAGCGCCTGGGCTACGCCGAAGCCGACCCGACCTTTGACATCGAGGGCCACGACACCGCGCACAAGCTGGCGATCCTCACCAGCCTCGCTTTCGGCTGCAAGATTTCCGCCGACGACATTTACATGGAAGGCATTTCCAACATCAGCCAGGCCGACATACGCGCGGCGGGCGAGCTCGGCTACCGCATAAAACTCCTGGGCGTCGCCCAAGCCACCGAGAGCGGTATCGAGCAGCGCGTCCACCCGACCATGGTTCCGACGGCCAGCGTCATCGCGCAGGTGCACGGCGTCACCAACGCCGTCGCCATTGAGACCGATATTCTGGGCGAACTCCTGCTTTCGGGACCGGGGGCAGGGGGCAACGCAACGGCGTCGGCCGTCGTCGGCGACATAGCTGATATCGCCAAGAGCCGCCCCGGCTTCCAGCACGGGCCGGTTTTCGGCCGTCCGGCCAGGGAATTGAAGCCGTACAAACGCGCACGTATGCGCTCGCATGAGGGCGGCTATTTCATCCGGCTCACTGTGCACGACCGCGTCGGCGTCTTCGCCGCCGTGGCCAAGCGCATGGCGGACAATGAAATCTCGCTGGAATCGATCGTCCAGCACGCCGCCGAGCCCGAGGCAGGCACGGCAAAGACCGTCATTCTCGTCACGCACGAGACCACCGAGGCCGCGGTGCGCAAAGCGGTGGACGGCATCACCAAGGACGGCCATCTGACCGACAAGCCGCAAGTCATCCGCATCGAGCGCGCCGGCTGACTGGCACAGGCGTTCTTCAATCGATTGATGTCTGTCGGCGGCCGAATTACCCGATCGACAGGTCTTGCTGTTATCACAGCGCTTTGACAGAAGAGGCGCGCCGCCCGGTTCCGGGCCATTCAATTTCCACAGGGACATTCATATGGCGAAAAATAGCGTCGTCGCCGGCCTTGACCGGATCCTCACCATGGAACTCGTTCGCGTCACCGAGCGGGCGGCGGTCGCCGCCGCGCGGCTGCGCGGCCGCGGCGACGAAAAGGCAGCCGACCAAGTTGCGGTCGATGCCATGCGCGCCGAACTGAACCGGCTCGACATCAAGGGAACCGTGGTGATCGGCGAGGGCGAGCGCGACGAGGCGCCGATGCTCTATATCGGCGAGGAGGTCGGCTCCGGTGACGGCCCCGAGGTCGACATCGCGCTCGACCCGCTGGAAGGCACGACGATCTGCGCCAAGAACCTGCCCAATGCATTGGCGGTCATCGCCATCGCCGAAAAGGGCAGCCTGCTTTTTGCGCCCGACGTCTATATGGAAAAGATCGCCATCGGCCCCGGCTATCCCGACGGCGTGATCGACATCGACGCGTCGCCATACGAAAACATCCGCAATCTGGCGGACGCCAAGCGCGTGCCGATTTCAGAGATCACCGCCTGTATCCTCGACCGGCCGCGCCACGCCAAGCTCATCGAGGCGGTGCGCAACACCGGCGCGGCGATCCGCCTTATCGGCGACGGCGATGTCGCCGGCGTCATCCACACGACCGATCCGGACGAGACCGGCATCGACATCTATCTCGGCACCGGCGGCGCGCCTGAAGGCGTGCTCGCCGCGGCCGCACTTCGCTGCACGGGCGGCCAGATGCAGGGCAGGCTGCTGTTGGATACGCCCGAAAAGGTGGCGCGCGCGGCAAAGATGGGCATCACCGATCCGAACAAGGTCTATCGCATCGAGGAAATGGCGCGCGGCGATGTGCTGTTTGCCGCCACCGGAGTCACCGACGGCAACATGCTTGCCGGCGTGAAATTCGGCCGCAATTCGATCACCACCGACACGATCGTGCTGCGCTCCTCGTCGCGGACGGTGCGAGAAATCAAGGCAAGGCACCAGGATCTGGACAAATTCTGAGCCGGGTCAGTTCTCCCACGCCCGCGCGGCGCTGCTGCGCTTTCGAGGCGGATGGCTTATCCTGCGCCCATGGATAACCTGACGAATCGGAGCATGACCGTCGAGAAACGCCATTTTCTGGGCGTCAGGCGGTCGGTGACCGGGCTTGCCTGGGAACATCGTCTGAACGAGCGCCAGGAGATGGCGGCGCTCGCAATGGCGCAGGGACATGGCGTGCCGGACATCGTCGCGCGGGTGCTTGCCGGGCGCGGGGTAGGCGTGGACGAGGTGGCGACCTTCCTCGATCCGACCATCCGGCAATTGCTGCCCGATCCGGCCACGCTGACCGATATGGAAGCGGCGGCAGCCCGCATCGCCGACGCGGTTCTCCGGCGCGAGAAGGTGGCGATCTTCGGCGACTATGATGTCGACGGGGCCGCGTCCTCCGCGCTGTTGAAGCGGTTTCTGTCGCATTACGGGATCGAAGCGGAAATCTATATTCCCGACAGGATTTTCGAGGGTTACGGCCCCAATCCTGAAGCGATGCGTGAACTTGTCTCGCGCGGCGCCAGGCTGATCGTCACCGTCGACTGCGGCACCAACAGCGCACCCTCGATCGAGGCAGCGCGAGAGGCCGGGGCTGATGTCGTGGTGCTGGATCACCACCAGGTCGGCGGACCGCTGCCCGCCGGCGTTCCGGTCGTTAACCCCAACCGTGAGGACGATCTTTCCGGGCAGGGCCATCTTTGCGCCGCCGGCGTGGTCTTCCTGACGCTGGTCCAGACGGCGAGGGTACTTCGCGCGGGGCTGCCGGATGCGCCGCAGCCCGATCTCCTGTCGTTCCTGGATCTGGTCGCGCTTGGGACGGTCTGCGACGTGGTGCCGCTGACCGGCGTCAACAGGGCGTTCGTGGTCAAGGGACTGCTCGCCATCCGCCAGCAGAAGAATGCCGGCATTTCGGCGCTGGCGCGCGTCTCACGCATCGGCGAGCCGATCAACACCTTCCATCTCGCATTCCTGATCGGCCCACGCATCAATGCTGGCGGGCGCATCGGCGACGCCGCGCTCGGCAGCCGGCTGCTCGCCACCGACGATCCGGTCGAGGCCGGCAAGATCGCCGAAACGCTCGACCGCCTCAACCAGGAGCGTCAGGCGATGGAGCAGGACATGCTGGCTGAGGCGCGCGCCGAAGCCGACGCCGAACTCGCAGGCGGGGCAGGGCCGGCGGTCATCGTCACCGCCAGCCAGAAATGGCATCCCGGCATCGTTGGCCTGATCGCCTCGCGGCTGAAGGAACATGCGCGCCGTCCCGCCTTCGCCATAGCCTTCAACCCCAACGGTGTCGGCACCGGTTCCGGCCGGTCGGTCTCAGGCTTCGATCTCGGCAAACTGGTGCGTGAGGCGGCCGAGCGCGGCCTGATCGTCAAGGGCGGCGGTCATGCAATGGCGGCCGGCATCACGGTTCAGCGCGAAAAGCTCGGAGAATTGCGGGCGTTCTTCGAGGAGGGCGCCTCGGCCGACGTGTTCCGGCTGCAGGACGAAGAGAGCCTCGGCATCGACGCCGCGCTGGCGGCCGACGGCGCTACGCCGTCGCTGCTCGATGCGCTGGAGCGCGCCGGGCCGTTCGGAGCGGGGCACCTGCCGCCGGTTTTCGTGCTGCCCCGTCACCGCGTCGCCGATGTGCGCTTCGTCGGCGCCAACCACATCCGCGCGGATCTGCAGTCGGATGCCGGCGGGCGCGTCCAGTCGATCGCGTTCCGCGCCGTGGATACGCCGTTGGGCGACTTCCTTATCAAGAGCAGGGGGGCGCACATCCATGTCGCCGGCTCGCTGTCGGCGAATTACTGGAACGGCAACAAGACCGTTCAGTTTCGCCTGATCGACGCGGCGATGGCTTAAGCCAAAACCGTCTGCAGCCGTGTCAGATCGGCCATCTGCGCCATGGTCGCCTCATAGCCGAGGCGGATCGCTTCGTCGGCGCGGTGGAATTCGGTGAGGCCGATATGCCCGAGCTTCGGCTGCAGCGAAAGGTCGGGCGGATCGCCCGCCAACCGCGCCCGCGAAATGCGGTCCTGGATGATGTTGAAGGCTTCGACCATGACGCCGGTGATGCCGATGCGCGCCTCGCGCGTGTCGGCATTGTGCCGTCCGGGAGCCGGCGCGTCCTGCTCGACAGTCAGTTCGCCGGCGCTATGCTTGATGACGGCGGCGCGGCCGAACAAATCGTAGTGCAGGTTGACCGCCACGACCAGACGCTGCTCGTAGGCGCGGCAGACCGAGACCGGTACCGGATTGACCAGCGCGCCGTCGACCAGCACGCGCTTGTTGACCAGGACCGGCTCGAACACGCCGGGCAGGGCGTAGGAAGCGCGCATCGCCTGGATCAGCGAGCCGTCCGACAGCCAGATTTCGTGGCCGGTGCGGATTTCGGCGGCGACGCAGACGAACGGCTTCGACAAATCGGCAAAGGTCGTGCCGTTCATATGTTGCTGCATGCGGGCATTGAGCTTCATGCCGCCGAACAGACCGCTGCCGCCGATATGCAGGTCGAGCAGCCCGAACAGCCGGCGCTTGGTCAGGCTGCGGGCGAATTCTTCCAACTCGTCGAGCTTGCCGGCCAGATAGCAGCCGCCGACAAGCGCGCCGATCGAGGTGCCGGCGATCATGTCGATCTCGATGCCGGCCTCGTCGAGCGCCCGCAGCACGCCTATATGGGCCCAGCCGCGCGCCGCGCCACCGCCGAGCGCCAGAGAAATTCCCGATCTTGGAAGCTGTGTTTCGGTTATGCCGCCGGACGATGAGGGGCCGTTCGCCTCCCTTACATCCGCCCCCGCTTTGTTACGCAAAGACGCCCATTCGAGCATCAAAATCTCCTATGTCCCCGGCCAATCGTATCCAGGGTCAGTATCGAAAGAATGAATCTGTGTGACTTTCAAGATCGAAACGGTTCACTCTGCATTACGATATGTTTTCTTCGCATCGAACAATGGCTTGCTGCCGTCGTCGCGAAGCATCGCGATGCCGTCCTCAAGCCCCACCGTCCGATAAAAGCAAGAACGCCGGCCGGTGTGACAGGTTGCGTCGTGGCCCAACACATTTACGCGAAGCCACACCGCATCCTGATCGCAATCGGTGCGCAGTTCAGTGACGTACTGCACATTTCCCGAAGTTTCGCCCTTTTTCCAGATCTTGCCGCGCGAGCGCGACCAGTAATGCGCGATGCCGGTTTCGAGCGTCAGCGCCAGCGCCTCGGCGTTCATGTGCGCAACCATCAAAAGCATGCCGTCGCGCGCATCGGTGACGACGGCGGTCACCAGACCTGCGGCGTCGAAGCGCGGCGCAAAAGCACCGCCTTCCTCGAGCACTTTCTTGTCCGTCGGGGGTTCTGGAAATTCGACTGCCGACACCGGGGCTCCTTGCGAGCGGCTCAAGCCGAGAGGCCGTTCCGCACCATTGTCACGAAACGGACCTGCTCTTCGGGGCTGTCCTTGAAGGCGCCGGTGAAGGTCGAGGTCAGGGTGGTCGATCCCTGCTTGCGAATGCCGCGCATGGCCATGCACATATGCTCGGCGTCGACCATGACGGCCACGCCGCGCGGATTGAGCACGTCCTGGATCACGGCCGCGATCTGCGCGGTCATCGCCTCCTGCGTCTGCAGGCGATGCGCGAATATGTCGACGACGCGGGCGATCTTGGAGAGGCCGACGACCTTGCGGTCAGGCAGATAGCCGACATGCGCGCGGCCGATGATCGGCACCATGTGGTGCTCGCAATGCGAGTGGAAATGTATGTCCTTGACGATGACCATGTCGTCGTAGCCGGCGACTTCCTCGAAGGTGCGGCCGAGTTCTTCGGCCGGGCACATGTCATAGCCGTTGAACATTTCGCGGAACGCCTTGGCGACCCGCTTCGGCGTGTCCTTGAGGCCCTCGCGGTCCGGATTGTCGCCGGTCCAGCGCAGCAGGGTTAGCACGGCTGCCTCGGCTTCGGCCTGGCTCGGCCGGTGGGTGACCGGCTTTTCCATATATTCCGAGCGGGGCATGATTTTCTTGATAACGGCGTCCATGAAAGGTGTCTCCCGTAGTTCCTCTCTCAGGAGGAACGAGTTGAACGGACCACTTCCTTTCGCGGGCCGCTCAAGGCCCGAAAGCGGGGTGGAATGCGCCGGCTGGCTTAGTCGCCGAAGTGGCTGCCTTGCTGTCGCCGGGGCACGAGCATTATATAAGGCCTTGCGCCGCGATTGAAAGACATGGACGCGCTACGGGCTGTTCTCGAAACGGCGACGGATTGGAACAAAATGATCGACGACGTCTATAATGCGAAAATTCTGGCTTTCGCCGGAAATATCGCGCGGATCGGCAGGCTTGAACATCCCGACGCGAGCGCGATGGCGCATTCCAAGCTCTGCGGCTCGACCGTCACCGTCGATCTCAACATGCGGGACGGTGTCGTTACCGACTTCGCGCACGACGTGAAGGCATGCGCGCTTGGCCAGGCTTCATCCTCGATCATGGCGGCGAATATCGTCGGCGCGACGGCGGAGGAGCTGCGCGCAGTGCGCGAAGCCATGCGGAAAATGCTCAAGGAAAACGGCGCGCCGCCGCAAGGCCGTTTCGCCGACCTGAAATATCTCGAGCCGGTGCGCGACTATAAAGCCCGCCACGCCTCGACCATGCTGACATTCGACGCGGTGGTCGATGCGATCGGCCAGGTCGAACGCAAGCTGGCCGAGGCGGCGGCCTGAACGGAGGAAGACATGCGTCCTTCGGAAGCCTTGGCCAAGCACCGCGACGAGGTCCTGCGGATCATCGCCCGCTATCCGGTGAGCAACCCGCGCATCTTCGGCTCGACGGCCAGGGGCGAAGACACCGAGGGAAGCGATCTGGATATTCTGGTCGAGCCGGAATTCGGTGTCACAACGTTCGTACATCTTGGCGAACTGGAGGCCGAACTCCAACAGGTACTCGGCGTTGGAGTTGACGTCGTCACACCTGGCGGCCTTCTCGATACGGTGGCGAAGCGAATTCGGCCGGAGCTGTCGGCGTTGTGAAAGAGGACGCTGAAGAGCAATTCCTTGAATATTGCAGCCACATCGTTCAGTGGGGAGACCGCATCCCGGGCTTCATCAAGGACATGACCTACGAGCAGTTCGAACGCGACGAGCTAACGCATCTCGCTGTCTGGAAATGCGTCGAAGTTCTGGGCGAGGCATCAATCCGAATACTGCGATTGGGCGGCGACTTCGAAATCCGATATCCGCAACTGCCGCTCAAGCAGGCTTATGCAATGCGCAATCAGTTGACGCACGGCTATTCCACCATTGATCTCGGCATACTGTGGACTACGGTCCAGAATTTCGTTCCGTCGATGGTGGAGGAAGCGCGAGCGATCTTGGCCGATTCGGGCAGGGGATAGCATTGACCGCTGTTTCCACCCGCAACTGGCCCGGTCCTTGGCGCAAGACGCCGGGCCGCGTGCTCGGCACGTCGCTGGTCCGGCTCTACCAGCTGACCTTGTCCGGATTCGTCGGCAATTCGTGTCGGCATCTGCCGACCTGCTCGGAATACGCCCACGAGGCGATTGCGCGCCACGGCCTGTGGGCAGGCGGCTGGATGGGGCTGTTCCGCGTCATCCGCTGCGGACCGGGCGGCACGCACGGCATAGACCGCGTGCCGGAAACCCTGGCCGACCGCTATCGCTGGTTCACGCCGTGGCGCTATTGGCGCATTGGAAAGCCGCACGGCCATTGAGCTTTCTCGACGCCGCAATCTTTACGCCGAAAAAAACTCCCACTAGAAACACCGCTCGCCGGGCGTGATCCGGCACTCACCACCCGCGCTCGTTTGCGGGACTGGATAGATGGAGAACTGCCTTGTCGAATTCCATTTCCCTGACATTTCCTGATGGCTCCGTCCGCGAATACGACGCGGCGATGACCGGGGCCGCGCTTGCCGAATCGATTTCCAGGTCGCTGGCGAAGAAGGCGGTCGCCTATGCCGTCGACGGCGTGATTCGCGATCTTTCCGACCCGCTGGCGCGCTCCGGCAATGTCGAGATCGTCACTCGCGACGACCCGCGCGCGCTGGAACTCATTCGCCACGATGCCGCGCATGTGCTGGCCGAAGCCGTGCAGGAATTGTGGCCGGGCACCCAGGTGACGATCGGCCCGGTGATCGAGAACGGATTCTACTACGATTTCGCCCGCAACGAGCCGTTCACGCCGGAGGATTTTCCCGCCATCGAGAAAAAGATGCGCGAGATCATCGGCCGTAACAAGCCTTTCACCAAGGAGGTCTGGTCGCGCGAAAAGGCGAAAAGAATCTTTCGCGATAAGGGCGAGGCCTACAAGGTCGAGCTTATCGACGCCATTCCCGAGGATCAGGACCTCAAGATCTATGCGCAGGGCGACTGGTTCGATCTTTGCCGCGGCCCGCACATGGCCTCCACCGGCCAGATCGGCAATGCCTTCAAACTGATGAAGGTCGCCGGCGCCTATTGGCGCGGTGATTCCAACAACCCCATGCTGACGCGCATCTACGGCACGGCATGGGCCGACCAGGCGCAGCTTGACGCGTACCTGACTATGCTGGAAGAGGCGGAAAAGCGCGACCACCGCAAGCTTGGCCGCGAGATGGACCTCTTCCATTTCCAGGAAGAGGGGCCGGGCGTCGTCTTCTGGCATTCCAAGGGCTGGAAGATGTTCCAGAACCTCGTCTCCTATATGCGCCGCCGCCTCGCCGACGACTATGAGGAGGTGAACGCGCCGCAGGTGCTCGACCACTCTCTCTGGGAGACTTCCGGCCATTGGGGCTGGTACAAGGAGAACATGTTCGCCGTGACGACGGCCGACGAGGAAGCCGAGGACAAGCGCGTCTTCGCTCTGAAGCCGATGAACTGCCCCGGTCACGTCCAGATCTTCAAGCATGGCCTGAAATCCTACCGCGAACTCCCTATCCGGCTTGCCGAATTCGGCGCGGTGCACCGCTATGAGCCGTCCGGCGCGCTGCACGGGCTGATGCGGGTGCGCGGCTTTACGCAGGACGATGCGCACATCTTCTGCACCGAGGAGCAGCTCGCGGCCGAGTGCCTGAAGATCAACGATCTTATTCTCTCGACCTACGCGGATTTCGGGTTCAACGAGATAACCGTTCGCTTCGCCACGCGGCCTGAAAAGCGGGTCGGCTCGGATGCGCTGTGGGACCACGCCGAAGGGATCATGGGCGGCGTGCTGAAAAAGATCCAGCAGTCGACCAACCGCATCCGGACGGAGATAAATCCAGGCGACGGCGCCTTTTACGGCCCGAAGTTCGACTATTCGCTGAAGGATGCGATTGGCCGCGAATGGCAGTGCGGCACCACGCAGGTCGACTTCAACCTGCCGGCGCGCTTCGGCGCGTTCTATATCGGCAGCGATTCGGCGAAGAAGCAGCCGGTCATGGTCCACCGCGCCATATGCGGCTCGATGGAGCGTTTTCTCGGCATACTGATCGAGAACTATGCGGGGCATTTCCCGCTCTGGTTCGCGCCGCTGCAGGTGGTCGTGGCGACGATCACCTCGGATGCCGACGACTACGCTACGTCGGTCGTCAAGCGCCTGAAGCAGGCTGGGCTTTCGGCCGAGGCCGATCTGCGCAACGAGAAGATCAACTACAAGGTCCGCGAGCACTCGCTGGCCAAGGTTCCGGTCATTCTCGTCTGCGGCAAGCGCGAAGCTGAGGAAAACACCGTCAACATCCGACGGCTCGGCTCGCGTGACCAGCAGTCGCTGTCGCTCGACGAAGCCGTTGCGAGCCTGGCAGACGAAGCAGTTCCCCCGGACCTCAAGCGCAAGCATCTCACCTGATCAGGCCACAAGCGGTTGATTTCATGAGATAGGTGAGGGCAGGCGGGTCGCTGTCCTCTCACAATTCAGTCGACGTCGTCGACGGCGGCCGCCTCGGTGGTCACGACCTCGACCTCCTGGTTGCGCCCGCCGACGACTGTGAAATCGCGCTGGTAGATGCGGTCGCGGTTTTTCGCGACGATCGAATAGTCACCCTCGGCAAGGACCATCGAGGCGTAGGCGCCAACGCTTTCGCGCACGGGATCGCCGGATTCGGTCAGCACCGACCATGACGTGTCGGCGATCGCTTCGCCGCCCGGTTCGCGCACCAGCTTCATGGTCAGTTCGGCCGCATGGTGTTCGACCGTCGCTTCGGTCAGCTTGCCGGCCTCCACGCGGATGTCGGAGCGGATGACCGCGTTGACGGAGCCGTAGGTCGAGACAACGTGATAGACGCCGGAATTGAGGCGAATCACGGTGTTCGGGCTCACATCGGGAAGGATCAGGGCCCGGTCGCCATCAGCGTCGGCCTCCGCATCGTAAATCGAAAAGCGCAGCTTTTCCGGCGGGATGCGCACGCCGCCGGCTAGCACGGCGTCGAGCTGCAGGCCACCGGCGTCGAGAACGAAATCCTCGCGCTTTGCCTCGCGGCCGACCGTGATCCGCTTCGTCGCGCCGGCGCGTCCGAAGGCCGCGTGCACGAGATAGCTGCCCGGATCGAGCTGGAAAATGCCGGTTCCGCCACGCGACGAGGCGACCAGGGGCAGCTTGCCGTCCGGTCCGGGGTCTGGCTTAAACACCCGCCAGACCAGCCCGCGCGTGATTTCGGCACCGCCTTCGGTTAGCTGCGCGGCGAGCGTGACCGCGCCGCCGCTGCCTTGCGCGAGCGGCGTCTCGCTCTGGGGCGGCGCAAAATTCGTGATGGCCGGGAGCTCGAGGTCCATAAGCTGGTCGCCGAACTCCTGTGCGGAAACCACGGCCGGCGCGGCCGTCAGCACAGCAGCGCTCGCGGCAAGCGCAAGAAACCGGAAAATCCCCTCGATCATGACCGCTTTTAGAGCCCAGCCACGCGGCAATTTCAAGGCCGGTTCTCGCGCGCCCGACGGCGTTGCACAACCTGACTTGCCGCTGCAATCTGGGACTGCTTGGGTACGCTCCGGTTATTATTCGCTGGGCCGGCGATAGGCGCTAAACCGACGCAAACGAGGCGGTCTGCCTGACGGTAAAGTTCCATAATATATCTTATGCGACTTTCTGTTGTGGCGGCCATTTGGTAAATCACGCTGTCCTTTGACTCATAGGTTGCTCACATCCCTGCCGCCCATGTGGAAGCCCGCAGGAAGCCGTTCGGCACATCGCCGCGGATAGGCGGCGGCAAACGCCAGCGGATCATACTGCGTAGGTGAATCGGCATTGTGGGTTTACATCGGCAGCCAAGCACCTAGTTCTAGAGTTTCGCGCCATGCACCTGAGTGCGTGGCTGATCGAGAACGGGACCGTGAACTCTGGCCGGCCCTTCAAAAACTTCCAAAGAGGATAACTACTATGACACAGGCCAAGAATGGCGATACCGTGCGTATCAACTACAATGGACGCCTAGCCGACGGCACTCAATTTGATTCCTCCGGCAACGAACCGCTGCAATTCACGCTGGGCGAAGGACAAGTGATCCCCGGGCTTGAAACCCATGTCGAGGGCATGGAGGTTGGCGCGAAAAGCACCGTCACCGTTCCCGCCGACGCCGCCTATGGCCCGCACCGCCCCGAGGCGGTCGTGACCATCGACCGCGCCAACGTGCCGGACAACATCAACGTTGATATCGGCACTCGATTGCAGGTCAGAACCTCCGACGGACGTCCCATGCCGGTAACAGTCGTCGACGTGGACGACGCCAGCGTCAAGCTCGACGGCAACCATCCGTTGGCCGGACAGGATCTGGTGTTCGACGTTGAACTGGTCGAGATCGTTCAGGCGGCATAGGGTTTCCATACAGCCAGGCCGTGATGGCTATGATTTCGGGTGACGGGCTTCCGCCGGAAGTTATGGGTCACAAGACACGCCGGCGCGTCACTCCGGAAGACCGGCCTTGCGGTAGCCATCAACGAAATGCTCAAGCGTCGCGGCGTCGCGGAATGGCTCCGTCGCGGCCCAATGGCGGATTGTGAAGTCCGGGTTGCCGACGAGGAACAGTTCGGCCTCTGCGCGCGCCTCGTCGATCCGGCCGAGTTGCGCAAGGCTTGCCGCCAGGAAACGGCGTGAGCTTGTCCGATAAGTCTCGTCCCTGCGCAGTGTCTCGACCGCGGCTTTGTATTCGCCGGCCGCATATTGCGCCTGGCCGAGCGCCAGATAGTACCAACTCGCCGGATAAGGGTTCAGCCTGAACGCCTTGCGTATGTGCTCGAGCCCCTCCCCGATCCGCCCGGCCAGGACCGCGATGTCGGATAATGCCGCCCAGGCGTCGGCCTCGTTCGGGTCGAGCTCGATCGCCCTGGCGAATTCCGCATCCGCCTCGGCGAAGCTGCGCTCATAGGCAAGCAGGTAAGCCAGAACCCAGCGGCAGCCGGCATCGTTGGGATCGATCGCCATGGCTTTGCGCGCCAGCTCCAAAGCAACGCTACGTGACGATTCAATTGGTCCGCCGGAATGCACCCATCCCATCCAGTGGTTCATGGCAAGCCAGCGATAGGCCTCGGCGTAGTCAGGATCGAGCGAAACCGCGCGCGTGAGCATCAGATGCGCTTCCTGCGCTGTCTGCGGCGTATCATCCATCAGCTTGCGCGCCCGCACGCAGAGATCGTAGGCCTCGAGATTCTTGGGCCGATTGCGTGGCGGCGGTGCGCGCAGCCGGCCGAGCAGCGCCTCGACGATCTTGGCCGTTACCTCGTCCTGAACGGCAAAGATGTCTTCCAGGCTGCGATCGAAGCGTTCGGCCCATGGATGATCGCCGCTTACCGCGTCGACCAGCTGGGCGTTGATGCGCACGCGTCCCGCGGCGCGTCTTGCGCTGCCCTCCAGCAGGTAGCGCACGCCAAGATCCCGTGCGATCTCACGCACGTCCATCGCCCTTCCCTTGTAGGCAAAGGCCGAGTTGCGTGCGATGACGAACAGGCCGGGGATCCTGGACAGATCGGTGATCAGGTCTTCGGTTAAACCATCCGCGAAGGCTTCTTGCTCGGGATCGTTGCTGACATTGACGAAAGGCAGCACCGCTATCGACGGTTTACCGGGCAGCGGCAAAGGTTTTTGCTTCCCGCCGCCGAGCTGTTCGACTGCGCCTAAGAAGCGGTAGCCGACGCGCGGAACCGTGGCGATCCATTCACCGCCCCCATTGCCGGCATCGCCTGCCGGACCAAGCAGCTTCCGCAGCTGCGCGATCTGGACGGTGAGGTTGCCCTCCTCGACGGCCCTGCCCTGCCACGCCGCGTCCATCAACTCGGCCTTGCTCAGGATTTCGCCGGGCCGTGCGACGAGCGCCGCAAGCAGCTTCAGCCCGCGGTAGCCAACGGCAACGGGCACATCGTTGCGAAGGAGCGTTCCCGCACCTGGATCAAGCACGAACGGACCAAAGGCAAAACGCGATCCCTGCATGCGGCGCATCCTTAAAGCCTTTCAAACTTGGATGGAACCGTTCTGCCGGAGGGAAGCCGGGTTTCAAACCTGCCGGACGATGGCGCCGATCACATTGACGAGAAGGCGCGCGGCGGTCAGGGCCGACAGGCCGTCAATGTCGGCGGGGGATAGAGCTCGACAAGGTCTGCCCCTGCGATCCTGGCCGCCTGCCGATGCCCGCGATCAGGTCGATCACCTGCGTGTAGGTGAGGCCGCCGGGCGTACGCGCCGCCACGCCCGGCATGATGCCGGGATCGAGGCCGTCGCAGTCGAGGGTGACGACGACCCGCGCTCCTTCCGGAATATGCCGGAGAGCGGCTTCGACGCCCTGGACGTGAACCTCGCGCGCGGTCACGAAGCGGCTGCCATAGTGCCGCGCCGCTTCAATTTCGGCGAGACGCGCGCTGCCGACGCTACGCAGGCCGACCTGTACCATGCCGGCGACGTGCGGCATCTCGCTCGCCCGGCGCATCGGGCTCGAATAGCCGTAGCGCTCGCCATGCACCTCGTCGCGCCAGTCGAGATGGGCGTCGATCTGCAGGATCCAGACCGGCCCGTGATCCGCAAAGCCGGCGAGAAAGGGTATGGGCACAGAATCGTCGCCGCCGAGCAGGATCGGCACGGCCGGCAATGCCAGGACCTCGCGCGTCTTCGCCTCGATCCGGGCACGGTTGCCCACATTGTCATGCATGGTGGTCGGGATGTCGCCGGCATCGATGAAGCAGACCGGCTTGCCGTCGAACAGCGGGCCGCCGAGATCGAAATCCCAGTGTTCGACCAGCGCGGCATCGTCCTGGCCCGCAGCGCGGATGGCGTCGGCGGCCAAGGCATAGCCGCTGCTGTCCTTGCCGGGATAGGTGCTGCCGTGCCCGGCTCCGAAGATCACCGCACAGGGTATGCGGCCATCGGTGAGGCGATCGGGAAAGCCGAGAAAGGCAGGTGAGACGGTCATTTCTTGATAGTCTTTTGATGAAATTTCGGTGTTGAGGGTCGTTCGCCGTAGGGGCGAAATCCTACGCTAAGCCTGCAAGGTCGCAAGATTAGCCCGTTTGGAAGTTTTTGGAACTCTTTGGGCGGGCTTAATTACGGCGCTGTTCGCATCCTGCAGAATTCACCCTTTTTCAAGTCGTTGGCCCCCGGACCCTCGAACCATAGGAGGTTGCCATGAACGATACCCTGGCATCGATCCCGCATCAGGCAGCGTGGCCGGGAACGCCCGCGGAGCCGGCCGAAGTGCCGCGTCGGCATTCTAGCCTAGCGACCCTGCGAAGCATCATCGCGACCTGGGAAGAGCGGAAACGCTTTCGCTGGGAACTTAAGCAAATGTCGAAAAACAATCCCCATTTGATCGACGATATCGGTCTGACGCAACGGCAGGTCGAGGCAGAGATCGCCAAACCCTTCTGGCAAGCATAAGGCGAATGCTGCAATGACTGCCGAAAGCGCGGCATCACAGCGAGAGGATCGGATCCCGTGGGCCGCGATGGCGGGCATCATCGCGACCGTCACGGTGTTCGCCCTGGCACAGGGGCTGACCTATCCGCTGCTCAGCTTCATCCTGGAGCGGCAGGGCACGGCGCCCGGCCTGATCGGCTTGTCGGCGGCGATGACGCCGCTGGGTTTCATTATCTCCGCGCCCTTCATTCCGGCGCTGGCGCGGCGCGTCGGCGCGGCGCGGCTTGCGATCCTGTGTTCGATCCTGGCCGCCCTCACCCTGGTTGCTATTGCCTGGACGCAGGAAGTCTGGGCCTGGATGCCGCTGCGCTTCCTGCTCGGCTTCTTCGCCAATCCGCTTTACGTGATCAGCGAAACCTGGCTGATCTCGATCACGCCTGCGCCGCGCCGGGGCCGCATCATGGGCCTCTATTCATCGGTCGTTTCGGGTGGCTTCGCCATCAGCCCGCTGTCGCTCGGCCTCGTCGGCACCGAGGGTTGGCCGCCCTTCATGATCGGCATCGTGGCCTTCCCTCTCTGCGGCCTGATCGTGCTTGCGGTCGTGCCGCGCCTGCCGAAGATGCCGCATGAGGGCGCGGCAATATCGGTCGGCGGCTTCTTCGCACTCGCGCCGCTCCTGTTGTTCGCGGTTTTCACTGCTGCCGCCTTCGAGCAGGTCGTGATCTCCTTGTTCGCGGTCTATGGTGTCGCGCTCGGCAGCGCCGAGGCGCGCATCGCTTCGCTCATCGCCTGTTTCACCGCAGGCAATGCCGTGCTGCAGATTTTGCTTGGGCGCGTGGCCGAACAGTTCGGCTCGAAGCGGACCATGCCGTTCTGTGCCCTGGCTTGCCTGGCCGGCTGCTTGGCTCTGCCGTCGATCTTCAATTCGTGGCTCATCTGGCCGCTCGTTTTCGTCTGGGGCGGGGTCTCGTTCGGGATCTACACCATGTCGCTGATCCAACTCGGCGAGCGTTTCACCGGCCAAGCCTTGATCGCCGGTAACGCGGCCTTTGCGTTGGTATGGGGCATCGGCGGTATGGTGGGCTCGCCCGCGACGGGACTGGCGATGCAACTGATTGGACATCAGGGGCTGCCATTGTCCCTTGGCCTGCTGTGCTGTGCACTGGCGGTGTTTCTGATGGCGCAGAGACGGCGGGTCTGATCGAGGCATCTGCCTCGTGCCGCGCGCAAACTGTGTGGAAAACCGTCCGGGCCAGGCAACGTCATTGTGCGCCCGCCCCGCATCGCGCTAGCGTCGCGTCATGCGACCATCCAGAGACATTTCGCGGCTGATCGAAATCATGGCGGCGCTGCGGGCGCCGGTCACCGGCTGTCCATGGGACATCGAGCAGTCCTTCGAGACGATCGCGCCTTACACGATCGAGGAAGCCTATGAGGTCGCCGACGCCATCCAGCGCCGCGACATGGACGATCTTCGCGACGAGCTCGGCGATCTCCTGCTGCAGGTCGTCTATCACGCCCGCATGGCCGAGGAAGCCGGCGCCTTCTCCTTTGGCGACGTGGTGAACGCCGTCACGACCAAGATGATACGGCGGCACCCGCATGTGTTCGGCGACGAGGAAGCGCGCGGCGCCGGCATGGCCAAGGGCGTCTGGGAAAAGATCAAGGCCGAGGAAAAGGCCGGCAGGCGCACTGAACGGCTGGAGCGCGGGTTAGACGCCGAGGATCACGGCCAAGGCTTTCTCGACAGCGTTCCGGTAGCGTTCCCGGCGCTGACCCGGGCGTTGAAACTCCAGGAGAAAGCCGCCCGCGTCGGCTTCGACTGGAGCGAGGCCCGGCCGATCCTTGACAAGATCGAAGAGGAAATCGGCGAGTTGCGCGAGGCCATGGAGAATGCCGACGAAGCCGAGATCAAGGACGAATTCGGCGACGTCCTGTTTGCTCTGGTCAATTTCGGCAGGCATCTCAGGATCGATTCGGAAGCCGCGCTTGCCGGCACCAACGAGAAATTCAGGGCGCGGTTTCACCATGTCGAGCGCGCCCTGAAAGCCTCGGGCCGCACGCTGGAAGAGGCCACGCTCGGCGAGATGGAAGCGCTCTGGCAGCAGGCAAAAAACGCCAAGTAACGCGCCCTACCCTTTGTTGAAGTAACGCGCCCTACCCTGGAGCATGATCCCGAAAAGTTGCAGACTTTTCGGACAAGGTCATGCGGCCACTCAATAAATCAGAACCTGATCCATTCCGATTTCTCGGAATGGATCAGGTTCTATTGCGTCTCAATCTGCTTTCAATCTCTTCGCGGGCGGCGGCTGTGGCCTTCATCGAGATGGAGACGCTGCCGTCTTCATTGTCGGTTCTCGCGACCACGTCGCCGTTGCGGTAGAGCCAGTCGGTCAGGCCCATCTGGTCTGCTGTCAGCGTCACGGTCACCGGCTCCAATTCGCCTGAAAGCCGCTCTTCGATGATCGCAGCAAGCTTGTCGATCCCCTCGCCTGTGATCGCCGAAATCGCGACCGGCGGCGAAGCCTTTCCACCGGCGCCCTCGGAAAGCAGCCGCTCGCGATTGCCCTCGTCGAGGCGGTCGATCTTGTTCCAGACCTCGATGATCCGCTTTTCGTCCGAGGCGTCTATGCCGAGATCGACCAGGATGCGCTCGACATCCTCGGCCTGGGCCGCCGTGTCCGGGTCGGAAATGTCGCGCAGATGGATGATCAGGTCGGCCTCGACCACTTCCTCCAGCGTCGCGCGGAAAGCCGCGATCAGATGCGTGGGCAGATCGGAGATGAAGCCGACCGTGTCCGACAGGATGACCGGCGTGCCGTGCGGCAGCCGCACCCGGCGCAGCGTCGGGTCGAGCGTAGCGAACAGCATGTCTTCGGCCAGCACCCCTGCCCCTGTCAGCCGGTTGAACAGCGTCGATTTACCGGCATTGGTGTAGCCGACGATGGCGACGACCGGGAACGGCACCTTCTTGCGCTTGGCGCGGTGCAGGTCGCGGGTGCGCCGTACCGTCTCCAGTTCGCGCTTCAGCTTGGTGATCTTTTCCTGCAATGCGCGACGGTCGGATTCGATCTGGGTTTCGCCGGGACCGCCGAGGAAGCCGGCGCCGCCGCGCTGGCGTTCAAGGTGGGTCCAGCTTCGCACCAGTCGGCCCTTCTGATAGTTCAGATGCGCCAGGTCGACCTGCAGCGTGCCTTCCTTGGTGCGGGCGCGCTCGCCGAAAATCTCGAGGATCAGCCCGGTGCGGTCCAGCACCTTGGCGTCGGTCGCCTTCTCCAGATTGCGCTGCTGCACCGGTGTCAGCGGATGGTCGACGATCAGCAGTTCGGCATGGCCGGCCTTGATGATCTCAGCGATCTCCTCGACCTTGCCGCTGCCGAACAGTGTCGAGGGACGCGGATCGTTCAGCGTGACGATTGCCTTGTGGACGATGTCGAGATCGATCGCCTGGGCAAGACCGACGGCTTCGTCGAGGCGCGCTTCGGGCGAGCGGTTGAGCCGCGGCCGTCCCGTATCCTCGTCGGTGCGCGCGTTACGGCTGAGCAGGGGCACTATGACGACGGCGCGTGTAAGCTCATCGCGGCCAGCATTAGTCGTGCCGCCCCTGCCCTTGCGTGCCCCGTCGCCCGCGCGTCCGTTTTGAGCCAATCAGGCGCCCTGGCCGTTTTCCTCACCATCGAACATCTGAACCGGCTGGCTCGGCATGATGGTGGAAATTGCGTGCTTGTAGACGAGCTGTGAATGTCCGTCGCGGCGTAACAATACGCAGAAATTATCGAATGACGTCACGACGCCCGTCAGTTTCACGCCGTTGATAAGAAAGATTGTAAGTGGATTTTTGCTCTTGCGAACTGAATTCAGGAAAAGGTCCTGAAGATTTTGCGTACGTTCCGCCATTGTTTTTATCTTTCGCCGATCCCCTCGATTGCGAACCAATGCGCCAAATTTATCGGCTCATGTCAAGCGCGCAAACTATGCCCTCGCCGCAAGATGCGACGAACGGAACGGGATACCTATTTCCATAATGCGGTTATCAGGCCGGTCTTTTTTCCGCAATGTCAAAAAATGCCTGCCGCAGGGAAAGCACAACCGATCCGGGATGCCCGTTTGCGATGGGTGCGCCGTCTATGGCGACGACCGGCATTGCGAGCGTGGTCGCAGAGCTGATGAAGGCTTCGCGCGCCGCCTTGGCCTCGGCCACGGTGAAGCCGCGCTCCTCTACCCTCAGACCGAGCTTTGCCGCCACGTCTAGCAAGGTCGTCCGGGTGATACCTCGCAGAATGCCGTGCTCGGCCGGCCGGGTGACAAGTGCGCCATCCCCGGTGACGATCCAGGCGTTGGAAGATCCGCCTTCCTTGACGGTTCCGTCTGCGTCGATGAACCAGGCTTCCTGCGCGCCTGCCTCGCTGGCCTTCTGTTTCGCCAAAACGTTGGGCAGCAGCCCGACTGACTTGATGTCGACGCGGTCCCAGCGATTCTCGGGCACGGTAATGACCTTGATGCCGTTTTCAGCGCGTTTTGCCGCCGCGGCCGGGTCGACTTTTCTGGCCGTAACCACCACCGATGGCCTCGTGCCGGCCGGGAAAAGGAAGTCGCGGCTCGCCACGCCGCGCGTCACCTGCAGATAGACCAGCCCGTTCTTCACGCGGTTGCGGCGTATCACCTCCAATATGACGATTTCCATCGCGGCGCGGTTCATCGGCCAGGCGATCGACAGTTCGCGCAGCGAGCGGTCCAGTCGGTCGAGATGCCGCTTCATATCGACGATGTAGCCGCGCGCGACCTCGCAGACCTCGTACACGCCGTCAGCGAACTGATAGCCGCGGTCCTCGATATGCACGCTGGCTTCGGCGTGGGCGACGTAGCGTCCGTTGACGTAGGCAATGCGCGGCATCTTTTGGTCCTGTCCCCGATAATGTTTCCTGGGTGGCGCGCCGCTTAGCGGGCAGCGGCCGGCAATGTCAGAAGCTCGCCGTCGACCGGCACGAGCAATCGTTCGGGCGACAGCCGGCGCGAGGCCGCATGAGCCCGCAGCGCGTCACGGCTCACCGTGGCGTGATCGAGCGCTTCCATGTGGGTGGCGATCACCGTGGTCCTCGGCGCGACCTCGGCCGTCTCGACCGTCTGCTCCGCATCCATGACGATCAGCGTGCCGTCCCACATCGCGCCGCATGAATGCGTTACGATCACATCCGGCTCGAAAGCCTTGATGGTTTCGAGCACCGGCAGGTAGAGTACGGTGTCGCCGGCCCAGTAGACCGACGGCTCGCCCTCCGCCTCCAGCGTGAAGCCCATCACCTGCCCCATCTTGTCAAGCACCGCGCCGGTGCCATGATTGCCCTCACGCCGGGTGATCCTGATACCGCGCCAGGTGATTTCGCCGGTAAGCGGCGTAACGTCGGTGAAGCCGGCCTGGCGTATGGTGGATTCATCGCCCGGCTGGCAGATCAGCGGCCAGTGCTTGGGTATTGTTTCCTTCGCGACGGCGTCGAAATGATCCGTGTGCAGTTGCGAAACGATGACCAGCTCCACACCGTCGAGGATCTCCTCGACCGGTACCGGCAACTCCACCATCGGATTTTGCGAGCGGCCGGTAAAGGATGGCAGGCTGTGCTTCGGAGCGAAATACGGGTCGACGAGAATCGTCGCCCCGCCATAGGCAAGCTTGAGCGTCGCATTCCGGATGAGCTGGAGTTGCATGGATGTCCTGATTTCCGAGGGGCCGCTCAAAAGAATTCGAGGCTGACGCGGAACATCTGCTCGACCTGCTTGACGGCGTGGGCGAGCGCGAAGATGACCACTCTGTCCTTCGGCTTGATGCGCAGCGAGCCGCTCGGCTTGATCACCTCGCCGTCGCGGTAAATCGCGCCGATGCGCATGCCGTCCGGCAGATCCAGCTCGCGCAGGAACGGGCCGACCAGCGGCGAGGTCTCCAGCGCCTCGGCCTCGATGATCTCGGCCGCGCCGCGCTGGATGGAATGCACGGCGCGGATGCGCCCTCGCCTCACATGCTGCAGGATGCGCGAGACGGTGACCGTGCCGGGGTTGACCGTTGCGTCGATGCCGACGGATTTGGTGATGTCGAGATAGGCCGGATTGTTGATCAGCGCCAGGTTCGACTTGCAGCCGAGGCCCTTGGCCATGACGCAGGACAGAATATTGACCTGGTCGTTGTTGGTCAGCGCGATCATCAGGTCGGCTTCCTGGATGTCGGCTTCAAGCAGCAGCTTCTGGTCGAGGGCGCTGCCGTTGAGCACGACTGTCCGGCGCAACTCGTCGGCGATCGCCACGGCGCGCTCGCGCCCGTGCTCTATCATCTTGACCTTGGTGCGGTTCTGGCGCTTCTCGATGGTCTTGGCCACGAACAGGCCGATGTTGCCGCCGCCCGCGATCACGATGCGCGTGGCTTCCTGTTCCTCATGGCCGAAAAGGCCGAGCGTGCGCCGCACCTGGTCCTTGGTGGTGACGACATAGGCGAGATCGCCGGCGATCAGCTGGTCGGCCGAACGCGGGATGAACAGCTTGCCGTTGCGGGTCACGCCGACAACCGTCGCCGGCAGATCCGGAAAAAGCTCGCTCAACTGCGCCAGCGGCGTGTTTATGACCGGGCAGTCCTCCAGGCATTCGATCGCCACCATGGCGATCTTGTCCTCGGCAAAGCGCACCACGTCCTTCGCGCCGGGCAGCGCGATACGGCGCAGCACCATCTCGCCGACTTCCAGTTCCGGCGAGATGATCACGTCGATGGGCAAATGGTCGCGCGAGAACAGGTCCTGATAGTGCGGCTGCAGATAGGACTGCGAGCGGATGCGCGCGACCTTCATCGGCACATTGAACAGCGCGTGCGCCACCTCGCAGGCGACGATGTTGACCTCGTCGTAGAGCGTCACCGCGATGATCATGTCCGCCTGTTGGGCGCCGGCTCTTTCCAGGACTTCGGGATGCGAGCCGTGCCCGACGAAGCCGCGGACGTCGAGCGAATCGCGCACGGCCTGGATGAGTTCGGGCGAGGTGTCGATGATCGAGATATCGTTCTTCTCGGCCGCCAGCCTTTCGGCGATGCCGTAGCCGACCTGGCCCGCGCCGCAGATTATGATGCGCATCTAAGGCTCGGCCAAATGCTGGAATGGGACACGGTCAGACTCCGAGGGATTTCAGTTTGCGGTGCAGTGCCGACCGTTCCATACCAATGAACTCCGCCGTGCGCGAGATGTTGCCGCCAAACCTGTTGATCTGTGCGATCAGATATTCCTTCTCGAACATTTCGCGCGCCTCGCGCAGCGGCAGCGCCATGATGTGCTGGTCCGACTGATTGGGCGCGCGCGGCATCACATCGCCGATCTCGGCGGGCAAAAGGTCGGCGCTGATCGGCGCGTCGACGTCATTACCGCGCACCAGGATCATCAGCCGCTCGATATTGTTGCGCAGCTGCCGCACATTGCCCGGCCAGTTATGCGCCTGCAGCACCGCCATGGCGTCCTCGCCTATGCGGCGCGGCTTGATGCCTGCCTGCCTGGCAACCTGCTTCATAAAGCCGTCAACGAGATAGGGAATGTCCTCGCGCCGCTCGGCAAGACCCGGCACCATGACCGGCACCACCGCCAGGCGATGATAGAGATCCTCGCGGAAGCGTCCTTCGGCGATCATCGCCTCGAGATTCTGTGCGGTCGACGAGATGATTCGCACATCGACCTTGACCCGCTTGGCGCCCCCTACCCGCTCGAACTGCTGGTCGACCAGCACGCGCAGAATCTTGCTCTGGGTCTCGCGCGGCATGTCTGCGACCTCGTCGAGATAGAGGATGCCTCGATGCGCCTCCTCGAGCGCGCCGACCTTGCGCTCGCCGCCATTGGATTCGGTGCCGAAAAGCTCGATCTCCATGCGCTCGGGCGTGATCGTCGCGGCGTTGAGCGAAACGAATGGCCCGGTCTTGCGCGCCGACAGCGCGTGGATGGCGCGTGCGACCTGCTCCTTGCCTGAGCCGGACGGGCCGATGATCATGATGCGGCTGTTGGTCGGCGCCACGCGTTCGATCGTCTGGCGCAATTGCGTCATGGCCGACGACATGCCGATCAGGTCGTAGGTCTCGCCGCTGCGCATCTTCAGGTCGAAAACCTCGCGCTTGAGCTTGGAGGTTTCGAGCGCGCGCTCGGCGATCAGGATCAGGCGGTCGGCCTTGAACGGCTTCTCGATGAAATCATAGGCGCCGCGCCGGATTGCCGAAACCGCGGTCTCGATGTTGCCGTGGCCCGAGATCATCACCACCGGCAAGTGCGGGTGCATGGTCTTGATCTCGTCCAGCAGCGCCAGCCCGTCGAGCCGCGACCCCTGTAGCCATATGTCCAGGAACACCAGCCGCGGCACGCGGTCGGCAATCGTCGCCAACGCACTGTCGGCGTCGTGCGCTGTGCGGGTTTCGTGACCTTCGTCGCTCAGGATTCCGGCGACGAGTTCGCGGATGTCTTCCTCGTCGTCGACGATGAGAATATCAGACGCCATTATCGACCTTTTCAGTTTCTCGTTCGGCCGCACCGCCGCCGTGGGGCGGCAGCGCTGCACTTTCAGGTGCGGCGGGCAGAAGCATGGTGATCATTGCGCCGCGTCCGTCATGGAAGTCGGGCGGCGCATCGTGCAGCTCCAGCCGGCCGCCATGGTCCTCCACGATCTTTTTGACGATGGCGAGGCCGAGCCCGGTCCCCTTCTCGCGCGTCGTCATATAGGGCTCCAGCAGGCGCTGGCGGTTTTCGCGCGGCAATCCCTTGCCGTTGTCTATGACATCGACGCGGATCATCCTGCCCTCGCGAGCGGCCGTGATCCTTATCGCGCCGGCCTGCCCGTTCTCGCGTTCTGCCGCCTCGATCGCCTCGGCCGCATTCTTGATGACGTTGCCGAAGGCCTGCGACATCAGCCGGCTGTCGAACTTACCCTTGAGCGGCTCGCTGCCGAAATCGCGCTCGAAGGCGATATCGGAGCGGCTGACCTCGATGAGGAACGATGCCTCGCGCAACGGCTCGCGCAGGTCCATGACCGTCATTTCGGGCTTCGGCATGCGGGCAAAGGCCGAGAATTCGTCGACCATGCGGCCGATATCGCCGACCTGGCGGATAATCGTGTCGGTGCACTGGTCGAAAACCTCGCGGTCTTCGGTGATGACCTTGCCGTAGCGGCGCTTGATGCGCTCGGCCGAAAGCTGGATCGGGGTCAGCGGGTTCTTGATCTCGTGGGCGATGCGCCGCGCAACGTCCGCCCAGGCCGATGTCCGCTGCGCCTGCACCAGGTCGGTGATGTCGTCGATGGTCACCACATAGGATTTTTCGTCTTCGACTTTTTCGCCGGCCTCGACGGTTATCTGGACGTTGAAGGTCCGCTCGGCGCCGGCGCGGTAGAATGTCACCTGCTCGCGATAGACTGGCCTGCCCGATTTGCGCCCGATCTCGAAGACGCGCCCGACCTGCGGCAGCAGCGCCGACAGGTTCTGGCCGACCGAAGCTTTCGCCGAAAGCGCCAGCATGGTTTCGGCCGAGCGGTTGACGATGGTGACGATGCCGTAGGGATCGACGCCGATGACGCCGGCGGTGACGCCGGCAAGCACCGCTTCCGAAAAGCGCCGCCGCTCGTCCACAAGGTCCTTGGCGGCGAGGATCTCGTTGCGCTGCGATTTCAACTGCAGCAACATCTTGTTGAACGTGTCGCCCAGCGAGGCGACGTCGCCGTCCGAAGGCCGCACAGGCACGGCAACGTCGAGATTGCCGGTCGCGACCTCGTCGGCCGCGCCGATGAGCTGGCGGATAGGCCTGACCAGCCGGTCGGCGACCGCAATGCCGGTCCATATCGCCGACAGCACGATGACCAGCGTCAGCCCGAGATAAAGCAGCGCGAAGGCCACCTGCGTGGTGCGGCGGTTGGCTTCCAGCCCCCGATAGGCGTCGGTATTGGCCGTGACGATCTGGCGGGCCTTGATCACTTCCGGGTCGACCAGCCGGATCGTGTAGAGATAGACGTCCGGGATTTCCCGCAGCTTCACGACCGCGCCGACAATGTTGCGGGTGCGCGGCTCGATCAGCACCGGTTGGCCGTTCTGTGCGTCCTGCACCGCGCCGGCCGGAGGCTCCGGCATCGTGAAATCGGCGGCCGTCTCCGCGCTCATAATGAACGAGCCGTCGTCGCGGATCAGCGCTGCGTGCGCCAGTGCCCGGCCGATCGCCTGCTGGCTCATGAAATTGCGAAAGCCGGTGCGATCGAGATTGTAGAGCGTGCGGGCATTGTCCAGGTCGTAAGCCATGGACAGCGTCGTCCCCTGCAGGTTGCGGGCGTTCTCCTGCACATAGGCTTCGGCGATCGACAGCGACGAATTGACGATCGTCTTGGTGCGGATCTCGAACCAGCGGTCGAGCCCGATATCGAGCGTAATCGACGCGATGATGGCGACCAGAATGGCCGGCAGCGCCGCCACGAGCGAGAACATTGCGACGATGCGCACATGCAGCCGCGACGCCGCCTTGCCGCGCCGGCGCGCCGCCAGCACACGGTGCACCTCACGGCCGATCAGAGCGATCAGGAAAAGGATGAAAGCGGCGTTGATACCGATGATCAGCGCCAGCGTGGTGGCGTCGTCGGGCTCGATCGGCGTCGCGCCGACCAGGATCGCGAACGAGATCGCGGCCGTGGCAAGCGAACCCACGACAGCCACGATGCCCGGCAGCGCCAGCAGACGGCGGCCGTCGAGTGACCCGGCTTGCGAGAAAAGCCGCGTGGTTGCAGGTGATGCCGGAATCGCCATGTCTGCTGTGGAGCCTCGTTTGCGTTGGATGTATGCAACGCATTGTGGCGATTATGCAACAAAATGGCGGTGAGCGGAAATGTTTGACGTTATGCCGCGCAGAACATGATCCCGAACCGAAGATCCGCGAAGCGAAAGGTTGCAGACCTTTTGGACAGGCTCATTGGGCTAAAGAATTCGGGCCATTCCGATTTCCACCGGTATGGCTTTGAGCTCAGGCCTGTTTCGACGCCCGGTAGACGTTGACGCCGAGTTCGCGGATCTTCTTGCGCAGCGTATTGCGATTGAGGCCGAGCAGTTCGGCGGCCTTGATCTGGTTGCCGCGCGTAGCCGTCATCGAGGCGAGCACCAGCGGAAACTCGACCTCGGAAAGGATACGCTGGTAGAGCCCGGCCGGCGGCAGATCGCCGCCGAAGGCCGAGAAATAGCGCTGCAGATAATGCTCGACCGCCTGCCCGATCGACAAATCGTCGGGGATGAGGCTGCCGCCCGGCACGGCCGGCTGCGCGCCGGTCTTAAGCTCCATTTCGATGATCTCGGCCGAAATCTCGTCCTGGGCGTAGAGCGCGGCGAGTCGCCGGACCAGGTTTTCCAGTTCGCGCACATTGCCCGGCCAGGGATAGCGCTTCATCAGTTCGATGCCGCCGCTTGAAATCCGCTTGGTCTGCAGGCCCTCGCTCTCGCCCTGCTTGAAGAAGTGCCGGACGAGGTCGGGAATATCCTCCGAACGCTCTCGAAGTGCTGGAAGACGCAGAGGCACGACATTGATTCGATAGAACAAATCCTCGCGGAAAAGCCCCTGGTTGATGAGCGTGCGCAAATCCTTGTTGGTGGCCGCGACGATGCGCACATCGGTCTTGATCGGCGTGCGTCCGCCGACGGTGGTGTATTCGCCCTGTTGCAGAACACGCAGCAATCTCGTCTGCGCCTCCATCGGCATGTCGCCGATCTCGTCGAGGAACAGCGTGCCGCCCTCGGCCTGCTCGAAGCGCCCGGTGGAGCGGTTCTGCGCGCCGGTGAAAGCGCCCTTCTCGTGCCCGAACAGTTCCGATTCGATCAGGTCGCGCGGGATGGCAGCCATGTTGATCGCCACAAACGGGCCGTTGCGCCGCCGGCCATATTCATGCAGCGCCCGCGCCACGAGTTCCTTGCCGGTTCCGGATTCACCGGTGATCATCACCGTCAGGTCGGTCTGCATCATGCGGGCAAGCATGCGGTAGATGTCCTGCATGGCCGCCGACCGCCCGACCAGCGGCATCGATTCGGGCTGCTCGTCCGGCTGGGCGTCGCCTTGAGGCCGCCGCGGCTCGGACAGCGCGCGGTTCACGATATTCAGCAGTTCGTTCAGGTCGAACGGCTTCGGCAGATATTCGTAGGCGCCCGTCTCCGAGGCGCGTATCGCCGTCATGAACGTGTTCTGCGCGCTCATCACCACGACCGGCAGTTCGGGCCTGGCCTTCTTTATGCGCGGCAGCATGTCGAACGCGTTCTCGTCGGGCATCACCACATCGGTGATGACCAGATCGCCCTCGCCCGCCGCCACCCAGCGCCACAGCGTCGCCGCGTTCGAGGTCACGCGCACCTCATGGCCGACCCGCGACAGCGCCTGGTTCAGCACGGTGCGAATAGCGGCGTCGTCGTCAGCGACCAGAATATTGCCTTTGACCATTATTGGGCTCCCTCGCCGTCATGCGAAACGGGCATTTCCTTCCATGCCGGCATCAGGATGCGGAAAGTCGTGCCGCGCGACGTGGAGTCGCATTCGATGATGCCGCCATGCTCGCCGACGATCTTGGCCACCAGCGCCAGGCCGAGGCCGGAACCATTCGGCTTTGTGGTGATGAACGGATCGAACAGGATCGGCAGTATGTCTTCCGGCACGCCCGGCCCGTTATCGTGCACGCAAAATTCGAGCGGCAGCGAAACCCGGTCCTGCGAACCGGGAGCCGAGACGCGGATGCCGGGCCGGAACGCGGTCGACAGCGAGATCTCGCTGGTCGGCTGGTTGCCGGCCGCCTCGGCGGCGTTCTTCACCAGGTTCAGAAATACCTGTACCAGTTGATCCCGGTTCGCGAACACCGAAGGCAATGATGGATCATAATCCTCGAAGATCTTGATCCGGCTTGCAAAACCGTTCTTCGCGATCGCCTTAACATGGTCCAGCACGACGTGAATGTTGACGGGATAGCGGTCGATCGGCCGCTCGTCGGAAAACACTTCCATACGGTCGACCAGCGAGACGATGCGGTCGGTTTCGTCGGTGATTAGCCGCGTCAAGGCGCGATCTTCGTCCGGAACCACCGTCTCCAGAAGCTGGGCCGCGCCGCGAATGCCCGACAGCGGGTTCTTGATCTCGTGCGCCAGCATGGCCGCCAGCCCGGTCACGGAGCGCGCCGCGCCGCGATGCGTCATCTGGCGGTCGATCTTGTCGGCCATCGAGCGTTCCTGGAACATCACCACCACCGAGCCGGGCAATTCCGGAACCGGCGCGACATAGAGGTCGACGATCCTTTCGACGCCGAGACGGGGCGAGGAGATGTCGACGCGGTACTCATTGACCGGCGCCCCGCGCTCGCGGACCTGCTCGACCAGGGCCAGGATCGGGCTGCCGAACGGCACGAAGCGCGCCAGCGTGTTGCGGGCGAGAACGGCGGCGCTCGACCGGAAAAAATCCTCGGCGTCGGCATTGGCGTAGCTGATCAGGCCGTCTGCATTGATCATGATGACCGGACGGCGGATGGTGTTCAGCACGATCTCGGCCGCCGAGGGCTCCTCCACGACTGAGGCTGCTGGCAGGTTCATGCGGCGCTCCTTGCGGCTTGGGTTTGCCACGGCGTGGTCAGGGCTTGCCTCAGCGCGGCAATAACCTGTGCCGGCTCGAAGGACGACAAAACGGTCCGGCGAAGCTCCGCCGGCGCCCCGTCCGCATGGCGGTCGAGATACCAGCCGAGATGTTTTCGCGCCTGGCGCAGCCCGCTCTCGACGCCGTACAGCGCCAGCATGTTCTCGTAATGCGCGACGACATAGTCGGCGGCGGCGCCGTCCGTCGGCGGCACGCCCGGTGCATTTGAACCTGCAGCGCCATGCGCGATCGAGCCCGCCATCCACGGCGCGCCGTAGCTGGCTCGACCGACCATCACCGCATCCGCGCCGGAGAGGCTCAGGATTTCCTGCGCGTCGGCCAGCGAACCGACGTCGCCATTGGCGACGACGGGTATGGAAACCGCCTCTTTAACCCGCGCTATCGCCCGCCAGTCGGCCTTGCCCTGATAGAACTGGCAGCGCGTGCGGCCGTGCACCGTCACCATTTTGACGCCGGCCTGCTCGGCCCGCCGCGCCAGCAGCGGCGCGTTGAGCGCGCTTTCGTCCCAGCCGAGCCGCATCTTGACCGTCACCGGCGCCTCGACCGCGCCGATCACCGCCTCGATCAGCGCCAGCGCGTGGTCGAGATCGCGCATCAGCGCAGAGCCGGCATAGCCGCCCGTCACCTTCTTGGCCGGGCAGCCCATATTGATGTCGATGATGTCTGCGCCCTCGCCCGCCGCGATCCTCGCGCCTTCCGCCATATGCACGGCTTCGCGCCCGGCAAGCTGGACCATGTGCACCGGCAGGCCGGAATGGCGGACCCGCCGCGCGGACGCCGCATGGCCCTTGGCCAATTCTCCGCTGGCGACCATTTCGGAAACCACCAGCCCCGCGCCATGCGCATAGGCGCGCGTGCGGAATGCCTCGTCCGTGATGCCCGACATCGGCGCCAGGAACACCCGGTTGCGGATGGTCACACTGCCGATCTCGAGCGGGCTGGCCAGATTGCTCACTTCAGGCATGCACAAAAACAAAGCACCTTTTCACGCTGCTTAATCCCTAGACATTTTGAGCGTCGCGCGCAACCGCCCGATGCGCCGAAATCATGGCCGGACCGGGAAATTGCTAGCCATTGCGCCGGCCTGCGACTATGCGTCTCGTCATGGAGAAGAGTTCCGACATCTCGGCCGAGCACATCGACGGCCCCGTTGCCGTGGTCATTGTGGCGGCGGGCCGGGGCGAGCGCGCCGGCCAGTCCGACGGTCCCAAGCAGTACCGGAGTATCGGCGGGCGCACCGTCATCGCGCGCACGCTCGACGCCTTCCTCGCGCATCCGGACATCGGTCCGATCGTGGTGGCGGTCCATGCCGACGACGAGGCGCTGTTTCGCGCCGCTGCTCTCGATGCGGGCGATCGGGTCATGGTCGTGCATGGCGGCGCCACGCGGCAGGATTCGACGCGCCTCGGCCTGCTCGCCTTGAAGGAAAAATCACCCGGCGCGGTGCTGATCCATGACGGCGCCCGGCCCTTCGTCGACGCCGAGACCATCGACCGCGTCATCCTGGCCATAGACGCTGGGCACGGCGCGGTGCCGGCTTTGCCGGTGTCAGACACGCTGAAGAAGGAAGCCCCCGACGGCACAGTCTCCGAAACCGTGCCGCGCGCCGGCCTCCATGCCGCGCAGACGCCACAAGGCTTCCCCTTCGGCCCGATCTTCGCCGCGCACCAGAAGGCGTTCGAGGCGGGCGTCGCCGATTTCACCGACGATGCGGCGATCGCCGAATCGGCGGGCATTCCGGTGCGCATCGTTCCGGGTTCCCCCGACAATCTGAAGCTCACCTGGGCCAGGGACATAGCGATGGCCGACCAGCGCCTCACCGGTTCCAGAACCGCATTTCCCGACGTCCGCACCGGCAATGGCTACGACGTGCATTCCTTCGAGCCGGGAAACAGCGTGACGCTGTGCGGGGTCGCCATTCCGCATCACCAAAAGCTTTCCGGACATTCCGACGCCGATGTCGGCCTGCATGCGCTGACCGATGCGCTTTTGGCCACCTGCGGCGCCGGCGACATCGGCACGCATTTTCCACCCTCCGATTCGCAATGGAAGGGTGCGGCCTCGCGCATCTTCGTCGAGCATGCGGCAACGATCGTGCGCGCCAAGGGCGGGCGCATCGCCAATGCCGACATCACGCTGATCTGCGAGGCGCCGCGCATCGGGCCGCACCGCGACGCGATGACCGATGCGCTCGCCGCCATACTCGGCATCGACCGGTCGCGCATTTCGGTGAAGGCGACGACCAACGAAAAGCTCGGCTTCATCGGCCGCGAGGAAGGCATCGCGGCGATCGCCACGGCAACCGTCGTCTATCCGGGGGAATTGCCCGAATGAGCGGCACGGAGCCCCTCGCCCGCGCCGTGCTCGATGCCTGCACGCAGCGGGACATCATGCTCGCCACTGCCGAAAGCTGCACCGGCGGCATGATCATGGCTGCGCTCACCGACATCGCCGGATCGTCGGCTGTGGTCGACCGCGGCTTCGTGACCTATTCCAATGCGGCGAAGATGGAGATGCTCGGCGTATCGGCCGCTACGCTCGACGCGCATGGGGCGGTCTCCGCCAAGACCGCGCTCGAAATGGCCGCCGGCGCCCTTGCCCGTTCCCAGGCGGGCATTGCGCTTTCAGTCACCGGCATTGCCGGCCCCGATGGCGGCTCGGCGGAAAAGCCCGTCGGCCTGGTCTGGTTCGGCCTGGCCCTAAAGGGTTCTCAGCCCATCGCCGAGCAGCGCGTCTTCGAAAATCGCGGCCGCGATTTCATCCGCCGCGAATCTGTGCGGACGGCGCTGGAGATGGCGCTGAAGGCGCTGCAAGTTTAGGTCGGCTAAGTAACCTGTTCGCCGTAGACGACGTCCGCGCGCCGCTCGAAAGCTTCGGAAAACATGTGGAATGCGCGGTCGAACATTGCGCCCATCATGGCGCCGAGTATCCGGCTCTTGAACTCGTAATCGATCGAGAAGATAACGTTGGCATGGCCGCTGCCGGCCGGCTCGAAGCGCCAGATATTGGTGAGATAGCGGAACGGCCCGTCGACATATTTCACCTCGATGACGTTCTCGTCCGGCTTCAGATGCACCTGGCTGGTGAAGGTCTCGCGAATCGCCTTGTAGCCCACCGTCATGTCGGCTAGCAGCATTGTGCGCCCGTCGCGCTCCCGGCGCGAGCGCACCGAGAGCGCTTCGCAGAGCGGCAGGAACTCCGGATATCTTTCCACGTCGGCAACCAGCGCGAACATCTCGTCCGGAGTATGGTCCACCCGTCTGGTTGTTTCGAATTTCGGCATGAATCTGGGAAGTTACGCGGATTTGTTCAGGATCGCCTCGCGTGCGGCGCGAAGCTTTGCGAAATCGTCCCCGGCATGATGCGACGAGCGGGTCAGCGGGCTCGAGGCGACCAGCAGGAAGCCTTTCGACTTGCCAATCGTCTCGTAGGACTTGAACTCTTCCGGCGTGACGAACTTCTTCACCGGATGGTGCTTCTTCGTCGGCTGAAGGTACTGGCCGATCGTCATGAAGTCGACATCCGCCGTGCGCAGATCGTCCATGAGCTGCAGGATTTCGTTCCGCTCCTCGCCCAGCCCCACCATGATGCCGGATTTGGTGAAGATCGACGGATCGAGTTCCTTGACCCGCTGCAAAAGCCTTATCGAATGGAAATAGCGCGCGCCGGGCCGCACCGTCAGGTAGTTCGACGCAACCGTCTCGAGATTGTGGTTGAATACGTCGGGCTTGGCCGCCACCACGATCTCCAGCGCCCCGTCCTTGCGCAGAAAGTCCGGCGTCAGGATCTCGATCGTCGTCTGCGGCGTCGCCGCACGGATCGCGTGGATGACATCGGCGAAATGCTGCGCGCCGCCATCGTCGAGGTCGTCGCGGTCGACCGAGGTGATGACGACGTGGCTGAGCCCCATCTGCTTCACCGCCTTGGCGACACTGTCCGGCTCGTTCGGGTCGAGCGCCGTCGGCCGTCCCGTCGAGACATTGCAGAAGGCGCAGGCGCGGGTGCAGATCTCGCCCATGATCATGAAGGTGGCGTGCTTCTTTTCCCAGCACTCGCCGATGTTCGGGCAGCCGGCTTCCTCGCAGACGGTCACAAGCTTGTGCGACTTCACGATCTCACGCGTTTCGGCATAGCCTTTCGAAGTCGGCGCCTTGACCCGGATCCAGTCCGGCTTGCGCAAGACCTCCTGGTCCGGCCGGTGCGCCTTTTCGGGGTGCCTCAACCGCGGCGCGTTCGAAATCGTGTCGAGTATCGTGACCATTTTTTCAGTTCACTCCGCTCGCCTTGGCGCGCCCGAAAATCCACAAAAGCAGAACCGCGCCGGCGACGGCCACGATCAGATTGCCCAGAAAACCCTGATACTGGAAGTTGAGCAGGCCGGCGAGCGTGCCGCCGACAAACGAGCCGGCGATGCCCACCAGTATGTTGGTGAACAGCCCGTGATTGCGCTTCATCGCCTTCTCGGCGACGTAGCCGGCGAGAAATCCGATCAGAAGCATGCCGAAAAAACCGACGCCCGGCATGCCCATTATACCGACGCTCTGTTCCATCACCTGTCTCCTCGCTGCCGCTCCGCCTGAATCCGCATATATGTCAGATCACCCTGCCGAAACAGCCCTGCCCGCGGCAGGCTGTCATGCGTTCAGCGCGCGGCCATAGGCGTCGAGCACGCTTTCCTTCATCATTTCCGACAGCGTCGGATGCGGGAAGATCGAGTGCATCAGCTCTTCCTCGGTGGTTTCGAGGTTCATCGCCACGACGAAACCCTGGATGAGTTCGGTGACTTCCGCGCCCACCATATGCGCGCCGAGCAGTTGCCCGGTCTTCTTGTCGAATATGGTCTTCACCAGCCCCTGGTCCTCGCCGAGCGCGATCGCCTTGCCGTTGGCGACGAATGGAAAGCGGCCGACGCGAATGTCGCGGCCTTCGGCCTTGGCCTTGGCTTCCGTCAGGCCGACCGACGCCACCTGCGGGTTGCAATAGGTGCAGCCCGGTATCTTGAGCTTGTCCATCGGATGGACGTTCGACAGGCCGGCGATCTTTTCGACGCAGATCACCGCCTCGTGCTCGGCCTTGTGCGCCAGCATGGGCGGGCCGGCGACGTCGCCGATGGCGTAGATGCCCGGCACATTGGTCTTGCCGTATCCGTCGATGACCACAGTGCCGCGGTCGGTCTTGACGCCCAGCGCCTCCAGCCCGAGATTTTCGACATTGCCCTGCACGCCGACCGCCGAGATCAGCCGGTCGGCGGTGATCTTCTCGACCTTGCCGTCCTTCATCTCGACATGGGCGGTGATCGAATTTGCCGCCTTCTCGACCTTGGTCACCTTGGCTTCGAGGATGATCTTCATGCCCTGCTTTTCGAACTGCTTCTTGGCGAATGCCGAGATTTCCGCATCCTCGACCGGCATCACCGCCGGCAGCAATTCCACGACCGTCACGTCCACCCCCATCGTGCGATAGAATGAGGCGAACTCGATGCCGATCGCGCCCGAACCCATCACCAGCAGCGATTTCGGCATTTCGGGCGGCACCATCGCCTCGAAATAGGTCCAGATAAGATTGCCGTCCGTCTCGATGCCGGGCAGAGCGCGCGGCCTTGCGCCGGTCGCCAGGATGATATGCTTGGCGGTGTATGTACCCTCGCCCTTGGTGTTCTTGGGCAGCGGCGCCTGCGGCTCCATCGGCTTCTTGGACGGTTTCGACACAACGATCTCGGCCGGTTTCTCGCCGGAAGCAGCCTTGGTCAGCTTGGCTTCGCCCCAGATCACGTCGACCTTGTTCTTCTTCATCAGGAAGCCGACGCCGCCATTCATGCGCTGCGCTATTCCGCGCGAGCGCTCGACGATCGCCTTCAGATCGGGCGTCACCTTGCCCTCGACCTTGAGGCCGTAATTCTTCGCATGCTCGGCAAAGTGAAAAATCTCGGCTGAGCGCAGCAGCGCCTTGGTCGGGATGCAGCCCCAGTTGGAGCAGATGCCGGCCAGATGCTCGCGCTCGACGATCGCGGTCTTGAGGCCGAGCTGCGCTGCGCGGATCGCCGCAACATAGCCGCCCGGGCCCGAACCGATGATGATGACGTCGTAAGGCTCAGCCATAGCTATTCTTCTCCGAAATCAGCGCTAGTTCCCCTCCCCCTTGCGGGGAGGGGTTAGGGGTGGGGGTGGTTCCGCCAGGCTCGGAGCGGACAGCATCGCGCCGGCTCATGCCTCGACCGACATCATGCACCCGCCAAACATTCATCCGCCGCGAAGCTCCAGCATCACACGCACCACCGGCGCGAGCGCTTCGCCAATCCGGCGGGTGTTTGCGGCGTCGAGATGCACGCCGTCGAGCGGCGTCGTTTCGGCGACCGAACCCGCATCGAAGCATCCGCAGCCGACCTCGTCGGCGAGTTCAGAATACATGCCGGCCAGTTCGCGGGAGGCAGCGTCGCCGCCCGCGAACATGCCGGCAAACTCGGCATTTTCGGTGCGGCTGACCGGCGGCGGCGCAACGAGCAGTATCTCCGGCGCCTCCGCATCGAGGGGATAGGCGTGGCTGCGCACGATCTTCACCAGCCGGCCCATGCCCTGCTTGGCCGCCAGCGGATTGCCGTGGATCCACGGCTTCATGTCGTTCGAGCCGAGCATGATGATGATCAGGTCCAGCGGCGAGTGCGTGCCGAGCAGCGTCGGCAGCGTCCGCGCGCCGTTGCGATCCTCACCGGCAAGGTTATCGTCGAATGCGGTCGTCCTGCCGTTCAGCCCTTCCGCGATGACCTGCACGCCCTCGCCAAGGACTGCCTGCAGCACGCTCGGCCAGCGAGCTTCCAGTGCGTGCCGGCCGGGGCCGACCGCATTGTAACCCCAGGTCAGCGAATCGCCGTAGCAGAGGATGGTTTTCATGAATGCACTCACTAGGATTCCCCTCCCCCTTGCGGAGAGGGGCTAGGGGTGGGGGTGGTTCCGCCAAGCGCGACGGCAATACGATCGAGCACCGACTTGAAACCCAACACAATGTCATCATTGGAAAACCTCAGCACGCGGTAGCCGCCCGCCTTCAAAGCCTGCTCACGCGCCCGGTCGTATCCCTTGGCGGCTTCGATCCCATGAATAGGTCCGTCGAGTTCCACGATGAGCCTATGCCTGAGGCAACAGAAGTCGGCTACGTATTGGCCGATAGCGACCTGCCGCCGGAAATGCGTGCCACGCCCGGCGAAACCGTCTCGCAAATGCGTCCATAGCTGCTTTTCCGCGTCCGTCATGGCGCGACGCAGCCTGCGCGCATTCACCTTCGCCTTCGGCGCGGTCGCTTTGTCCGGCATTTGCTTCCAGGGCATTCAATCTCCTTCGCCGCCGCGCTGCCCGAATTCCCCTTTCATCGGGCGCTGCCTTAGTTCCCCTCTCCCTTGCGGGAGAGGCTAGGGGTGGGGGTGGTTCCGCCAGGCTCGGTGGCCGTCATTCAAACACCGCATGGGTCCCCAATATCAACTCTCCTTCGCCCACCGGGCAGCCCGAGTTCCCCTCCCCCTTGCGGGGAGGGGCTAGGGGTGGGGGTGGTTCCACCAGGCGCGGCGGCCGTCATTCAAGCACAGACTGCTTCCACGAGACCCACTCTCCTCCACCATCGAGCCCGGCGTCACCACCCCCACCCGGTCGCTACGCGACCACCCTCCCCGCAAGGGGGAGGATTGGCGTTGGCGCTGGCGCTAAACCAGCATTCCCATCGGGTTCTCGATATGGCGCTTGAAGGCGCCGAGCAGCTCGGCCCCGAGCGCGCCGTCGACGGCGCGGTGGTCGGTCGACAGCGTCACCGACATCATCGTGGCGATCTTTATCTCGCCGTTCTTGACCACCGCCCGCTCCTCGCCCGCGCCGACCGCCAGGATCGTCGCGTGCGGCGGGTTGATGACGGCGGAAAAATCCTTGACGCCGAACATGCCGAGATTGGACACGGCCGTGGTGCCGCCCTGGTACTCCTCCGGCTTCAGCTTCTTGTTGCGCGCCCTTGCGGCCATGTCCTTCATCTCGTTGGAGATGACCGACAGCGTCTTTTCGTCGGCCTTGCGGATGATCGGCGTGATCAGGCCGCCGGGGATCGACACCGCGACCCCGACATCGGCGTTTCTGTGCTGGACCATGGCGCTCTCGGTCCACGAGACGTTGGCGGTCGGCACATCGCGCAGCGCCAGCGCCATCGCCTTGATGATCAGGTCGTTGACCGACAGCTTGTAGGCCGGGACCTCGCCCTTGTCGGTCTTCTTCACCGGGGCCGCGGCGTTGAGCTGCGCCCTGAGCGCCAGCAAAGCGTCGAGTTCGCAGTCGAGGGTGAGATAAAAATGCGGGATGGTCGACTTCGCCTCGACCAGCCGCCGGGCGATGGTCTTGCGCATATTGTCGTGCGGGACAAGCTCGTAGGAGCCCTCGGCAAAAAGCTTCAGCACCTGCTCGTCCGACATCGCTTTGGCGGCCGGAGCAGCGGCGGGCGCTGCGCCCGGAGCCGCCTTCTCAGCAGGCGCCGCCTTGGCCGCCCCGCCGGCGATCGCGGCTTCGACATCCGCCTTCACCACGCGCCCTCGCGGGCCGGAGCCGGTCACCGCCGAGACATCTATGCCGGCATCTTTTGCGATGCGGCGGGCAAGCGGCGACGCGAAGGTGCGGCCGTCCGCTGAAGCAGTGATCTCCCCCCTTGTGGGGGAGATGGCCGCCCCTCGATCAGCACTCGGGAGGCCAGAGGGGGGCGCCTCGCTCTTGGCTGGCGGAGGAACTCCCTCCGTCTGCTTCGCAGTCACCTCGTCGGCAGCCGGCGCTGGAGCCTTCTCCGGCTTCGCCGCCTCGGCCTTCGCAGCGCCATTGCCGCCCTTCGCCGCCACGCTCGCATCTTCGCCCTCAGCCGCAAGCACCGCGATCAGCGCGTTGACCTTGACGCCCTCGGTCCCCTCCGGCACCACGATCTTCGCCACCGTGCCCTCGTCGACGGCCTCGACCTCCATCGTCGCCTTGTCAGTCTCGATCTCGGCAATGACATCGCCTGGAGCGACCTTGTCGCCTTCCTTGACCAGCCATTTGGCGAGATTGCCCTCTTCCATCGTGGGCGAGAGGGCCGGCATGGTGATGTTGATGGGCAATTCAGCCTCCCAGGCTTCTAATGAAGGTTTTCGCTTGTGGCGGATGGGTCAAGCGGCCAAAGGTCGGCGAGTGAAAAGGAAATTCCGTCGAACGGCAGCGCGCTAACGCATCCCTGTCGATCGATGGTATCGGCCAATCTCCAGTCCCGACCGTCTCGACGGAACACTTGCAACCGCCGCTCCGACAGATCGATGATCCAAGCATGCTCGACGCTAAGCGAGGCGTAGAGCGCAAGTTTCGATTCGAGCGCCGGATTTGTTTTTTGGTTGTCCGACGTCAATTCGCAAACCCAATCCGGAGCTAGGTCAAGATGGTGGTCAGGGAGAAACGGAAGCCGCTCCACCCGCCAAGCAGCGATGTCTGGAACGACGACTTCTTCCCCGAAATGCAGTTCGGGCAATAGAAGAACCTGCCAAGACCCCTTCGCATTCGAACGCGTCTGGCAGAGGCTGCCAAGTTCGACGCTCAGTGCAGTCCGGGCCATCGCGGGCAGGACGTGACCATGCGAGCGCGTCCAGAGCGCACCACCGATGATCTCGGCCACCAGATGCGACGGAACCGGCTCCAGGTCGGCATATGTCGCGCTCTTTTTCGTCGGGTCCACCATACCGTCGATCAGTCCATCGTGGGCGATAGGGCGGGCATGGTGATGTTGATGGGCATTACTCCGAACCTCCCACTTCGCCTACCTTTACCGTCTTTCCAGCCACGACGAACTGCGATTTGTGGTAAATTGGCGCGAGTATTTCTTCTTCCAAGAGCGTCATAGGCATTGAATTTTGTAGGGAATGGAATGCAGAGCTTTGAACAAAATGCGCGGTAGCCGGAAAGACTATTTCGGCCACCAGGTCTTGAGAATTGGATTTTACTCTCGCGTGTACGAACGCTGCTATGGGCTCAAACCACTCCTCACCATCTCCAGCAAAGGGTGCTCGTTTGACCCACCAACCGTCAGCCGCACTAATCGACTTAAGCTCGACAACTGTCCAACGTTGACCCTCCACAGAAGTACTCCCTACGACCGATACGTCACAGCCTTCACCGCCGCGACCACCTCGCCGACATTCGGCAGCGCCAGCTTTTCGAGGTTGGCGGCATAGGGCATCGGCACGTCCTTGCCAGCGATGGTGATGACCGGCGCGTCGAGATGGTCGAAGGCGCGCTGCGACACCTGGTTGGCGATGAAGTCGCCGACCGAGGATTGCGGGAACCCCTCCTCCACCACCACCAGCCGGTTGGTTTTCTTGACCGAGGCGATGACCGCATCGAGGTCCATCGGCCTGATCGTTCTGAGGTCGATGATCTCGACATCGATGCCCAAGCCGCGCAGTTCGGCTTCGGCCTTCACCGCATAGGTCATGCCGATGCCCCAGGAGATGATGGTGACGTCCCTGCCCTCTTTATGGATGCGCGCCTTGCCGATCGGCAGGACAAAGTCGTCGAGCTTCGGCACGTCGAAGGACTGGCCGTAGAGGATCTCGTTCTCGAGGAAGATCACTGGATTCGGGTCGCGGATCGCCGCCTTGAGCAGCCCCTTCGCGTCGGCCGCCGTATAGGGCATCACCACTTTCAGGCCCGGAATATGGCTGTACCATGCGGCATAATCCTGGCTGTGCTGCGCCGCAACACGCGCGGCCGCCCCGTTCGGACCGCGAAACACGATCGGCGCGCCCATCTGGCCGCCCGACATATAGAGCGTCTTGGCCGCCGAATTGATGATCTGGTCCATCGCCTGCATGGCGAAGTTGAACGTCATGAATTCGACGATCGGCTTCAGCCCGGCCATCGCCGCGCCAACGCCGACGCCGGCGAAGCCATGCTCGGTGATCGGCGTGTCGACCACGCGCCTTTCACCGAATTCCTGCAGCAGGCCTTGCGTGATCTTGTAGGCGCCTTGGTACTCCGCGACCTCCTCGCCCATGATGAACACGTCGGGGTCGCGCCGCATTTCTTCGGCCATGGCGTCGCGAAGCGCCTCGCGCACTGTGGTCGACACCATTTCGGTCCCGGCCGGAATGTCCGGGTCGGCGGCGATTTCAATTTTTGGTGCGGCGGCGACCGGAGCGGGTTTCTCTTCAGGGGCTTTCGGAGCTTCGGCCGGCGCCTTCGGCGCTTCGGCAGGCGCTTCCGCCTTTGCAGGCGCCGCACCCTTGCCGATATCGTCGGCGCTCTCGCCATCGCCGAGCAGCACGGCAATCGCGGTATTCACTTTTACGCCTTCGGTGCCGGCGGGGATCAGGATTTTCCCCAGCGTGCCTTCATCGACGGCCTCGACTTCCATGGTTGCCTTGTCGGTCTCGATCTCGGCGATGACGTCGCCGGCGACGACCTTGTCGCCCTCGTGCTTCAGCCATTTCGAGACATTGCCCTCCTCCATCGTCGGCGAGAGCGCGGGCATGAGAATTTCGATCGGCATTTTCGCGCCCTCCCTCAGAGTACGATGTCGGTCCAGAGCTCGGAAACGTCCGGCTCGGGATCGGTCTGCGCGAATTCCGCCGCGTCGGCCACGATGTCGCGAACCTCCTTGTCGATCGCCTTCAATTCGTCCTCGCTCGCCCATTTCTTGTCGATGAGCCGCGCCTTCACCTGCTCGATCGGGTCCTGCTCGGCGCGCATCTTCTGCACCTCCTCCTTGGACCGGTATTTGGCGGGGTCGGACATGGAGTGGCCGCGATAGCGATAGGTCTGCATCTCCAGGATGATCGGCCCGTTGCCGGCGCGGCACCATTCGGTCGCCATTTCGCCGGCCGATTTGACGGCGCGCACATCCATGCCGTTTACCTGGATGCCGGGAATGCGAAACGACAGGCCGCGATGCGAAAAGTCGGTCTCGGCGGACGAGCGGGCGACCGACGTGCCCATGGCGTAGCGATTGTTCTCGATGACGTAGATCACCGGCAGCTTCCACAGCGAGGCCATGTTGAAGCTCTCATAGACTTGGCCCTGATTGGCCGCGCCGTCGCCGAAATAGGTCACGGACACGTTGTTGTTGCCACGATAGCGGTTGGCGAAGGCCAACCCCGTACCAAGCGACACCTGCGCGCCGACGATGCCGTGGCCGCCGTAAAAATGCTTTTCCTTGGAAAACATGTGCATCGACCCGCCCTTGCCCTTGGACAGGCCGCCGCGGCGTCCGGTAAGCTCGGCCATGACACCGCGCGGCGACAGTTCCATCGCCAGCATGTGGCCGTGGTCGCGATAGGCGGTGATCATCTGGTCGCCGTCGATCATCGCCATCTTCAGGCCGGTGACGACTGCTTCCTGGCCGATGTAAAGATGGCAAAAGCCGCCGATGAAGCCCATGCCGTAGAGCTGGCCCGCCTTCTCCTCGAAGCGCCTGATCAGGAGCATGCCGCGATAGGCGGAAAGTTCCTGTTCCTTGCTGAATTCGGCGGGTTTGGGCGCGACTGGCGCGGATGAGGACTTTGCGTCCGCTTTCGATTTAGCAGACGCTTTTCTGGCGGCTACGGCCATGCATCACTCCCTGTTTATGTCTCTTGGCGGACATGAAAGGGAGACGCTCACCTCCCTGTGCAGGACAAAAAGCTAGCATGCGACAATCAATTCGGCCATGCGGAAAAACGCATGGCTGGCATGCGCCTAACGGCTTCATTTTGTTGAGGATATCGGGAATTAACCTATTGTTGGTTAATTCTGGCCGTGCGACGGCCGCATGATGGTGATTTCGTCCTCATGCGACAGGTTGAGCGCCTTGCGCGCCTGCTCGTCCAGCATGTCCTTCTCCAGCGTGCCGTCATGCAGCAACTGGACTCGCCTTTCCAGTTCGATGCGCTGCGCCCGGATTTCGCCGAGCCTTCCCTCGAACTCCGCCACCCGGGCCTCGAGCTGGTATTTGGAATAGATGCCGTACTCGCCATGATAGGCGTGGAAGCCGAAATAGGACAAAAATACCGTCGAAATCGCAGGCACGATCAGGCGGCCGGTGTTTCTCTGTCGGTGCTGGCGTGTCCACATGGGCGGGTTTCCTTTCGCCAGCCACAATGGCGCAGCCATGCTTAATGGCTGGTTACAGCCGCGCCATTGCGAGAGCCAGCCGGCGAGCCTATACTTGGTCAAGCTTAGCCAAGCGAGGTCAGCCATGAACCGCCATGTGAACATGCTGGAAGCGAAGACCAACCTGTCGCGGCTGGTCGAGGCCGTGGAAAGCGGCGCCGAATCCGAGATCATCATCGCCCGCAACGGCAAGCCGGCCGCGCGGCTGGTTCCGATCGAGGCAAAGGCGAGGCGACCGGTGCGGCTGGGTCTCGCGAACGGGAAATACCCGGTGATGACGCAAGAGGAATTCGACGCTGACAACGAGGAGATATGGCGCGAATTCAACGAGAAATCGCTATTCCCGGATAACACCAAATGAGAGTGCTGCTCGATACGCATACGGCCATCTGGGCCGTGTCGGCGGCCGACCGGCTGCCGACACGCATCGTGACGCAGATCAAAGATGCCGAGGAACGTTACATATCATTGTGCAGCGTGTGGGAGATCGCCATCAAATCGGCGCCGGGACGTCGTTCGACGGCGCCGATGTCTGTCCAAGACGCGCTCTTCGAGTTCGACAGCGCCGGATTCGAGTTGCTCGACATCCGACTCTCGCACATTATGGCGTTCGCCGGCCTGTCGATGAATCACGGCGATCCCTTCGATCGCCTTATCCTGGCTCAGGCGCTGAGCGAGCCGCTGCATCTCATCACCAAAGACCGCAAGCTCGCCGGCGTCAGCGAGGTTGTGATTTCCTGGTAGGACCCAGCCCTCACCCCTTCAGAATCGACCGTCCGGCATAGCGCGCCTGCTTGCCGAGTTCCTCCTCGATGCGCATCAACTGGTTGTACTTCGCCGTGCGGTCGGAGCGGGCGAGCGAGCCTGTCTTGATCTGTCCGCAATTGGTCGCCACGGCGAGATCGGCGATCGTCGAATCTTCCGTCTCGCCCGAGCGGTGCGACATGACGGCGGTGTAGCTCGCCTTGTGCGCGGTCTCGACCGCGTCGAGCGTCTCGGTCAGCGAGCCGATCTGGTTGACCTTGACCAGGATCGAATTGGCGACGCCCATGCGGATGCCGTCGCGCAGCCGCGCCGTGTTGGTGACGAAGAGATCGTCGCCGACCAGCTGAACCTTGTCGCCGCAGAGATCAGTCAGGTATTTCCAGCCCTCCCAATCGTCCTCAGCCATGCCGTCCTCGATCGAGATGATGGGATAATCGGCGGCGAGCTTCGCCAGATATTTCGCCTGGGCCTTCGGGTCGCGCGTCTTCCTCTCGCCCTCATAGACGTAATTGCCGTCCTTGAAGAATTCGGTCGCGGCGCAATCGAGCCCGATAGCCACCTCTTCGCCCGGCTTGTAGCCGGCCTTCTCGATCGACTGGACGACGAAGTCGAGGGCGGCCTGGGCGCTCTTCAGGTTCGGGGCGAAGCCGCCCTCGTCGCCGACATTGGTGTTGTGGCCCGCGCCCTTCAGGCTCTTCTTCAGCGTGTGGAAGATTTCCGAACCCCAGCGCACGGCGTCGCGCAGGCTCGGCGCGCCGACCGGAATGACCATGAATTCCTGGAAGTCGATCGGATTGTCGGCATGTGCGCCGCCATTGACGATGTTCATCATCGGAACCGGCAGCACGCGCGCATTGGGGCCGCCGAGATAGCGGTAGAGCGGCAGGCCGGAGGCCTCCGCTGCCGCCTTGGCGACGGCCAGCGACACGCCGAGGATTGCATTGGCGCCGAGCCGGCTTTTGTTGGCGGTGCCGTCGAGGTCGATCATGGTCTGGTCGATATGCGCCTGGCTTTCGGCCTCCATGCCGCCGATCGCCTCGAATATCTCGCCGTTGACCGCTTCGACTGCGCGCTCGACGCCCTTGCCGAGATAGCGCGGCCCGCCGTCGCGAAGCTCGACCGCCTCATGCGCGCCCGTCGACGCGCCCGAAGGCACGGCCGCGCGGCCCATGGAGCCGTCCTCCAGCACTACGTCGACCTCGACGGTCGGGTTGCCGCGGCTGTCGAGAATTTCACGGCCGATAATGTCGACGATGGCGGTCATGCGAAAAGTCCCCTCGATATCTGAAAAAAGGTCGCGCCCGTCTTAGCGAAAGACGCCGAAAAGGCAATGCGAATGAATTGCGGGCCGGCGAGTAACACGCCGATAGATTGCGTTACGAATTGTCATCGGCATCCGCGCGCCGCCACGCCGCAAATCGGTTATGGCTGTCTTTGCGTGGGGCGAAACGGAGGAGGTTTCGCCGTGTCGGAATTCGGTGGGCTGCTCAGCGTACTCGTCATTCTGGCGGCGTTGTTTACGTCATGCCAGAACCAGACGCCCCAGGAGAAAACGGTGTTGCCCATGCTGGTGGTCGCCGACTAGTCGCGGCGACCGGCCTGTCCTGAAAACCTGACGAACGGTATCCGAACTCAACCACCGCTCAGGCTGGTTTTGTCTTCAGCATAGCGCGTGCGTCCTCCCCTCACCCTCCGAACAGCTCGCTAAGCGGGTCACGCCCGGCGGCGGATGTGGCAACGCCGGGCGTGACGGCTCGTCAAAGCAGGCGGTTGTCTTCGACGGTTTGTCGTTCGCGACGGCGCGTGCCATCGGTGTCCGCTTTCTTATGCCTCTCCGCGGCAAGTTTGCGGATCTGCTCAAACCGGTTTTCCTCGGTCTTGCTTGCAACTGCCGGGGGCAGATCGCTCTTCTTTTCGAACGTGATCATCGGTCAGTTCCTTTTGTGATGCGGAAAGCCCGCAGAAACAAACATCTCGGCGGCCGTATCGCTGGCCGTTCGAGAACTGCCAGCCTGTCGGGCGCCAGGTCAGGTCATGAGCGCAGCGACGCAGCCCTCGGTAGCGCGCCTGTCGGGAGAGGTTTGTCCGGGCATCGTCGCCCAGCCGCCCGTTTCCACAAATTGCCGCTTCTTATAATTGTCGGCCAGGGCCTTCAATTCGATCAGGCGTGCGGCAGAATCCGGTGCAGCCTTGAACTTTTCGACGCATATGAGGGACGCCAGTTCTCCGCGTGCGGCGTCTCCGGCGGTCGTTGCGAGCGTGCGGGAAGTCCCACCGGTGACCCATCCGCCCCAACTGAAGCCGACGATCATCGTGGCGACAGCCGTCGCCGCGCACGCCCAGACGAGCGCCGATTTGGACGGCTGATAGGCTTCCCAGCGCCGGGCGAGCGATTGCTTGGTGTTGGTGTGCATGGCCATGTAAGTTCTCCTCCTAGAGTGTTGTTCTGGATTGCGCCCGGCCGCCTGCGGCCGGGCGTTCAGGCGCTGCTCAGTAGCCCATTCCACCCATGCCGCCGCCATTGCCCGCAGCGGGTGCGTCCTTCGGCGGGACATCCGCAATCATGGCTTCGGCGGTAATCAGGAGCGCGGCGATGGAGCCCGCGTCCTGCAGGGCGGTGCGCACGACCTTGGCGGGATCGACGATCCCGGCTTTGATCATGTCGACGTAAGCTTCCGTCTGCGCGTTGAACCCCTGGTTGAGATCCTTTCCGTCCATCAGCTTGCCGACGACGATCGAGCCTTCAACGCCGGCATTCTCGGCAATCTGCCGGATGGGCGCCTCGAGCGCTTTCAAGACAATCGAAATGCCCGCCGTCATGTCGGCATTGCTTCCGGTAAGTCCGGTCAAGGCCGCCTTGGCGCGCAGAAGCGCGACGCCGCCGCCGGCAACGATGCCCTCTTCCACCGCAGCGCGGGTGGCGTTCAGCGCATCGTCGATGCGGTCCTTCTTTTCCTTGACTTCGGTCTCGGTGGCGCCGCCGACGCGAATGACCGCAACGCCGCCGGCAAGCTTCGCCAGCCGCTCCTGCAGCTTCTCCTTGTCGTAGTCCGATGTGGTCTCCTCGACCTGCGTCTTGATCTGCTGGACGCGCGCTGAAATGTCTTTCTTTTCACCAGAGCCGTCGACGAGTGTGGTCGTGTCCTTTTCGATGAGCACGCGCTTTGCCCGCCCGAGCATGTCGATCGTAACGTTTTCGAGCTTGATGCCGAGATCCTCGGAGATCATCTGGCCGCCCGTCAGGATTGCTATGTCTTCCAGCATGGCCTTGCGACGGTCGCCGAAGCCCGGCGCCTTGACTGCCGCGACCTTCAGGCCGCCGCGCAGCTTGTTGACGACCAGCGTAGCCAAGGCCTCGCCTTCGACGTCTTCCGAGATGATCAGCAGCGGTCTGCCGCTCTGCACCACGGCTTCGAGGATCGGCAGCAAGGCCTGCAGATTGCCGAGTTTCTTCTCGTGGATGAGGATGTAGGGGTCTTCCAACTCCGCGCGCATCTTCTCGGCGTTGGTTACGAAGTAAGGCGAGAGATAGCCGCGATCGAACTGCATGCCTTCGACGACTTCGAGTTCGGTTTCGGCGGTCTTGGCTTCCTCGACGGTGATCACGCCTTCATTGCCGACCTTCTTCATCGCCTTGGCGATCATCGCGCCGACGGACGAGTCGCCATTGGCGGCGATCGTGCCGACCTGGGCGATCTCATCGGATGACTTCACTTTCTTGGAACGCGTCTGGATGTCCTTCACGACGGCAGCCACGGCAAGGTCTATGCCGCGCTTCAAATCCATCGGGTTCATACCGGCGGCAACGAGCTTTGCGCCTTCGCGCAGAATGGAAGCGGCGAGTACCGTTGCCGTCGTGGTGCCGTCACCGGCAAGGTCGTTGGTCTTCGAGGCCACTTCGCGCACCATTTGCGCGCCCATGTTCTCGAACTTGTCGGAAAGCTCGATCTCCTTGGCGACTGTGACGCCGTCCTTGGTGATGCGTGGGGCGCCATAGGCCTTATCGATCACGACATTACGCCCCTTCGGTCCGAGCGTGACCTTGACGGCGTTGTTGAGCAGTTCGACGCCACGCAACATGCGGTCGCGAGCATCGGTGGCGAATTTGATTTCCTTGGCAGACATGATTTTCGTCCAGTTCAGTCTTGAAATTGGGAGAGCGGAAAATCGCCTGGTCAGGCGGCTTTCTTGGCCGCCTCGGTCTTGTCGACGATACCCATAATGTCGGTCTCCTTCATGATCAGGAGATCCTCGCCGTCGATCTTGACCTCGGCGCCCGACCATTTGCCGAACAGGACGGCGTCGCCGGCCTTGACGTCGAGCGGGATCAGCTTGCCGCTTTCGTCGCGCGAGCCCGGACCGACGGCGATCACCTCGCCTTCCTGCGGTTTTTCCTTGGCATTGTCGGGAATGATGATCCCGCCCTTGGATTTGATATCGCCTTCGGCGCGTCGGATGACGACGCGGTCGTGGAGTGGCCGGAATTTCATTGGGGTTCTTTCTGCGGCCGGCGCATAGGTGGGCCGCGCCTCTGTATTAGAGTCTGTTTCGAAACTCGCTATGGTGAGTCATATGACGGTGTTTTCGAGAACCGGAGCGCAGCGGACATTCGGGTCCGTGAGCACCGGAAGCGCAGAAAACGCCGGCAGATGACCGCCAGAGTAGAGTGTCCAAACAGACTCTTAGGCCCTTTGGCACTCGAATGATAGGAGTGCCAAAAATAAATCTTGCGATTCGGAAATATTTTAAAACGACATCCGGTATGAAATTGCAGAATTACGGGCCGCAATGAAAATAGTGGAAAATTGAATTCTGATCGCAAACACCTATTTTCACATGAGGACGTCCGGGTCCGATATTTTCAATACGAAGGAGAATTGCCCAATGGCGGATGCAAATCAAAACATTATGGAAAAAGCGCAGTCGCGTTTCATCGAAACCCAAAAGAAAACTGCGGAACGAAACAAGGCGACGGCCGAATATCAATCGGAAGCAAAAGCCAGGGCTATCAAGACGGCAAAACTGCGCGAGTTGCGACTCGCCAAGGAGGAGCAGGATCGCGCCGCGGAGGCCTTGAAGCCTGTCGAACCCAAAAAGAAGCGGGCGTCGCGAGCGGGCGGGAAAACTGCACGAGGATGAAGCCGAGTGCGCGGGCGGACTATCCGATCGCAGATGTTAGCCTGGAACCTTGGTGACGACTTTTCAAACTTCACCCCAGCGGCCGTCACCAAGCCGGGCATTGTCGACGCTATTTGAAATCGGCCGACGTCAGAGCGTACATGTTTTTGCGGCCGCGGGAGTAGGCATTCCGCGCCATATCGTGAACTAAACCGCGCACCGCATCGAAAGCCGCCAAATAGTCAGTTTCCGCGTCAGCTGATTCGGCTGTTTTCTTCGAGATCGCGTCGATCGCAACGGAGAAGGAAATCTGAACCATGCCGTCATGGCCAAGAAAACGGATGCGCTTCCCTGCCGCGTCGTAGCTGCGGCTCAGATTGGGAAATGTCAGTGACATGGTCCTGCCTCTCGAGAGAGTTTAAGCCTCGGCGCCGAACGCTATCATGTATTTCCAATGGTCATGGAATATATAGCAGCGAGAACAAATAACGCAGCCGACATTCTCATAAACAGCTGAAATGAAAAATAATCTCTCATCGCGGCCTCCTTTATTTTTGTTAACTTTTTCGGGCCAATGTTCACCATATCACACAAAGATACGATCTGGTAATTTATTTCCAGACTTTTCAATCGAAAACAGTTCTGATCAAACAGCCGACCGTTCGCAGCCGCGGATCGACGTCGCTTTCACTGGATTGCCCAGTGGTCGCCAGCTCTTCCACAACACTGCGCAAAGTGCCCCATCGGGCCGGTCGCTTGGGGTCAAGAGTTCCCGGGTTCGCTAAAGGTCGGTTTCCAGGACCCCATCTGGTCCAGTGAATGACAGGAATGGTTCAGCGCATGACACGCCCACAGCTATCGTTCAGCGGCAGCAAAGGGTGGTTTGCTGCCACCTGTCTGATCCGTTGGAACGAGCAAAAGGGTGCCAAAAGCGGACTTCGGCGCGAGCTCCGTGACCGATGGACTATGGTCCGATATGATGTTCATGACATCAGCGAGGCGAT
>NZ_JAAKZF010000079.1 GCF_011045125.1 Allomesorhizobium camelthorni | reverse complement strand
CGCCCGATATCGGCCGTTGCGGATGCCTTTGCCACCACCTGAAACAGGACGTTTGCGGCGACCACGCTGGAGATCGCGGTTGCGCCATAAGCCGCCGTTCCCGACGGTTCTCCGAACCAGACGTTCACGCTCCGGCGAGCTTATGTGCTTGAAAACAGCCGCTTGCGCGAGCCTTCCAAATGCTCGCGCATAAGCCGCCGCGCGGCCTCTGCATCGCTGTCGCGAATGGCTTCGTAGACCGCAGTGTGCTCGTTGAACACATGCTGAAGCCCGTCTTGCGTGCCGCGCAGCGACAGGCCGTGAAACCGCATGCCCACGGCGATATGGTCTTCCAGCGCCTTCATGGCAGTGGCGAAATAGGGATTGCCTGAGGCCTGGGCTATGCCGAGGTGGAACATGAAGTCTGCGTCAGCCCGATGCGCGTGCCGGTTGGTGGCGTCGCGCAGCAGGTCTAGCGCCGCCTTGATCTTTTGCTTGTCGGCCTCGGTGGCGCGCGTGGCCGCCATGGCGGCCGCTTCTGGCTCGATGGTGAGGCGAAAATTGTAGCAGTGCTGCAGGTCGGAAAGATTCTCCATCTGGCCGAAGCCGAGCGGCTCGCGCAACCCGTGTTCGCGCACGAAGCTGCCAGCACCGCGGCGGGAATAGATTAGCCCCCGGTCACGCAGCTTCTGTAGGGCATCGCGGACCACCGGGCGGGAGACCTGGAATTCGGCCGCCAGGGCGTGTTCCGTCGGCAGGCGTTCGTCGACGGCGTACGCGCCGGATTTGATGGCCTTCTGCAAGCGATCAAACACCGCTTCCGACAGAGTCCGCCGTACAGCAAGCCCTTCCGACATCACGAACCGACACTCTTCCCAGTCATAGAAACATCGCGGGAAAGGAGTTGGACAAGAGTATCCGGAACCCCAAATCCCCCAGACTTCGTGACTAACGTGAACCCGCCAGCGCGGGCAATAGGCAGGCCGGAAAGTGCCTCGCCAACGATCTGAAGGGACACAAGGCCCAATTGCTCCAGTACCACCTGGGCCGTCGCGCCACCAGAGATAACCAGCAGCGTGTCGGAGTCAGGCTGAAACCGAGAAAGTGAGGTCGCAAGTTGCTGCGAAACCTCGAACGCATCGATTGGAGAGGCGCCTGGGACGGCCTGGAGAATGGTAACGCGCGCTTGCGGAGGCAAGTCGGGCGGCGCTATGCCGGATGGCGCCGGAACGTACGCCACAGTTAGGTCCGTTTCGCGCAGTCGGACCAGTTGGGCTATGGTGATAGGGTCTGTCGATCCAATGACACACATTACCCGACGTCCCGCTAGATCCATACTTGGTGTCTCACCATCCGGAGCGATCTCCCGGGCCAGCGCCTCGGCCAGGCCACGCGCCCCCACCAGCAGATCGCGGTCCAGCGCCAGCGTCTCGTCCAATTCCGTCTGCGAGAGGGTGTCTGGGATCGACGCGCGTGCCGCATGCGCCCCGAGACGGCCGGCTATGTCAATTGGCTCGGAGACGCCGAAACCTTCCACCATGCCATCCCGCACGATGCGCCCAAAGCTGGGTATTGCGGGGGCCACCAGCGCGTGACGGTAGGCAATGGCGTCAAGCTCCGCCGAAATGTTTCCCTTAAGGCGAGAATCGACCTTTTTGAAGATCGCTATCCCGTCTGGAAGCTCAGCAATCGCTTCGCACACTCTGGCCCTCGCGGCTTCCGGCGAAAGCTCGCGACTGTTGGTCGATACTCCGACCACCGAAGCGCCCGTCGCCAGTACCTCCTTCAGGGCGTTGGGCGTAACGGCCACCATTGTCCCTTCGCCGCGCATGGCAAAAGGCGCGGCCGAATCCAAAGCCCCTGTCAGATCATCGGCAATGATGGCCAGCCGCGTCATGCCCCGGCCCGGCCAGCGGCGGCGCGACGCTGGGCCTGGACGTCAGGGTCAGGGTCCAGGTTGGCGGCAAGCAGGCGCTGGGTATAGGGGTGACGCGGGTTATCGAAGATGAGCGAAGTGGGGCCACGTTCGACGATCTCGCCTGATTTCATCACGACGACAGTGTCCGCGAAGTCCCGCACCACGCCCAGATCGTGTGCAATGAACAGGAACGAGATGCCCAGGCGCTTACGCAGATCGTCGAGCAGGGCGATCACCTGGGCCTGGATCGATACGTCGAGTGCCGACACGGCCTCGTCGCAGATGATGAGATCCGGCTCCAGGGCCAATGCGCGGGCAATGGCGATGCGTTGGCGCTGCCCGCCTGAGAACTGATGCGGATAGCGCTGCGCGTGCTCGGGCAGGAGCCCGACCTGTTCGAGCAACTCGGCGACCCGCCGCCGGCGTGCCACCTTGTCCGGGATCAGGCGGTGAATGTCCCAGCCCTCGGCGATCAGATCGTAGACCGACATGCGCGGATTGAGTGACTGGGTAGGGTCCTGGAACACCATCTGGATTTCCCGCCGCACACCGAGCAGTTCACGTGCGGACATGGCAATGAGGTTACACCCCTTCCATAAGGCCGCGCCGCTATCGGCGGCTTCGAGGCGCAACAGCGTCTTGGCCAGCGTCGACTTGCCCGAGCCGCTTTCGCCCACCACGGCCAGGCTCTGCCCCTTGTGCAGGATCAGCGACACATCGTTGAGGGCGGTGAACCCGCCATAGGTCTTGCGCAGCTTTTGGACGTCGAGCAGCACGGGCGCCGCGGCGTCGACGTGCTTGACCGCACCCTTGCCTGGCGCAGCGGCAATCAGCTTGCGCGTATAGGGGTGGGTGGCATTGTGGTAGATGTTCCGGGGCGTGCCCGCCTCGACGATTTCGCCTTGGCTCATCACCACGACGCGGTCGGCAATCTCGGCGACGACACCCAGGTCATGGGTGATCAGCACCAGCCCCATGCCCGTCTCGGCTTGCAATTCCTTGAGCAGGGCCAGCACGTCGGCCTGGATGGTGACGTCAAGCGCGGTGGTTGGCTCGTCGGCGATCAGGATGTCGGGCTTGAGCATCAGCGCCATAGCGATCATCAGCCGCTGTCGCTGACCGCCGGAGAACTGATGCGGATATTTGCGCATCGCCTGTTTGGGCTCAGGCAGCCCGACGCGGGCGATGAGCTCAAGCGCGCGGGCCCGCGCCGCATCGGCCGGCCGGCCGTGGGCCGTCATCATTTCCACGATCTGCCAGCCGACTGTGTAGACCGGGTTGAGGTGGCTCAGCGGGTCTTGGAAGATCATGGCGATGCGCTTGCCGTTGAGCGCGCGCCGCTCTTCCTGGCTGGCCTTGAGCAGATCTTTTCCCTCGAACAGAATCTCGCCGGACACGATCTGGGCGGGGGGAATGTCGAGCAAGTTCATCACAGCGGAAGCGGAGACGGACTTGCCGGAGCCGCTTTCGCCGAGGACTGCCAGGGTTTCCCCGCGATTGATTGACCAACTGACATTGCGAACGGCATGCACGGTGCCGCGCGCCGTGTGGAAATCGATGGATAGTTTGCGGACTTCGAGCAGGGCGTCAGCCATTGGCGGTGCCCCCCTTGGTGCTGCGCGCCTCGAGCCGCCAGCGTTGTGCCGGGTCCAGCGCCACGCGCATCCAGTTCGACAGCAGGTTGAGCGAAAGGGCGGTGATGACGATCATCAGGCCGGGCCAAAATGCCAGCCACCAGGCGGAACTAAGATAGGGCCGACCCTGGCTGACCATCAGCCCCCAGGTGATGTTGGGCGGCTGAATGCCGATGCCGAGAAACGACAGCGAGGATTCCGCCAGCATGACGAAGGCGAAGTCGAGCGTGGCGATTGTCATCAGCGTCGGCGCCACTATCGGCAGGATATGACGGAGAATGATGCGGGTATGCGAGGCCCCCATGACGGTCGCTGCCTGCACGAACATGCGCTCGCGCACTTCGAGTACCTCGGCGCACGTGGTGCGCAGGTAGATCGGTATGCGGGTGATCGCGAGAACCAGCACCAGATTGGGGATGGAGGGGCCCAGCACATAGAGCACCACCACCGCGATCAATAGCGACGGGAAGGACATAATCACGTCGGCCAGCCGCATGATCACCTGCGAGACATTCTTGCCGAGGTACCCGGCGACAAGGCCGAACGCCGCGCCGACGACGAGGGCGGAGAGAACCGCCCCTGCTGCCACGCCCATGGTGCTGCTGGCGGCAACGATCAGGCGCGGCAGCATGGGCCGACCCAACGAATCACCACCCAGCACAAAGGCCCAGCCGTGCGCCAGATCGAAGGGCGGGCTGTTGCGCCCGCGCAGGTTCTGCGCGCCGGCAGCATCTCCGAGCAGCGCAGGGCCGAGCACGGCAAATAGAACGATGACCAGCAACATCACGGCCGATACGAACGCGAGCTTGTCGCGCCAGAGCATGGCAAGCAAAGCAGCAGATTCCGAGCGGGGAATGTCGGCCGGTTTGGCGGAGGACAGATCGGTCATGGCCGGTCTCCTACTGCCGGATGCGCGGATCGAGCACGCCGTAGGCGATGTCGATCAGGATGTTCATGATGAAAATGGCGATAGCCGTGACCATGATGGCAGTCAGCACCACGTTAAAATCGCGCTGCAGGATGGAGTCGATCATCAGCTTGCCGATGCCGGGAAAGCCGAAAATAGTTTCGACGATCACCGCGCCGTTGAGCAGGGCCGCGGCCTGGTCGCCCATGACGGTGATCACCGGCAACATAGCGTTGCGCAAAGTATGCACGAAGATGAGCGGGCGGTTCTTGACGCCCTTGGCGCGAGCTGTCTTCACATAGGCCGCACCCAGCGCCGACAACATCGAGCCGCGTACTACCTGCACGATCAACCCGAATGGCCGGATGAACAGCACCGCAATCGGTAGCACCCAGTGCAGCGGCGTGCCGACGCCCGAGGTCGGCAACCAGCCGAAATTGATTGAGAAGATGACGATGGCGACAATGGCGATCCAGAAATCGGGGGCGGAAGCGCCGACCAGCGAAACGATTGAGACCAGCCGGTCAAAAAAGCCGCCGACCTTGAAGGCTGCGAGCGCACCGAGCACGATAGCCGCAACCATGACGAGGGCCATGGTGATCAGTGCCAGGGGCAGCGTCCAGGTATAAGCTTCCAGCACGACGTCAATGGCGGGCCGCGCCTTGCGCAGGGAATCGCCGAAATCGAGATGCAGGAGGTCCCAGACGTAGGCACCGAACTGCTCGATGATCGGACGGTCCAGGCCATGCAAGGCACGAAACTCTTCCTTCATCTGCTCGGTGGCATCGATCGGCAGAAACAGCACGGCGGGGTCGCCGGTCAGCCGCGACAGGAAGAACACCAGGATCATCAGTCCCAGCAGGGACAGCAGGCTGGCGATGGCGCGCTGTCCGATCATTTTGGTCATGGCCGGTTACCCAATGTGAAGAAGCGCGATGCAGGAGTGTGTCTCCGGCATCGCAGAGCGTAAGGCCGGGAGGCGCTTACTTGAAGCTGATTTCGCTCAGCTGCAGCTGCGAGTTGGTGGCTATGGTCGGCTTGAAGTCGATACGCTCGCCCACCCGGCTGTGACCCACCATGTGGAACAGCAGCACGTCGGCGACGATTTCCTTCTGGACGTAGGCGAAGAGCTCGGACCACAGGGCAGCGCGTTCATCCCCCGTTGCAGCAGTCGCCTTTTCGATCAGTTCATCGACCTTGGGGTCGTTGACGCCCGACTGGGTGCCCTGGCTGTGATACTTGAAGTACATAGAGAAGACCGGGTCGCCGCGCGAATTGTCGTGCTGGGCCATTAGCAGCTGGGCCACACGACCCTCCGGATACGGCTTGGAATAGTACTGCTCGTGCTCGGCCACTTCCACCATGCGCAGGGTTGCCTTGAAGCCGACATCATTGAGCATCTGCACGATCACTTCGCCCACTTCGGTCACATGCGGGAAGTTCTCAGTGCGGGCGATAACTTCGATCGGCGCGCCGGTATTGATGCCGTCAGCCGCAGCGGCTGCGAGCAGCTCCTTGGCCTTTTCGGGATCGAAGGCCGGAGGTTCAAGGTCAGCGTTCCAGCCGAGCGTGGTCGGGGGCACCATGGCCACGGCCAGTTCGGTGCCTTCAGCCAGCACGGTGCCGATGAAGGCCTCGCGATCGATTGCGGCATTGAGGGCTTGGCGCACGCGCAGGTCGCCCATCGGCTCAATGGTCTGGTCGATGCGCAGATAGACGGTTTCCGAGTTGGGGTAGGTGAAGTCGGTAGCCGGGTTTGTGGCTTCTTCCTGGGTGATCTGCGGCGCGATGTCGGCCTCGCCGGCTTCGACCATGGCGGCACGCACGGCAGGCTCGGAGCGGAACACATAGGTGGCCTTGGTCACGGCCGGCTGGGTGCCCCAATAGTCGTCGCGGCGGGTCAGTACGATCTGCTGGCCAGCGGCCCATTCGGACATTACATAGGGGCCGGTGCCGATTGGCTCGCGCAGGACCTCCACCGGCGCTTCCGACGGCACGATAGTCACCAGTGTCATCAGCAGCGGCAGAATTGGCTGTGCCGGCTCGGCCCGGATGTCGATGGTATTGTCATCGACGATATTGAAGGTCAGGGCCGTATCGGCGAAGTAGCGCTTGCTCTCGCAGGTGATCTGGTCGGAGAAGACGCGATCGAACGAATGCTTGACGTCGGCGGCATCGAAGGTGGTGCCGTCCGAGAAGGTCACGCCTTGACGCAGCTTGAACTGCCAGGTGCCATTGCCCAGGTCTTCCCAGCTTTCGGCCAGGCGCGGCATCAGGCCGGCATCGCCGCGCACGTCCAGCTCGGTCAGCGTTTCACTGATATTCTGCATGATGACGCGGCCGATATTGGATCGCGTGGCCATGCAGGGCTCGACAAGATCGAGCTCTTCGCTCAGCACGACGGTGATGTCGGTGTTGGTCTGCGCCATGGCGGGAACGATCGAAGTCGACGCCAGAAGCACGCCACCCAGCAAGTGCTTGAACAGCAATTCTACCTCCCTTTTGCAGCCAGTGCGAACAAGGACGATGCTGCTTGTCGCCCTTGCCTCTTGATCGGCGGCCTCATGAGCCAACCTCGCTGCACTATCGATTTACGCCCATTAGTTGTCAATGAATTCCTCGCATCTTCGGTATGTTCAACGTTCTATGATCTCTAATGCACTGAAATATATGTATAAAAAACGACGAACATGAAATCCTTTGACATTCATGCAGCAATCATAACTTGACAACATCGGCGAAACCGCGAATTTTCGACGCCAGAGAAGGAGATCCACCATGACCCCGGAGGAGATCGCTGCCCGCATGACGGGTGCGCTGGACCGCATGGCCGATGGCCGTGTCGAGGCCTTTTTGCCCTCGCCCATGGTGCAGAACCACGCCGCTTTTATTGAACAACTAGATGATGGCACGCTGGCCTGCCTTTGGTTCGGAGGCACGCTTGAGGGCAGGGCCGACATCTCCGTCTATGCGTCCACGCTGACGCCCGGCAGCTCGGCTTGGAGTCCGGCAGTCCAGCTTAGCAACGACCCCCGTCGCTCCGAGCAGAACCCGGTGCTCACCCGGAACCGGAAGGGGCAGTGGCTGCTGTTTCACACCGCACAGCCGTCGGGCAATCAGGATGAATGCCTGTTGCGAGCGCGCGAAGTGTCGATTGCGGGCGGTACGCTTGCCAGAGGGGCGCCGCGCACCATCGATCTGCCGCTCGGCACCTTCATCCGTGGCCGCTTCGTGCGGCGTGCCGATGGTGCCTGGATGATGCCGGTGTTCCGCTGCATTTCCCGGCCCGGCCTGCGCTGGAACGGCAGTTTCGATACCGCCGGCGTCGCTCTCAGTACCGACGACGGCCGGACTTGGTCACTGTCGGAAGTGCCCGGCTCGGTGGGCTCGGTGCACATGACCATCGTGCCGCTCGACGGTAGCCACATGGCGGCCTTCTATCGCCGCCGGCAGTCCGATTTCGTCCATCGTTCGGAAAGCCGCGATGGCGGCGGGTTGACCTGGTCTGCCCCCGAGCCGACCGACGTGCCCAACAACAATTCCTCGATCAACGTCATTCGCCTCGCCGACGGCCGGTTGGCTATGGCTTGCAATCCAGCTTCGGCCGCCACCTCCAGCGATCGGCGGGCCTCGCTCTATGACGAGATCGAGGAAGGGGATGCCCGCCCCGATGCCAGTGGCGGCTGCTCGCCCATCTGGGGTGTGCCGCGCGCGCCACTCTCGCTCTGCGTTTCCACCGACGGCGGCAAGACCTTCCCGCTCCGCCGCATCATCGATGACAGCCCCGGCACCTGCCTTTCGAACAATTCAATAGGCGGACGCAACAAAGAGCTGTCCTACCCTTACCTGCTACAGGACCCGGAAGGCGCGATTCATGTCGCCTACACCTACTTCCGGCGGGCCATCAAATATGTCCGTCTCCCCAAGGGATGGATCGACGGAGAACTGAGTTGAGCGACGTTATCGGCATCACCATGGGCGACCCCGCGGGCGTCGGTCCGGAAATCACGGTTCGCGCCATTGCACAGATGGGCGCGGCCGATCGGGCCCGCACGCGCATCTATGGCAATCGCGCAACGCTGGAGAATGCGCTGGTCGCCACCAGCCTTGTGCTCGGCCTTGAGGACATTGTCGTCGACCTGCCCATCGAAGGCGGGCCGCTGCCCTGGGGCAAGCTCGATCCGCGTGCCGGCGACGCTGCGTTCCACTTCATCGAGAGGGCCGTGCGCGACGCAGAGGCGGGCCAGATCGGTTGCGTCGTCACCGCGCCGATCAACAAGGAAGCGCTCAATCTCGCCGGCCATCACTATGACGGGCATACCGGCATGCTGGCGGCGCTGACCGGGCAGAAGTCGGCCTTCATGCTGCTGGCTTCGGAGCGCCTCAAGGTCATCCACGTCTCGACCCATGTGTCGCTCAAGACCGCCATCGACCGTGCCACGCCCGAGCGCATCTTAGCGACCATTCGCGCTGGCAACGATCACCTCAAGCGCATCGGCTATGCCACCCCGCGCATTGCCGTCGCCGGCATCAATCCGCATTGCGGGGAAAGCGGGCTGTTCGGCACCGAGGATGACGTGCAGGTGGTGCCGGCCGTCGCCATGGCCTGGGCCGAAGGCATCGACGTGCAGGGGCCGATCTCGGCCGACACGGTCTATCACCGCGCCTATAACGGGGGCTTCGACCTGGTGGTCGCGCAGTATCACGACCAAGGTCATATCCCGATCAAGCTGGTGGCCTTCGATACCGCCGTCAACGTCTCGCTGGGGCTGCCCATCGACCGGACCTCGGTCGACCACGGCACGGCTTTCGACATTGCCGGCACCGGCAAGGCCAACCACACCAATCTGAACGAAGCCATCGCCTATGCGCGCCGCCTCGCCGCGGGGACAAAGTCATGAATCCTGCTACGAAACTCCCCATCCACGGTGTCTTCTGCGCGTCCGCCACCCCGGTGCTCGAAGACGGCACGCCTGACCACGCTACCTTCGCGGTCCACGCCAGGGCACTCCTGGATGAGGGTTGCGACGGCATCGCGCTATTAGGCACCACCGGTGAGGCCAACTCCTTCAGCCTCGCTCAGCGCCAGGCACTGCTGGACACGGTCATTGCATCAGGCGTCGATCCGCAGCGCCTGCTGCCCGGCACCTCGCAAACCAATGTTGCCGATACCGTCACGCTGATGCGCCATGCCGTGGAGGCCGGCGTGAAGGCCACGGTCGTGCTGCCGCCCTTCTACTACAAGGGCGTCAGCGACGAGGGCCTGTTCCGCTTCTATGCGGAGGCCATCGAGGGCGTCGGCCGCGACGACCTGCGCGTTGTGCTCTACCACATCCCGCCCATCGCCCAGGTCGGGCTGTCGGTCGAACTGGTCGGACGCCTGCTCGACGCTTTCCCCGGCGTGGTCGTGGGGATCAAGGACAGCTCCGGCAAGCTCGAAAGCATGCAGACTTTTGCCAGGTTCGAGGGTTTCTCGGTGCTGGCTGGCGCCGATCCGTTCATGCTGCCGCTGCTGCGGTCGAGCGGAGCGGGCTGCATCACCTCCAGCTCCAACCTGATCGGCAAGCATTTGCGGGTGGTGTTCGACCATTGGCACGAGCCAGAACAGGTGGCACGGGTCAACGCGGCGCAGGAGCGCATCAACGCCTGGCGCGATCTCTCCAATGCCTATGTGCAGTTGCCCACCATCAAGGCCATGCTGGCCCATCGCCGCAATCATTCTGGTTGGACCCGGCTCCGGCCACCGCTGGTCGAGTTGTCGCCAGCCGAGATCGAAACGGTCTGGGCCCGCATGGCCGAACTCGAGGCGCAGGAAAATGTCTGACGCCGATCTCTCCATGGCTCGCCCCATCACGCTGCTGCAGCCCTCACGGCTGGAGATCGGCGCGGGCTCAGTCTCGTGCCTGGCGCAATGGGCGGAGCCATATCGCCGGGTTTTCGTGGTGGCCATGCCCCCCACGGTCGGTTTTGCCGAGCGCATCGGCTTCACGGGCGCGGTCGAGACCTTCATCGACCTGCCGCCCGAGCCTGACCTTCCGGCCGTCGCGGCGGTGCTAGCCGCTGCCCGGGCCTTCGAGCCGGATCTGGTGGTTGGTCTGGGTGGCGGCTCGGTAATGGATGTCGCCAAGCTTGTGGCGGCACTATGGGACGGCGAACAGTCTGTGCCCGACGTGATCGGCGTCGACAAGGTCGCTGGGCGCCGCACGGCGCTGGCACAGGTGCCCACCACCTCTGGCACCGGTTCCGAAGCGGGCATTCGCTCGCTCGTCACCAATCCCGAGACGCTGGCCAAGCAGGCCGTCGAAAGCCGGCACATGCTCGCCGATATCGCCGTGCTCGATCCCGAGCTGACCTATTCTGTTCCCGCGGCTGTCACCGCGGCCACTGGAGTCGATGCCTTAGCCCATTGCGTCGAGTCCTACACCAATATCAAGGCTCATCCGCTAATCGACGGCTATGCCAGGCTCGGCATCGAGCTGGTAGGCCGCTACCTACCACGCGCCGTCAGCGACGGGGCGGATACCGAGGCGCGAGCCGGCATGATGCTGGCGTCCTACTACGGCGGGGTGTGCTTGGGGCCGGTCAACACCGCCGGTGGCCATGCTTTGGCCTATCCGCTGGGCACGCGGCTCAAGCTTCCCCATGGACTGGCCAATGCCGTCATCTTCCCGCATGTGCTGGCCTTCAATGCATCCGCCTGCCCGGACAAGACTGCTGGCGTCGCCGCTATGCTGGCCCTCGGCGCCGGTGCGTATACCAATGACATTCTGACGAGCGCCATGGACTATTGCCAGGCGCTCGGCATCGAGATGCACCTGTCGCGCCATGGCGCGCAGGAGCAGGATTTGCCGATCTGGGCCGAGGAGGCTTTTGCCATAAAGCGCCTGATCGACAACAACCCCCGGCCGCTCGGGACTAAGGACATTCTGTCGATCTATCGAAGCGCTCTCTGATCGACCTGTGGGCCTGCTCGGCGCGTCGGTGCCGGCCTTGCCGGCTGCGGAGTGCGGATGGAAGGCCCATTCGTGAGGTCCGTGTCGCTCGCTATGCGTGCCAGCCCGTGGCGGCGACACTAAGGGCTCTCGGCTTCATGCAGAGGGCTCGGCTACCTGGCAAACTGTTTACCAAGCCCTGCATCGATCCAGGCACGCGTCTGTTCCAGAACTTCATCCGAAAGCGCAGGGTCGTCGATCGCCCGGGCGAGGATCACTGCCCCCACCATCGCTGACCAGCTTCCGATCGCCACGCGGCGTCTGTCTGCCGCATCAAACTCCGGGAGCGCCTTACCGATACGGTCGATCTGCGATCGAAGGCCTTCAGTCATGGCCGAGCGTGCAGCCGGGGACTGATGGCGGATGGCTGCGGCAAGGCCTGCCGTCGGGCAACCGCCGGCGCAGTTGTCGCGATGCCGGGGCGCAAGATAGGCATCCACATAGGCGCGAAGATCGCCCCCTCCGCTTGAGTCAGCGGCGAGGACATGGGCAAGGGTCTGCGCGATCAGGTCGTCCTTCGAACTGAAATGGCCATAAAAGCCGCCATGGGTGAGGCCTGCCGCATTCATCACTTCGGCGACAGTGACCGCCTCAAAACCCTTCTCGCGAAACAACCAGCTGGCCGCATCCAGGATCCGGTGACGGTTCTCCGCCATCTGCTCTCGACTGACCTTCATTTCAAAATTCTCCGCCGGCCCCGTTGACATTTACATGATGCACATCATATTTAGCATCATTCATGATGACCGTCATGATTATAGGTCCCATCAGAAAAGAGAGCAACCCCCATGACCGCCATTCCGTCAGTCCTCATCACCGGCGCCTCCACCGGCATCGGAGCTTCCTATGCCGAGCGCTTCGCGCGCCGCGGGCACGACCTCGTGCTGGTTGCCCGTGACATGGCACGAATGGAGGCGCTCTCGGCGCGCCTGCGTCAGGAGACCGGCGTGGCGATCGACATCATTCAAGCCGATCTTACGCAACCTGCCGATCTTGCAGCGGTAGAGACGCGGCTGCGCGACGACGCCCGCATCGGGATCCTTGTCAACAATGCAGGCACGGCCATCGGCGGAAGCTTCATCGAGCAGAGCACCGACGACGTTACGCGGCTGGTGGCACTCAATACGACAGCCCTTCTGCGGCTTGCCAGCGCTATCGCTCCGCGCCTTGCGAAAGCGGGCGAAGGGGCGATCGTCAATATCGGCTCCGTGGTCGGCCTGGCGCCGGAGTTCGGCATGACGGTCTACGGCGCGACCAAGGCTTTCGTGCTGTTCCTGTCGCAGGGGCTCAGCCTCGAGCTCGCCCCGAAGGGTGTCTACGTCCAGGCCGTGCTTCCCGCCACAACGCGAACCGAGATCTGGGGGCACGTCGGCGCCGACGTCAATACGCTCTCCAACGTGATGGAGGTGGACGATCTGGTTGATGCGGCGCTGGTCGGCTTCGACCGCCGTGAACTCGTGACCATTCCGCCGCTTCCCGACGCCGGTCAGTGGGATGCGCTTCAGGCCGCGCGCCAGGCCATGATCCCGAACTATGGGAACCAACATCCCGCCGAGCGGTACCGCATGGTCGCCTGAGCACCAACGAAGCCATTTCGATAAACGACCCCGCCGCGGCGGGGACAAACAAAGGTGACCTATGACGAGCAAAATGCTGTTTGAGCCCTATACTCTCGGCTCGCTGACCCTCTCCAATCGTATCGTTATGGCGCCCCTCACGCGTAATCGCGCAGGCCCGGGCTTCGTCCCGGGCGATCTCGCCGCGGAGTATTACGGCCAGCGCGCGTCGGCCGGCCTGCTGATTTCCGAGGCCACGCAGATCTCGCAGCAGGGACAGGGCTATCAGGACACGCCCGGCATCTACTGCCAGGCGCAGATCGACGGCTGGCGCAAGGTCACCGACGCCGTGCACGCCAAGGGTGGCCGGATCTTCCTGCAGCTCTGGCATGTCGGCCGCGTCTCGCACGTCGACCTCCAGGAGAACGGAGCGGCGCCGGTTGCGCCGTCGGCGATCCGGGCCGAAACCAAGACGTTCGTCAACAATGGCTTCGTCGATGTCTCGGCACCCCGCGCGCTTGAGCTCGACGAGCTTCCGGGGATCGTTAACGATTTCCGGCAAGCAGCCGCGAACGCCATTGAGGCCGGCTTCGATGGCGTCGAGATCCACGGCGCCAACGGCTATCTGCTCGACCAGTTTGCCAAGGACGGCGCCAACGTCCGAACGGACGCATACGGCGGATCGATCGAGAATCGAGCCCGCCTGATGCTGGACGTTACGGCTGCGGTCGTCGACGAGGTCGGAGCCGAACGCACCGGCATCCGCATTTCGCCCGTCTCGCCCGCCAACGGTATCTCGAGCAGCGACCCCCAGGCTCAGTTCGGCTATATCGTCGATCAACTCGACGCCTTGGGCATCGTCTACATCCATGTCGTCGAGGGTGCCACGGGCGGACCGCGCGATGTCGCGCCGTTCGATTTCGGATCGCTCCGGCGGCGCTTCACCAACACCTATATCGCCAATAACAGCTATGATCTCGACCTCGCTACGTCGCGGCTGGCCGAGGACAAGGCCGATCTGTTCGCCTTCGGCCGCCCCTTCATCGCCAATCCCGACCTAGTGGATCGGCTGAAGACCAGCGCGCCGTTGGCGGAGTTCAACCCGGCGACGCTCTATGGCGGCGGTTCCGCCGGCTACACCGACTATCTCGTCATGGCGGCCGAAAGCCGGGCCTGACCCCTTTCAGGCCGTGCGCCGGCGCGGCCCGATCCATATTGTGTCCGCAGCGACGGTTCTCCAGACGGAGACTGGCGCTGGCAGGAAGGAGAACGGACTATCATGAAGGCCTTCATCGTCGATCGATACAAGAAGAAGGGCGCCCTGCGCTTCGGCGACATGCCGGAGCCGACGTTGCGGGATGACGATGTTCTGGTCGAGATCCACGCGGCCGGGCTCAATCTTCTGGATTCCAAGATCCGGGATGGAGAGTTCAAGCTCATCCTGCCCTATCGCCCGCCCTTCATCCTGGGACATGACGTGGCCGGAACCGTGGTTCGGGTCGGATCGAAAGTCCAGCGCTTCAAGCCGGGCGACGAGGTCTATGCCCGACCGCGCGATGGGCGGATCGGAACATTCGCGGAATTCATTGCCGTGAACGAAGCTGACGTGGCGCTGAAGCCCAAGAACCTCACCATGGACGAAGCGGCTTCCATCCCTCTGGTTGGGCTGACGGCCTGGCAGGTGCTGGTCGAGCGAGCCGGTCTGCGAAAAGGGCAGAAGGTCCTCATACACGCGGGCTCCGGCGGCGTGGGAACATTCGCCATCCAGCTTGCCAAGCATCTCGGTGCGACGGTCGCGACGACGGCGAGCGCCGCCAATACCGCCATGGTGAAAGCGCTGGGGACGGATGTCGTCATCGACTATCGCAGTCAGAAGTTCGAAGAAGAGCTGTCGGGCTACGACGTCGTCCTCAACAGCCTCGACGCCGGCACCCTAGAAAAATCGCTGAAGGTCCTGAAGCCTGGCGGCAAGCTGATCTCCATCTCCGGTCCGCCCGACCCCGCCTTCGCACGCGCCCAGGGCTTGAATGCGGTGCTTCGGCTCGTGCTGCGCCTGATGAGCGCGGGTATCCGGCGCAAGGCGAAGCGCGCGGGCGTCGACTATTCTTTCCTCTTCATGCGCGCCGACGGCGAGCAACTCGGCCGTATCACGAAGCCGATCGAAGACGGCACCATCCGCCCGGTGGTCGATCGTGTGTTCCCCTTCGAAAAGCTGAACGAGGCCTTCGCCTATATCGAGACAGGTCGCGCCAAGGGGAAGGTCGTCGTCACGCTCAAGTGACGCGCTCCACCAAAAGAAAGATTACGATCATGGCTACCTACACCGGTAACGCCGACTGGAAGACTGCAGCGACTCGCCACGTCGAGGCTGCCGGCACGCGCTTCGCCTATCGCCGCGTCGGGCCCGATACTGGCGTGCCGGTGCTGCTGCTCAACCATTGGGGCGCGAACCTCGACAATTTCGATCCCCGCATCGTCGAGGGATTGGCGGCGGATCGGCCGGTCTATGCGCTCGACTATCGGGGGATCGGCGTGTCCGGCGGCACAGCGCCGCTCAGCGTCGCCGAAATGGCGAACGACACGATCGCTGCAATCGGTGCGCTGGGACTGAAGTCAGTCGACCTGATCGGATTTTCGCTCGGCGGCTTCGTCGCGCAGCAGATCCTTTTCGACGCGCCCGATCTCGTCCGCCGCGCCATCCTGGCCGGAACGGGTCCTGCAGGTGGGACCGGGATCGAACGGGTCGGTCCCGTGTCATGGCCGCTCATCATCAAAGGCCTGTTCACCTTCCGCGATCCCAAATTCTATCTCTTCTTCACCTCCAGCAGCAACGGCAGGCAGGCGGCCAAGGCGTTTCTCGCACGGTTGAAGGAGCGGACGAGCGATCGTGACAAGCCGGTCTCCCTCAAGGCTTTTCTGTGCCAGTTGAAGGCGATCAAGGCCTGGGGCCGCCAAGCGCCGCAGCCGCTGGACACCATTCGCACGCCCGTGCTGGTGGCGAACGGTGATCACGACATCATGGTGCCGAGCGAGAACTCGGCCGACCTGGCCCGCCGTATTCCCGGCGCCGAACTCGTCCTTTACCCCGACGCCGGGCATGGCGGCATCTTCCAGTATCACCACACCTTCCTGCCGAAGGCCAAGGCCTTCTTGGTCGCCTGATCGGCGCGGGTCGCTGGGAGAAGCTAAACCGTTTTTGGAGACGACGATGACCTCAAATTCAAAAAGGACAGCTCTGGTAACGGGAGCCTCGTCCGGCATCGGCCGAGCGAGCGCCGACGCCTTGGCACGAGCCGGCTTCAGGGTCTTCGGCACGAGCCGCAAGCCGAATGGCAACAGCCCGAGTCAGGTCACGATGCTGGCTTGTGACGTGACCGACGAAGCTTCTGTCGCTTCGCTGGTTTCGACGGTGCTCGAAAGCACCGGGCGTATCGACGTTCTCGTCAACAATGCCGGCTTGGGCATGTTTGGGGGCGCCGAGGAATCTTCGGTCGCTCAGGTTCAGAGCCTGTTCGATGTCAACCTGTTCGGTGTCATGCGAACGATCAATGCCGTGCTGCCTTCGATGCGGCGTCAGGGCGAAGGGCGCATTGTCAACATCAGTTCGGCGCTGGGTTTCGTGCCGGCGCCGTACTCGGCACATTACGGAGCGAGCAAATATGCACTCGAAGGCTATTCGGAGTCGCTCGACCACGAAATCCGCGGCTTCAACGTCCGCGTCTCGCTGATCGAGCCGGGCACCGTCCAAGGCTCCTTCGACCACAGCTCGCTGAGACCGGATTCCATGATCACGGAGTACGACGCGGGGCGCGCTTGGGTACATGCCTTTTACGAGAAATCGAAGCTAACGGCTGATACTCCCGAGAACGTAGCAGACGCCGTGCTTGTGGCGGCCACCGCCAAGCACCCGCGGCAGCGTTACACCGTCGGCAAGGTCGCGTGGCAGATCAGCCTGCTGCGGCGTCTCATGCCTGCGAGCATGTTCGACAAGCCCTTGCGCCAGCAATTCCGAATGCCGGGCTGATCGCGGCCTCGACCCGGCCGAGCCAAGGCATTCGAGGATTGCAGTTCTGGCGCCGCCTCGACGCTCTCTTCGACCAACGCACTCGCGGAGTTCAGATCGACGTGTGGCCCTACGAGCAACCGAAGCAAAATGAGACCAAGGGGACCGGTTAGTCCCGCACTACAAGGACAAAAGCTATGGACTATCTGACGTTCGGCCGTACCGGCCTCCAACTTTCCACGCTGGCGCTCGGCACCGGCTGGGGCTATGGGGCCGATCCCGAGACCGCGATCGCCATGCTGGACGCCTATGCCGCGGCCGGTGGCAACTTCATCGATTCCGCCGACGTCTATCAGTTCGGCCAGTCGGAAGAGATACTGGCCAAGGCGCTGGATGGGCGGCGCGAGGATTTCGTGCTCGCCACCAAATTCACCAACGGTTTGGTGGGCGCGTGTTCCAAGCGGAGAACACACCGCAGCGCTCAGCCACCATCGACGCTGTGCTGGAGGTAGCCGAACAGACCGGCTCCAGTCCCGATCGTGTCGCCATCGCCTGGGCCGGGACTCATGGGGCGGTGCCGATCATCGGACCCCGGTCGCTCGCACAGCTCGAAAGCAATCTGGGCGCGGCTGCGCTGACCCTTTCGGCAGAGCAGATCGCCCGCCTCAATGCGGCAAGCGCGCCGGCGGGTGCGCCGCCTCGTGCGACGACGCGCGCCGTTGCCTGACGCAGGAGCTTCCCAAGCCGCAAAACGCGTCTTCACAGGAGATCTGAAATGACTCAGCCCGACATCGTCCTCGCCCATCCGGTCCGCACCGCGATCGGAGCCTATAACGGCACGTTGAAGGGCGTGCCCGCCACCGAACTTGGGGCGATCGCGATCCGCGAGACCCTGCGCCGCGCCGGACTCTCGGGCGACGACATCGGAACGGTGATCATGGGCAATGTCATCCAGGCCGGCAACCGGATGAACCCAGCGCGCCAGGCCGCCATTGGCGGAGGTCTACCGGTGTCGGTCCCGGCGCTCACCGTCAACCGCGTCTGTGGTTCGGGCGCCCAGGCGATCCTCTCCGCAGCGCTCGAGATTGCCGCGGGCGACAGCCATGCCGCCATTGCCGGCGGCATGGAGAATATGGACCGTGCGCCCTATCTAATGGACGGAGCACGCTGGGGCTACCGGATGGGTCCGGCCCAGATCCTCGACAGCATGCTGACCGACGGTCTGAACGATGCCTTCTCGGGTGAGCATTCCGGCTGGCACACGGAAGATCTCGTCACCAGATTGCAGATCACCCGCGAGGCTCAGGATGCCTTCGCCGCACGCTCGCAGCAGCGTTTCGTTGCTGCGCGGGATGGCGGCTTGTTCGCCGACGAGATCGTCGCTGTTGAGATCAAGGGTCGTAAGGGAACGGAGAGTTTCGTGAATGACGAAGCGCCGCGACCCGAGACCACGGTCGAGACGCTCGCCCGGCTGAGGCCGGCCTTCCGCCCGGACGGCACGATCACCGCCGGCAACGCGCCGGGACTGAACAGCGCGGCGGCCGCGTTGATCGTCGCCGAGCGGGGCTTTGCCAATGCGAAAGGTCTGGAGCCGATGGCGCGTCTGGCAGGCTATGGTGTGGCGGCAGTCGAGCCAGGCTTCTTCGGCCTTGGTCCCGTTCCAGCCGTCCGCAAGGCGCTGGAAAAGGCCGGATGGACCCTCGGCGACGTCGAGCGCATCGAGATCAACGAAGCCTTCGCCGCCGTGCCGCTCGCGATCATCCGAGAGCTTGGCCTGCCGGAGGACATCGTCAACGTCGAAGGCGGTGCCGTCGCGCATGGGCATCCGATCGGCGCCACTGGAGCGATCCTCACCACACGGCTTCTCTATTCGATGAAGCGCGACGGAATCTCGAAAGGTATCGTCACCCTTTGTATCGGCGGCGGCCAGGGCATCGCTCTGGCACTCGAACCGCTCTAGTAAGGAAAGAAAACTAGTTCCGGCCTAGTGATTCAGGCGGGCCGTGAGGGCTATAGCGTGCACGCAGTTCTCGTCTGGTTCCCGTACGGCTGCCCGACGAGATTCGTACCACGATTTGCTTCGTACGTTCGCATTACAGGCGTAAGCGGACCAATTCGCCGTGATTTCGGCTGCCGAGAATGGGGCAAGGGCTGCCTATCCGGCCGGAGCGTCAGGGTCCTGATTGGGATTGTAAGCCGAAATTCAAACTGACGCGATTTCGGACCAGCGCACACAATGATGTGTAGCGGTCATGATACGTGCATAGGCCGTTGGGAGCGCGGGAAGATCTGTGCCGGGCGGCGATGAACGCTTCGGCCTTAGCAAGTCCTGGTGTTTCTCCAGCAGGTCTGTGAAGCGAGCGATCAACCGATCATGGCCACCTGCCGCCAGGATAAGCCGACGCCGAAGCGCGATCGTGGCATCCTTTCGGCGGCCAACCAATCGTCATGCTTCGCCGCAAGGCTCTCGAAACAGCGGATGCGCGCCGAGGTCGAAAGATTTGTGAGGGTCTTTGCCGACGTGACATCGGCAACGACTGGCGCACGGTAGCAGACGCGAAACCAAACCGTTGATCGACGGCGACCCCTTGGCCACCTCCACACGACAGATATCGTCGATCGCGCGTTCCAGTCGCCGTGCCGCTGCCTTCACAGAGGCCTTCGGGGCGCTGCACAGATCGAAGCCGCATCGAGCGCAGAAGTGCTGCGGGATCAGCTCCGTCTGATCGAAGGCGGCAATCCCGCCGCGGCAGGCGGGACATCGATCCCGAAGGCCGCAACCGTGCACGAAGCAGGAAACACGCGACGCCAGTCGCCACTGCCGACGAAAATACGGAGCAGCGTCGTAGGCAAGGCAAAAAGGACAATATTGAATCCAGGTCGAACGGTTACGCTTGGCGTTTTCGCGCAGCGGCAGCAAAAGCGGCGGCAGTGCCCGACTAGCCATCGCCACCGCCGAGATTGTTTCCTGCGAAACGTCTGTCTGGCGGCCGAGCAGAGTGGCGACGTCGCACGGAAGCCGAAGGTCAAGGCGGGCCGACCACAATCCCTCGCCAAGCCCAAGGAGGCCGGCGAACGATCTCGGTGCGATACCATTCGCGAAAGCAAGGCGATGGAGCCAGCTGGACAGCAGCTCGTCCAGCCGCGGTTCAATGCACACGGGCCACCGATCCCGAACGACGTCCCGGTATCGCTCGCGGATTTCGATGGCAAAGCCCGATCCGGTCACTTCGCCACTCACAGCAGGCAGTCACGCACCGGCGCCCGGCGGCGCTTCGACACCGGGATGTAGCGCAGCTCGTCAAGTCCTGCCTTCGTGATCCGCTCCGCACCGGACCTGGCCGCGGCGGCTGCCGCCGTCGTGACGATCGCGATGATCTCGCCGGTCAGTCCCTCGGAATGCTGGAAGATCTTTCGCGCAAGCTTCTCATCGAAAAGATCGGAACAGCGGGAGCGGCAAGGCGCCTTCGAGGCTGTCGAGGAGCGTGAGAAACTCGTCGCCATAGTGCCACCGCGAGCAGGTCGAACCGGCTTGCCATTTCGCTGGTCGCGTTGACGAAGTCGAAGACGGCGACCTCGCCGATCAGAACCGGAGAGATGTCAAACTGACGGCCGATCCGCCTGAGAAACGCAAGAACCGCCTCGACATCCCGGGACCGGCCGCGTAACGCATTGTGGAATTCGTCGAAGATCAGGATCTTGGGCTTCAGGCTGTCGAACAGATGATTGATCTGTTCGGCCTTGCGGCCGACATCCCGGCTGTTGCCGGTCGCGCCCGCAGTGCCTGTAGAATGCTTCCATAGAAATGGGCAAGGCCGGCGCCCTCCCGCGTCTGCACCACCCACACTCTTTTGCCTCTCGACAGTTCTAAAATGCTCGACTGCAAACCGTTCCGCGATCATTGTTTTTCCGTTGGCATAAGGTCCGACCAGCATCAAACCGATGGTCTGCAACGCCGGCGGCCGGGACAGCAATTCGGAAAGACCCTCATGTGCCTGCTTCGCAACGTGATGTCCGATCCATCGCGGTGCCCGGATGTAGGCGATCCGGTCTTCCACACTGCGGTCGAGATACGGACGAACGTGGTCGAGCAGATGGTCCGCCATTTCACCAATCCTCGACCGGCGGACGGCGCTTCTGACGCACGAGATGCTCGGCAGGCGCAGACGTCGCCGGGCGCATTGCATCATAGGGTTTGGCGGCCTCTGCCGCGTGGGTTCTGCGCACGGCATTGCGCAGCTCGATTTTCGATGGCTTTTGCCCGCCGGCAATCTCTGCGATCCGTCGGCGGAGCGTCACCTTCTCGACATCCGATCGCGCGTTCGCGGCGCGTCGATGCAAGCGGTCATGTGTTACGCTTTGCCGCCAGCGCCACAGGGTCGAGAACATGTTCGGAAAACTCAAGGACTAGCGCCGCCTCACACCCGCTACGATCGATGCGCCCACGCCTTCGTGTCAGCCATATGCGACCGCAACCGTCGATCGCTAGCTGTGGAAGCGCTCCATCGCTTTTTCGAGCGCCGCCTGCAGCACTTCCCGGTCCCCGACCTGGTTTGCGAGAATCAGCACCAGCCGGGCATTGAGCCGGGCGCTGTCCTCCGGCGAGAACCCTTCGTGCGCCTTGAGCAGCGCCGCATAGAAAACGTCACCGTCGGCTCCGAGGTGGTCGCGGCCGAGATCGATCATGGATTCTGTCCTGTCTGGCTATTGTCGAACGCGCGCCGGTGCGCGGCTCTGATCGAAGCGGCGTCCGGCGTCCGGAAAGCCGCGGCCACATGCTGGTCCGGCCGCACCAGATAGGTCAGCCCCTCGCCATATCGTTCGAACGCCGGCCCGGAAACATCCTGCAACTCCCCTTCGCCCGGTCGGGCGACATGGATATGGCGGATGCCGTTCGCCTCGATCCGCGGATGCTCGCCGAAGGAGAGCAAGGCAAAATCCCCGCCCAGCAGATTGAGCAGCCAGACATCGTCGCCGGCGCGCCTCAGCGGGGCATCCTTGCACGCTGCGCCGGGGTCGAGAATCGCTTCCGGCGACGGTGTCTGCAATCGCAGCCCGGCCACCGAACAGGGCACGGAAAGCCGGCCCGAATTGACCAGCTTGCGGGCGAACTCCATGTCGGCGGCGAGATCGAGCACCTCATCGCGCAGCATCTTCTCCATGGCGGATTTCGGCGTCATGAAGTTGGTTGCGCGCGAGGAATGGGCGATGTTCTCGTCGGCGCCGCGGATGCGCTCGTCATTGTAGCTATCGATCAGCCCCTGCCCGGCCTGCCCCTTTACGACAGCAACCAGCTTCCAGCCAAGATTATCGACATCCTGGATGCAGCCATTGCCGCCGCGCGCGCCGAACGGCGAAACGATATGTGCGCTGTCGCCGACGAAGATCACGCGGTCGTGCACGAAGCGCTCAAGCCGGCGACACTGGAATGTGTAGACCGAAACCCAGTCGATTTCGAAATCGGAACGCCCGAGCACGCGCTCGATGCGCGGCCTGACGTTTTCCGGCCGCCGTTCTCTTTCCGGATCGGCGTCCCAGCCGAGTTGCAAGTCGATGCGGTAGATGTTGTCCGGCTGCTTGTGCAGCAGCGCCGACTGGCCTGCATGGAAAGTAGGCTCGAACCAGAATCGCCGCTCGGAGGGAAAATCGGCCTTCAACTCGATATCGGCGATGAGGAAACGCTCCTCGAACAGCCGGCCGGCAAATTCCAGCCCCAGCGCGGAACGCACGATCGACTTCGCGCCGTCGCAGGCGAGCAGATAGTCCGCTTCCAGCCTGTACGGCCCATCAGGCGTCTCCACGCTCGCCGCGGCGCCGTCGGGGAGCTTGGCTACGCCGATGACCTTGTTCTTGAAGCGCAGATCGATCAGGTCGGGGAAATCACGGGCGCGCTCGACCAGATACTGTTCGACATAATATTGTTGGAGATTGATGAAGGCCGGCATCTTGTGGCCGTCCTCCGGCAGCAGGTCGAAACTGTAGATCTCCCGGTCGCCGTGGAAGACGCGCCCGATCTTCCATGTCACGCCCTTCTCGACCATGCGTTCTCCGACACCCAGCCGGTCGAAGATCTCCAGCGTCCGCTTGGCCCAGCAGATCGCCCGGCTGCCCACCGAAACCACATCATTGTCGTCGAGCACCAACGACGGTACACCGCGAAGCGCCAGGTCGATGGCCATGGACAGCCCGGTCGGGCCGGCGCCGACGATCGCTACTGGATACCGCCCTGGCGTCTTGCCCGACAGTTCCGGCGGCGGCGCGTAGCCGAAAGGCTGGTAGCTGTAACTCGGCATCTTTCCTCCAGGCGCGCGGCCTAGCCCTGCAGCCTGTCCCACATTTCGCGGTCGCGCTCGGCCGTCCAGATACGGGGCGTGTCGATCCCCAGCGCCTCGTCGTAAGCCCGCGCCACGTTGAAAGGCAGGCAATGCTCGTAGATCGCGTAGGATGAGAATTTCGGATCGCATTCGGCTCGGGCGGCGTCCCATGCCTGCTTCAGCGAACCGCCGCCGCGCGCGATGCGGGCGACCGGCCGATAGGTCGATCGCAAGAAATCCAAT
>NZ_JAAKZF010000078.1 GCF_011045125.1 Allomesorhizobium camelthorni | reverse complement strand
ACTTCCGGACATTCGCCGTCGCCAGTGCGAGGTCGCGTTTATACTCCACAGCGGAAGCTCTATCCTCAACCGGCAAATGATCGGGACATTGATGGGGACCTTTGCTTCCGGCAGAGCAACGCGCGCTTTTTGTAGCGATCGCTTCATCTGCGTCTCGGGCTTCGGCCGCTTTGATCAGCGCGGCGGATATCAGCTGGTTCCCAAAGGTGCGCCAGAGGCTGCGGCAACGAAACCATTGCTTTTGCGTTGCAACAGGACTACCGCAGCCCGCCAGTTGGAGTAATCGTCTATGGCCAATGATGACGCTGGCAGGCACGCCGATACCATGCAGCCTGCAGTCAAGGAATCGCTTGGCCAGCCCAATCTCAAAATCTTGGTTCTTGGTGCGCTCGGCGTCGTGTACGGGGACATCGGCACCAGCCCGATTTACGCGCTTCGCGAGGCGTTGCACGCGTCGACCGGCGGAAATCAGGCAGGACGGGAGGAGGTTCTTGGCGTCCTGTCGCTGATCGTCTGGGCGCTGACGATTATCGTCACCATCAAATATATCGTTTTCGTGCTTCGAGCCGACAACAGGGGGGAAGGCGGCACGCTGTCGCTGATGGCGCTTGCGCGACGGGGTCTTCCGAAGCGCTCATCGTCCCTGATCCTCTGGGTCGGAATGTGTGGCGCGGCGCTGTTTCTCGGCGACGCCGTCATAACACCAGCAATCTCGGTGCTCTCGGCAATCGAAGGTCTTGAAGTGGTAACGCCGGCCTTCGACCCCTACGTCGTGCCGATCACGCTGATTATTCTGGCCGCGCTGTTTGCGGTACAGCGCTTTGGAACCGGCAGCGTTGCATCGGTATTCGGACCCCTCACGGCACTGTGGTTTCTCGCGATCGGGCTTTCCGGACTGATGCACATCGCCGACGATCCGAGCGTTTTAGCGGCGATAAACCCGCTCTATATCGCATATTTTCTCAGCCATTCGCCTGGCACTGCCTTCGTGACCATTGGTGCTGTGTTTCTTGCGGTGACAGGGGCTGAAGCGCTCTACGCTGATCTGGGCCATTTTGGCCGCAGGCCGATTGTGCTGGCATGGCTGGTGATCGTATTTCCCTGCCTGCTGCTCAGCTATTTCGGGCAAGGCGCGTTTGTTCTTTCCCGAGGCGGGACGATCGGACATCCATTCTTCGAGATGAACCACGGTTGGACGTTGGTGCCGATGGTGGCGCTGGCCACGGCAGCAACGGTGATAGCCAGCCAGGCCGTGATTTCCGGCGCTTATTCTCTGGTGCGACAGGCCGTCCAGCTCAACATGCTTCCGCGCTTCGAAATCCGGCATACATCCGAAATGCAATCCGGGCAGATCTATCTGCCGCGCGTGAATCTGCTGCTCGCATTGTCGGTCATGCTGCTGGTTGTGGGATTTGGTGAGTCCAGCGCCCTCGCATCAGCCTATGGCATATCGGTCACGGGCGAAATGGTTGTGACGACAATCCTGCTCTATGTCGTGATGAGGCGAATCTGGAGGTGGACGCTCCTGCCGGCGCTCGGCCTTACGGTCATGTTCGGGGCCGTCGATGTCGGCTTCTTCCTAGCGAATATCGTGAAAGTGCTCGAAGGCGGCTGGGTGTCGATCCTTGTCGCCGGCGTGGTTCTCGTGGTTATGATGACCTGGGTGCGCGGAACCCGCCTCCTCTTCGAGAAGTCCCGAAAGAGCGAGATCCCGCTCGATTTCCTCGCCGAGCAGATGGCGGCGAAGCCGCCGCACCTTGTGCCCGGCACCGCCGTGTTCCTGACCAGCGATCGCATAAGCGCGCCGGCCGCGCTGATGCACAGCTTGAAGCACTATAAGGTGCTGCACGAGCAAAACGTGATCCTGTCGGTGGTGACTGCGCAGGACCCGACCGTTCCGGACAGTGAGCGGATCAAGATAACGCCGATCAACGATCTCTTTATGCGGGTGACGATGAGGTTCGGCTACATGGAGCAGCCGAACATCCCTAAGGCGATGGCGATCTGCCGCAAGCAGGGCTGGAAGTTCGATATTATGTCGACCTCCTTCTTCCTGTCGCGGCGCTCGATCAAGGCATCACCCAGCTCCGGCATGCCGCTGTGGCAGGACCGGCTGTACATCGGGCTCGCCAGCACCGCTGCCGACGCCACCCAGTATTTCCAGATCCCGACCGGCCGTGTGGTCGAGGTCGGTACCCAAGTTACGGTCTAACCTGCCGCTCTGCTTGAGTTCACAGCCAAGGCACACCGGTGTAATTCCCCCAGTAGCGAAACGGTGCTCCTCCCCAGACATGAACAGCCGGGAAATACGATGTCTTCTTTGTCGATCCATGAAGCCTTCGTGCGCCTGTTGAATGCGTGCTATCTCACCCGGGCGAAGCCGACATTCAAACCCGCTGACGCCCTCGTCTTACGTGGAGTGGAAAAGCGCCAAACGCTGCTATCGTGCGATCGCTGCAAAATACCGGACACGGCGTTTCGGGTGGGGGTCCGGCTGGCCTGGCGGCTGATCCATGTTCGACACGCAGCTTAACTATTCCCGCAGAGTCATACGCCTTTGTGAGCCGTCGGATTCATATATGAATTACTATGAGATCGGCTGGCAGCCCATCTCGAATTTATATCCCTCTTCCGCCAATTCTCCGCCACAACACGGCAGTTCCATCGCGCCCTCTAATTGACGGCCGATGGGTGCTGCGCGCCGATATGATCATATCTGATTGGAGGCCAGGAATGCTTGATCTTCTTTTGCTCGTGATCTGCCTCGGCTTTTCGCTGTTTCCATCCTCTACGGCTTGGCCTGCGACAGGCTTTAAGGAGCACGTCGAAGGAAAGGAAGCCGGCCGCGAAGCTCTTGCTGACAGCCAACCCGCCCGGCCTACATAAGGTCGGAGACATGCACCCTCTACTCCAGGCTTGCTCTTGCTGACCGATGGAGAGAATGCTTTGGTGCCTCCCACGCTGAGGAGTGGACAAATGTCGGACGACCGTGCTGCGGCTGGACACGATGGACTGCCTGAGAAGATCGGCGATTTACTAGGCGCCGTCGTCACTGTTGTGGTCTATGTCGGAATCGCTTGGATGGTGGCCATGGCGTCCGGGTTGATCTAACCGTCAGTACCGCTCCGCCATAAGCGCGGCCATCGGGCACCGAGGAGAAATTGCCGACGGGCCCGATGATCGGCCAAGTCCGCGGCCGACATTGGTCAACGCTCCGGTCATTGCCGTCAGCAGGTCAAGACGGTCGCGGCAAGCAAGATCGTCGCGATCCCCAGATGACGAAGAAAGCTGCGATAAATAGGACGACGCTGCGCTGCATGTCTTGGTCGACAGTGCGGTCGCCATAGCGCACCGGCACGACAGTATGCGGATAGATACTTTGGAAGGCCGGAACCACAACAATCCTGTTCAACAGGTTTTCGGCGGCATTGGCCTGATCCAGGTTGCTGGCGATGCAGCTATTCGAATTTGGCAAACACAGGCATTTCGTCGGGCGTGACCTAGCTTTCCTTTACGTTGGTGTCCTGCGTGTTACCTTGCATCGCGTCGGTGCCGCCAGATGCCGATGCGCCAGCCTGAGCTGGCTCCTTCGGCTCTTTGATCGACTTGGGCGTCGGGGTATCCCTGATTGCCGCTTCCATCGATTTCCGGGTCTCTTCGATCTCCAGCTCCCGCTCGGCTTCGCGCAGCGCCTGATCGAACTGGCTGCGGAACTCACCACTTACACGATTGATCGTCCGCATCATCGCTCCGGCTGACCGCATCGCCTTGGGCAGCTCTTTCGGCCCAAACACGATCAGCGCCACCACGACGATGACGAGCAACTCAATCCCACCGATGCCAAACATCCAAAGGTTCCCTCGCGGACGCTCGTGACTTTCGCCAAAATCAGCCGCGTCAGGGCCACCTGATCTAGAGTCCCGACACTATCGTGTTTCCAGCTTATCACTCTCGGGCCTTCTGATGCGCGCCTTGGTCATGGCGACGGCCTCGAAAACAAGGTCACCGACGCCGAAACGGCCGCCATCAACGTCAAGCACGACTCCTTCCACGGCGAATGGAATTACACAATATCACCCGCCACCCGATGAGGCCGTTTGAAAAAGGATGCCGCGCAAAAATGCCTTGCACAGACAACCAAAAAGCAGCCTGATAGCTACGCGATTTCGGATCGATAGTGATCTTCGAACGCAACGCAACGAAATGGGTTTGCCGGCAGAAGATCGGAAACAGATGGTCGAGGGCTTTTGACGTCCTGGCGGTGGGGCTGATTAGGGAGGAAGAAATGCAAATTTTCCTTAGCATCATCCGCGAGGCCTGGCATTCGGCCTTGCTTAGAATCGACAGTGCCCGGTTGCGACGGCAGGGTAAGCATCTTGGCCATGTCGACCGCAGCGGCTGATTTTTGCCACCATCCGGAAGTCAGCACTCCCGAAAACTCACCGATGAAATTAAGCGTATGGTTTCGTTCGTGCTTACGCAGCGTCGACCAACTTTCGACTACGTCGGCGCCGCGGTGAGCAGCATCAACGCGTTGGCTGGATGAATTTTCATACTCGTCGCTGTTCCGGCCACTGAAGCGTCGGCATCACTCGAAGCTTGCTCTCCGAAATAGCGGGTATCCCCGCCGGATGAAGCAGCAGATCGGCCCGACGCTGAGGGCCAACTGCTGCAGCCAGGGCTTGCCCGGTTGGGAAACTGGCTGCAACCAACATAGCCCCCTCTTACTGGATCGGTGCCTGTGCTTGGCGCTTTTGCGGATTCAGCTCGCGCCGATACCACCAGCCATCCAGGCGAATGATCAGTATCCAAATTGGCAGACCCAGCAGAAACAGGATATCGAAAAGAGAGTCGGCTTTGTCACGGTACTCTTCCTGTCTCATGAACGCGGAACTCCAAACGGGACCAATTCCGCACGCAGTCCGAGTAGCCCACTATCAAGGTGCTGATTGGCACTGATGTCAAATCACGCCTGTAGGCATCCCGAGTATCAGGTGTGAATACGTCCGGGCTGATCGTTCCTCGAAGCAAAGGGCGGCAAGTTGGACGAAATGTCCAACGCCTGCTTGCCCGGTTAGGAAGAGCATGCACGTATAATCCTGCCGGCTATGAAGCGGCGCAGCACCTGCACGATCAGTTTGCGACATAGTGCATTTCATGCTAATGCAAATCATTCTCATTTGCATTAGGGTGAGGCTATGCCCAAAGTCGGTACGTGGTTCCGCGAAAAGATCAACAGGCGCGGACTGCTCTGGGGCGGGATTTCGGCAGCAGGCGGTAGTGTCATCTGCGCAAGCGGAGCATCCCTCGCGCAGTCCGGCCATTCCGGTCATGCGGCCGTTTCGGTGGCCGCTCCGGCTTCCATCCGGGACCACGGCGCTGCCCATGGCGCCATGATCACCGTCGGCGAGGTGGACGATGCCCGGAACGGGTTCGATCCGGCAAAACTGCTGACGGATTGGGAGACGGGCTCGGTATCCACGCTGCCCGACGGCGAAATCCTTCGCACTTTCGAGGTCGAGGCAGTCGACAAGGAAATCGAAATCGCGCCGGGAATCATGTTCCCGGCATGGACGTATAACGGGCGCGTGCCCGGCCCGTCGCTCAGGGCGACCGAGGGCGAGAGGCTGCGGATCGTTTTCCGGAATTCCGGTTCGCACCCGCACTCGATGCACTTCCACGGTATCCACGCCGCAAGGATGGACGGTGTCCCAGGGGCAGGCCTGGTCGATCCGGGAGAAGAATTCGTCTACGAGTTCAATGCCCGGCCGTTTGGCTGCCATCTCTATCACTGCCATGCACTGCCGCTGAAACGCCACATCCACAAGGGCATGTACGGGCTGTTCGTGATCGATCCGGACCCGGCCCGTCATCCGGAGCTTGCCGACGTCACCCGCTCCCGCCTCCTTGGCACGCCCGAAAACGCCGAATGGCAGGAATTCGCCATGGTGATGAACGGGTTCGACACCAATTTCGACGACGAGAACGAAGTCTATGCCGTCAACACGGTCGCGCACGCCTACATGAAGCGGCCGATCAGGATCGTTCGCGACAGGCCCGTTCGCGTCTATCTGGCCAATATCGTCGAGTTCGACCCGATCAACTCGTTCCACCTTCACGCGAACTTCTTCGATTATTTCGAACAGGGGACGACGCTCACGCCGACCTTGAGGACGGTCGACCTGATCACGCAGGTGCAGGCGCAGCGCGGCATTCTGGAGTTTACCTACAGGGACCACGAAACCGGGCTTTACATGTTCCACCCCCATCAGTCGGAATTCACCGAACTCGGCTGGGCCGGCATGTTCGATGTCGTGGAGGCGGTCGCATGAACGAGGCGTCTCCCATCGCCACCGCCGATTCGACACCTGTCGAGGCAAGAAAATCACGCACGGCCCTGCTGTGGCTGATCCTGCCGCTGGCCGCTCTTGGTCTGGCAATTTCCTGGCTGCTGATCGCGGACCCGCTCAAAAACTTCGGCAACGGCGCTCCGCCGGTCGAGAACCTGACTTTCGAGCGGACGATCCTTTCGTCCGACGGTATCCGCATCCTGGTCCGCGCCGGAGGCTCGGAGCCGATGGCCATCGCACAGGTCCAGGTGGACGGCGCCTACTGGCGGTTCACGCAGGAACCCGTGGGGCCGATCGGCCGCGGCGCGACCGCATGGCTGCATCTGCCCTTCCCCTGGGTGCTGGGGGAAGCACACGCCATCAACGTCGTCACCAATACCGGGGCGACGTTCGAACATGAAATTGCTGTCGCCGTGCCGACCCCGACACGTGATGCGACGAGCCTTGCGTCCCAGGCGCTGCTCGGCGTCCTCGTCGGCGTCGTTCCGGTCGCCATCGGGATGATGTTTTATCCCGCGCTGCGCGGCGTCGGCCGCAACGGCATGAATTTCCTGCTCGCGCTGACCGTCGGCCTGCTGGCGTTCCTTTTCGTCGACGCCACGGCGGAAGCATTTGAACTCGCGGGAGAGTCCGCCGCGCTGTTCCAGGGGCAGGCAATGGTCGCGCTCGCGGCCGCGGCAAGCTTCCTTCTGCTGATGACGGCCGGTCGCCGCCGTGGGGTGCCGACTGGGCTTGCGCTCGCCATCTTCATCGCGCTCGGCATCGGCCTGCACAATCTTGGCGAGGGCCTGGCAATAGGCGCTGCTTTCGCGGCGGGCGCGGCAGGATTGGGCACATTCCTGGTGCTGGGGTTCATGCTGCACAACATAACCGAAGGCATCGGCATTTCCGCGCCGATGCTGAAGGTGCGCCCGCCATTGTGGACCTTCGTCGGACTGGCGCTGCTGGCAGGCGGTCCCGCCGTCATCGGTCTCTGGATCGGCAGCCTTGCCTATGCGCCGCAATGGTCGGCGCTCTTCCTGGCTATCGGAGCGGGAGCCATCCTCCAGGTAGTCGTCGAGGTCACGGCATATCTGATGAGATCAGACGGGAGAAGCTCGGCGGCGCTTACGGCGCCGGCCACTGTCGCGGGACTGGCGGTAGGGGTGGCCTTCATGTACGTGACCGCCATGCTGGTAAAAGTCTGAGCTGTCGGATCAAGTCTCGGTCGCAAGCGTCCCACGAAAGCGGTCACCCGATGAAGCGGTAGTGCGCCGGCGGTGCGGTTCTGATGAGGTTTTCAACTGTTTCTGAAATAAACTTATGCAATCATTACACTGGCGTCTCAGCAACAGGTGACCCCATTCCTCTTCAGTCTGTCCGTCCCCGGCGCAGTGACGGCAAGCGCGTGGCGATCACCTTGTCGATACGGCGGCTGTCCAGGTCCACGACCTCAAACCGCCAGCCGTGCGCATCGACGCTCTCACCTGTCTCCGGAAGCCGGTGCAGATACGATAGAACGAAACCGGCGACCGTTTCGTAATCGCGGTTTTCCGACAGCACGATTCTTAGCCGGTCGGCCATTTCGTCAACAGGCATGTAACCTGCTAAAAGCCAAGACCCGTCCTCGCGCTGTATCGCGACAGGACCTTCATTGTCGGCATCAGCGCGAAAGACGCCTGTGATTGCCTCCAGAATGTCGGCCGGCGTGATAATGCCTTCGAAGTTTCCGTATTCGTCATGCACGAGCGCCATCGGAACCACACTCTGTTTGAGGGTTGTAAGCACATCGAGCGCGTCAGCGAGATCATGGACGACAGGCGCGGATCGCACGTGGGCACGGATGTCGAATGGCTTTCCGGATAACATGGCAGCCAGGATTTCGCGGGTCTGCACGACCCCGATCATGGCGTCCACGCTGCCTTCGCTGGCGGGGAGCCGGGAGTGCTGGGTTTCCGTCAGGAGCTGCCGGATCGTCGTATCGTCGGAAGAAAGATTGATCCAGTCGACCTCAGTCCTGGGGGTCATGATCGCCCGCGCCATCCGGTCGCCGAGCCGCATGACGCCGGTAATCATTTGCCGTTCATCCGATTCGAGCACGCCAGCGCCCTCGGCCTCGGCGATCAACAGGTGGATCTCTTCGTCGGTGACTTTTCCCTCGCTCTGCTCCTCTTGCCCAAGGAGGCGCAGGATGGCGCGTCCGGACAGGTCGAGCAGCCATACCAGCGGCGCGCCAAGCCATGCCAGCCACACCATGGCCGGTGCAACTTTGGCTGCGATCCCTTCCGGATTGCGCAATGCAATCTGCTTGGGCACCAGTTCGCCGATGACGAGAGAACCGTAAGTGATCAGCACCACGACGATGCCGACGCCGAGCGCATTGGCAATCCCGATCCGAACGCCCTGCTCCACAAGCCAATTGGTCAGGCGCAATCCCAGAGTAGCACCGGAAAACGCGCCCGAAAGCACACCGACAAGCGTGATGCCGATCTGTACCGAAGACAGAAACTTTCCCGGATCAGAAGCAAGCGCCAAGGCACGGCCGGCGCCGACGACGCCGCGATCCATGAGTGCTCTGAGGCGAGCGGGGCGGGACGAGACGACCGCCAGTTCGGACATGGCAAGCGCGCCGTTGACGACGACGAGAACGACGATGATCGAGAGTTCGATGGCAAGCATGGCAAATCCTTAGAACACTGACACGATCTCAACCAACGGTCAGCGGGTGCGGAGCCAAATCCATGCGGCCGATCGGACATCCAAAATGGTTGTCTACCAATTCGTACGGCCAAGGACCTGCAAACCGGCCGTCCCTTTCAACTGAAAGCGCCCGTGAAAACAAACAGTGCCCCTTTGATGAGGGCAACGATGACACCGCCGACAATGGCGAGCGATGCGACGGAGGTGACAAAACCAGCGATCACCCAGACGCCGTCGCGTTCGAGGATTCCAAACGAAAAAAGGCAGATGGCAAGCGCTGGTGGATTGTTTCCGAGAGGGATGGGCAGAACCAGAATGATCGCCAGAATGAGGCACAGCACGCCGATCCCATACTCGGTCGGCGGTCGCACGAGAGTGTCGAGACGCGGGCGGAAAAGCCGTTCGGCCTTGAGGAGCCAGGGATTGACGCGTTTGACCAGCGCCGCAAAGTCAGCTCGCGCCATCGAACGATCAGCAATCAGCCTGGGCAGCCACGGATGCTTTCCGAAGGCGAGCTGGGCGGCGAGAAACACCAGCGGGGCACCAAGTACGGATGACGTCCCCGGTGGGGCCGGAATCAGGTTCGGAATCGCGAAGACCAGCATCAGCGGACCAAACCCCCGGTCACCCATTGCCTCCAAAAGATTGTCGACCGACACACGATCGCTGCCGGTGTCGTCGGCAATCGCCCGGAGAATCTCAGAAAACGGGCGGCCACGCTTTCGACCCTCACTTCGCGGAGTGTGGACCCCTGTAGCGGATTGGTCTTCGTCAGTCATAATCCGCCTCCGGAGCGACGGCGTGCGGACATATCTCTCTTTGCACCTCGATCGATCGCCGGAGAATGACCTTTCCTTGTGCGGCGACAAATCCATTCGCCGATGTCGCTCCGAAAAACAATGAGGGCTGCGCCTTGCAGCCCTCATTGTTACTTCGCATCACGCCTAGAATTCGATGTCGCCGAAATCACCGCCTTCGTCAAATCCTGCTTCGTCAGGTGCAGCCTTGTTGTCGGCAGTTTCCGCTGGTTCGGCTGCCTGAGCCTGACTGCCGCCGAACATGCCGGCGATCGCATTTCCGAGGAGTACGCCGCCCGCGACGCCCATCGCCGTCTGCGCGGCTCCGGCGAGGAAGCCGCCGCCAGCCCGCTGCGGATAACCTCGGGGGTGCGCATCCTCCGGCGCCGTGGCAGGCGCACGCCCGACACGTGGCACGGAGCCTGGCGCACGCGACGCCTGTCGGCTGTCGCCGAATATGTTGGAGAGCAGGCCGCCGGAGGACCGCCGCGGCCCCGCCTGCTGTTCCAGCTCTTCGATCCGGGCCTGTGCGGCGTTGAGCGCCTGTTCCTGCACGACGATGGTCTGCGCCATGTAGTAGGGCGCGCCGGGCTGCCGGGCGATCTGCTCGCGGATATAGGCTTCGGCCTCCGGATCACGCGACGGTGCTTGACCCTCGACCTTGGCGAGCTTCTCGAACAGGCTTTGGATTGCCTGCTGATCGTTTCTATCCATGGTGATAAACACTCCTCGTATTTTCCGGTCGATCATTCTTCCCGCTGGCCTGTGAAGGTCAGCAGCAGCTGGAAGATGTTGATGAAATTCAGGTAGAGCGAAAAGGCTCCGAAGACGGCGAGCTTCTGCTGCGATTCCTGGTCGAAATTCTCCGCATACTGTTCCTTGATCGTCTGCGTGTCCCAGGCGGTCAGCCCGACGAACACGAGAATGCCGATCACCGAAACGGCGAATTGAAGGGCGGTCGAGCCGAGGAAGAGATTGACGACGCTGGCGATCACCACGCCGATCAGGCCCATGATCAGCAACGAACCGAACTGCGAAAGATCACGCTTCGTCGTATAACCATAAAGGCTCGTTGCGCCGAACATGGTGGCGGCGATGAAGAAGGTGCGGGCGATGCTGGTGCCGGTGAACACGAGAAACACCGACGCCAGAGACAAGCCCATGACCGCGCAGAAGGCCCAGAACATGGTCTGTGCGCCACTTGCCGATATCGATTGCATGCGGAACGAGAAAAAGAGAACAAAGGCCAATGGCGCCAACATCACCACCCATTTGAGCGGCGTCGAGAAGATCGGCACGTAAAGCGCCGGGGTGGTTCCGACAGCGTAGGCGACAAGGCCGGTGACGACGAGGCCAAGGCCCATATAGTTGTAAACGCGCAGCATGTGCTGGCGCAGACCCTCGTCGATCAGGGCGCCGGCGTGACCGTGGGCGGTTTCAAGGCGGTATCCTGGATTGGGCGTCTTCATGTGAATGCTCCTGTTTTGGAATCAGTAGAGTGTATCTGCGAGAGCGATTGCCGCCCGATCGAGTTCGTGCGTGTTGGCTTTATTCGTCACAAGGGCATAAGCGACGTCACCGATCTGCCAATAAGCGGCTGTGACATCGGCTTTATGAACGCTCGTCGCCGGAACGACGTCGAATGAGCCGGGCCGGACCGCGAAAAGCGAAAGCACCTCGAAATCATTCGTCCGGATCGCCATCTCGACACTCGGACCGAATTTGGACGGAAACACCTGGACGTCGGTTACAAGCCAGTCAGCCGGCAATTGCGGCATGACGATTGCGGTGGACGCACGAATTTCCTCGGGATCGTACTCCGGGACCTCGGGCTGCGAGGACATCGCCGCGCGGAGCTGGGTTGTTATATGGGCCATCACGGCATCCTCAACATAGGCTGGTTGTGGTGCGGACGCGATCACCTCCGTGACAGTCAGCGGGCCGAGATAGGCATTGGCAAACCACCCCGCCGCGACAAAGAGGCCAAGTGCGGCGACACGGCGCATCCTACCTAAGAACCGACGCTGAGTGAGCCCGCGTTCAAGCCGGCGTGCGGCATCGTTCGTGGCGTGGCGCGTCATGCGCGGTGCACCAGCCAGCGCAAGCCGCAATTCATCGCGGGTTCTCAGATCGGACATGATGCGTGCGGCCCTGTCCGGATGGTTCGAAAGATACGCCTCGACTTCGATCCGGCGGCCGACATCGAGCTGGTCGTCGACATAGGCATCGAGATCGGCATCGACGATTGGATCAATTGGCTTTGTCATTGCGACCTCCAACGATCTTGAGATGGCTAATCTCAGTCGCGGCGGGACCATCCTCGATTTCGCGCAGGGCGGCGCGGGCCCGGGCGATCCGCGACATCAGCGTTCCAACCGGAATTGCGAGCGTCGCCGCAGCTTCGTCATAGGAAAGTCCCTCGATGGCGACGAGGTGAAGGGCGGCGCGCTGCTCCTCCGCGAGGCTCAGGAAAGCAGTCCTGATCTGGCTCAACCGGACGACGTGATCCTGTGGTGGCAGCAGATGGGCTTCGGCAAGCACCGCTGCCTGTTCGAGGCGGCCGGTTGCCGAATGTCGCGACCGGTAGCCGTCAACAAATACATTGTGAAGCACCGAAAGCAGCCAGGTTCGGAGATTGCCCGCCTGCCGAAATGTCGATTTCCGTTCATAGGCCCGGACCAGCGCATCATGCACCAGATCTTCGGCATCCGCGTCGCTGCGCGTCAACGATCGCGCGTAACGCCGAAGCACGGCGAGTTGGCCGATGACGTCGAAGCGGAGGTTCTTACCATTCATGACTTGTATACGGAGCCGATCGTCATCTTAGTCCGCTGCTCCATGACTTTTTTTCTTCCGGGAGGAAATCGCGGCGGTATCGACACCGCCGGAAGGTGCACAGCCCAGGCGGATCACGTAGCGGCGATAACCTGCGTCACTTCCAAACTGCGCAAGGAGATCGGCCAAACATTGTCCCCTGCGGAACGATTTTACGAGGTCGAATGTAGGGGCGCCTTCGGAACATTGTTGTTCCTTCTCGAGACAACCGACTTCGCGCCGAAACGGCGGCAACAAATCGGAGATTTTCGAGGCACGCGCTTGTTCTTTTCCGGTTTGCCGAGTTCGCCGATCGATCACCGGCGTGAACGGCCCGGTCTTGTCAATGACGTGCAGTCGCGCCATTCTCGGCCGTGACGAGCCGGTCATCTGGTGGGATGTCGGCAAGGTCGGAAACTCACACCCGAACCGGAGACCAAGCCATGAGCAGCATGAGAGACCGTCAGCAAGGCTCCGAAAAGAAGTTTGCAATGGACGAGGAATCGAGTTTCAAGGCCATGGCGCGCCGCAACAAGCTGTTCGGCCTGTGGGCCGCTGAAAAACTCGGCAAAACCGGCACAGAAGCCGACGCCTATGCGAAGGAGGTGGTGAGCTCGGACTTCGAGGAAGCAGGGGACAACGATGTGTTCCGTAAGGTACGCGCCGATTTCGACGCGGCCGGCGTCGCCCAGTCTGATCATCAGATTCGCGGCATCATGGACGAACTGCTGGTGACAGCCGTCGACCAGATCAGAAACGGCTGATTTACGGCCCGTTGCAACGCGTACCACCGCGGCGACTGAAGCGCAGGCGGTACGCGTGATCAATGCAGCTAGCGCACAAAGGCTTCATGCAGCGCGAGGGCGATCAAAGCGGCTCCGGCGAATCCTTCGACCGAACGAATCATCACATTAGACAGACGCGGGCGGCCCTCAACGAAATGCAACAGGCGCTCGCGCAATAGGATCGAAAGGATCGCCACGCCCGATAAGGTGAGCGCGACGCCGATCATCATGGTACCGGCGAACAAAATGCCGGCCGCCGGCACGCCGCGCGCGATGGCAAATGTCATAACGAACAAAGTGAGCGGACAGGGAATCAGCCCGGCCATGACCCCGACTGCTTCGCCTTCATGCTTGTGGTGATGCCCGTGGGTAAGCGCGCGCCAGAGCATCCAGGCGCCGATCAGCCCGAGCAGACCTCGGCTGATGTCCTCGAGCAGTGGCGCCCGGCCGACACTGCCAAGCGCGATCGACACCACTGGCAGCGACAGCACCGCGATCAGCACAGCGATGGTCACATGCGTGAAGGAGAGTGTCAGAGAGGTCAGCAAGCCGCGCGCGATCTTCGCCTCTGATCCGGCAAGATATGTAGCGAGGACCGCTTTGCTGTGGCCTGGCGTCAACGCATGGACGGCGCCGAAGAAAACCCCCATCGGCAGGAAAGCGAGAAAGCCGAGCCAGTTGCCTTGCGCCGAAAGCAGTTTGATCTGCCCGGCGAGCGCTAGGTAGATGTCGCGCTGAAGTTCGACGAGCGTTTGAAGCATGGCCATTATGACGGGGCGCGAGAGGCGATGCGATCACCCACGACAGGGCAATAGGCCGAGATTGCGGCTCTCCGGCAGTAGTGCTGGCCAGCCGAGCTCCACATCGGGAATGTTGTGCGTCCGCCTGTCTCCCGGGACCAGGAGGCAAAGCGGCCGTTCGGCAGGGAAACTGTCATATGTGATCGGTCATGTCTGAATCACATCTATTGGCATTGCAGGACCAATCTCAAGCCGAACTTGCATCGTTTTCGCAGCGTCCGCGCCTGCGGCGGCAAGTAGCTTACATCCAGCTCAAGGTCGCTGCCGCGAGCGCGAGATAGCGAGCGACTTTGGCGATGGTAACGAGCACGAGAAAGCTCCAAAGCGGCTCTCGCAGCACGCCAGCGATGACAGTCAGTGGATCGCCAACCACCGGAACTCAACTCAGCAGCAAGGACCATCTGCCATAGCGATGATACCATTTCGTGGCGCGAGCGAGCATTGCGGGATTTGCCGGAAACCACGGCCGGCCCTTGAAGCTTTCGATGCCGCGACCAAGCAGCCAGTTGATCGCCGAGCCGAGGACGTTGCCAGCGCCAGCGACGGCGATCAGCAAAGCCAGCGGATATTTTCCCGTGAGAATCAGGCCGGCCAGCGCCGCCTCCGATTGCATCGGGAGCATCGTGGCGGCCCCGAGCGCAACGACGAAAAGGGCGGCGTAGACCGCAAGATCACCCAAGCCGAGCAATCCTTCCCTGCTTAACCGCGCTCATTTGGCCATTCGCGGTGCAAGGAATCGATGACGAAGGGATGCGCATGCGCGGTTCCGGAACGGCCAGTCCCCTCCGCCAAATGGGAATGGTCCTCCGCCAGGTCGTCATGCCGATGTTCGATGATCTCCGGGTCGGCAGCCGGCCAAAGCCGGACCGCCGCAAGGATCGCGCCACAGGCAATGCCCGACAGGATGATGAAGGTTGCCGAAAGGCCGAAAGTCGCGCCGAGCCACCCTGCCAAGGGATAGGTGATGAGCCAGCAGGCATGAGAGAGCGCGAACTGGGCGGCAAACAGGGCAGGCCTGTCCTCCGGCTGTGACGACCGCCGGAGCAGACGGCCTGACGGGGTTTGAGCAATCGAATAGCCGAGGCCCAACGCGAACCAGAGCGGAAGCAGCGAGTTGAAGCCGGGGACGGCCGCGCCGACCAGCAGCCCTGTCGCCAGAATGATGATGCCGCCCAGCATGGCCGTCCGGTCCGGAATCACATCCAGCAATCGGGGTAGCGTCAGCGCGGCGAGCATCGACCCCCCGCCGAAGGCGGCCAAAGCGACAGCGGTAGCCTGCTGCGTAAGGCCGAACTCGCCCTGAACGAGAACCACCGTGTTGACGATCACCATCGCGCCGGCAGCGGCGACAGCCATGTTGATCGCCAGAAGGCCACGCAGCCTCGGCGTTGCCAGATAGATGCAGATGCCGCGCGTGGTGCGGTCGTAAATGCCGCGCCGCGCGGAAGCTTTCGGACTGGGCAGGCTGACCGAAACGACGAGCGCCGCCGAGATCAGGAACCCGACCACCGTTCCGGCGAAAAGACTATGGAAACTGACGACCGTCAGAAGGGCGGCGGCGAGCATCGGACTGATCAGGCTCTCCAGATCATAGGCGAGGCGCGAGAGGGAAAGCGCCCTCGTGTATTCCTTCTCGTCCGGAAGAACGTCGGGGATCGTCGCCTGGAACGTCGGCGTGAACCCGGCCGATGCCGCTTGCAGGACGAAGATCAGGACGTAGACCTGCCAGATTTCCGTGACGAAGGGCAGAAACACCGCCGCCGCCGCCCGGACCAGATCGAGGCTGACCAGCATCGCGCGGCGCGGGAGTCTCTCGGCAAAAGCTGCCGCGATCGGCGCGATGCCGACATAGGCGATCATTTTGATCGCGAGCGCGGTTCCGAGGACCACGCCGGCCTCGCCGCCGGCCAGCTCGAATGCGAGCAGCCCGAGCGCCACCGTCGCCAAGCCCGTGCCGATCAGTGCGATCACCTGAGCCATGAACAGGTGGCGGTAGGTCCTGTTTGAAAGAATGCCCAGCATGTCGGACCTCAGAGGTACTTCGTGATTTCCTTGAACTCATCGATTGACTGGCGACGGTCCTTCGGCAAAGGCCCGACCGCTGCTTCGAGACAGTGATCGAGGTGATCCTGGATCAGCGTCCGCTTCGCCTGGCCAATTGCTTTTTCGACCGCGTGGAGCTGTTGGGCAATGTCGAGACAGGGCCGGCCGCTCTCGATCATCCCGATGACGCTGCGGATGTGGCCTTCGGCTCGCCGCAATCGCTTGACAGTCTCGGGGTGAGAGGCGTGAGTGTGATCGGGCATGCCCGCTTGCTATCCTCCGGGAGGGGATGTAGTCAAGCGAGCTTTCGGCGCGGCAAGCGTCGTAACGAAACGTTAAGCGCAAAAGGATACGTCTCGTTAATGATGGCTGCCCGGTACAACATGGCTGCGTTTCGCGCCCTGCTGATTGGCGTGCTTTGTCTTGCGATCATCGTCTTTCCGATCGCGGGGACATCATCTTTCGCCGCATCCCAGCATCCGGCCGAATCCGCTGTCGCCGCTGCTTCCGGCTTTTACCATCATCATGGCCATTCCCATGACGATGATGAGATATCCGATGGCAGCCCCTCTCATCAGGAACGCCACGCTGCGGATCACTCTCATGAAATACCCGGTGCCGCCGATTTCATGCGATTTCGGATAGATGGACCGACCACCTCTTGGCGGATTGAGATTTCCGGCAGCGGCGGGCCGACGCGTTCATCCGGCATCGACAGGCCGCCGAGGAGAGCGTTCACAATCTGAGCGCGGCCGACACGGCCAATCCTCCCCTACGAATCTCACGGACACTCATCATGCATATACTGCCGCTTCATAGCGGCTGGCGGGCCTATTGCGCGCCAGAACGGCTTTCATTGCTCCTCCTGCTTACGCTCCTCATGATCCCCCTGTTCACCGGACTTGCCTCGGCTCATGCCGTGGCCGAAGGCGACAAGGGATACATCCAGGAGATCACTGGCATCCATCTCCTCCCATTCATGTATCTCGGCGCCAAGCACATGGTGACGGGCTACGACCATCTCCTGTTCCTGCTCGGGGTGATCTTTTTCCTCTACCGCCTGCAGCACATCGCCATCTACGTCAGCCTTTTCGCCATCGGCCATTCGACGACGATGATCCTGGGCGTCTATTTCGGCTGGAACGTCAGCGCCTACCTGATCGACGCGATCATCGGCCTGTCGGTCGTCTACAAGGCGCTCGACAATCTCGGCGCGTTTCAGCGCTGGTTCGGCCATCAGCCGAATACCAAGCTGGCGACGCTGATCTTCGGCTTCTTCCATGGCCTCGGCCTCGCGACCAAGATCCTGGAGTACGACATCGCTCCCGATGGCCTGCTGCCGAATTTGCTCGCCTTCAATGTCGGCGTGGAGATCGGTCAACTTCTGGCGCTCGCCGCCATCCTTATTCTCATGGGTTACTGGCGACGGACGGCGAGCTTCTGGAAGCACGCCTACACCGCAAACGTCCTCATGATGACGGCCGGATTTGTGCTGATCGGATATCAGCTCACCGGATACTTCGCTGCATAAGAAAGGAAACGACCATGTACAACTCCAATGTTCCCACCGCCGCCGAATTGCCAACCTCGGCGCAGCTGTTGAAGTCTACAGCCTTCGCGATCGTCGCGGCGGCCGCGATCCTCATCACCGTCGTCCTGCCGTCCGAATACGGGATCGACCCCACCGGGGCCGGGCGGATTCTCGGCCTTGCTGACATGGGTGAAATCAAATCTCAGCTTGCCGAAGAGGCGGAGGCCGACAGGCTCCGCGATGTGCAGACCGCACCGCAGCCGGCCAGCGTCACTCCGGATCAGGAATCAAGTCTCATGGGACGCATCTTCGCCGAACTCGTGGTCGGCTCGGCCGCCGCCCAGGAAGCGCGGTCGGACGAAATGTCGATCACCCTAAAACCTGGAGAAGGCGCGGAGATCAAGCTGGTGATGGTCAAGGGCGCGACGGCGAACTATGCGTGGACCGCCAACGGTGCCGAGGTCAATTTCGACACCCATGGCGACGGCGGCGGAGAATCCATCTCCTACGAGAAAGGCCGCGGTGTGGCCGAGGACGAAGGGGTTCTTGAAGCGGCCTTCGACGGTAATCACGGCTGGTTCTGGCGCAACCGGACCGATGCCGACGTAACGGTGACGCTGAAGACCAACGGCGCCTACACTGACATCAAGCAGATGTTGTAGGAAACGCTCCATAGAGATGGCCTGCTGGAGTTCCCGCGCCCCGGCAGGCCGGTCTTCGCCCGGACGTTCATAGTCGTGAGCGACCACGCTCCCCTTGCCGGAACCGTGATCGGCTTGCTTGCTTCGGCAGCACTAGCCGTCTCTGTCATGAAGCGGTCGCCAGATGTCCTGGTTGCGGTTGCGCTCCCTGAAATCCTGTGAGGTAAGGGTGCTCGATCTTGGAGCCTATCAGTTGGCAGCGATGGAACTCGCCACGACCAATCCCTCTCCTCCCGGTGAGGCCGGGAACTTCAAATTGACGAATTGCTCGCGCCCGCCGGCGATCAGAATATAGACCCTAGATATCTGCATCTCGTCACGTTTTTCGTCGATCTTCTCGGCATCGGTCCGGGTGAAGAAACTCTTCAAGAACGACTCGTGATCGAGATCGATCATGGTGATGGTGCATGTCTGCACCGCCTTTCCGTCCAACCTGGCTTTCGTCACCCCGACGACGGCTCCCTTCGGCATGGTGTCGTCAGCTGCACCTCCAGGCTTTCACGGCATCCACGTTCGCGATGGGGGTCCCAAAAGAGCTTTCGGGAACCGGTGTCCATCCAAGCCTCCCGGCGGCTTCTGTCGTCCGGTCGAAATCAGGGCCGTGCGCCAGGCAGGTGCTGTGGAACGCTTCCAGCGCCCGCTCGACATCGACCCCGGCGTGCGCCGATGAAGTCAAGAAAGCGGCAGCGAATAACATGAGGAGGAAACGAGGCGACATTTCACGCTCCGAGCCAGCCGAAAGTGATCGACAAGCTTTCCAACGTTTTGCCTGTGCGATCGATCCATTCTGGCAAAACGCTCCGAACGGCAAGGCTGCATCATCGTTCCTCCGGCGGCTTGAGGTGCCGGAATTGCATCAGCAGCAGCAGATCATAAACGATCTTTAGCGCACCGCAGATCAGGAGGGGCCATGCCCGGAACGAGGCAGCGAACAGAGCGCCCGCCAGGGCGGGACTGGCTGCGGCAGCCAAACTGCGCGGGACCGATGTGAAGCTCGCGGCGGCTGCCCGCTCCGCCTCCGTGACAACCGCCATGACGTAAGACGAGCGCGTCGGGACGTCCATCTGCGAAAGCGCGGCGCGGATCAGAAGCAGGGTGAGCGCCAGAGGGAGCGTCGGCGCAAGCGCCGCCAGCATCAGGGCGATGCTGGACGGAATGTGTGTGAACACCATCGTGTTAATCAGTCCGATGTGCCGGGACAGCCAAGCTGCAACGGGGAATGAGAACGCCGAAAGCAAGCCGGACCAGAAGAAGAAAAATCCCGCTTCCGTGAGCGACAGGTCGAATTTTTCGAATAGCCACAGGGCAAGCAGCGACTGGACGACAAAGCCGCCGGCAAAAGCATCAAGGCTAAAAAGGGCCGCAAGCTTGATCACAATATTGCGCGAGGGACCGAGCGCGGACGCGGTGCCGGAGCCCGACGTTGGACGGCGCTGCGGGATGCGCGCGTAAAGGAAGCCGCCGAGCAGACCCAGCAACGCGTAGAGCACGAACATCGCCTTGATGCTGGTGAGTTGGTCGAGGCCGACTGGAGCCAGAAGATCGGGGGTTGCCGAAGCGAGCGCACCAACGGCGCCTGCGAGCGCACCCACAAGGCTGTAACGCGCGAACATGTTGGTCCGCGCGGCATCAGTGACCTCACGTGTGAGCACGGAATGTTCCAATGGCACGAATACGCTGACGCTGCCGGCCGATGGGTTGATGGTGCCTGCGAACGCGATAACCAAAAGCAGGGCATAGTCGTGGACCACAGCAAAGGCCACGCCCGTGGCGACCATCAGACTGGCGGCGGCAAGCAGGAGTTGGCGGTGATCGTATCGTGCGCCAAGGAACCCGACGCCGATGGTCAAGAGCGCCGAACCGAGAAGCGACGTGGTCGCTATGACGCCGACCTGCAGAGGCGCTAACCCTAATGCGAGGAGATAGACCGGCAACAGAACGGCGACGAAACCGTCGCCGATGTCGCGCAGGGCTCGGGTCGCAAAAAGGAACGTCACCGGGTGAATTTGCAGCACTGGTCTAACCTGTTCTCATCACCTGCGTCGGCACCTTCGGCCTGGGCAGCATCGCTCGATGACGCCGAAGATCATGGCGGAGTCGCGTTAGACACTCCAGCGAGGCGAATAGCGGCTTCAGTCCTCAGGCTGCCGCCAACAACACTGGTCGGATCATGCGTGACGGCTTGCATCGACCGGAAACGCAACCGGCGACATATTGCACGTGGCTGTCAATGTCGGGAATGGGCCTAAAACTTGCCGGTGGTCTTGCATCGGGAAATGTCCGACTAGGGTCATGGGCGTGAATTCGACAGGGGCCCGGGCTGTTCGCCGGACACCGTAAAGTTAACCGAGAGGTGACGGATTTCTGCGATCAGGGAGGCATGTCGAAGATTGCCCGTGATCCGCTCTATCGTCGCCACCGGTTCCCCGCCGAGATCATCGCCCATGCGGTGTGGTTATACTTCCGCTTTCCACTCAGCCTGCGCATGGTCGAGGACATGCTGGCTGCCCGTGGCATCATCGTCACCCACCAGACGATAAGGACATGGGCGGAGAAGTTCGGCCGCCATTTCGCCAATGAGATCCGGCGTCGGTCGGCCGGTCGCCTCGGTGACAAATGGCACCTCGACGAAGTTGTCGTCAGCATTGCAGGCACAAAACACTGGCTGTGGCGGGCGGTCGACCAGGAGGGCTTCGTCCTCGACGTTCTGGTGCAAAGCCGCAGAAATGCCAAGGCTGCAAGGCGCCTGATGCGAAAGTTGCTGAAGCAGCAGGGCCATGCGCCACGCGTGATGATCACCGACAAGCTCGGTTCCTACGCCGTGGCCGGCAGAGAGATCATGCCGGACGTCGAGCATCGCCGGCACAAGGGGCTGAACAACCGAGCCGAAAACTCCCACCAGCCCACCCGACGACGAGAAAAGATCATGAAGCGCTTCAAGTCAGCGAGCCAGCTTCAGCGTTTCGTCTCCATCCATGACCCGATTGCCAATCTGTTTCACTTTCCCAGCCACGCCATTTCATCCTCCGACCATCGTGATCTTCGCAGTGCAGCCGTGGCAACCTGGCGCGAAATTGCACATCTCGCTGCCGCCTGAAAATCAGCTCCGTTGGCCTGACCGCATTCCCTCGCCAATAACTTTACGGTGCCCTGCCAGTACATCCGTGGTCAACGCCGTGGTTCAAAGGCTCGAACAGAGCGACATGCGCGCCGAATAAGCGCTATACATTCGCTGTCGGAAAATTCGGTGCTTCATGGCGGGTCGAAGGTCGCGGACCTATGTCGATCGGGACCGCGAAAGCCAAATCGGCCAGATCCACGCAATCTATATACATGTCTCGATGCACATTCAATCAAGGCTCAATAGGTTTGGTTCGTAATTGCGGATTAATATAGTCTGTTGTCGGCAAAATTAAGAGGGATGAATTACAATAAAATTGCTTATTGCTCCGCTTTTCGGACGTCCAAAAGCGTCGGTAACAACGACTGATTTACATTTCAAATATTTTCGGATTGAGGAATTAAAAATTTGGCACTCCTATCATTCGAGTGCCAAAGGGGCTATGTTAAGTGTTGCAGTCGCTCTATGTGCGGCGGCAGAAAGAACCCCCAATGAAATTCCGGCCACTCCACGACCGCGTCGTCATTCGGCGCGCGGAAGGCGATACCAAATCCAAGGGCGGGATCATTATTCCCGACACCGCCAAGGAAAAGCCTCAGGAAGGCGAAGTGATCGCCGTTGGGCCCGGCTCGCGTGACGAGAGCGGCAAGCTGATCCCGCTCGACGTCAAGGCCGGCGATCTCATCCTGTTTGGCAAATGGTCCGGCACCGAGGTCAAGATCGACGGCGAGGATCTCCTGATCATGAAGGAGAGCGACATTTTGGGCATCGTCGAGAAGACCAAAGCGGCCAAGAAAGCCGCCTGACCGGGCGATTTCCGATCCCGCAATTTCAAGACTGAACTGGACGTAAAATCATGTCTGCCAAGGAAATCAAATTCGCTACCGATGCCCGCGACCGGATGCTTCGCGGCGTCGAAATTCTGAACAACGCCGTCAAGGTGACGCTCGGCCCCAAAGGCCGCAATGTCGTCATCGACAAGGCCTATGGCGCGCCGCGCATCACCAAGGATGGTGTCGCCGTCGCCAAGGAAATCGAGCTTGCCGACAAGTTCGAGAACATGGGCGCCCAGATGGTGCGCGAAGTGGCCTCGAAGACCAACGACCTTGCTGGTGACGGCACGACGACAGCCACGGTGCTGGCCGCTTCCATCCTGCGCGAAGGTGCCAAATTCGTTGCCGCGGGCATGAACCCGATGGATCTCAAGCGCGGCATCGACCTTGCTGTGGCTGCCGTGGTGAAGGACATTCAAGCCAGGGCCAGGAAAGTCAAATCTTCGGACGAGATCGCCCAGGTTGGTACGATCGCCGCCAATGGCGACGCGTCGGTCGGCGCCATGATCGCCAAGGCGATGAACAAGGTCGGCAATGAGGGCGTGATCACCGTCGAAGAAGCCAAGACAGCCGAAACCGAACTCGATGTCGTCGAAGGCATGCAGTTCGACCGTGGCTATCTCTCGCCCTATTTCGTCACCAATGCCGAGAAGATGCGCGCGGAGCTGGAGGACCCTTACGTTCTCATCCATGAGAAGAAGCTCGGCAATTTGCAGGCGTTGCTGCCGATCCTCGAAGCTGTGGTGCAAAGCGGTAAGCCGCTGCTGATCATCTCGGAAGACGTCGAAGGCGAGGCGCTGGCGACGCTGGTCGTCAACAAGCTGCGCGGCGGCCTCAAGGTCGCAGCCGTCAAGGCGCCAGGCTTCGGTGACCGGCGCAAGGCGATGCTGGAAGACATTGCCGTGCTCACCGCCGGCCAGATGATTTCCGAGGATCTCGGCATCAAACTCGAGAACGTCATGATCGACATGCTCGGGCGGGCTAAGCGCGTGCTCATCGAGAAGGATACGACCACGATCATCGACGGCGCCGGCGAGAAAGCCACCATCCAGGCGCGCGTCCAGCAGATCAAGTTGCAGATCGAGGAAACGACCTCGGATTACGACAAGGAGAAACTCCAGGAGCGGCTGGCGAAGCTGGCTGGCGGCGTTGCTGTCATTCGCGTCGGCGGCGCGACCGAGACGGAAGTCAAGGAAAAGAAGGACCGTATCGATGATGCGCTGAACGCCACTCGTGCAGCCGTGGAAGAAGGCATCGTTGCCGGCGGCGGTGTTGCGCTTTTGCGCGCCAAGGCAGTTTTGACTGAGCTTACTGGCGCGAATGCTGACATGACGGCAGGTATTTCGATTGTGCTGAGAGCACTTGAAGCGCCGATCCGCCAGATTGCCGAGAATTCCGGCGTTGAAGGTTCGATCGTCGTCGGCAAGCTCTCCGACAGCAAGGATCACAATCAGGGCTTCGACGCCCAGAACGAAGTCTATGTCGACATGATCAAGGCCGGTATCGTCGACCCCGCCAAGGTCGTTCGGACGGCCCTGCAGGATGCCGGCTCGATTGCCGCGCTCCTGATCACCGCTGAAGCAATGATCGCGGACATTCCGCAGAAGGTTTCGCCCGCTATGGGTGGCGCAGGAGGTATGGGCGGAATGGGCGGAATGGGCGGAATGGACTACTGAGCGGCACCTGAGAACGACGGAAGGCCAGCGACGCGGGCACATGCGAGCCGATATCTCGGCGATCATCGGTTCGCTCGACATCGTGTTCGGGC
>NZ_JAAKZF010000077.1 GCF_011045125.1 Allomesorhizobium camelthorni | reverse complement strand
TAATACGGCACTTTCTGGATCGGCCTCGCAGCTTTTCCTTCTACCAGTTCACGGGGAGAGGGTGTCACAAGTGACGGATAGGTGGCGGCGCGAAGATCGGCGAGGTTGGCGCTGCCCCTCACCTGCCTGCCGGCATCCTCTCCCCGTATAGTGACGGGGAGAGGAGAGCGGCTTCGGCGTTGGCGCGCAACTGTCAACGACCTCCCTCTGGCCTGCCGGCCATCTCCCCCTCAAGGGAGGAGATTGGCTAATCGCCATGCTCGCGCCCAGCGGAACCACCCCCACCCCGATCCGCCTTGCGGATCGACCCTCCCCGCAAGGGGGAGGGTGGGCGCCGCGCACTGCCGCAGCACCCCCACCCGGCGCGCAAGCGCGCCGACCTCCCCCTCAAGGGGGAGGTAAAGAGGCGCCTAGTTGAAATATTCCTGCAGCGGGCGGACTTCCAAATTGCCCGCCTTGAGCGCGGCGATGGCTTCGGCGACGGCGGCGGCGCCGGAGAGGGTGGTGTAGTAGGGCACCTTCTGCATCAGCGTGGCGCGGCGGATCGATTTGGAGTCGGAGACCGCCTTCTGGCTGTCGGTGGTGTTGAAGACGAGCTGGACCTGGCGGTTGCGGATCGCGTCCTCGATATGCGGGCGGCCTTCCAGCACCTTGTTTATCTTCTCGGCCTCGACGCCCTGCTCGCGCAGGAAGCGCTGGGTGCCGCCGGTGGCGAGCACCTTGAAGCCGAGGCCGGCGATGCGCTTTACGGCGGGCAGAATGCCCGGCTTGTCCTCGTCGCGCACCGAGACGAACAGGGTGCCCGAGCGCGGCAGGTCGACGCCGGCGCCGAGCTGCGCCTTGGCGAAGGCCAGCGCGTAGTCGTAGTCGAGGCCCATGACCTCGCCGGTGGAGCGCATTTCGGGGCCGAGCAGGATGTCGACCCCGGGGAAGCGGGCGAAGGGAAAAACGGCTTCCTTGACGGCGATGTGGCCGGGGTTGCGCGCGTCGGGCTTTTCGCCATAGGCGGCGAAGGCCTCGTCGAGGCTGGCGCCGGCCATGATGCGCGCGGCGATCTTGGCGATCGGCTTGCCGATGGTCTTTGCCACGAAAGGCACGGTGCGCGAGGCGCGGGGATTCACTTCGAGGATGAAGATCGTGCCATCCTGGATAGCGAACTGCACGTTCATCAGCCCGCCGACGTTGAGCGCCTTGGCGAGCGCCGCCGTCTGGGCCTCCAGCTCGTCGACGAGCGCGGGCGACAAAGTGTGGACCGGCAGCGAGCAGGCCGAGTCGCCCGAATGGATGCCGGCCTCCTCGATGTGCTCCATGATGCCGGAGACGAAGGTGTCCTTGCCGTCGCAGAGGCAGTCGACATCGACCTCGATGGCGCCCGACAGATAGGTGTCGAAGAGCAGCGGGTTCTTGCCCAGGAGCGTGTTGATCTGGCCGGTCTTGTCGTTGGGGTATTTCTGCTTGATGTCCTCCGGCACCAGGCCGGGCACGGTGTCGAGCAAATAGGACTGCAGCATCGTCTCGTCGTGGATGATCTGCATGGCGCGGCCGCCGAGCACGTAGGAGGGGCGCACCACCAGCGGGAAGCCGAGCTCGCCGGCGACGGTGCGGGCCTGCTCGACCGACCAGGCGATGCCGTTCCTGGGCTGCAGCAGGCCGAGCTTGTGCAGCAGCTTCTGGAAGCGGTCGCGGTCCTCGGCAAGGTCGATCATGTCGGGCGAGGTGCCGAGGATCGGGATGCCGGCCTGTTCCAGCGCGTCGGCGAGCTTTAGCGGCGTCTGGCCGCCGAACTGGACGATGACGCCGTGAAGCGTGCCGGCGGCCTGCTCGGCGCGCAGGATCTCCAGCACGTCCTCGGCGGTCAGCGGCTCGAAATAGAGGCGGTCGGAGGTGTCGTAGTCAGTCGAGACCGTCTCCGGGTTGCAGTTGATCATGATCGATTCGTAGCCGGCCTCGTGCAGCGCGAAGGCGGCGTGGCAGCAGCAATAATCGAACTCGATGCCCTGGCCGATACGGTTGGGTCCGCCGCCAAGGATGACGACCTTCTTGCGGTCGGAAACCTCAGCCTCGTTGGCGAGCCGGCCGGCAAACGGCGTCTCGTAGGTCGAATACATGTAGGCGGTGGGCGAGGCGAATTCGGCAGCGCAGGTGTCGATGCGCTTGTAGACCGGATGGACATCGAGCTTTTCGCGGAGCTTGTGCACCGCTTCGGGGTCGGTCTTGGTCAATGAGGCGAGGCGGGCGTCGGAGAAGCCCATGGATTTCAGCATTCTGAGATTGGCGGCGTCGGCGGGCAGGCCGTGCTCGCGGATGCGGGCTTCCATGGCGATGATGCCGTCGATCTGCTCAAGGAACCACGGGTCGATCTTGCACATGTCGTGCACCTCTTCCAGCGAGGTTCCCATGCGGATCGCCTGCGCCACCATCCGAAGCCGGTCGGGCGTCGGCGTGCCGAGGGCGGCGCGGATGGCGTTCTTGTCGTCGCCGTGGCCGATGCCGGGGATCTCGATCTCGTCGAGGCCGGTAAGGCCGGTTTCGAGGCCGCGCAGCGCCTTCTGGAGGGACTCCTGGAAGGTGCGGCCGATCGCCATCACCTCGCCGACCGACTTCATGGCGGTGGTGAGCACCGGCTCCGCGCCGGGGAATTTCTCGAAGGCGAAGCGCGGGATCTTCGTGACGACATAGTCGATGGAGGGCTCGAAGGAGGCAGGCGTCGCGCCGCCGGTGATGTCGTTCTCAAGCTCGTCGAGCGTGTAGCCGACAGCGAGTTTCGCGGCGATCTTGGCGATGGGGAAGCCGGTTGCCTTCGAGGCAAGGGCGGAGGAGCGCGAGACGCGCGGGTTCATCTCGATGACGACGAGGCGGCCGTCGGCCGGGTTGACGGCGAACTGCACGTTGGAGCCGCCGGTCTCGACGCCGATCTCGCGCAGCACCGCGATCGAGGCGTTGCGCATCGTCTGGTACTCTTTGTCGGTGAGCGTCAGCGCCGGCGCGACGGTGATGGAATCGCCTGTGTGCACGCCCATCGGGTCGATGTTCTCGATGGAGCAGACGATGATGCAATTGTCGGCTTTGTCGCGCACGACCTCCATCTCGTATTCCTTCCAGCCGAGCACCGATTCCTCGATCAGCACTTCGGTGGTGGGGGAGGCGTCGAGGCCGGAGGCGACGATGTCGAAGAATTCGGCGCGGTTGTAGGCGATGCCGCCGCCGGTGCCGCCCATGGTGAAGGACGGGCGGATGATGGCGGGCAGGCCGACATGGTCGAGCGCCTGCGCGGCGATCGCCATCGCGTGGCCGATATAGCGCTGCTTGCGGTCGCCCTCGCCGAGGTTCCAGGTGGTTTCGAGCGCGTCGAGCGCGGCGTCCATGTCAGGCGCACCGCTGGCCTTCAGTTCGGCGCGCTCGGCCTCGTGCTTCTTGCGGTCCTCGTCCTTCACCGCGGAGGCATTGGCGAGCATCGAGCGTGGCGTCTCCAGGCCGATCTTCGCCATCGCCTCGCGGAACAGCGAGCGGTCCTCGGCCTTGTCGATCGCGTGCGCGTCGGCGCCGATCATCTCGACATTGTAGCGGTCGAGCACGCCCATGCGGCGCAGCGACAGCGCGGTGTTGAGCGCGGTCTGGCCGCCCATGGTTGGGAGCAGCGCGTCGGGGCGCTCGCGCGCGATGATCTTGGCGACGACTTCGGGCGTGATCGGCTCGACATAGGTGGCGTCGGCCAGTTCCGGGTCGGTCATGATGGTGGCCGGATTGGAATTGACCAGGATGATGCGGTAGCCCTCCGCCTTCAGCGCCTTGCAGGCCTGGGTGCCGGAATAGTCGAACTCGCAGGCCTGGCCGATGACGATCGGGCCGGCGCCGATGATCAGGATCGACTTGATGTCGGTGCGTTTGGGCATAGCGGGGTCCGTTCGGCGGGCGCTGCGCGAAAATCCGGCACGGGGAGGCCCGGCCGGCGGCGCTGCGGATTTCTGAAGTCAGGCTAAGGGCGCCTTATAGGCAAATGTTCTGGCGTGCGTAACCCCGAAAATGCGGGCCTGCAAACGGGTCGCAGCCATTTGGAACATGCCTTGCTCCGCCGGCCGGCCTCTGGGATGATCGGCGGCGAAAGGACCAAAACCGATGTGGCTACTGCCGACGACGGCGCTGGTCGCGATTCTTGCGGCAGTCGCGCCGGCCTCAGCCTACATAGTTTTTCCGGATCGCGACGATCCGGACAGGCTGATCGTGCTCATCGAGAAGCCCTATGGCGATCTCGTTCCCTTCGGAACGCTGCCGCCGCCGTTCAACAAGGTCGTGCAGACGCTGCAGGGGCCGGACCGGCTGTCCTTCCGCTGGCGCTACGGCAGGAGCAGGGAAGAGGGCCTTTCCTATCTGCATGTCGACGAGGACGGAAAGGCGACGATCCATTTCGAGTTCATCGGCGGGGAGACGGCCGGCCAGGATACACTCGGCGCGGCGGCAGTGCTGGTCGACACGGAGGGCAGGGCGCTGCACAGTATTTACGCCAAGTCGGATTTTTCGGGTGCGGCCCCGGTGAACGGCGAGGAACGCCGCCGGGTCAGCTTGTCGGTCGAGCGGCCGGCGGATTGGTGGCGCAGGGTCGACGGGATCGCCTACTTCTACATGAGATACCCGAAGCAGCGGAATCTCGACGAAGGCGAGCAATGGCGGGCCATGCGGCGCGCTGTGTGGCGCTTCACAAGCGGGGCAGGGACCGAGCAGCGGCAGTAGGAAGGCAAGAGGTAAACCCGCTGCCGGATGCGCCGGCAATGCGGTTGGACGACGCCTGAAAGCCGACATTGCTTGGAACCGGCTCTCCCGACCCATGCGGTCATTCAGGCCATCGCCCGATACGCTACCGCTCGGCCGGCGGCGCTGGTATCATCGGCCCCTTGCCTTCACGAATGGCGGCAAAAATGGATCTGCAAACCTTCAGAGATTCGATTGCGAAACCACAGCCGCCCGCCGGCTTGAGCGCCGCATTGCAGGCGCTGTGGTGGGATGCAAAAGGCGATTGGAACAAGGCTCACGAACGCGCGCAGGAGCACGATGATACGGCGGGCATGCATGTGCATGCCTATCTCCATCGCAAGGAAGGCGATCAGTCGAATGCGGAATACTGGTATCGCCGCTGCGGCGCAGCGCCATCGACCTTGACGCTCGATGCGGAGTGGGAAGAGTTGGCGCAGGCACTTTTGCAGCAAGGCTAAGCCCTGCTCCTCGCAAGGTCTCGTGCGGCGCAACCGAGTCGAGCGTCTCTTTTTTCCTGCGTATCCGGCGTGCGCCATCCAATAGAGTTGGCTTGCCATGGCGACTGGAAGGGCCATTGCACGGCCATGGCCCTTCCCTGGATTGAATCGCATGGGCGCGGCCCCACCGTCCGCGATTGTCCCGACAGGTCAGCCGTCGATCTTGACCAGCATCTTGCCGATGTTGTCGCCCGAGAACAGGCCGAGGAACGCCTTGGGCGCGTTGTCCAGGCCCTCGACCACCGTGTCGCGCCACTTGATGCGGCCGTCGGCGATCCATCCGGTCATCTCGGCGGTGAACTCCGGCAACAGGTCGTAGTGGTCGAGAACGATGTAGCCCCGCAGCGAGAGGCGGTTGATGATGATGCGGGCGAGGTTGCGCGCCGCGTCGGCGACGCCCTCGTCATTATAGCCGGCGATCATGCCGCAGATGACAAAGCGCGCATGGTCCTTGGCGTTGGCCAAGGCGGCGTCGAGATGCTCGCCGCCGACATTGTCGAAATAGACGTCGATGCCTTCCGGAGCGGCCTTTGCCAATGCGGCGGCGAGATCGTCCGCGGTCTTGTAGTTGATCACCACGTCCGCGCCCAATTCGTCGCGGACCCAGGCTGCCTTGGCTTCGCCGCCCGCCGAGGCGATGACGCGCGCGCCCTTCGCCTTGGCGATCTGGACCGTCATCGAGCCGACGGCGCCGGCGCCGGCCGAGATGAAGATCGTCTCCCCAGCCTTCAGCTCCCCTATGCGGCCGAGGCCGACATAGGCCGTGAAGCCCGGAACGCCCAACGGTCCGAGCCACGCCGGTTCGGGCGCGGCCGCGGCGTCGATCTTCGAGACGGCAGATGCATCCACGATGGTGTAATCGCGCCAGCCCGAAAAATGGCTGACCAGGTCGCCCGGCTTGAACCTCTCGTCGGCGGAACGCTCGACCACGCCGACCGCAGCACCCTCCAGCGCCTGGCCGAGCTGGAACGGCGCGATGTAGCTCGGCCGGTCGCGCATGCGTCCGCGCATATAGGGATCGACGGACATCCATGTCGTGCGGACAAGAATCTGCCCCGGCGCCGGCTCGGGAAGCGTGCGGCTCACCACTTCGAAATTGTCGAGGCTGGGCAGTCCGTCCGGCCGGCTCTTGAGATGGATTTCGCGTGCTGCAATCGTCATGGGAATCCCCTATATAGAAGTGTACTGTTGGTAACTTGCATTGTGTAACTTACTATCAGTAACATAAGAGACGGCCTTTCGCCTTCCAAGTGCAAGGGGCGGTTTCGGTTGTACCAGCGGAGCAGTTGTGGATAGACCAGCGATGAGAAAGATGCCGAAGGCGGCGCGGCGCGAGCAACTGCTCGACACGGCGCGCAAAATCATCGCGGAAGAGGGAACCGAAGCGCTGACGCTCGGCCATCTCGCCGAGCGAGCGGGCGTGAGCAAGCCGATCGCCTACGAACATTTCGCCACGCGGGCCGGACTCCTGGTGGCCTTGTGCGACGAATACAACGACAGGCAGGTCGCGGCGCGGGAAAAGGCGCTCGCGACGGGCAGCGCGACGCTGGCGGACATCGCCGCCATTTTCGCGTCGGCCTATGTCAACTGCGTTCTCGACATCGGACCTGAAATGGGCGCTGCCTTCGACGCTCTGGCCGCCAGCGAGGAAACCGCCGCATTCCGCCAGTCGCTGCGCGAGGGCTACATCGCGGAATACCGCAAAGGGTTCGGACGGCTCGTCGACGTCCCTTCGGTGGCGGGGAATGCGATCTTCGCCGGTTTCCTGGGCGCCGCCGAGGCGCTGGCGAACGACGCCGCGGCCGGCCGGATAGACCGGGCCGCGGCGATCGAGGCATTGTCGCGGATATTCACATCCACGCTGGAACGGTATCCACCGCGCTAGTCCAGCGTCCGATGGATAGCCTTGGCTCAGGTCAGGTTCCTGCGCCGCTCCAACTCGGCCTCGGTCGGCGTCTCGGACGCGAACGATCCGGTGCGGACTTCGCCGTCGGGCACGTATTTCGTGACGACGATGCCGGAGGGCGACGATTGCACGGAGACGAGCTTCAGGCCCATAGGCCGAGCTTCATCGCCGAAAAGCCGCTTGCCCTTGCCCAGAATGACCGGGAACACCGAGACCTTGAACTCGTCGACCAGACCGTGCGCCAGCAAGGTCTTCAGGAAATTGGTGGAGCCCTGGGTCAGCAGATCCGGGCCGTCTTCCTGCTTCAGCTCCTTCAGCGCGGCGACCGGATCGGGGCCGAGCGTCCGGCTGTTCTGCCAGGTCGGCTTGAAATCCGGGTTCCGTGTCGCGACGAATTTGGTGACGCGGTCGAACAGCGGCCCGATCGGGTCGTCCTTTTCGACATAGGGCCAGTGGGCGGCGAAAATGTCGTAGGTCTTGCGGCCGAGCAAAAGGTCGAAAGGCTTCGAGAACATCTCGCCAATGATCTCGCCCATCTTGTCGTCGAAATGCGGCGCGACCCAGCCGCCATATCTGAAGCCGCCGGTCGGGTCTTCGTGCGGTCCGCCGGGCGCCTGCATGACGCCGTCGAGACTAACCATTGCGGCTGCAACTATTTTCCTCATTGCATTTCTCCCTTCATGTCGGATGCTCCCAAAGGACGATGGGGGACGCTCGGTTCCGACAGCGTCGGGGAAAAATCAGTCGACAATCTCGTTGAACTGCGGCGCCGGCGTCTCGGCCGCGGCGGCGATGATCGAATCGAGCAGGCCGGGAAAGCGCCGGCCGAGCTCGGCGCGGCGCAGCGAAATCAGCCGGCTGGTGCCGGAAATCTCCGTGCGGGTCACGCCGGCCTCGCGCAACTTGGCCAGATGGTAGCTGAGATTGGTCTTGGAGCCGAAGTCGAGGAACTGGCTGCAGTTCATCGGCACGCCTTCATTACGGGCAAGATACTTCACGATGGCCAGCCGCGTCTGGTCGCCGAGCACAGCCAGCACATTGGCGAGGTCGATCTGGTCGACGGAGGGGTGGGGCAAGATCATGGTTCGAAAGGTAAAGGCGTTCAGGGCTCGATTCAATGTGACGCAGTGTTCCTGGGTAGTGTCTCGGTTTGATTTCGGCTCAGGGTGGAATCCAGCCTTTTCCATTTCTCAGTCTGAATGGACGAGTTGCGCCATATTCAGGGCAGGCGATCGCGTTCCTTCGGCAAAACAGATCGGCAGGCTTAGAATCGGGCTTGAAAGTCATACCTACTAGTCGGTATGCTACACCCTCAGTTGGTATGGAACGATGCACCGTCAACACGACCCCAAGACCAGGTTTCTCAACGCGACGATCAAGGTGGTGCGTATCAAGGGCTATGCGGCAACGCGCATTGAAGACGTCTGCGCCGAGGCGGGGCTGTCCAAGGGCAGCTTCTTCCACCACTTCAAGAGCAAGGAGGACCTGGCACTTGCGGCATCGGCGCATTGGGATGCGCGGGCGGCCGACATCTTCGCCAGAGCGCCCTTTCACGATGAAGCCGATCCTCGCGACCGGCTCATCGCCTATGTCGACTTTCGCAAGGCGATCCTGACGGGAGATTTGCCCGATTTCACCTGTTTCGCGGGCACGATCGTTCAGGAAGCTTACCGCACTCATCCCGACATCAGCGCCGCCTGCGCAAGAAGCCTCGGCGCCGGCGTAAGATCGCTTGAGGCCGATATTCGCGCGGCGATGGACAAATACGGCGTGCGCGCAGATTGGACGCCAGAAAGCCTCGCGCTGCATATGGAGGCAGTCGTCCAGGGGGGCTTCATTCTCGCCAAGGCCAGGGGCGGCGCGAAGGCCGCGGCCGAAAGCCTCGACCACCTGCGCCGCTATCTCAGGCTTCTGTTCGCGGAAGGATCACGCCGTTTCGCAAACTGAAAACCCCGCATAGGAAAGGATCGAACATGGGACAGCCGGTTGTTCACTTCGAGATCATAGGCAAGGAGCCGGAAAAGCTCCAACGTTACTATGGGGAACTGTTCGGATGGACTTTCGATACGAGTAGCCCGGTATCGGAGGCGATTTCCAATCCCACGGACTACGGATTCGTCGATAGCGATCAGAACGGCGGTGGGATCCCCGGCGGCGTTGCCGGGGGCGAGGGCTATGACGGCCATGTGACATTCTATGTTGGCGTCGACGATGTCGAAACCGCGCTTCGCAACGCGGAGAGCCTCGGCGGGACACGCCGTCTGGGGCCGGTTAGGTCGCCGAGCGGAAATCTCGTGGTCGGCAAGTTCGAGGACCCCGAAGGCCATTTGATCGGCGTTGCCTGCACAAAATAGCGCCTGAGCGGGCACTCGCATGAGCTAAGGACCGCACCGAAGCAAGAGTCCGCTTGGGGTCGTGCGCCGAAATTCAAACTGAGACGCTACCGGTTCCGGACATGAGCGTGGCAGGAGGCTTGTGGCAGTAGATTGACATGGCGCGACGACAGGTTCAATAGTTCAAGAAATTTTGAACTAAGGAGAGGGTCGTGGACAAGCGTCTGATATGGCTGGCCGTGGGATCGTTCGCGATGAGCACGGTGGGCTTCGTCTTCTCCAGCCTGCTGCCGGCGATCGCCGCCGACGCCGGCGTTTCGGTTCCGCATGCCGGCTATCTCATCACCGCATTCTCACTCGCCTACGCCATCGGCGCGCCGGTGCTGTCAGCGCTGGCCGGTGAGATCGACAGGCGGCGCGTGCTGGCGGTTGCCATGCTTGCCTTCGTCGCCGGCAATGCCGTCGCGGCGACCAGTTCGTCCTTCTCCGGGTTGCTGGCCGCGCAGATATTGATGGGCATGTCGGCCGGCCTGTTCGCCGCGACGGCGCAGGCGACGGCCGTGGCGCTGGCCGGGCCGGAGCACCGCGCACGCGCCATAGCAGTGGTGGTCGGCGGCACAACTTTCGCGGTCGCGCTCGGGGCGCCCGCGGGCTCGCTGATCGCCACGATGTGGGGCTGGCGCGGCACTTTCGTGGCAATCGCGCTGCTCGGCCTCGCCTGCGCGATTATCCTGTGGGTGCGGCTGCCGCACGGAATGCGCGGCGCGCGCCTGACGCTTGGCGAGCGGTTTGCCGCGGTAGGCAGGCCCGGAATATTTCCGTCGCTCTCGGTGACGTTTCTCTACCTCACCGGCGGCTTCGCCATCATTTCCTATATCGCGCCGCTGACCGTCGAGGGCGCCGGCCTGCCGGCGCTCGCCATACCGGGCATGCTGCTCGCCTTCGGCATTGGCGCGGTGATCGGCAATCTCGCCAGCGGCTATCTGGCAGACCGCATCGGGGCGACACGGGTGGTCGTCCTGGCGCTGCTGACGTCCGCCGCCGTGAGCGTCGTTATTGCGCTCGTGCTCAAATTCCTGCCGCCTGCGATCTCCGGGCCGGCGCTGATCGCGCTGATGGGCCTGTGGGGCACGATCGGCTGGTCGTTTCCGCCGGCGCAGGCGAGCCGCATCGTCGGCTTTGCGCCCGAGGTCGCGCATCTGACGCTGTCGCTCAACGCCTCGGCGCTCTATTTCGGCATCGCCGCCGGGACAGTCGTCGGCGGGCGAGTGCTGGAATTCGCCGCGCCGTCCGACCTCGGCCTCGTCGCCGCCGCCTTTCCGTTGCTGGCGCTGGCGGTGCTGATGGCGAGCGGGAGATCGCGGCGTATCGCCGCCGCGCCAGCAGCGGAGTAGAGGCCGAAGAGTTCCGACGGCAGGAGCGTGGGCGACAAGCAGCGCGGCTGAGGTTCATCGCCAATCGATGCCCATCGAAAGTCAAAGTTAAGCAGTCTGAGCTAATATGCCGGGAAAACCGGTGCGAATACGGGATTTCCGACAGGCTGCGGTGTTGAAATTCTACGGCTTCAATTTTGCCCAGGCGCGCGGGATCGTCCTTGCATGGACGAATATCCCGACGGCGATAGCCGTGGTTGTCATCATCATTGGCGGCATTTACGCCGAACGTCAGAACCGATTGGTGCATGAACAGGCGAGCCGGGCCGATGTTCTGGCCGACGTCAATTTGATCCGGGCCAAGCTCGAAGGCAACATCAACGGCAATCTCCAGCTTGTGCGCGGCCTGGTCGCAACCATCACCACCGAACCGGAGATGGACCAGGCGCGCTTCGCAGCACTGGCCGAAAACCTGTTTCGCGAGCAAAGCCAACTCAGGAACATTGCCGCCGCGCCAGACCTCGTCGTCTCGCTGATGTATCCGATGGAGGGCAATGAGCGAGTTATCGGCCTCGATTACCGCAAAGTCGACCGGCAGCGCGCGGCGGCGCTGAGGGCGCGCGATACCGGCGAACTGGTGCTGGCTGGGCCAGTGGATCTGCGCCAGGGCGGGCAGGGATTTATCGGCAGGTTTCCGGTTTTCACGCCCGCCGAGGGCGGCGGCGAGAAATTCTGGGGCATCGTTTCGGCGGTGGTGGATGTCGAACGGCTCTACCGCGACAGCGGCCTCACAGATCCGGCGCTGCCGATCGAGGTGGCGCTGATCGGACATGACGCGCTCGGCAAGACAGGCGACCGGTTCTATGGCGATCCGGAAGTGATGGAAAGCCATCCGGTGACGGCCAGCGTGCAATTGCCTTCGGGCTCATGGCAGATCGCTGCTATTCCGAAAAGCGGCTGGAACGCGACGCCTCCGAACGCCTGGCTGCTGCGCGCCCTGGTATTCGTGGCCGGCGCTTTGGTGATCGTGCCGATCGTGATCTCCGGGCGGCTTATCGAGGAGCGCCGGAAGCACTACCGCGATTCGCGCCGCCGCGAGATGCAGCTCAGGCGGCTGTCGCAGCGGCTCGAACTGGCGCTGGATGCCTCGCAGATCGGCGTGTGGGAGCATGACCTGGAGACGGACCAGAATGTTTGGGACGACAGGGTCAACGAGATGTACGGGCTACCGGCCGACGGCAAGCCGCGAAACTATGACGACTGGGTCGGCAAGATCCATCCGGATGATCTGGAGCGTGCGCAGAGGGATTTCAAAAAGGCGGTAGCTACGCACGGGCGCTACTCCTCGGAGTACCGCATCGTGTTGCCCGGCGGCGAAATCCGCTATCTTCGCACCCGCGCGATCGTCTATCAGGAGGGCAACGAGACCCCGAGGATGGTCGGCGCCGAATGGGATGTGACCGCCGATGTGATGCTCAACAGGGAACTGGAGCGGGCGAAGGATCTGGCGGAGACCCGATATGCGGAACTCGAGGCCGCCAAGGCTCGCATCGAGCACAATGCTCTGCATGATTCGCTCACCGGCCTGCCCAACCGGCGCTATCTCGACGAGATACTCGAGCACTATACGGCGGCCTGCGCACGCAGCGGCGGTTACGCCGCGCTACTGCACATTGATCTCGACCGCTTCAAGCAAATCAACGACACTCTCGGCCACGCAGCCGGCGACGCCATGCTGGTACATGCGTCGAAGGTTCTGAAAGCGAATGTACGGTCGCAGGATTTCGTGGCGCGCATCGGCGGCGACGAGTTTGTGGTGGTGTGCACGTCCGAGTCCGGCTCGGACGATCTGGCCGTGCTCGCCGACCGCATCACCAGCCAGATGCGCCAGCCGGTCTCCTATGAGGGCCATCAATGCCGGTTCGGCGTCAGCATAGGCATTGCCGCCGAAACCGGCGAAAACATCGATCCGAAGCGCCTGCTGGTCAATGCCGACATCGCGCTCTACCGGGCCAAGAGCCGCGGCCGCAACCGGCACGAATTCTTCACCGAAGCGCTGCAGGCCGAGATCGTCACCGCCAAGCGGGTGGCCGACGAGATATTGGGCGGCCTGGAACGCAGCGAGTTCATCGCCTACTACCAGCCGCAGTTCGACGCAAGAACGCTCGAGATCGCCGGCGTCGAGGCGCTGGCGCGATGGCGGCACCCGGCGGAAGGGATGCTGACGCCGGAATCGTTCATCAGGATTGCCGAGGAACTGAACGTCGTCTCGACGATCGACCGTGTGATCCTAGAGCAGGCGCTCGTGGATTTCGAGGATTGGACCAAGTCAGGCCTCATCGTGCCGCGTGTCTCCGTCAATGTCTCGGCGCGGCGGCTCCAGGACGAGGAACTGATCAAAAGCCTGCGCAATCTGAACATCCGTCCAGGCACAGTGTCGTTCGAGCTCGTCGAATCGATCTTTCTCGACGACGGTGACGAGGTGGTCGCCTGGAACGTCAATCAGATCAAGGAACTCGGCATCGACATCGAGATCGACGATTTCGGCACCGGCTACGCCTCGATCGTCAGCCTGCTCAAGCTCCAGCCGCGCCGCCTGAAGATTGACCGCCAGCTCGTCATGCCGATCGTCGAATCGCCCAAGCAGAGAAGCCTGGTGGAATCGATCGTGGAAATCGGCAAATCGCTCGGCATCGAGGTGGTGGCCGAGGGCGTCGAGACGATGCAGCATGCGCGTATCCTCAAGGAGATCGGCTGCGACATGCTGCAGGGTTTCGCGCTCGGGCGCGCCATGAGCGCCGCCGAGCTCAAGGCGTTTATACGGCAGCGCAAGCGCCGCGCCGCGTCCTAGATTCAGGTGACCTGACATCGAAAAAGCTGTGACAGGCTGCAACCGTTGGGCTAGTTATCGGTTGAAGGTCGCTGGCGGCATTCGCGCCGGGGCCGGTTCAAATCGATGAGGAACGCGCCATGCGCTGGAGAGGCCGTCGGCAGAGCGAGAATGTCCAGGACGCGCGCGGCCAGGGCGGTGGGTTCGGCGGCGGTGGACTGGGGCGCGGCGGCGGCATTCGCCTGCCGATGGGCCGGGGAGTCGGCGGCGGCGGCATTTCGGGCATCATCATCCTGGTCATTCTGTTTTTCGCGCTGCGGGCCTGCGGCATCGACCCCCTCGAAATGCTGACCGAAGGGGGAGGCCCGGCGGGCGGTGGCGGGCAGATCACCCAGACAAACACCCAGGCGAGCGACGAGATGACCCAGTTCGTCTCGACGGTGCTCGCCGAAACCGAGGATGTGTGGAACGGCATCTTCCAGGCGGAGGGGCTCGACTATACCGAGCCGACGCTGGTGCTGTTTTCGGGACAGGTGCGCTCGGCCTGCGGCTTCGCCTCAGCGGCTTCTGGCCCGTTCTACTGTCCGGGCGACAGCAAGGTCTATATCGACCTAGCCTTCTATGACCAGCTCGAGCGCCAGTTCGACGCCGCCGGCGACTTCGCGCAGGCCTACGTGCTGGCGCACGAGGTCGGCCACCACATCCAGAACCTGACCGGCATCCTGCCGAAGTTCAACCAGATGCGGCAATCGATGAGCCAGGCGGAGGCCAACCAGATGTCGACGCGGGTGGAATTGCAGGCTGACTGCTTCGCCGGCATATGGGGGCATTTTACCGACCAGAAGGGTCTGCTTGAAGAGGGCGATCTCGAGGAGGCGCTGAACGCCGCCACGCAGATCGGCGACGATACGCTGCAGCGCCGTACGCAGGGCTATGTCGTGCCCGAGAGCTTCAATCACGGCACCTCGGAGCAGCGCGCGACCTGGTTCAATCGCGGCTTCCAGAGCGGCAGGCTGGCGGATTGCGACACGTTCAACAACCCGATTTGAGGTTTTGAGGCACGACGCGAAGCTGCTCTCTTCTCCCCGTTCTTACGCGGAGGATGCCGCCCATTCGACTTCGCCCAGGAGGAAGGTGAGTGGCGGCACGAACTGTCCAATGCTGGCTCCGCCCCTCATCCGTCACTTCGTGACACCTTCTCACCGTGAACGGGGAAAAGGGAAGACCGCTACCTCCTTCGCCAACGCCCTTTTTTCTTCGCCCAATGTGATCTGCATCACCGACATCGCCGCCCAGCCCGTGCATGCTTACGCTCCCGCAATCCCGCAAGGAGCACGCCGCCATGCCCAATGGAATCCAGCAGCCGAAACCGTTCGACCTCGTCGGCGATCCCGTGCTCATTGCCGGCATCGGCCAGGGTTTTGAAGCGACGCTCAACTGGCGCGTCCATGACGGGCACGACGAGCGCACCGGCTTCTTCAATGTCGGCGGCGGCACCGGCGAACACGGCCAGTTCCAGGTCCAGGCGGCGATCGGCGCGGCTGCCTTCCAGCTCGACCGGCTGTTCGTCGAGGTGTTCGAGGAGAGTGCGCAGGACGGTTCGGAGATCAACAAGGTGATCGTGCCGGTGATCTACGGTCCGCGGATCGTCGCGAACTATATCGGCTTCCGCATCCATGTGGTGAAGCCGGGCGACACGCTGTCGAAGATCTCCGAGGAGCACTATGGCAGCACGGCCCAGTTCCAGCGCATCGTGCGCGCCAACCCGCTGGTGATCGACAACCCGAACCTCATCTTCCCCGGCCAGCAACTGAAAGTGCCGATCGGTGCGTGAGAGGCCTTTGCCGTGGATGGAATCCCCCTCGGGTCGGCCCGTCAGGATTCGCGGATGAAGCGCTTGTAGATCCAGCCCTTCTTGCCGTCGAACACGACTTCGCACCACGCCTTGCAGTCGAGCACGCTAACCGACGCCTTGGCCGGCACCACGGCGACGACCTTGGACTCGTCATTGGGGCCCGCGCGCAGATTGACGTATTTGGTCACGCGCGCCTCGCGCCCCACAGCCTCTTCCGCTTCACCGGCTTTCTCGTCGCGGGGCTCGGGGAAGGGGGCGGAAGCTGGAAGGGGGACAGTAGCGATTGCGGCGGTGGCGGTTTCATCGGTTGTATCGCCGTTTTCCGATGCCGAGCTGTCGAACTGGCGTTCGGCTGCGTCGCCTTGTTCGGCATAAGCCATTGTGGGCGCGGCTGACGGCGCGTTTTCCTGGCCGGGGAATTTCGGCGCGGACGTCGCTGTCGATTTCAACGCGGCTATCGCGCGCTGCGCTGGCGCGGCGGCTTTCAGGCCGACAGGCACGGCCTTGGCTTCAACGGCGTCGCTCTTAAGCGGCGAGGCAGGTTTTGGAGCGGCCTTTGCCGCCGCGAGCGCTGCCTCAGCCTTGTCAGCCGCGGCAACCCTGACGGCCTCGCGCGCGACGGCGGGGGCTTCCGCAGCGGCGCGCATCACGGCGCGTTCGGCAAGGTGGTCGACGAACATTGCGCTCAAAGTGCCGGCCGCAACCACGGAGGACACGGCGGCGGCGATGCCCGCCATTCTGCGGGCCCTGCGCCAATCCAGGCGCGCCCGAAACAGCCGTTTCGGTACGCCGGCGGCGCCGAGTTTACGGAAATTTTTCACACTGAACCCTCTACGCAAGCCCCCTGCCCACTGAATCATGACCTGCAAATGTGGCCAGTTCGGGTCAGAATTGTGCCTATCCCCTTGAAAGGGTGCGGGGTTTCGGCACCGCTCAGCGTTCGGCCAGCGCCGGTTCGCCCTTCCGCTCGCGGATCAGATTGGCGAAGCGGCGGAACAGGTAGTGCGAATCCTGCGGGCCGGGCGAGGCCTCCGGGTGGTGCTGCACCGAGAACACCGGCTTGCCAGCGAGCGAGATGCCGCAATTGGAGCCGTCGAACAGCGAAATATGCGTCTCCTCGACGCCCTTTGGCAGCGACTTCGAATCGACCGAGAAGCCGTGGTTCATCGAGACTATCTCGACCTTGCCGGTGGTGTGGTCCTTCACCGGGTGGTTCGCGCCATGATGACCCTGATGCATCTTTTCGGTCGTGCCGCCGAGCGCCAGCGCCAGCATCTGGTGGCCGAGGCAAATGCCGAATACCGGCAGTTCGGTCTTCAGCAGATCCTTGATCACCGGCACGGCGTATTCGCCGGTGGCGGCCGGGTCGCCGGGACCGTTGGAGAGAAAGACGCCGTCCGGCTTCATGGCGAGGATCTCGTCGGCGCCGGTCCTTGCCGGCACCACGGTGACCTTGGCGCCGAGGCCGGCAAGCAGCCTTAGAATGTTGCGTTTGATGCCGTAATCTATGGCGACGACGTGCATGGAAGGCTCGGCCTGCTCGCCATAGCCTTCATCCCAGACCCAGGGCGTTTCGCGCCAGACGGAGGACTGGCCGGAGGTGACTTCTTTTGCCAGATCGAGACCGACAAGGCCGGTCCACGCCTTCGCCCTGGCCTTCAGGTCGTCGATGTCGAACCTGCCGTCGGGCGCATGCGCAATGACGGCGTTGGGCGCCCCCTTCTCGCGGATCAGCGCGGTCAGCGCGCGCGTGTCGATGCCCGAGATGGCGATGACGCCGCGGCGCTTCAGCCACTGGTCGAGATGGCCGGAGGCGCGGTAGCTCGACGGATTGGTGACGTCTGCCTTGAACACGGCGCCGACAGCGCCGGCGCGCGCCGCCGGGCTCAGGTCCTCGATGTCCTCCTCATTAGCGCCGATATTGCCGATGTGCGGGAAAGTGAAGGTGACGATCTGGCCGGCGTAGGAGGGGTCGGTGAGGATTTCCTGGTAGCCGGTAAGCGCCGTGTTGAAGCACACTTCGGCGACGGCGCTGCCCGTGGCGCCGAGCCCGTGCCCTTCGATGACGGTGCCGTCGGCGAGCACCAGGAGGGCGGTCGGCGTTTCGGTTGCCCAGGGGGCGGTGGCGGCGGCCATGGCGGTGCTCCGTGTCGATCAGGTCAGGCAGGCTGCGCCCTTGAAAAACGGCCCGATAAGGGCCATATGGCGCAACGAAAAGCACGGGATGCCACGAATTTGGCAAACCCCCGTGCACAGCAAAACAGTTCATGCAAGGCGCGGACAATAAGCGAAGCAGCCCGACCGGTCAATGATCGCGGACGCGGTGAAGCCAAATAATTTCCTTTGGAAAACAGGAACTTGGCGGTTCACATTGCGTTTGCGTTGATCGGTCGCGGGCGTTATTGTCGCTCGCCGGTAAAGGAGATTCCGCCATGCGCGAGCAAATCGCCCAGGCACTCAAATCGTCGCTGAAAGCCCAGGACAAGCGTTCGACGTCGACGCTGCGCCTGATCAATGCGGCAATCCAGGATCGCGACATCGCCAATCGCGGCGCGGGCAAGGATCCCGTCAGCGACGAGGAGATCATGCAGATCCTGGCCAAGATGGTGAAGCAGCGCGAGGAATCGGCCAAGGCCTTCGAGGAAGGCAACAGGCTGGAACTCGCGGCGCAGGAGCGCGACGAGATCGCAATCATACGCGGCTTCATGCCCAAGCAACTCGGCGAGGACGCCGTGAAGCAGGCCTGCCAGCAGGTCATTCACGAGGTCGGCGCCGACGGCCTGCGCGACATGGGCCGCTGCATGAACGCGCTCAAGGAAAAATTCCCGGGCAAGATGGACTTCGGCAAGGCCAGCGGCATCGTCAAGACGATGCTGCAGTAGGCGAGAGCCGACGGCCAGTTGATGGTCATGTGAAGCCGGCCCGCAAGGGTCGGCTTTTTTGCGCTTCCGGTCCAACTGATCGAAGCATCGTTCCGGATGGAAGCCGCCAATTTGACCGCTATCTTGCGAACTTCCGTGCCCCGGCCACGCACAGGATAACGCCGACGGTGACCGCGAGCATGAGCCCGCTTACGGGTTCATGCAGCAGCGTCGCCGCCAAAGCGAGACCAAAGAACGGTTGAAGCAACTGCAACTGCCCCACGGCAGCGATGCCGCCCTGCGCCAGCCCGCGATACCAGAACACGAAGCCGATAAGCATGCTGAACAAGGAAACGTAAGCAAGACTGATCCAGGTCGGCGTACCCACACCCGCAAGTGAAGGCGGTATCAGAAACCACGTGAGCGGCATCATGACAGGCAGCGACAGGACGAGTGCCCACGAGATGACCTGCCAACCTCCTAACGAGCGCGACAATTTTGCGCCTTCGGCATAGCCAAGCCCGCAGGCAATGATGGCGGCAAGCATCAAGGCGTCACCCAAGGGCGAGGCGGAAAGGCCCTGCATCAGCGCGAAGCCAACCACCAGCGAACTGCCCAGCAGCGAGAAAATCCAGAAAGCCGGACGGGGATGTTCGCCGCCGCGTATCACGCCAAAGATTGCCGTCGCCAGCGGCAGCAATCCGATAAAAACGATGGAATGCGCCGAAGTGATGTATTGGAGCGCAAGCGCGGTAAGGAGCGGAAAACCCACGACAACGCCCAATGCGACGATCATCAGTGGAACAAAGTCACGGCGAGCCGGGCGCTTCTCCTTGAACGCAAGCAGGAGGAGGACTGCCAGGAGGCCGGCGATGGCGGCGCGCGCGACGGTGAGAAACACGGGGTCCAGTTCCATAACCGCAAGCCGCGTCGCCGGCAGGGAGCCGCTGAAGATCAGCACGCCGATGAAGCCGTTGATCCACCCTGCCGCTGTCCTGTCCATGCCCCGACCCTTCGATTTGCCGGCCCCTTATCTGCTCCGGCGGCTGGCGCAGCCAGTAACGGTTCGGTACAATTTAGCCGAACTGTTATGCTGGAAGGGGCAGTACGGATGAACGAACACGCGGCAGGAGGCACCCGTGTCGATATGGTCATGGCCACGATCCGTCAGCGCATTGCCGGACGCAGCCTGACGCCGGGCGCAAGACTGCCTTCGATCCGGAAATCCGCCTCGGCGCTGAAGGTTTCGCCTTCAACCGTGGTGGATGCTTACGAGCGGCTGGTTGCGGAGGGAACGATTCACTCACGGCCAGGCTCTGGATTCTACGTTGCCAGCCAGGCAGCTCCGCTGTCGCTCTCCGAGATCGGCCCCAAGGTCGACCGCGCCGTCGACCCCTTCTGGGTCTCGCGACAGTCTCTGGAATCAAGCGACGGCGTCTTGAAGCCCGGCTGCGGCTGGCTTCCGCCGTCATGGCTGCCGGAGGACAGCATCAGGAGGGCGCTTCGCTCGCTCTCGCGCGCCGACGGCGCTGTGCTTGCCGACTACTGCTCCCCTTTGGGTCTGCCGGCACTGCGCCAATTCCTGGCACGGCGCATGGCCGAGCGAGGCATTGAGTCGTCGCCCGATCAGATCATGCTGACGGAATCCGGCACGCAGGCATTGGACCTCGTGTGTCGTTTCCTGCTCGAGCCCGGCGACACCGTGCTCGTCGACGATCCTTGCTACTTCAACTTCCAGGCCCTGCTTCGCGCCCACCGCGCCAAGATCGTCAGCGTGCCCTATACGCGCTGCGGCCCGGACATAGAGCTATTTGGACAGGCGCTCAACGAGCATCGTCCGCGGCTCTACATCACGAACTCCGCAATCCACAATCCGACCGGCGCGACCCTATCCCCGGTTGTGGCTCACAAGGTGCTCAAGCTCGCGGATCAATTCGGGCTGACCATTATCGAAGACGATCTTTTCGCCGACTTCGAGCGTTTGCCTGCGCCGCGTCTCGCGGCTTTCGACGGGCTCGACCGCGTCGTCCTGATCGGCAGCTTCTCCAAGACGATTTCCGCGTCGGTGCGATGCGGGTTCGTGGCCGCGCGCCCGGAATGGATCGAAGGGCTCATCGATCTGAAGATCGCCACCTCGTTCGGCGGCGGGCGGCTGGGCGCCGAGCTGGTTCTGGCCGTCCTGAGCGATGGCCGCTACCGAAAGCATATGGAGAGTTTGCGTAGTCGTCTCGGCAGCGCCATGTCCAATGTTGCGGCAAAGTTGAAAGCCATCGGGATTGAACCCTGGCTGATGCCGGAGGCAGGCATGTTGCTGTGGTGCCGTCTTCCCGGTGATGTCGATGCAGCAGACCTTGCCCGGGCGGCGGTTGCCGAAAACGTGGTTCTGGCGCCGGGGAATGCATTCAGTGTGTCGCAGTCCTCTGGCAATTTTATGCGTTTCAACGTTTCTCAAACGATGGACGACCGCATATTCGAGGTATTGCGGCGGTCCCTGGATCGCGCCCGCAAATCCGGCTCGTAAGCGAGAGCCCGCGGCGCAACGTCCGCCTCTGCCGCATTCGGACCGAATGCTTCCGTGCCAGGAAAGGCGCGCACGCGGAAAGAATTCGGCTTCAAGTCTTCCCGTCAAATCAGCTCGCGCAGGCGCGCGAGTTCGGCTTTGTCTTCCTCGCGCCTGATCGGGAAGGCGGCCAAGAACCATTCCAGGAGATCCGTCATTTCCGGAGGGTTCCGGCCTTGCCAGATCGGGGTGACGGCGGCGCGCAGATCGAGGAGTGCGGCGCGCGCTTCTTCCTTGCGGCCAAGCTGCAGCAGCGCCGCCGCCTTCCAACCGGGTGCATCGGCGATCACATCGTTGGAGCGCCCGGCGGCCTCCACCACGCCTTCCATGTCGCCGAGGAAATAGCGCGTGGTGGCGATGTAGCACCACTGATAATCCAGGAAGCGGGTAGTGAGCGAGGTCGCGTGATCGAGCAGTTCCCGCGCCTGGTCGGTTCGCCCCATGAAGGCGAGGCCTACCGCAGCCGAAACCAGAGTTTTCGGACTGTTCGGATTGAGTTCGGCGGCAAGCGTGAAATGCAGCTCGGACTGCTCGAAGCGCAGCGCCATCGCCGTCGACCAGGCGACGACCAGATGATTGCGCGCATCGAGCGGGTCGATCTCGACGGCGCGGAGCGCCAGTTTCAGAGCCAGGCGCGTCGTCTCCTCGTCGCGTGAAATGCCCGGACGGATGAACTGGCGCGAATTGTAGACGCTGGCGAGGCTCGCATGCGCCGGTGCGAAGCCCGGATCATTAGCAATCGCCTTCTCGAACAGTCGTTCGGCTTCGTCCTCGGTTTCTACCGACCAGTGCGTGAGCAAATGCTCGCCGCGCAGCCAGCAATCATATGCTCCGAGATCGCGCAGGGGGTCGGGCAGGACGCGCGACAGGCGATGGTGGGAAAGGTAGACTTCCAGCGTGGAGGCGATTTTCGCGACCAGACGCTTCTGGGTGCTCGTCCAGCTGGCGAGCGCCAGATCGAAGGAATCGCTCCAGACGATCCCGCGCGTGCTCGGCTCGGCCAGCGTCACATACATCTTGACCTGGTCGTGGTCTCCGACGCATTCGGCGGTCAGGCTGTATTCCAGCATCGCGTTCATTTCCGCGCCATCATCGGCCTCGATGACCGTCCATTCGCGGAATTTCGACAGGACCGCGACGAGTTCGGACCGGAAGCCAGAGGCTACCGCACCGACGCCTTCGCCATACGCTTGAAATTTACCGATGGCGATGCTGGCGGTTCGCGCTCCCGGCCGAGGCGCCTTGGCCGGCTCCTCGCTGCTCGGCGCGACGCCTGAGAGGCGCTGGATGAGCGCCGTGGTCTCGTCACTGGGGGCGATGTCGAACTTTTCAAGCAGGACACTGCGCAGACCCTGATAGACGCGCATCGCGGATGCCACATTGCCGGCAGCGAGATAGTGCCGGATCAACTGCTGCGCGGCGCGTTCATGGCTAGGCTCGAGGATCAGAAGGGCGGTCGCCGCGCGCCGTAGCGTCTGCTCGGTGACCTCGAACCGATCCAGCATGACCTGCAGCGCCTCGATCAGGCCGTCATGACGGTTGTGGCGCGTGACGCTCAGCCAGGCGCTGAACAGGCTGCTCACGTCGTCGAAGCCGAGCAGCACGGATTCCGTGCAGTCCGGCCGGTAGAGCAGCAAGTCATCGACCCGGCCCTCATCGACATCCTCGAAGAGCCGGACGAGGTCGACCGCGATCAGCGCGGGGTTCAGTCCGACGATGCCGCCGCGGCGAAGCAGCCGTTTCGTCGAGCCTCGCGTAATGGCCTTCTCGACGAGCTGCAGGCGGGCCGCAAGCCTGCGGCGCGAGTCGGCCAGGTTCCTGTCGGGCCAGAGCAGCGTGGCCAGGCGATCCTGATGCGCCTGGTACTGGCTGGACAGAGCGAGGTGGCCGATCAGCGCCTGCGCTTCGTGCGATCGCAGGTCAACGGGTTCGCCGTCGTCGCCCACCAGCGCAAAGCCGTCAATGACGGAGATCGTCAGCTGCGAGGCGGCCTTATCCGCCGGGGCGGCAGCCGCGGCCGTCACATGGTAGAGCGAAACGGGCTCGGGCATATGCTTCAGAGCCGGGCGACCGGCAAAGCGGAAGCCGTAACGCGTGGTGTCGCGGCTAGCCCGATAGACGTCCTGCGTGACGCATACGCCGCCGGGCAGCGCCTTGGCCTCTACGCGCGTCGCCATGTTGACGGCGTGGCCGTACACGTCCTGGCCCCTGCGGCGAACCTCGCCTATGTGAAGTCCGATGCGGAATTTTCCGTGGCCGGGACGCTCCTGTTCCAGGGCGCCGATCCGCTCCTGGACGCTCATCGCATAATCGACCGCGCTCGACGCGCTGTCGAACAGGATGAGGACGCCGTCGCCGGTGGTCTTCACGAACTCGGCGCCGAAGGGTTCGCAATGCTCCTGGAACAACTGGAAGCATTGCGCGACATATTCCAGCGTATCGGCTTCGTCGGCCGCGATCAGCCTAGTATATTGCTGCAGATCGGCGACCAGAATCGCCTTGAGGATTTTTTGCTCCAATTCCACCAATTGTCGCCGCCTTGCCGACAAGACAGATGACCCCGCGCGAACTACAGGTTACGTCGAAGTATCGATGCTGTCGAAGGGGAAAGCGACGATGCCGAACAAGGAAACCGACAGGGTTCCCGAAGCGATGGCTCTTTTTGACGTGATCGAACTGCCGAATGGCGGCGGCCCAGCGCATTTCGCGGTGGCAATACCGGGCAAACGCTTGAGACAAATGCCGGGTTTTCCGGGCGCAGCCCTGCCCGAGGCGGGCAGGATGGCCTCCGGACGCGGCCTCGACGCGCCGCAATGCCGGGCAAGCTCGGTCGGCGAAGCGGTGGAGCTTGCGAGCTGCTGCGCCTGGGGCGACGAGCGGCTGGTGGCGGCAAGCTTGAAGGAAATAGGCGCTGCCGCGCTGCCGCCGGAAGCGCTGAACGGTTTCGACCGGAGCCAGGTCGAGGAGCGCGAAGCATGGAATGCAGCCCACTCCAGTTTCGACTGGCGGCCGGCTCCGCTCGCCGACGGCACGCCGATCGACTGGATCGAGGTCGAGGATGCATTCGGCGGCGCGGCCAAATTCGCGCCGACCGATTTCGTGTTCATCGGGCTGCGGGAGGTGGGCGACAGCCAAGCGGCGGCGATCGGCGACAGCAATGGCTGCGCGGCGGGAGAGGACGCGGAAACCGCGAAGACCGCCGCCGTGCTCGAACTGGTGGAACGGGACGCCACGGCAAGGTGGTGGTACGGGCGACGCCGGCGCGCTCCGATCGACATCGCGGCAATAGAAGGCGCGGCCGAGTTGACGGGCTGGCTCGCCGGTCGCGAGCGGCGGAGCTTTCTGTTCGACATTACCACCGACCTTGACATTCCGGTTATCGCCGCGATGTCGGCCGAGCCGAATGGCTGCGACATCGCGCTCGGCTTCGCGGCGCGGCTCGATCCGCACCTGGCGGCGATCTCGGCGCTGACCGAAATGCTGCAGATGGAGGTTTCACTCAGTGCCGCCCGCGCGCTCGGCGATGCGGCGGGCTCGTGGGCGTATTGGCTACGGACGGCGCGGACTTCGACGCCGCCGCTCGACGCTACTCCCGGCGTTCCGTCCGGCACGCTTCTGAAAGCTGCCCCTGGCCAACGCTCCGGCCTGTCGGCCCTGCTCGACGCCTGCGCGCGCCGCAATGTCGACCTCTGCTTCGCCGACATGACCCGGCCGGCGATTGGCGTGCCGGTGTTCCGGGCGCTGTCGACCGCGCTCTGCCATTACAAGCCGCGCTTCGCGCGCAGCCGGCTGCTCGACGCCGACCCGCGCGATCTTGCGCCGGCCGCGCAATGGGCGGGCGAGCCCTGGCTGGTGATCTGAGGCGTGCAGCGCGTTAACGACAGCGCAAGCGGCTGCCGTGAGCTGATATGCCTTAGT
>NZ_JAAKZF010000076.1 GCF_011045125.1 Allomesorhizobium camelthorni | reverse complement strand
TATTCTGGCACATCATGATGCCGTCGGGGGCCGTCCACCCCAACACGGACCCAAACGTCCGCTGCGCTCCGGTTCTCGAAATCCACCATTTTCGGCTCGGCCTGACCTGAATCTCAACAGGCCCTAATCCCGCAGGATCATTCGGTCGCCGCGAACGTCGAAGCCCGACAGAGTGCCGATGAAGTTCATGCCAAGCAGGCTTTCTGGGAGCGTCCCGTCGGCGGCCACCAGCACCGGCAGGTTTCTTCGCGTGATCGCGCCGACGCTGATCTCGCTGGCGGTGACCCTCGCCGCCTGCGCGACGCCATTGGCCGTCGACACGGGAATAGAGAAGTTGAGCTTGTCGGGATCGAAGCCCGCGAGCCTCGCGTCGGCGGAAGTCAGCACCGTGGCGCTCGCGCCGGTATCGACCATTGCCATGATCTGTGAACCGTCGACCGTGATCTGCACGCCGAAATGACCGCTGGGCAGCTTGTCGAGCGTCACCGTCGTGCGGCCCTCGGAATCGGTGACCGACAGCGGGCTGCCCGGCACAAGGCCCGCAGTGACGCGGCTGGCGACATCCTGCAATTCGTAGCGGTACTGGTAGCCGGCGACCAGCACCAGCACGACCAGCAGCCAAACAGCGAGGTTGCGCAGCGTATCGCCGAACATGTGGCGCGAGCGCCAGATGCCGGCAGCGATAATAGCGCCGAGAACGCCGAGATAGAGAAGCCGGCTGAAATCCTCATTGGCAAGGCCGAGCGTCTCGCCGCTGGAATCGTTGACGATCAGCAGGATGAGTCCGCCGCCCAGTACGGCCAGTGTGATCCAGAGCAGTCTGTTCGTCATCTGTGTCAGGCCAGCGTGCCGCGTTCACGCGCCATGCGGCCCCGCCGCGTTTCCCGGCGCGGGCGTCGATCGACGGTTTCCAGGCGGGCAGGCAATTCGGCCATCACCTCGCGGCGTCTTTCCGGGGTCATGTCGATCCAGGCCTCGATTTCATCGCGCGTGCGGCCGCAACCGAAGCAGTAGCCGGTTTTCATGTCCATCGCGCAGACGAGAATGCATGGAGATTCGATGGCGCTCATTGCGGTTTCCGTTTGCCCGTCACACATGGGACAGGCCGGCTTCCAATGCAAGATATCCCCATTGTGCCATGCCGCCGCGGCGGCTATGCCGCTGGCAGCGACCAATCCGGGAACCGAGACGACATGACGAGCGCGCTTCCTTTCGACGATTTCCGCAAATTGCTGGCCGTATTGCCGACCGGCGACGCGGCTGCCGGCGAGCGCGTCCGGGCGCAGTTCGCGCGGGCCGAAAAGCCGCAAGGCTCGCTCGGCCGGCTGGAAGACATCGCAGCCTGGCTCGCCATCTGGACCGGCCGCCCGCCCGCAGTGACCAAGCCGCTGGTCGCGATCTTCGCCGGCAACCACGGCGTCGCCCGTCACGATATTTCGCCGCGGCCGGTCGAAGCTACGGCGCGCGCGGTCGAACTTTGCGCCGCCGGCGGCGCGGCGATAAACCAGCTTTGCCTGGCCCATGATCTCGGCCTCAAAGTGTTCGATTTGGCGCTGCATCTGCCGACCGCCGACATCACCGAGGAGGCGGCGCTCGACGAGCGCGGCTGCGCCGCCACCATGGCCTTCGGCATGGAGGCGATCGCCGGCGGGACCGATCTTGTCTGCATCGGCGATCTCGGCGTCGGCAATTCGACTGTCGCGGCCGCCATGTTTGCCGCACTGTTCGGCGGAACCGGAGCCGACTGGGTTGGGGCAGGTTCGGGCGCCGACGCGGAAATGATTGCGCGCAAGGCGGAGATCGTCGACGCGGCGCTTGCCAGGCACGCCGGCCGTCTGACCGACCCGTTGGAAGTGCTGCGCTGCATCGGTGGACGCGAATTCGCGGCGATTGCCGGCGCAGTCCTCGCTGCCCGGATGGAGCGCATTCCGGTGATCCTCGACGGCCATGCTGCGACTGCCGCCGCGGCGGTGCTTCAGGCGGCCAATCCAGCCGCGCTCGATCATTGCGTCGTCGCGCATTTGCCGGTCGAGCTCGGGCATCGAAAGGCGATCGAGAGGCTCGGCCTCGAGCCGTTGCTCGATCTCAGGTTGGCGCATGGCGAAGGGGCGGGGGCAGCACTCGCCGCCGGCCTGGTCAAGGCCGCAGCGCTGTGCAGCACCGGCATGGCTGCCGCGCTCTGACGAGGTTAGCGTCTGCGGGTTCCCGCCGCTACCGCCTTGGTGGTGGGGACAGCCGGCAGTTCTTCCATGACGCGCGCCGGCGGGAAAATCGCGATGGCTTCGGTGCCCTCGCGCATCTTGGAGTGCAGTTCGAATTCGCCGCCATGCATGGCGAGCAGGCCCTGCACGATCGGTAGGCCCAGGCCGGTCCCCTGTTCGGCGCTCTTGATGGCGATCGAGCCCTGGCCGAACGCCGAGAGCACGACCGGGATTTCTTCCGCCGGAATGCCCGGCCCGTTGTCCTTGATCGAGATGTATTGCCCGCCGCCCGCCGTCCAGCCGACCCGCACCAGGATCTCGCCGCCGGTCGAGGTGAACTTCACCGCATTGGACAGGAGGTTGAGCGTGATCTGGCGCACGGCGCGTTCGTCGGCAAAAAGGCGCGGCAGCACGCTTTCGAACTGCTGGACGATGCGGATGTCCTTGTGCCGGGCTTTCAGCTCCATCAGATGGCAGCATTCCTCGACGACCTGCAGCAGGTTCGCCGGCTCTTCGTTGAGCTGGTAGCGGCCGGCCTCGATCCGGGACAGGTCAAGGATTTCGTTGATCAGGTCGAGCAGATGCTGGCCGGATTCGTGGATATCGTTGGCGTAATCGCGATAGGTGCCGTTGCTCATCGGCCCGAGCACCTCATTGCCCATCACCTCCGAGAAACCGAGGATGGCGTTGAGCGGCGTGCGCAATTCATGGCTCATCGAGGCGAGAAAGCGCGATTTGGCGAGGTTGGCTTCTTCGGCGCGGCGGCGGGCCTCGTCCGACATCGACTTCGCCGTTTCGAGCTCGGCGATCAGCCCATCCTTTTCCGAGCGGAACGAAAGCAGCATCAGCGAGGACCGGTTGAGATGTTCGGCGACATAGGAGAAGAACGGCAGCGCCAGCACCAGCAGTCCGACCATGACCGCTTCGACCGTCGTCCAGGCGCTGACGCCGATCACGGTATAAACGGCGACTGGAAGCGCGAAGGTTATGACCAGGGCCCCGCGCAGCGACGAGGCAATCAGAGCCGTCGCCGCCATGGCCAGCAGCAGCACCACCGCCTTGATGACCGGAAATTGCTCGACCTGGCACTCTGTGCATTGGAGCGAAGCGAAAAAGGCCCAGCCGAGGCCGCTGACGAAATGGGCGACGAAAAAGCTGGCTGTGGCGCGAGCAATGTTGATCTCGGCGGCTTCCGTCCTGTCGATGCGCTGTGCGACCAGCGTGAGCCCAGCATAGCATGTCACCGTGATCAGCGCCCAGATCAGGATCGAGCCTTCCATACCGGCAAGCAGGCCGGCGGCTGCGATCACCAGCACCAGAAGCGGGATCGCGGTTGCGCTCGACACCATGGCGCGGGCGTGGAGCTTCAGGAGTTCGCGGTCGAAGGCGAGATTGCCGGGCTGCTGCGAAAGACGGTCGCGCGTCTTGCGCACCGCGCGCGCCACATCGCTGTTGCGGTGCGGTTTCCTGCGGTCCACAATGAACTTGTCAGCCGTGTGCGAGCCTATCAACGGCATTTCGTTTCAATTTATGCGGGCATCTGCTTTCGCCTCGCAGGCTAGTTCTGAATGATTAAGAGATTGTTTGCCATATGAGCCGACCGTGCGTGGGCCGTATCGCGCGGCGGCTTCGCGTCGCAGGCGCAGTCTTCCGCGCAGGATTTTCGACTGGTTTCTCGCAATCGCCATTCTCGGCCTGCTGATCCTCCTGTCGGCGCGGCTCGACCGCTCGGAGCCGCGACTTGCCAGCGGATCGGCCATCGTGAATGACGGCGACACCATCACCGTCGGCGCCGAGCACATCAGGCTGCGCGGCATCGACGCACCGGAATATCAGCAAATCTGCCGGAAGCACGGGGCTGATTATGCCTGCGGCCGCGCTTCCCGCGAAGCCCTGGCCAGGCTGACGCGCAACAGGGCGGTTTCGTGCTCGGGCCGTCAGCACGACCGCTACGGCCGCCTCCTTGGCGATTGCAAGGCAGGCGGCGTCAGTCTCAACAGCGCGCAAGTCGAGGCCGGATGGGCGATCGCCTATGGCGATTTCGAGGCGGAGCAGGCAAGGGCGCGCCAACGAGCGGCCGGCCTTTGGGCGGGTTCGTTCGAGGAACCGCGCGCCTGGCGCGACGCACATGGCGGCATGGTCGAGAGCGACCGCGACCATGGCGGTTCTTTCCTCGATTGGCTTCGACAAATCCTTCGATTTTCCTGAATCGTGATCATATAGTTCGGGTGCTCAACAATTCTGGTGCAGCGACCATGAAACTTTTCGACGGCGGCCGCGCGCCGAACCCGCGGCGCGTACGGGTATTTCTGGCCGAGAAAGGCATCGAGGTCCCGCTGACGCCCGTCGACATGGGCGCGATGGAGCACAGGAGCGCCGAGATCACCTCGCGCAACCCGCTGCGGCGCCTGCCGGTGCTGGAACTCGACGACGGCACGGCGATCTGCGAATCCGTCGCCATCTGCCGCTATTTCGAGGAGCTTCATCCTGAGCCGGCTTTGTTTGGGCGCGGCGCGCTCGGCAAGGCGCTGGTCGAGATGTGGCAACGCCGCATGGAGTTCAATCTGCTCACGCCAGTGGCCCAGGCTTTCCGCCATATCCACCCGGCGATGAAGGAATGGGAAGTGCCGCAAATTCCCGAATGGGGCGAAGCCAACAAGCCGAAGGCAGTGGAATTCTTGCGCCTCCTCGACGGGGAACTCGCCGGCCGCGAATTCGTCGCTGGCGACGAATATTCGATCGCCGACATTACCGGCCTCATCGCGCTCGATTTCATGAAGCCGGCGCGCATCCAGCTTCCCGACGAATTGACCAATGTGCTTCGCTGGCGCGCGGCGATATCGAGCCGGCCGAGTGCGGCCGCCTGAGCGTGGCCGACAGCCTCGTTAGCCTGGCGGCGGACATCCGCGCCTGCCGCGTTTGCGTTGAAAACACCGCCGCGGGGCGGCGGCTGCCGCATCGGCCGCGGCCGGTGGTGGTGCCGTCGGCGACGGCGCGCATCCTGATTGCCGGCCAGGCGCCGGGGACCATGGTCCACGCCACCGGCCTGCCGTTCAACGACGCGTCCGGCGACTGCCTGCGCGCCTGGCTCGGCGTCTCGCGCGACGAATTCTACGATCCGGAGAAATTCGCGATCGTGCCTATGGGCTTCTGCTTTCCGGGCCAGGACGCCAAGGGTGGCGACCTGCCGCCGAGGCGCGAATGCGCGCCGGCCTGGCGGTCGCGGCTGCTCGCCCTGATGCCGCAGATCGAACTCGTGCTGGCGATCGGCCTTTACGCGCACTCTTGGCATCTCGGCCCGCTGCGCCGCGCTTCCTTGACCCAGACGGTTATGGACTGGCGGGAGATACACGGCGCCACTTCAGTGCCCAAAGTGCTGCCGCTGCCGCACCCGTCCTGGCGCAACAGCGGCTGGATCAAGAAAAATCCCTGGTTCGAAACGGAATTGCTGCCGTTCCTAAGATCGGAAATCAGCTCTCGCATAACCTGATTCCGCGCAATCCCGTTCCCCGGAAGTAGCAGGTCCGGAGAATTCTTTTCTTGTGCAATTCCGCGGCGCGGTCGATTATGCTGGAATGAAATTCTAATGGAGCCGTCATGGATCGCCTCGATCGGAAAATTCTTCGCCTTCTTCAGGAGGACTCCACGCTCGCCGTGGCTGATGTAGCGAAAAAGGTCGGCCTGTCGACGACGCCGTGCTGGCGGCGAATCCAGAAGCTGGAGGAGGAGGGCGTCATCAAGCGGCGCGTCGCTTTGCTCGATCCGGCGAAGATCAACGCCCGCGTCACGGTGTTCGTGTCGATCCGCACCAATTCGCACAGCCACGAATGGCTGCGGCGTTTTTCCGAAGTCATCCAGGAGTTTCCCGAGGTGATCGAGTTCTACCGCATGAGCGGCGACGTCGATTACCTTCTCCGGGTTGTGGTGCCGGACATCGCCGCCTACGACGCCTTCTACAAGCGGCTGATCGCCAAGATCGAGATCCGCGACGTGTCCTCGGCCTTCGCGATGGAGCAGATCAAGTACACGACCGAAATGCCGCTCGACTATATGGCGCTGGACAAGGAGAGCGGCGCGCTCAGCGCGGGAGCCGGTATCTAGCAAGCCGCGCGTCGCTTAGGACGCGCAGCGGGATTCCAGTCGAAAAGTTCGCTCAGCGCTTGGCGATGGCGATGAAATCGCGCTGCGGGTGGCCGGTATAGAGCTGGCGCGGCCGACCGATCTTCTGGTGCGGATCCTCGATCATTTCCTTCCACTGCGAAATCCAGCCGACGGTGCGCGCGACCGCGAACAGCACGGTGAACATGGTGGTCGGGAAGCCGAGCGCCTTCAGCGTGATGCCGGAATAGAAGTCGACGTTCGGATAAAGCTTCTTCTCTATGAAATATTCGTCTGTTAGAGCGATTCTTTCAAGCTCCATGGCGACGTCGAGCATCGGGTCGTCCTTGATGCCGAGTTCGCCGAGCACCTCATGCGCGGTCTTGTGCATGATCTTGGCTCGTGGATCGTAATTCTTGTAGACGCGATGCCCAAAGCCCATCAGCCGGAATGGGTCGTTCTTATCCTTGGCCCGCGCGATGAATTCGGGAATGCGGTCGACATGGCCGATCTCCGACAGCATGTTCAGCGCCGCCTCGTTGGCGCCGCCATGCGCCGGCCCCCAAAGGCAGGCGATGCCCGCGGCGATGCAGGCGAAGGGGTTGGCGCCGGACGAGCCAGCCAGCCGGACCGTCGATGTCGAGGCATTCTGCTCATGGTCGGCGTGCAGGATGAAGATGCGCTCCATGGCGCGCGCCAGAACCGGATTGACCTTGTATTCCTCGCACGGCACTGCAAAGCACATATGCAGGAAGTTGGCGGCGAAATTCAGCTCGTTCTTCGGATAGATGAAGGGCTGGCCGATATGGTATTTGTAGGCCATGGCGGCGATCGTCGGCATCTTGGCGATCAGCCGGATCGAGGCCACCATGCGCTGGTGCGGGTCCGAAATGTCGGTCGAATCGTGGTAGAAGGCCGACAGCGCGCCAACCACGCCGCACATCACCGCCATCGGGTGCGCGTCGCGCCGGAAACCGGTGAAAAAGCGCGACATCTGTTCGTGCACCATAGTGTGGCGCGTTACGCGATAGTCGAAATCGTCCTTCTGCGCCTTGGTCGGCAGTTCGCCGTAGAGCAAGAGATAGCAGACTTCGAGGAAATCGCTGTGTTCTGCGAGCTGGTCGATCGGATAACCGCGGTGCAGCAGAACGCCCTCGTCGCCGTCGATGAAGGTGATCTCGGATTCGCAGCTTGCCGTGGAGGTGAAGCCGGGGTCGTAGGTGAACGCGCCGGTGTCGCGGTAGAGCGTGCTGATGTCGATGACATCCGGTCCAACTGAGCCGCTGCGCGCCTTCAATTCGAGGGTTTTGCCGCCAAACTCCAGTTTCGCTGTCGATTCGGTCATCAAAAACTCCCTTCGTTCATGCGGCGCGAGAGCGCCCATTCGGCAATGCAGCAACTGCCCGTGAAATGCGCGCTTGTGCTAGCGCATTTGCCCGGCCCTGCCTAGTTATTCGATAGCAGCAATGTTGCACCGCAACACGCCGCTTTCAATGCCGTTCGGTTGAGCCAGCAATGCCTCAATCGATTTGATCCGCGATGCGCGCCAGGCTCTCCTCGCGGCCGAGAACGGCAAGCACGTCAAACACGCCGGGCGAGGTGCTTCGGCCCGTCAGCGCCGCGCGCAAAGGCTGCGCCGCCGCGCCAAGCTTCAGGCCATTTGCCGTGGCGTATTCGCGAATCGCCGCTTCCGCCGAAGCCGCATTCCAGTCGCCATTAACCGCTTCCAGTGCGGCAAGCGCGCCGGAGAGCACGGTGCGCGGCTTCTCGCCCAGAAGCGCCGCCGCCTTCTCGTCCATCGCCAGCGGCCGCCCGGAAAACAAAAAAGCTGCACCGTCAGCAAGTTCGACCAGCGTCTTGGCGCGCTCCTTCAGGCCGGGCATCGCCGCCAGCAACTGCTTTTTGCGCGTGTCGTTCATAGCTTCGATCAGGGGCGTGCCGTTGGGCAGATAGGGCAGGGTGGCGATCAGCGCGTCGGTAAGCTCGGCGTCGTCCATCTGGCGCATATGGATGCCGTTCAGCGCCTCCAGCTTCTGGAAGTCGAACCGCGCTGCGCCCTTGTTGACGTCGTCGATATCGAACCAGCGGATCATGTCGTCGAGGCTCATCACCTCGTCGTCGCCATGGCTCCAGCCGAGGCGCACCAGATAGTTGCGCAGCGCCGCCGGCAGATAACCCATGGCGCGGTAGGCCTCGACGCCGAGCGCGCCGTGCCGCTTCGACAGCTTGGCGCCGTCGGCCCCGTGGATCAGCGGAATATGCGCCATAACCGGGATTTCCCAGCCCATGGCGTCATAGATGATCTGCTGGCGCGCGGCATTGGTCAGGTGGTCGTCGCCGCGGATGATGTGCGTCACGCCCATGTCGTGGTCGTCGACGACCACGGCATGCATGTAGGTCGGGTTGCCGTCGGAGCGCAGGATTATGAAGTCGTCGAGATCCCTGTTGGGAAAGCGCACGTCGCCCTGCACGCGGTCGCGCACGACCGTCTCGCCGTCGCACGGAGCCTTGATGCGGATCGCGCCCTTGACGCCCGCCGGCGCTTCGGATGGGTCGCGGTCGCGCCACCTGCCGTCATAGCGCGGCGGGCGGCCCTCGGCGCGCGCCAGTTCGCGCATCTGGTTGAGCTCTTCCGGCGAGGCATAGCAGTAGTAGGCCTTGCCCATCCGCACCAGTTCCTCGGCGACTTCGCGATGGCGCGGCGCCCGCTCGAACTGCGAGACCGGCTCGCCTTCCCAGTGCAGGCCGAGCCAGGTCAGCCCATCGAGGATCGCGGCGGTGGCCGCATCGGTCGAGCGCTCGCGGTCGGTATCCTCGATGCGCAGCAGCATCGTGCCCTTGGTGTGGCGGGCATAGAGCCAGTTGAACAGGGCCGTGCGCGCGCCGCCTATGTGCAAATAGCCGGTGGGCGAGGGGGCAAAGCGGGTGACGACGGTATCGGGCATCGGGATTTCCAGGAAACAGCGCCGGATGCAGGCAGGAATGTGCCCTTGGCGCGCATGGCAATTCGGTGCCGTTCATGTAGCATAGAGGGTCGAGGGTGCAAGGGGCAGGGATCGAAGCCACTTGACGCGCAGGCGTCGAGTACGGCCGGTCGCCGGGGGAAATTCGGATGGCCGGCGAGACGGCGGCAGGCGATGTCAGCGAGCGCATGCTGTTTGCGCCGACGCCGGATGCCGGGTCGCTTGTCCCGGTTCAGTCTCCGGTCGCACTCTCGCCCGCAACCCCCCGCCGGTTTCCGCTTCCGGCGCCGTCCGGCGGTGCGTTGCCAAAAGCCCTGCTGCCGGCCTCAACCGCCTCCCTCCAATTCATGTCACGCGCGCTGCGCCGGGATATCGCCCTGGAGATCGACCGCGGCGCGGCGTTTCTGCTTGTTCCGGTTTTCCTGGCTTTCGGAGCGATCGTCTATTTCGCGCTGCCTTTCGAGCCCGGCTTCGTGCCGGCGCTGGGCGGAGCGCTCGCCATCGGTCTTGTTCTTGCGCTGCTGCCGTCGCGCGGCGTGACCCATTTCGCGCTGGCCGCCGTCCTTGTCTGCCTTCTCGGCTTTCTGGCGGCGAAGGTTGAAACCTTGCGAGCCGGCACGAAAATGCTGGGCGGCGAAATATCGACGCTCGTTACCGGCAGGGTGGCGGCGGTCGATCATCTCGCCAATGGCCGTACGCGGCTGACGCTCGACGTCACCGCCACCGCCCGCCCGAAACTGCGCTATGCGCCGGACAGGATTCGCGCCTCGGCGGTAAAGGTTCCAGCCGGTCTTGCCGTCGGCGCGGAGGTAAGCGGCCTCGTTCGGCTGATGCCGCCTTCCGGCCCGGTGCGGCCGCAAAGCTATGATTTCTCGTTCGAGAGCTATTTCGACGGCATCGGCGCGAGCGGCTTTTTCCTGCGCCCCCCGCAATTGACGACAGCGGCCGCGCCGCAGCCTATCGACACGGAGGAGGCAAGTCGGAACAATGGCTTGCCAGAGGGTCTTCACCAGGCGCAACCGGATCTGCCCCTGCCGGCGCGCGGCTCGGCCTGGATCCAGAACGGCCGCAACGCCATCGCCAACCGGGTTCGCGAGAGAATTGGCGGACCGGAGGGCGAAATCGCCGCGGCCTTGGTGGTCGGCGTCCGCGCCGGCATTCCCGAAACGGTCAATGAATCGCTGCGCCGCACCGGCCTCTACCACGTCATCTCGATCTCGGGCCTGCACATGGCGCTGGTCGCAGGCACCATTATGGGCGGCCTGCGGATCGGCTTCGCGCTGTTTCCGGGCTTTTCGTCGCGGCGACCGGTGAAGAAATCATCGCCGCACTTGCCTCGATTGCCGCCTATCTCTTCATCTCCGGCGGCGAAGTCGCGGCGCAGCGCAGTTTCATAATGCTTGCTGTGATGCTGACGGCGCTGCTCTTCGACCGCGCCGCGCTGACCATGCGCAATCTGGCGATCTCGGCCATCGTCGTCATCGCCATCTCGCCGCATGAGGTGATCGGCCCGAGCTTCCAGATGTCGTTCGCCGCGACCGCCGCACTCGTCGGCGCTTACGCCTGGTGGTCGGACCGCAAGCAGGCCGATTCCACCACGGCGCGCCCGCCGAACCGTTCGCCGGCCGGCAACGTGCTGAGGAAAGTGCTGGTGCTTGCTATGGGCCTCGCGGTGACTTCGATCGTGGCGGGACTGGCGACCGCAGTGTTTGGCGCTTACCATTTCCAGCGCGTCTCGCCGCTCAGCCTGGTGGCGAATCTTGCGGCCATGCCGATAGTCTCAACTCTGGTCATGCCTTTCGCGGTCATGGGCGCCGCCGCCATGCCGTTCGGCCTCGACGCGCCGTTCTTCTACGTCATGGGCAACGGCCTGTCGGCCATGATCACGGTTGCCGACTGGTTCTCCGCCCGTTCTCCGCTCGACGCAGTCGGGCTTGTTGCGGTTCACGCCGTCCTGCTCACCGCCATCGCCCTGGTCTTCGCCACCATGGCTACGACCAGGCTTCGGTTGGCGGCCTTGCCTTTCGCCGTGCTGGCCGTGGCCGCGCTCGCATTCGCGAAAACGCCGGACGTGTTTATTTCGGAGGACGGGCGTCTGGTAGCGCTACGCAATGGCGAAGGAGAGTTGGCAGTCAATCTAGGGCGGCCGAACCAGTTCACGATCGACAGTTGGAAACGCGCATTGCTCGCCGAAACCGTCGTCTCGCCAAATAAACCTGCGAATTCCCGGATGCAGCATTCCGAGCAGGCGTCATCCAGTCCGCCTGGCTCAAAAGCAGCAGACGCAGCGGCGTCGGTGCTCAATGGGATGGCGGGTCAACTCACGACCGACACCGGCGAACGGATTGGCGGCAATTCTGTAGCTTCCGGCTCCAACACGGCAACATCAATGCTGACGACTGCCGGGCCGACGCCTGTAGCGAACGCATCAGCCGATGAGCCATTCTCTACGCCGGCGGATCTGCCCGCCGAGAACTCGCCGCCTCCCGACGGCATTCCGGATGCCCGTTTTGACTGCGACGCTACCCGGTGCGTGATCCGCCACCCGTCAGGCCGGATCGTCGTCCACACAGCCGATGCCGCTGCAGCCCGAAGCGCCTGCGGCTACGCGGCGCTGATCGTCATCGACGATGCGACCGCTGAAATTTCCTGCAAGAGCCCCAGTGTCGCGATCGTCACAAAGCGCGACCTTGCCAGGCATGGAAGTGCTGCTATCCACCTCGCCGCGCCGGGCTCGAAACCCGAAATCCGCTATGCGGTGGCCGAACCATACCGGCCTTGGCATGCCCAGCGCCAATTCTCGCGCGCCGCGCGCGGCATGCCGCCTTACCAGCGAAAGCCCGCGCAGGCGGTCAAGACGCCGTCCGACCTGCCAGAAGACGCCGACAGGCCCGCCGGTGAATCGTCTCAATAACGCCGGATCAGCCCGACGAGCTTGCCCTGCACCTTGACCCGATCGGGACCGAAAATCCGCGTCTCGTAGGCCGGGTTGGCGGCTTCGAGCGCGATGGACGCGCCCTTGCGACGGAAGCGCTTCAGCGTCGCTTCCTCCTCGTCCACCAGGGCGACGATGATTTCGCCGGGATTGGCCGTATTGGCGTTGCGGATGATGACCGTGTCGCCGTCGAAAATACCAGCCTCGATCATCGAATCGCCCTTCACTTCGAGTGCGTAGTGCTCGCCGCCCGAAATCATTTCCGGCGGCACGGAGATCGAATGCGTCTTGTGCTGGATCGCCTCGATCGGCACACCGGCCGCGATGCGTCCCATGACCGGGATCGAGATGGAAGCGCGGGCGTCATCGTCATTGCCGGCGGCAGGCACGCGCGACGGCTCGGGCGGTCGGCGGCCGAGACTGCCTTCGATGACGCTCGGCGAGAATTTCCGCGCCGCGTTCAGGCCCGGCGCGATGGAATCGGGCAGCCGCAGCACCTCCAGCGCCCGCGCCCGGTTGGGCAGCCGGCGGATGAAGCCGCGCTCCTCGAGCGCGGTGATCAGGCGATGGATTCCAGACTTCGAGGCGAGGTCCAGCGCATCCTTCATCTCGTCGAAGGACGGAGGGATTCCGGCCTCTTTCAGCCGTTCATGGATGAAGAGCAGCAGTTCATGTTGTTTGCGCGTCAGCATCACAGCCCCCAAGAATCAAACGGAAAACAAATCCAGAACAAACACTATCTGTTCCAGTTGTGTTCCGCAACCTTTTAAATTTTAATGAATGCGTTGACGATTTGTTCAGCGTAACATCAGAACGTCGCATGGCGCGCCGATATCGACGGCCGCTGCGAAGGGTTCCCGCACGATCAGCGCGTTGGCCTCGGCGAATATCTTCAGCATCGACGAATCCTGGATGCCGAACGGCGTCGCCAGAAGCCCATCCGGGGTGGGTTCCACCACGGCGCGGATATAATCCTGGCGCGTGTCGTTGGCGGGCAGGGCGGCTGCGAGGCTCGCCCGGCGGATGTCGGGCTGATGCGGCCTGCCGCCGAGGTGCGCGAGCAGCGGCTTCAGGAACAGATGCGAGCAGACCAGGCTTGCCACCGGGTTGCCCGGCAGGCCGAGGCAGCGTGTGCCGCCGAGCCGCCCGAACATCAGGGGCTTGCCGGGCCGCATGGCGATCTTCCAGAAATCGAGCACGACGCCTTCGCCGGTCAGCACGTCGTGAATGAAGTCATGGTCGCCGACAGACGCTCCGCCAAGCGTGACGATCACGTCGGCCCGTGCATCCTTCGCCTGCCGGACCAGCGCCGAAATCGCCTCCTTGCGGTCCGGCGCGATGCCGAGGTCGAGCGCGCGGGCGCCGGCCGATTGCGCGATTGCGGCGACGCCGAAGGCGTTGGAGGCGATGATCTGGTCCGGTCCGGGCTCGCTGCCTGGCGGCAGCAATTCGTCGCCAGTCGCGATGATCGCCACCAGCGGCCGTTTGACTACGCGAAGCGTCGCGTGATTGGCCGAGGCCGCCAGCGACAGCGCTGCCGCATCGAGCACGCGCCCGGCTTCGAGCAGCAGGTCGCCCTCGGCGAAATCCAGCCCCTTGCGCCTGATATGGCGGCCGCCGGCGACCGTTTCCGTCACTTCGATGCCATGCTCGCCGACGCTGCTTGTGTTTTCCTGGATCACGATCGTGTCGGCGCCTTCCGGCATCGGCGCGCCGGTGAAGATGCGTACCGCCTGCCCGGGACCGACCTCGCCGGCAAAACGCCGCCCGGCGGGAGCCGCACCGATGATCTCGAGCTGCACCGGAACATCTGCAACGTCAGCGGCGCGCACGGCATAGCCGTCCATGGCCGAGGCGTCGAAGGGTGGCTGCGTCCGCAGCGCCTTCAGAGGCTCCGCCAGCACGCGCTCCGCAGCTTCAGCCAGCGGCACGGTTTCCGTTTCTCCGGGCGCAGCGCTGTCGAGCAGCAGCCGCAAGGCGTCCGCGACCGGCAGCAGCGCCATTGTTACGCACCCGCCCGGTAGTCGCCGGACTTGCCGCCCGTTTTTTCGACCAGCCTTATCCCGGAAATCTCCATACCGCGGTCGACCGCCTTGGCCATGTCGTAGATGGTCAGGCAGGCGACCGACGCCGCGGTCAGCGCCTCCATTTCCACGCCTGTCTTGCCGGTGACGCGGGCGAGCGCGATGACCCGCAGGCCGGGCAGGGCGGGCTCCGGCTGGATGTCGATGGACACTTTGGTAAGCAGCAGCGGATGGCAGAGCGGGATCAGCTCATGCGTCTTCTTGGCCGCCATGATGCCGGCGATGCGGGCCGTGCCGAGCACGTCTCCCTTCCTGGCGTTGCCGGCCATGATCATGCGCAGCGTCTCGGGCAGCATAATGACGATGCCTTCGGCGATCGCCGTCCGCTCGCTCTCGGCCTTGGCCCCTACATCGACCATATGCGCTTCGCCCTGAGCGCCCAGATGAGTTAGCTTCTTGCCGCCGGCCATGGGCTAGCCCTCGGCGGCGACGGTTTCGCCGGTCAGCAGCGCGCGCGTCGCAGCCGCAACATCCGCCTGCCGCATCAGGCTTTCGCCGACGAGGAATGTATTTATTCTGCTCCGCGCCAGCCGCCGGCAATCCTCATGCGAAAAGATGCCGCTTTCGCCGACAAGATGCCGATCCGCCGGCACGAGCTTGGCCAGCCGCTCGGAGGTTTCCAGCGACACATCGAACGTCCGCAGGTTGCGGTTGTTGATGCCGACCAGCCGCGACGACAGTTTCAGCGCGCGCTCGGTCTCGGCCTCGTCGTGCACTTCGACCAGCGCGTCCATGCCGAGTTCGAACGCGGTTTCCTCAAGCGCACGGGCGTCGTCATCGTTGACGCTCGCCATGATGATCAGGATCGCGTCCGCCCCCCAGGCGCGGGCTTCATGAACCTGATAGGGATCGAACAAAAAATCCTTGCGCAACGCCGGTAGCTTCGTCGCGCGCCGTGCTGCCGTCAAGAATTCCGGCGCGCCCTGGAAGGAAGGCGCGTCCGTCAGCACCGACAGGCACGCCGCACCGCCCTGCTCATAAGCGCGTGCCAGCGCCGGGGGATCGAAATCCGCGCGGATCAGCCCCTTCGACGGGCTCGCCTTCTTGATTTCGGCGATCAGTGCGAACTGGCCTGCCTTCCGCTTCGCCTCGAGCGCCGCCAGAAAGCCGCGCGGCGCATCCATGTCGCGCGCCGCCTTCTTCAGTTCGGAAAGCGGCATGCGCGCTTTGGCGGCGGCGATCTCGTCGCGCTTGTAGGCCTCGATCTTTCGCAAAATGTCGGCCACGGCGCTATCCGTTCGATACCTTGACGAGTGCGTCGAGCACGCCCGCGGCGCGGCCATTGTCGATCGCGGTGGCAGCCTGCCGGACACCGTCGGCCAGCGTTTCCGCCTTGCCGGCGACCACCAGCCCCGCGCCGGCGTTCATCAGCACCGTGTCGCGATAGGCGCCAGGCGCACCATGCAGCATATCCCGCAGCGCCTTGGCGTTGAAGGCGGCGTCGCCGCCGCGCAGATCTTCGCGGGCATAGCGCTTCAGGCCGAGTTCCTCTGGCGTCAGCACGAAGCTGCGCAACTCGCCGCCATTCAGTTCGCTGACATGGGTCTCGCCGGTCGTGGTGATTTCGTCGAAGCCGTCGCCATGCGCCACCCAGGCCCGTTCCGCGCCGAGCGCCTTCAGCGTCTCGGCCACAGGTCCGACCCATTCAGGCGAAAACACGCCAACCATCTGGCGCTTGACGCCGGCCGGGTTCGACAGCGGCCCGAGCAGGTTGAAGATGGTGCGGGTGCCGAGTTCCGCCCGGATCGGTCCGACATGGCGCATTGCCGGATGATGCGCCGGCGCGAACATGAAGCCGACGCCGGCCTGGCGGATGCAGTCGCCGATCTGCTCGGCGGTGAGGTCGATCTTGATGCCGAGCGCGGTCAGAACATCGGCCGCGCCGGTCTGCGAGGAAAGTCCGCGATTGCCGTGTTTGGCGACAGGCACGCCGCAGCCCGCGATCACGAAGGCCGACGCGGTCGATATGTTGACGCTGTGCGAGCCGTCGCCGCCCGTGCCGACGATGTCGATCGCGTTCGCCGGCGCCTCGACCCGCAGCATCTTCTCGCGCATCGTCGCAACCGCGCCCGAAATCTCGGCGACGCTTTCGCCGCGCACCCGTAGCGCCATCAGGAAAGCGCCGATCTGGCCGGGCGTCGCTTCGCCCGACATGATGATGTCGAACGCTTCCTTGGCTTCCTCGAAGGTGAGGGCGCTGCCCGTGGCGGCCTTGGCGATATGCGGTTTCAGCGTGGTCATGGCGGCGTTAGAAGGCCAGCGCCTGGTCGATCGCGGCGCGATTGACCTCAACCTCATATTGCGTCTGCAGCCGCGCCACCAACTGGTCGAGCAAATCGTCGGCAAGGCCGGACGAGAACGAAGCCTGCGCGTCCTCGGGCACGGATTCTGGGCTGGCGCCGGCCGGCTCGAACACTTCCGTCACCTTGAACAATATCTGCGCGTCGCCGGTGGGCGCCTGGATCACGCCGCTGCCGCTTTCCGTGACGGCGAAAACCGCTGCGACGCCTTCCCTGCCGAAATCGGCGTCGTCGGCTTCGCGCTTCAGGCCGCGTTTGGTCTGCTTTTCGAGCGAGAGTTCCGCAGCCAGCGCGTCGAGCTCGGTTCCGTCCTTCAGCCGCTTGTCAAACTCGGCAGCCTTTGCCGCCAGCCTTTTCGTGGTTTCTTCGGCGATCCAGTCGGTGGCGGCCTTTTCGCGCACCTCGTCCAGCGTGCGGTCCCGGGCCGCGGTGATGCCTTCCACTTCGTGGAAGACAAAACCGTTCGCACCGATGTTCACTGGCGGGTTCTCGACATTCGCCTCGGTCTCGAAAGCAGCCTGCAGCAGTTCGCGCGATTGCGGCAGGTCGGCGTGGACGCTGCCGTCGGGCAGGCGCGCCGCGCGATCGATCGCTTCCACCGTCACCACGTCGAGCTTCAGCTTCGCCGCAGCTTCCCGAAGCGATTCGCCCGCCGCGCGCGAATCCTCATAGCTATCGTGAACGTCGAGCAGCACGCGGTTGGCCTCGGAGAGCGCCAGATCCTTGCGGATTTCGGGGGCGACCTCCGCCAGCGGCCGCACCACTTCCGGCTTGATCTCGGTCACGCGCAGCAGAACCGGGCCGAACGCGCCCTGGACGACCGGGCTGACCTCGTTCTCGGCGAGCTTGAACGCCGCCTCCGCCACCGCCTTGTCGGCGACCTTATCCTTGCTGAGTGTGCCAAGCAGCGTATCGGCCTGGGTCTTACCCTCGGCGGCAACGATCTTCTCGAACGTCGCCCCGCCCTTCAGCGAATCAAGCGCTGCCTGCGCGGCTTCCGGCGTCTTGAAGACGAGTTGCTCGATCGTGCGGGTTTCCGGCGTCGTGTAGCGGGCCTTGTTCTGTTCGTAATCGGCCGCGACCTGATCGTCGGATATCGCGCTTTCGTCAGCGATGTCTTCCGGCTCGAGCTTCACATAAGAAATCTTGCGGTATTCCGGCGCGGCGTAGTCGGCCTTGTTCTCCTCGAACCATGCCGACAGAACCTGATCCGACGGCGGCTCGACCGGCTCCACCAGCGCCTTCGGCAGCACGATATATTCCGCAGTGCGGTCTTCGCCCCGATAGAGCGCGACTGCCCTGAGAAACGTGTCGGGGGCTTCCAGCCCGTCCGATACGGCCTCGACGATCTGCTGGCGCACCGCCACCTGGGCGCGGTTGTTGAAATAGTCTTCCGGCCGCATGCCGATCTCGCGCAGCACGTAATCGAATTGCTGCCGGCTGAACTTGCCGTCGGGGCCGCGGAAGGCAGGATCTTCGGCGGTCAGGGAGGCGAGGCGGTCCTTGGACAGGCCAAGGCCGAGCGTGCGGGCCTGCTCGTCGAGCACCGCGCCGGCGACGAGCTGGCCGAGCACCTGATTGTCGATGCCGAGCGCAGTCGCCTGTTCGCGGGTCAGCCGCTGGCCGAACTGCTGCGACAAAACATTGATCTGGCGGTCATAGGCCAGCCGGTATTCGACGGCCGGCACGGTCGTGCCACCCGCAGTGACCACGGCGTTGCCGCCGATCACGCCGAGCATTGATCCCGAAATCCCCCAAACCGCAAAGCTCAGGACGAGAATGACGAGCAGCAGCTTGGCGACCCAGGTTCCGGCGGCATTTCGCAGGCTATTGAGCATGTTCACTTCCGATTGTCGCGCATTTGCCATGCGCTTGTCTGAACAAAGGGCAATAGCGTCCCCGAAGGCCAGTGTCGATTGCTTTGTGGGCTGATTTTGATAGTGAGGGCGCCAGTTCGCGCTGCTTATCTGGAGGAAACGATCGCCATGACGCCTGGAATCCGCCCGCTTGTCGCCGGCAACTGGAAAATGAACGGCGCCAGCGCCTCGCTGAACGAATTGCGGGCGATCGGCCACGGGTTTCTCGGCGGCCTCGATTCCGAGACGGAAGCACTGGTCTGCGTTCCCGCCACGCTTCTGGCGCGCGCCGCCGAAGTGCTTTCCAGCACGCCCGTGCGCCCGGGCGGCCAGGACTGCCACGCCGAGCAGAACGGCGCGCATACCGGCGACATTTCCGGCGAAATGCTGAAGGATGCCGGCGCTACCCATGTCATCGTCGGCCACTCGGAGCGCCGCGCCGATCACGGCGAAACCGATGCCATGGTGCACGCCAAGGCCGAAGCGGCCTGGCGCGCCGGCCTGGTCGCCATCATCTGCATCGGCGAGACCCGCGACCAGCGCGACGACGGCGAGACGCTGACGGTGCTGTCCCGCCAAATCGCCGGCTCGATCCCGGCCGCCGCGACGCCGTCCAACGCCATCGTCGCTTATGAGCCGGTCTGGGCGATCGGCACGGGACTGACGCCCACCGCGCTCGATGTCGCCAAGGCTCACACCCATATCCGCGCCGAACTGGCCGCAACGATCGGATCTGAAGCCGCCGGCAAGATGCGCATTCTCTACGGCGGCTCGGTCAAGCCCTCCAACGCGGTCGAGCTTCTCGGCGTCGATAATGTCGACGGCGCGCTGGTGGGCGGCGCCAGCCTCAAGGCCGCGGATTTCCTCGGAATCGCCGAAGCCTATCTTTCGATGTAGCCTCGGAAGGGGCTTACGACAGGCTCGGCTTTCCCAGGTGGCGCGGACGCAGCGCATTGCAAAGGCGCTGCCGTTCCCCATATTCCGGGCGGGCTTGGAAATGCCACGAAAGCATTGTAATGAGCCGCCTCAAATCGCGGGCCACGGCGCCGCCAACCAATCCTGCCAGGTGAATTCATGGAAACTGTAGTCATCGTCGTTCATCTGATGATCGTGCTTGCCCTCGTCGGCGTCGTGCTTCTGCAGCGCTCCGAAGGCGGCGGTCTCGGCATTGGCGGCGGCTCCGGCTTCATGACCGCTCGCGGCGCGGCCAACGCGCTGACCCGCGCCACCGCGATCCTGGCTGTCGCCTTCTTCGCCACGTCGCTCACGCTTTCGGTCATCGCACGCTACGGCGAGCGGCCGATCGACATCCTCGACCGCGTGCCGGCCGCCGGCCAGGACGGCGGCGCGGGCGTGCTCGACCAGCTCGGCGGCTCCGAGACCGCGCCCACAGCGGTGCCGACCGGCGATGACGCTGCCGCCACTCCGCCTGCCGCCGCACCCGCGGTGCCGACCGGCGACGACGCCGCGACGACCCCGCCGGCTGCCCCCGCGGCTCCGGCGGCCCCTGCCGCTCCGCAGGTTCCGAACCAGTAATCGCGCCGCCGCGCGCCGCCACTGTGATGGAATAGGCACAGTCGCGGCAAATGCTGCGCGGCTAACGCCGCTCCGGCGGTTCGGCGCGGTTCAAGCCATTGAGCCGCCGGGCTTTAATCGCTTATAAAGCACGCGGCGGCAGTGTTGGCACTTGCAAGCGCATTTTCTTGCGCCGGCACAAATCCGCGTCGACACTTTCGGGATCGCATCCATGCATATTCGCAGCCTCATTTTCCTGGGCCTCTGCGCCGCTATCGGCATGTCCGCGCCGGCTTTCGCCGAGGCGCCCGCCAAGACTTATCTGTTCTCCTCCAAAGCGAAGGCCGCTGAAGCCGAGGCCAAAGCGGCGGAACAGACCCCCAAGAAAAAGCTGACCGCCAAGGAAAAGGCCAAGCAGAAGGCGCTGGCGAGGGCAAAGGCCAGGGAAGAGGCCAAGCTGGCAGCCGCCGCGAAGGCCGAGGAAGAGGCCAAGCTTGCCGCGAAAGCCAAGGCCGCGGCGGAAAAGAAGCTCGCCAAGCAAAAAGCGATCGAGGCGAAGCAGCTTGCCGCGCGCGCCAAGGCCGATGCCGCCGCGCAGCGCAAGCTGGCGAAGGCGCAGGCGGCCGACAACGCCAGGCAGGCCGAGCTTGCCAAGCTGACGTCGCTGGACGTGGTGCAGACCGGCAATAACGGCGAATTGCGCAGCGAGGCGGTGGATCAGCCGCAGCCCGGCTTCTTCCAGGCCCTGTTCGGCGGAGCGCCGCAGAGCCGCATGCTTCCGCAGACCCGCGCGCTCGACGCCGTCCTCGAACAGAAGCAGGCCAACAGGAAGTTCAGGGTCAAGTCGGATTTCGAGCCGCAGTCGGTCGCCTTCTCCGGCTATAGCCGTGGCACCATCGTCATCGACACTTCCGCCCGCTATCTCTACCTCGTGGAATCATCCTCCAGCGCCCGCCGCTATGCCATCGCGGTCGGCCGCGAAGGCCTGGAATTCAAGGGGACGGCCAAGGTCGGCGACAAGCAGGAATGGCCGCGCTGGATCCCGACGCTCGACATGCAGAAGCGCGAGCCGAGAAAATACGGCCAGTACAAGGACGGCATGCCCGGCGGCCCCGAAAACCCACTCGGCGCGCGCGCCATCTACCTCTACCAGGGCAAGAAGGACACGCACATCCGCATCCACGGCACCAACCAGCCGCAGACGATCGGCACCAATTCGTCGAACGGCTGCTTCCGCATGGTCAACGAGCACGTCATGGACCTTTACGGTCGCGTGAAAATGGGCACCCAGGTCGTCGTCATGTAAATGCCGTTTCCGCGGCAATGAAGGCCGGCGACACCGCCGGCCTTTTTGTTTGCGCGGACAAATCCCACCCAGCGCCGCAGGAAAAACCGTCTCCGGGGGTTTTTTCTCTGGCGGAATCAGTCCCGGAGCGTTAAGCGATAACTCCCATGGCGCGATATGTATTCATCACCGGCGGCGTGGTTTCCTCCCTTGGCAAAGGCATTGCGGCAGCGGCTCTAGGCGCCCTGCTGCAGGCGCGCGGCTATCGCGTGCGGATCCGAAAGCTCGATCCCTACCTGAATGTCGATCCCGGAACCATGTCGCCATACCAGCATGGCGAAGTGTTCGTGACCGATGACGGGGCCGAAACCGACCTCGACCTCGGCCACTACGAGCGCTTCACCAACCGCTCCGCCAATCAGAGCGACAACATCACCACTGGCCGCATCTACAAGAACATCATCGAGCGCGAGCGGCGTGGCGATTATCTCGGCGCGACCGTGCAGGTCATTCCGCACGTCACCGACGAGATCAAGAACTTCATCCTGGACGGCAACGACGACTACGACTTCGTGCTGTGCGAGATCGGCGGCACCGTCGGCGATATCGAGGCGATGCCGTTCCTGGAGGCGATCCGCCAGCTCGGCAACGACCTGCCGCGCAACAACGCCGTCTACGTCCATTTGACGCTGATGCCCTACATCCCGACCGCCGGCGAGCTGAAGACCAAGCCGACGCAGCATTCGGTCAAGGAGCTACGCTCGATCGGTATCGCGCCGGACATTCTGCTCGTGCGCGCCGACCGCGTCATTCCCAAGGAAGAGCGCAGAAAACTTTCGCTGTTCTGCAACGTCCGCGAGAGCGCCGTCATCCAGGCGCTCGACGTCGGCCACATCTACGATGTGCCGATGGCCTATCACAAGGAAGGGCTCGATTCGGAAGTCCTCGCCGCCTTCGGCATCGACCCGGCGCCCAAGCCGCGCATGGAGCGCTGGCAGGAGGTTTCCGCCCGCATCCACAATCCGGAAGGCGAGGTGACAATCGCGGTCGTCGGCAAATATACCGGCCTCAAGGACGCCTACAAATCGCTGATCGAGGCGCTGTCGCATGGCGGCATGGCCAACCGCGTGCGGGTAAAGCTCGACTGGATCGAGAGCGAGATTTTCGAGAAGGAAGACCCGTCGCCATTCCTCGAAAAAGTCCACGGCATTCTGGTGCCGGGCGGCTTCGGCGAACGCGGCTCCGAGGGCAAGATACTGGCGGCCAAATTCGCCCGCGAGCGCAAGGTGCCGTATTTCGGCATCTGCTTCGGCATGCAGATGGCCTGCATCGAGGCTGCGCGTTCGTTGGCCGGCGTGGAAAACGCCTCCTCCACCGAGTTCGGTCCGACGGACGAGCCGGTGGTCGGCCTGATGACCGAATGGCTGAAGGGCAACATGCTGGAAAAGCGCCGCGAAACCGGCGATCTCGGCGGCACGATGCGGCTTGGCGCATATGAGGCGCATCTCGCCAAGGGATCGAAAATCGCCGAGATCTACGGCGATACGGTGATCTCCGAACGCCACCGCCACCGCTATGAGGTCAATGTCGACTACAAGGAGCGGCTTGAGGATTGCGGGCTGGTGTTCGCTGGCATGTCGCCCGACGGCGTGCTGCCGGAAACCGTCGAGTATCCCGACCACCCCTGGTTCATCGGCGTGCAGTACCACCCCGAGCTGAAGAGCCGGCCGATGGAGCCGCACCCGCTTTTCGCCAGCTTCATCAATGCGGCGGTGGAACAGTCGCGGCTGGTTTGAGGCCCGCCCGGCGCGGCCGCTATTGGATCAAACGACCTGCGATGCGGAGTGGATAAAACGGCGGTGGCGAGCCGCCGCGATACGCAAAAAGCTGAACTGAAATAAAGGCTTAGTGGGTCAGGCCGCTTGCCGCCTGCCGGAATTTGTTCACAACCGTCGATCAGGCCTTCGAAAGCCAGCGTCTGGCCGCATAAAGCGACACCGCCGCGTTCGACACGTTGAGTGAGCGGATCGCGCCTGGCATGTCGAGAGCTACGTGGCGTTACCTGCCTGCTTGCCAAAAAATGTTCTTACATTTGTCATGAACATGATCGGGATCATCGCGCCGGCGAGAAATGTGCTCAGCATCGCGAACTGTTCCGAGCCAGGACTGTAAATGCCATATCCAAAGAAGGGCGAGATGGCCAGGAGCAGCGCATTCAGGCCGACGAAAAGCGATGGCGCCCAGCGGTGAAAGATCAGGAGCAGCGCAAACGACAAAGCGGTCACTGCAAGCAAAGCTATGGACAAGACAATGAGGCCGGGTGTCCCAAGCCTATCGATAGGTGTCTCCTCCAACAGAATGAACGTATTCAGTTCGGTGGGGAAGGGCACAAAAAAATCCCAGACACCTGCTGCGATCGACGACGCGAAACATAGCAGCGTAAGAAATCGGAACTGATTTCTAGTCATTTATCCCCCACTCCGCCAAACCGTGACCGCTCAGTCTAAGATCTGGCGAAGCCTAGCTCCCCAAAAACCTCTTCGCCGCATAAAGGCTTACCGCCGCCGCGTTCGACACGTTGAGCGAGCGGATCGCGCCGGGCATGTCGAGGCGGGCAAGCGTGGTCACGGTTTCGCGCGTTCTCTGGCGCAGGCCCTTTCCCTCGGCGCCGAGCACCAGCGCAATTTTCCCGCCGGAAAAACTTGTCTCCAGTTCCGCCGGCCCGTCCGAATCGAGCCCGATGGTCTGGAAGCCTGCATCGTGGAGTTGGCCGATGGCGTCGGCGAGGTTCTTCACCTCGATCTGATCGATATGCTCCAGCGCCCCCGACGCCGCTTTTGCCAGCACGCCCGATTCCTGCGGGCTGTGCCGCGCCGTCGTGATCAGCGCGCCGGCGCCGAAGGCAACCGCCGAGCGCATGATCGCGCCGACATTATGCGGATCGGTCACCTGGTCGAGCACCAGCACCAGCTTCGTGTCGCCGAGCGCGTCGAGCCGCTTCGGCTTCAGCGGTTCGGCCTCGATGAGCACGCCCTGATGCACGGCGTCGCTGCCGGCGACCTTGTCTATCTCGCGCGGCTCGACGATCTCGGCCGGGAAGGGCAGGGCGGCTATGTCGCCGATCTCCAGCCGCTCGGCGGCGTTGCGGGTCACCAGCATGCTTTTGATCTTGCGGCGCGGATTGTCGATCGCGGCGCGCACCGTATGCAGGCCGTAGAGCCGGATCAGGCCTTCGGCGGCGGCCTCGCCGGGCGGCGTCGGCGGGCGCGGACGGAAGGCCGGCGGACCGCCCGCCTTCTGGTCGCGGAAAGTCCGCCGCAACCTGGCGTAATGGGTGTCCTTGGGCGTTTTCGGTTTCTTGTCGTCGCTCATGGCCGTTCCTATATCCGTGGTCCGGCGCTTTGGATAGGCGGGCGGCCCAAGCCGGCAAATTTCACGGCGAAATCTCCCGCCCTGCGGTTGACAGGATTTTGTCGTGCCGCCATAAGGCGCTTCGCGATGCCGGGCAGGTCATTGATCTTGCTGCGGGTCCCGCAAAAAAATGCCTCGCAGCATGGCTCCCGGCAGCAGTTTGGAGAGGTGCCCGAGTGGTTAAAGGGGACGGACTGTAAATCCGTTGGCTCAGCCTACGTTGGTTCGAATCCAACCCTCTCCACCACTGCCGGCCCGGAAGCCCAGTACGGTTCGAAGCGGTATCGCTTTTCGGAACGGATCATGCGAAGACAGCGCGGCGCGGGTGTAGCTCAATGGTAGAGCAGCAGCCTTCCAAGCTGAATACGAGGGTTCGATTCCCTTCACCCGCTCCAGAAATTTCCGGTACAGCCCGGAGACATGGGTGACAGTTTGTCC
>NZ_JAAKZF010000075.1 GCF_011045125.1 Allomesorhizobium camelthorni | reverse complement strand
TGCGCATCCGCCAAATGGCGGTCATCGCGACGGTTCCGTCACCAACCTTCAACTGCGAATTACCGTCCGCCGTTACGGGTCAATATCTCCAGCAGATCCAGAAGTTGGTCGAGCCGCTCACGACCAAAACGGGCCTCCAGTTCGACATAGATTTTGGCGCTTTCCGGCGTCACCGAGCGGATCAGGGCAACGCCTGCCGGCGTGATCTCGAGCAGCACGCGGCGGCCGTCGGTTTCGTGGCGCTGACGGGAGATCACCCCGCGGTCCTCCAGCGTCTTGATGATGCGGGTCAGGCTGGGCGCCAACACGCAGGCTCGGTCGGCCAGATCGGTAGCTTCTAGCGGTTCGCCTGCCTCGCCGAGAATGCGGATCACCCGCCATTGCTGCTCGGTCACGTCGTGAGCATTGAGCATTGGCCGGAACCGCGACATCACTGCTTCGCGCGCCTTGAGCAGGGCGATCGGAAGCGAGCGGCGGGTGTCGCGCGGCAGAAGAAGGTCTTCGGGCAGTAGGCGTCTCGGCTTGTCGTTCACGCTTCTTCTTTACCTCGTTTCACGCAATGTCATCGATCTTGTTGTCACTGCGAGCATCGCCGGCCCGGCTTCAGGCTACCGACAGCCCGGCGTCGAGGCCGGCGGCGATCGCCTCCACATCGCGAGCGGTCAGCATCAGCGGCGGCGACAGAATGATGTTGTTGCCGGATACGCGGATCATCACGCCCGCCTCGTAGGCTGCGTCGGCAACCGCACTCATGGTCTTTTTGTCGGCCGGCTTCTTCGATGCGTGGTCGGAAACCAGTTCCAGCGCCGCCATCAGTCCCCTTCCGCGAACGTCTCCGACAATGTCGTGCCTGGTCTTGAGGCGCTCCAGAGCCGTTGCAAGCTCGGCGCCGCGCCGCGCGGCATTTTCATCCAGCCGCAACCGCCTGGTCTCCGCCAAGGCGGCGAGCCCTGCCGCGCATCCGACCGGATGGCCGGAATAGGTATAGCCGTGGCCGATCGCGCCGAAACTCGTTTTGTCGCTCTCGAAGACATCGGCCACCGCCTCGCCGATCAAAGTGGCGCCGAGTGGAAAGTAGCCGGAGGTTATCGCCTTGGCCATGGTCATCATATCCGGCTTCACGCCCCAGAGCCGCGAGCCCGACCAGGCGCCCGCGCGCCCGAAGCCGGTCACCACCTCGTCGGCGATGAGCAGGATGCCGTGACGGTGGCAGATTTCGCGCACGAGGCCCATGAAACTCTCATGCGGCACGATCACGCCGCCTGCTCCCAGAACAGGCTCCATGATGAACGCCGCTATCGTGTCTGCGCCCTGGAAAGCGATCTCGTCTTCCAAGGCTTTGGCGCACAGTTTTGCAAGCCGTGCCGGATCGCTCTCGTCGAACGGATTGCGATAGACCCATGGCGCGGGAATGTGGAAAACGCCGGGCATAAGCGGCTCGTAATTGCGCCGGAAATTGGCGTTGCCGTTGACCGATGCGCCGCCGAAATGGGTGCCGTGATAGCCCTTCTTCAGCGCCAGGAATTTCGTCCGGTCGGCCTGGCCTCTAATCTTCCAGTATTGCCTGGCGAGCCTCAATGCCGTTTCGACCGAATCCGAACCGCCTGAGGTGAAGAAAACCCGGGCCATGCCTTCGGGCCCGAACCATTCAGTCAGTTCGTAGGCGAGTTCGATGGATGGTCCGGTGGAGGTGCCGCGGAATCCGGAATAGTAGGGCAGTGCCTCCAACTGGGCGGCGATCGCCTGCTTGATGGGGTCGCAGCTGTAGCCGAGATTGACGTTCCAAAGCCCGCCGACGGCGTCAATCACGGTGCGGCCGTCAATGTCGGTTACGCTGACGCCTTCGCCCTTCATGATGATTTTGGGCGGCTGCGCGCGCATCTCGGCAGGATGCGCCATCGGGTGCCAGATCGGCTTGCCGTTGTTTTCGGTCAGGAAGTTGATGTCGCGCATGGCGGCTCCGATCGGTAGTGTCAGGTAAAGGCAAGGCCGAAATGCAAGAGTGCTTCGGCGTAGGATTGTCCGGGCTCGCGAACGTCGAACTGGACGGCGCGCATTCCCACGGCTGCCGCGCCCTCGACATTGCGTTTCTGGTCGTCGACGAAGACGCAGGCTTCAGCCGGCAGGCCGAGCGCATCGAGAACAGCGCGATAGGCCCGCGGGTCCGGCTTCAAAATTTTCGTGTAGGTCGCGTCGACGATCGTTTCGAACAGATCGAGAATCGGCAGCCGTGAGCAAAAATCAGCGCCGTAGAAGAGGTCGAGCTCGTTGGAAAGGATGGCGAGACGGAAGCCCGCACCGTGAACCGCGCGGATGGCGCGGCCGGCTTCGGGTCGGATCACGGCCTCGGGATCGGCGCCACGCGCCTGGCGGACGAAGTCCTCCATTCGGCTCCAGCGCTTACCAACGAGTTGCCCGACCTGGCGCGTTCGATCGAGCCAGTAATCCCGCTCAGAAATCTCATCATTCTGCATCATCTGCCACAGCGGGTCGGTTTCGGGCGCGAACGGTCCGCGCCAGGCGAGTGCACCCGCTTCGAGCCCGAGAGCGGCCTCGGTATGCGCGTGAGTCTCGAACATGGTCTTGGTCATCACGCCCCCGAAATCGAGGACGAGCGCCTGCGCTGTCCCGGAACTCATGCGGCGGCGACCGCCGCCGGATTGCCGGCGGGAACGATTCCCGCCGCGACCCAGCGGTCGAAAATGGCGAGCACCGTGCTCACGAAAGCCTCGCTGTTGATGTGCCCTTCGATCTCGTGCAATTCGGCCGGCTCGCGGATGGCCGAGCGCATTTCATCGACAAAGGCCACTAGCCCGTCGGGGTCGTGCAGCGGCTCGCCTTCCTGGTCCCATTGCTGGATACCGCCGGAAGGCAGCACGCAAGCGACCGGACCTGTCGCGGCGGCGAGCTTGTCGCCGATGGCGCGGGCGATGCGGCGACGGGCTTCGGCGCCACAGGTCACCGAGGCGAGCAGCCGGTTGTGGGCGTGGTAGGGACGGTCGGCGAAAACTTCCGGCACCGGCAGCCAGGTCGGAAAGTCCACCATATCGATCGCGCCCGGCGCGACGATCTGGGGAATGCCCGCTCTGCCGGCATTTTCCAGCCGGTCGGGGCCGGAATTCACCACCGAGCCGTTCAGATAATTGGCGAGTTCCTGCAGGCTGAAATCCATCACCGCTGCAAAACCATTCCTCGCGGCGATCGATTCCATCGCCCGGCCGCCCATTCCGGTGGTGTGGAAGACAATCACCTCGTAGCCGCGCCGCTCCAGTTCCGGCTTGAGCGAAACCATGTAGGTCAGGCAGCTCTTGCCGAGCGAACTCATGCCGATCACCGGCCGGTTCTTCACCGGCTTCACGACGTGTCGCGCCGCGCCGACCACCGCGCCGCAGGCCTGCGACAGCACTGATTTGCAAGCGCCATTGATGCCGTAGAGGCCGCCGGCCCAGAGGATCATCATCAGGTCGGGAGCGATGCGTTCGGGCGGTATGAGATGCGAGTAGGCGACGGTCGACACCACGAACTTCGGCACGCCGAGCGGCAGCGCCAGCGCCACGTCGAGCGCGAGATCGGTCCCCATCGTGCCGCCGAGCGCGATGAAAGCGTCTATCTCGCCGGCCTCCTGAAGTTGGCTCGCCAGGCGCGAGGCGCCGAGCGCCATCGCCGTCATCGCCGCGTTCTCGTCGCCGCTGGCGGCGACGGCATCGATGGTGGTCCCTGCCGCGGCGGCGACGGCATGCTTGTCGTATTCCGGTCGATAGGGCGGCTCGCCGAGAACGCTGACATCCATCATGACTGGCACGCCGCCCGCCTTTGCGATGCAGTCGCGCATGAACAGAAGTTCGTCGGCCTTGGTGTCGCCGGTGCCGATGACGAGGATACGGGGTGTTTTTGTCATTGGCTTCATCTTCAGGATGCCAGGTTCAGCCGGGTGCCCACCGGCTCTCCGTTCAGGCTCAAGGAAATCTGGCGGCATGCGTCCATGACGGCTTCGCCATGGCGGGCGGCCAACCCGTCGTCAATCCGCGAAAGCGGGGACGCTACCGACAGTGTGCCAATCGCATATCCATCCGGCCCGAGAATGGGTGCGGCTACGCTGAAGACCCCCTCTTCATAACCTTGCGAACTTTGCGAATAGCCGCGGGCGGCCGCCGCCCGCACGGCCGCCATCACTTCGGCGCGGCCGGTGATCGTGTGCGAGGTGAAGGCCGGCAGTGGATGGTCGACATAGGATTTGACGAGTTCGGGTCGGGAGAAGGCAAGGAAGGCTATTCCCGATGCGGTGCCGTGCAGCGGCAATATCTGCCCGATATCGACATTGACCCGGTTTGCCCTGGTCGACTGTTCGACATGGACGGTCGCCAGCGCGCCGGCGCTGAATTCCGAAAGGTGGACGGTTTCCCCGGTCTGCAACGACAGTTCGCGCGCTGCCGGCGTGGATATCTGGAGAAAGGGGAAATGCGCCTCGCGAATGCGCGCCAGGCGCGAAATGCCCGCGCCCAATCGGTAGCGCCGGCTTTCGACATCCTGTTCGACGAAGCCGTTCTGGCTGAGGGAGACGAGAAGCCGACGGGTCGTCGCTTTGTCGAAGCCGGAACGCCGGGAGAGTTCCGACAGGCCAAGTTCAGGCTCTCTTGCGGTAAAAAGATCGAGCAGGAAAATGGCTTTCCCGACAGTTCCCATATTTCCCGAGCCTCCTCTCATATACTTCACTTGTGAATTAACTTGACAGGAACCGGATGTGTTTGCAAGTCTATAGATAAACCAAGAGTTCAAATAATGAACCGGCACGCGGAACGCTTTCAAAATGGGAGAAGAGAAATGCGTAAATTCGTGAATGTTCTGGCGGCCAGCGCCGCGTTTGCGGCCGTCTGGACCGGCCCGGCTTTCGCAGAATACCCCGAGCGGCCGGTCACCTTCATCGTGCCGTGGCCCGCCGGTGACCTCGAGGATCAGCTCACCCGCATAATCGCCGACGAGATGACCACCGCAACGGGCGTGCCCGCCAAGGTGGTGAACCGGCCGGGAGGCGGCGCGGTTGAAGGAGCAACGGCCGTCGCGCAGTCGGATCCGGACGGCTACACGGTCGGCTCTCTCGTCATCGACGTGCCGACCATGCACATCATCCGCGGCAACGCCGAATACAAGCGCGACACTTTCGAGCCTGTCGGTATCTTCCTTACCTATCCCTTCGCGCTGGTGGCGCTGAAGGACGCGCCATACGACAATCTGGCGGAGCTCGCCGAGCATGCGAAAACCAACCCGGTAAAGCTCGGCCATTTCGGCTACGATCTCGTGCCAACCATGGCGACCTTCGCCGCCGCCAAGCAGCTCGGCTTCAGTTTCGGCTCCGATGCGGCGTTCGACATGCTCGACTGCGGCACGCTGAAGAATGGCGATGTCGATGTGATGAACACCACGATGGCGACGGTGCTGGGCTGCCTCGGCGAGGTCAAGGCGCTCGCCGCCTATACTGACGAGCCTCTGTCGATCATGCCCGACGCGGCCCTGCTCTCGGCCCAGGTCCCTGGCCTCGACATTACCCTCTGGAACGGCCTGTTCGTGCCGAAAGGCACGCCGCAGGAAGTCAAGGACAGGCTCGCTGAGATTGCCGAGAAGGCGATCAATTCCCCGAAGGCCAAGGAGCTCGCCAAGGCGACCGGCGCCGGCGTCTACTGGATGGGCGCGGAGGAAGCCGCCAAGCGCATCGACAAGGACTATGCCGACGCCGAGGCTTTGGTGAAGACCCTGGAATCGAAATGATCTGGAACTGCGTCGCGCCCCTGATCCGGCGCGACGCGGAAGCAGCCCATCGCAACTGGATCCGCCAGAATGACGCGCAGCGGCCCGCCCGGCACGGAACTCGAACTTGCCGAAATCGATGAGAACGAAGACATCCCGGTCGAAGCCGAAGGAATGGCCGCTGCCGTGCTGCTCGCGGTCGCGCTGGTACTGATAGCCCTCGCGCCCTTTGCGACCGAGTCGCAGCCCGCCGGCAAGGCCTGGTACCTCGCGCCGATCAATTGGCCGCTCTTCAGCCTCGGCATTGCCGCATTGGCCGGTGCCTCCATTGTGGGGCGCTTCTTCACCGCCTGGCGGACGGCGGACGACCGGATCGCGTTCCGGCAACGGGCGCTCTGGGCCTTCGGCGGGCTTGGCGTCGCGCTCGAATACAGCCTCTATTTCTGCGTTTACTTGCTGGGCGTGGACTGGTTTGGTTTCACCATCGCGACGCTTCTGTTCCTGCAACTCGTCGTCTGGCGATCGGGTTTGCGAGGGCCGAAATGGGTAGCCGCGGCATTCGCCGTGACCGTCGGCATCGTAATCGTCTTCCGGCTCGGCATCGGCCTCTGGTTCCCGCTGGCTCCGATCTTCAAGCTCTTTCCGGCGTGGGTCGGCAACACGCTCGGCGGGATACTCTGATGGACAGCGTGCTTCTCGGCCTCGAGCACATCGCCACCTGGCAGGTGATCCTGGCGCTGCTTTTCGGCGCGCTCTGCGGCATCATGGTCGGCGCCATTCCCGGCCTCGAGCCGGCCGGAGCCATGGCCATCCTGCTGCCTTTCAGCCTACAGCTCGAACCGCTTGCCGGAGTGACGCTGCTGCTGGGCTCCTATGGCGGCGCCTGGTATGGCGGCGCCATCCCGGCCATCCTGATCCGCGTGCCGGGCACTCCCGTCAACGTTCTCACCACCTATGACGGCTATCCCATGGCGCGCCGGGGCGAGGCGCATCGCGCGCTCTCGCTCGCTTATTCATCGTCCTTCATTGGCGGTACGATCTCCGTCCTCGCGCTTATCTTCCTCGCGCCCTATCTTGCCAAGGCGGCCGAAAAGTTTGGCGCGCCAGAATTCGCCATGGTAGCGGTGCTCGCCCTTGTCTCTGTCATCCTCGCACATCAAAAGCATGTCGTGCCAGCCCTGCTGTCGCTCGGGCTAGGCATGTTTCTCGGCACGATCGGGTTCGAGCCGCTCTTCAACACGCAGCGCTTCACCTTCGGCCAGCAATGGCTGCTCGGCGGCGTGCCGATGGTGCCCGTCGTTATCGGCATGTTCGCCATGTCGCAAGCCTTCGTGCTGCTCGAAACGAAAACCCACCGCGCGGATGCCGGCGATCTCGCCTACCACAACCGCTTTCGCGGGCTGATGGAGGCCTTCCGCTATCCGCGAACGCTGGCGCGCTCTTCGGGCCTCGGCGTGGTGATGGGACTGTTGCCCGGCGTCGGCGAATTCGGTGCGCAGTTCCTGTCCTATTCGCTGGCGCGCCGCTTTTCGAAGAAGCCGGATGAATTCGGCAAGGGCTCACCGGAGGGCCTGGTCGCGTCCGAAACGTCGATCAGCGCCTGCACCTCGACAGTGCTCGTGCCGCTGTTGTCGCTCGGCGTGCCCACAGATCCGCTGATGGCGATGGTGCTCGCCGTTTTCATGATCCACAACATTATCCCCGGCCCGCAGCTCTTCGCCGAGCATCCGGAATTCATCTCCGGCCTCTACATCTCGCTGCTCCTGCTCAATGTCTTTGTGCTCTGCTTCCTGCTGTTCGCCACGAAATATGTGGTGAAGCTCTCGAAGATCAGTCCGCGCATGATCGGGGCCACCATTCTCGTTCTCGCGCTGATCGGCACCTACACGCAGAACTATCGGCTCTCCGACGCGCTCATCACCGTCATCTTCGCGATCGTCGGCCGCTTCTTCATCCGCAACGGCATTCCGGCCTTTCCGCTTGTCATCGGTCTTGTTCTCGGACCGATGTTCGAGATGCGGATGATGCAGTCGCTGAGCCTTTCCAATGGCGACCCGACGATCTTCCTGACCCGGCCTGTGGCGGCGGCGCTCCTGCTGCTCGCCGTGGCGGGTGTCGGGCTCTTCGCCTTCTCCCAATGGAATGGCCGTGGTGTCGTGCGCCGCGCCAGCAATACGGAAATCTAAGAATGCAGCAGGACCAGATCGACAGGCTCCGCGCCGACCCCATTGCGCCGGTGGGGCTATTCATCGCCGGCAGGTCCGAGCCGTCGGCCTCAGGCCGGGTCGTGGACGTGATTTCTCCGATCAATGGAAAGAAGCTAACGACGATCGCCGACGGGGCCGCGGCCGACATCGACAGATCCGTCGTCGCAGCGCGCTCGGTTTTCGAGAGCGGGACCTGGTCGCGCGCTACGCCGGCTCACCGCAAGAAGGTGCTGCTGAAATTGGCCGATCTCGTCGAGAAGCACGCAGCAGAGCTGGCCGTTCTCGGCGTCCGCGACAACGGCACCGAGATCGGCATGGCCTACAAGGCCGAACCGCTCTCGGCGGCCGGCACGATCCGCTATTACGCCGAAGCAACCGACAAGGTCTATGGCGAGATCGCGCCGACGCCCGAAAACGTGCTCGGCCTAATTCATCGCGAGCCGCTCGGCGTGATCGGCGTAATCGTGCCGTGGAATTTTCCGATGATGATCGGCGCCTGGAAGATCGCGCCGGCGCTGGCCGCAGGCAATTCAGTGGTCGTGAAGCCGTCGGAGATCGCCTCGCTCACGCTGCTGAGGCTCGCCGCGCTAGCCACTGAAGCCGGACTGCCCGACGGCGTGCTCAACGTCGTCACCGGCAAGGGCTCGGTCGCCGGCGAGGCGCTCGGGCTTCACATGGATGTCGACGCCATCGCGTTCACCGGCTCGGGAGGGGTGGGGCGGCGGCTGCTCGAATATTCCGCCCGTTCCAATCTCAAGCGGGTCTATCTCGAGCTCGGCGGCAAATCCCCGAACATCGTTTTTGCCGACGCGCCAGACCTTAGGCAGGCGGCGAAGGTTTCGGCCAACGGCATGTTCCGCAATTCCGGCCAGGTCTGCGTCGCCGGCTCACGGCTGCTCGTGCAGTCGCCGATCTACGACCGTTTCATGGACGAGCTTTTGGCGGTCACCGGAAAGCTCAAGGTCGGCGATCCGCTCGATCTCGGCAGCGACGTCGGCGCGGTTTCCAGCGCCGAACAGCTGGGAAAGAATCTGAACTTTGTGGCGAAGGCGGAGGAGGAGGGCGCGCGGCGTCTCGCCGGCGGCACGCGCATCCGCGAGGAAACCGGCGGCTACTACATGGCGCCGACCGTCTTCGAGAACATCACCACTGAGATGAAGCTTGCGCGGGAGGAGGTGTTCGGCCCCGTGCTCGGCGTCATGCGATTTGACACGGAGGAGGAGGCTGTGAAACTTGCTAATTCCACCGTCTACGGCCTTGCCGCGGCGGTCTGGACCTCCAGCGTCTCAACCGCCCACCGCATGGTCCGCGCCATCAATGCCGGCGTCGTCCATGTCAACACCTATGGCGGTGCAGACATCACTGTGCCGCTCGGCGGCTTCAAGCAGTCCGGCTTCGGCCGCGACAAGTCGCTGCACGCGCTCGACAAATACACCGACCTCAAGACCGCATGGATCGCGCTGTGACGGCCGCCGCGAAGACGAAGCCCGGCACCGCGGTGATCGACGCGCTGATCGATCGCGAGCAGGAGCGGTTCCTGAAGACGCATCCGCGCTCGGCCGCCGCCTGGGCGGAAGGCAAGCAGCATTTCCTCTATGGCGGGCCCTCGCACTGGATGCGGCGCTGGGCCGGCGGCTTCCCGGTCTATGCGGCCGAAGCGAGTGGTGCGCATATCCGCGACATGGACGGCCATGACTATGTCGATTTTTGCCTCGGCGACACCGGCGGCATGTGCGGCCACGCGCCCGAGGCAGTGACGCGGGCGGCGGTGCGCCAGCTCGAACGCGGCGCGACCATGATGCTGCCGACCGAGAACAGCCTCTGGGTCGGTGCCGAGCTTTCGCGCCGCTTCGGCCTGCCTTACTGGACGCTGACCACCTCGGCCACCGACGCCAATCGCGGCGCGATCCGCATTGCCCGCATGATCACCGGCCGGAACAAAGTGTTGGTCTTTTCCGGCTGCTACCATGGCGGCGTCGAGGAAGCCCATGTCGAGATCCGCGACGGCCGGATCGGCATGCGCAACATGATCCACCCCAACGGCGTCGACCATTCGGCGGTCTCCAAGGTTGTCGAGTTCAACGATATCGAGGCGCTGGAGCGCGCACTCGCCCCCGGCGACGTCGCCTGCGTGCTGACCGAGCCGCTGATGACGAATTTCGGCATGATCCCGGTTGCCGACGGTTTTCACCGGGCGCTGCGCGAGATCACCCGGCGGACGGACACTGTGCTGATCATCGACGAAACGCACACGATTTCCTGCGGGCCGGGCGGCTACACGCGCCTCCATGGGCTGGAGCCCGACATCTTCGTCGCCGGCAAGGCGATCGCCGGCGGCATTCCGGCCGGCATGTTCGGCGTTTCCCAGGAAGTCGCCAACCGGCTCTGGAAGATCGTCCCTCATGTTAACCCGCGCGAACGGCAATCCGCGCATCTCGGCATAGGCGGGACGCTCGCCGGCAACGCGCTTACCGTCGCCGCCATGCGCGCGGTGCTGGAGGAAGTGCTGACGCCGCAGAACTACGCAACCATGATCGCCAACGCTTCCCGTCTGGCGGAAGGCGCGCGCCGCATCATCGAAGCGAACCGGCTGCCCTGGCACGTCACCCAGATCGGCGCGCGTGCCGAGATCATGTTCACGCCCGAGCCACCCAGAAGCGGCGCCGACGTGATTGCGACACGGCGCGGCGATCTCGAGACCCTTCTGCACGCCTTGTACATGAACGAAGGCATCCTGGTGACGCCGTTCCACACCATGTTCCTGATGTGCCCCGCGACGACCGCCGAGGATGTGGATCGGCATACCAACGTGCTCGGCCGTTTCGTCGAACTCGTACGTGATGCGGGAGTGGTTTGAGCCATGGCGCGCTTCGATCTCTCCGGCAACGTCGCGCTCGTCACCGGCGGCGGGCGCGGCATAGGCGCTGCGATCGTCACCCGCTTAGCCGAAGCCGGCGCGACGGCAATCGCCGCGAACCGGACCCTCGACGCCGCCGAGGAACTTGTCATGGGGATTGGCGCGCGCGGACTGAACGCACATGCGGTTCAACTGCCGCCTCTGGACCGCACGAGCGCGCGGGCGCTAGTCGACGGGGTAGCGGAACGCCACGGACGGCTCGACATCGTGGTCCACAATGCCGGCGGCTGCCCCTGGGCCTCGATCGAGGACATGGACGAGGCGAAGCTGGACGACGCGCTCGACCTGAACCTCAAAGCCTGCTTCTGGCTAACCCAAGCTGCCGTCCCTCATATGCGCAAGAACAGGTTCGGCCGCATCCTGGTCACCTCGTCTATCTCGGCGCGGCGCGCAATGGCGGGCGGGGTGCACTATTCCGCTGCCAAGGCGGGCGTGAACGCCTTCATCCGCGGCGCGGCCTTCGAATTCGCGCGCGACGGCATCACGGTGAACGGCGTCGAGCCCGGCTTTATCGCCAAACCCGGCCGCGGCACGCTGAGTAGCCCTGAAATGATGGAAAAGATCGGTCGCCACGTGCCCGTCGGGCACGTTGGCGAAGCCGACGACGTCGCCTACGCCATGCTCTATCTGGCCTCGCCCGAGGCAAAATACGTCACCGGCCAGACGATCACTGTCGATGGCGGCGCGACCTTGCCCGAGACCGGGTTTGCCGTCGAGCGGCATTGGGGGCTCGCATGACCGCTCGTCTCGAAGGCAAGACGGCGCTGGTCACCGGTGCCGCCACCGGCATGGGGCGGGCCACCACCGAACTTTTTGCCCGTCACGGCGCAAGGCCCGTGCTGTTCGGCCTTGGCGGCGAGGCGCTGGACGATGCGGCTGCCGCTTCTGGCGGTGTCGCCGTGCACGGCGACGTGACCAAACCCGACGACATCGCCGCCGCGATAGCAGCCTGCGGCGGCCGCATCGACATTGTGGTCAATGCGGCGGGGTTGATCACAATCGACGAGCCGGCCACCGTCTCGGACGAAGCCTGGTCGAAGACGTTCGCCGTCAATGTCACCGGCGCGATGATGGTCTGCCGGGCAGCGCTGCCACTTTTGCGGCGGCAGGGCGGCTCCATCGTCAACATCGCATCCGTGGCGGCGTTCAACGCCAGCGCCAGCAATGCCAGCTACGCGGCCAGCAAGGCCGCGCTGGTCTCCTATACCCGCACGCTGGCCTACGCGCACGGTCCGGAGGGCGTGCGCGCCAACGCGGTGGCGCCCGGCTGGGTCCGCACCCCGATGAGCGAACACGAGATGGAAATTGCGGCTCTGCAGAATGGCTCGTCGACGGAGGCCGAATTCGAGGCGCTCACGCAGAGGATTGCGCTGCGCCGCATCGCCGCCCCGTCGGAGATCGCCTCCTGCTGCCTTTTCCTTGCGTCGGACGATGCCTCATTCGTCACCGGCGCCGTGCTCATCGCCGATGGCGGCGGCCGCGCGCCGCCGCAGAACAGGGCCACCTGATGTCGAGGGCGCCGGCCTTGCCCATGTAGAGCAGGGCAGAACCGTCTTCCGCCAGCTCACCACCGAGGAGAACCTTCGCGTCGGCAGACATCCCGAAGCCGAACTCTCCGAGGCTTACGATCTGTTTCCGGAGCTTGTGCAGCGGCGCTGCAGCAGCCCCAGCCTGCTCTCAGGCGGCGAGCAGCAGATGCTGATCATAGCGAGAGCCCTGCATGGGCGGCCGAAAGTGCTCCTGATCGACGAATGACGGCCGGCCTGGCGCCGGTCGTGGTGACCCGGCCAATGGCGGCGGTGCGCAAGCTCGCCAACCAGGGACGGGCCATCGTGCTCGTCGAGGGGTTTGCCGCGCTCGCCCTGTCGATCCGTGACCGCGCCTCTGTCATGCGCCGCGGGCGCATGGTTTATGATGGGGATTGCGCGGCCTTGCGACAGAGCGCGGACGCGTTTGCATCGCATCTACCTCGGCGGCATGTCCTGACTTACTGCCGCCAGCGCTTGAGCTGGTATTCCCAGGCTAGATCAGCAGCCGCGGCAGGAAGAGCGAGATCGCCGGAAAGGCCAGCAATATGCCGATGCGAACCATCTCGCTGGCGAAGAACGGCATCACGCCCTTGAACGTCTCGCGCATGGGCACGCTCCGGTCGAGCGAGTTGATGATAAAGACGTTGAGGCCGACGGGCGGCGTAATCAGCCCGAGCTCGACGACAATCAGGATGATGATGCCGAACCAGATCTTCAACTCGCCCGGGTCCAGGCCATAGTCGAGACCCGCCACCACCGGCCAGAAGAACGGGATGGCGAGGATGACCATCGATAGGCTGTCCATGAGGCAGCCGAGGATGAGGAAGATGACGATTACGAGGAACATCATCGCCATCGGCGAGAGGCCGCTGTCCTGGAGGCTCGCCGCCGCGGCCTGCGGCACGCCTGCACGCGCCATGAATATCTTGAGCAGTTCCGCGCCGAGCAGAATCAGAAAAATCATGCCGCTGGTGCGCGCCGTTTCCAGAAGCGATTCGCCTATGCCGCGGATCGAGAGCCGGCGCATTATGAGCCCGAAAGCTGCAACGAGGAAAACACCGATCGCTGCGGCCGCCGTCGGATTGTATATGCCGGCATAGATGCCGCCGATGACGATGCCGAAGACGACGAGTATCGGGACAACGGCAATCGACGCGGAGATCAGCTCTCCGCGCGGCACCGCCTCGCCCTGCGGCCCGGAGCCGGGAACGATGCGTACGTAGAGCGCCACGGTCAGCATGAAGAGCAGCATTGCCAGCAGCCCCGGAATGAGTGCGGCGGCGAACATCGTGACGACGTTCGCCTCGACGATGATCGCATAGACGATAAGCACGACCGAGGGCGGGATGAGGATGCCGAGCGTTCCACCCGCTGCGATGGTTCCGGTCGCCAGCGAGGGCGAATATTTGTAGCGCTTGAGCTCGGGCAGGGCGACTTGGCCCATGGTGGAGGCGGTGGCCGTCGACGATCCGCAGACTGCCCCGAACCCGCCGCAGGCTGCGACCGCCGCCATCGCCACACCGCCGCGGAAGCGGCCGAGCCAGGCATTGGCGCCCCGGAAAAGATCCTTCGACAGGCCGCAGCGCGAGGCCAGCCCGCCCATCAGGATGAACATCGGCAGGACCGACAGGTCGTAAATCGAGAACTGCGCGTAGGCCAGATCCTTGAGCTGGTTGAGCACGATAGCCGGACCGGATTGCAGCGTGATGCCTGCGATGCCGACCAGGATCATCGTATATGCGATGGGCACTCGTACTGCGATCAGAGCGAGAAGGCACAGAAGCCCCGCAATGCCGATGACGAAACTGTCGAACATGCCCGGTCTGTCCCGCTATTCGTTCGGTATGGGGTGGGGCGGCTGCGGCCGATTTGATCTGAAGCCCTTCCAGCCCTCCGACAGGGTAATGATGGAGGCCAGGACAAGCAAAGCGAGCGAGACCAGGATGGGCGGGAAAGCCGTCCACAAGGGCAGGCCGAGCACCGGCGTCGTTTCCCGATAACGGATATAGCTCAACAGCCCGCCATACATCTGGACCAGCAGAAGCAGCGAAAAGGTGAGCGCGAACAGCGACGAAAAGGCAGCCATGGCCGCCTTGCCTCTCTCGCCCATTCCTTCGGTGAAGATGTCGACCGTGACATTGGAGCCAGTCAGCTGGCAATAGGGCAGGAACATGAAAATCGCGATGGCGACAAAGTGCTTCACCAGTTCGTAATCGGCTGCAAATGGAGCGTCGAACAGGATATTCGATATGGCGCTCAGCGCCGTCATGATGGACAGCACCAGCGTGATTAGCCCGCCCAGCATCGCCCACCAGCGGATGATGACTGCGAACACCGAGAATAAACGGGAGCGACTTGCCGGCGGAGGAGGCTCTTCGCCCCCTTCCGCCGGATGGAACAGCACCCTGCCTGCGTTCACGACTTGCGCGCCGCCAGCGCCTTCCGAGCCGCATCGGCCAGCGCCTGGGCATTAAAACCGGCGCTCGCGTGTTCGCTGATCCAGCGGTCGACGACTGGCGCCATCACCTTGTTGAAGGCGTCCATCTCCTGCTGCGTAAGCACGATGTGCTCATTGCCGCTTTCGACCGCCATCTTGATGCCGAAGTCGTCATTGGCGCGCCAGAGCTCTCCCACCTTGCGCAGCCAGTCCTCGCCGCTGTGCTTGGTGAATATCTCCTGCAGGTCAGGCGGCAGGCTTTCCCAACGGGCCTTGTTCATGGAGACCTGGAAGGTGGTGGTGCCGAAGCGGTGATTGTCGGGGCCTTCGATCTGGTATTTCGTCGATTCCTGCAGCTGCAGCGCGGGAATAATTTCCCAGGGGATCAGCGCGCCGTCGACCGCGTTGGTCGTGAGCGCTTGCGGCAGGTCGGGAACCGGCATGGTCACCGGGGTCGCGCCCATTGCTTCGACGATCGCGTTTCCGGTCGGCCCTGGAACGCGCAGCTTCTTGCCTTTGACGTCGTCCGGCGTCCGAACCAGCGCGTTGGCCATGTGCAGGCCCTGTCCCGCGTGCACATGCATGAAGAGCACATGCACATCCTGGTATTCCTCGGCGAGGTGGCTCTCGAACAGATCCCGCATGGCGAGATTGACCGCCACGACGTCGTTGGTGAAGATCGTCGGCAGCTCGAAGATCTCCGAACGCGGAAACAGGCCGGGTGAGTAGCCGTTCACGGTCCAGACGATGTCGACGATGCCGTCGGCGACCTGTCGGAAAAGCTGCGGCGGCGCGCCGCCGAGCGACATCGACGGATAGAGCTCGATCTTGATGCGGCCCTTGGATTCGTTCTGGATCGCATCGGCCCAGGGCTGGAGCATGTCTTTGTGCGCCGGCGATTTGGGGCCGAGGAAATGGTGAAGCTTGAGTTCGACTTCCGGGCTCTGGGCAAATGCGCTTTTGAGCACCACGGGCGCCGCCAGGACGGCAGTCGCCGCTGCAAGAAATTCTCTGCGTCTCATCATGGTTTTCCTCCACTTGTTGCCGGTGTCAGATCTTGTGGAACTGCCGCGACACCGCCCGACGGGCGCTGGTTCCGTTTTCTATCAAGCAGCGAGATCTGTTCGCCATCTTCCGACCAACGACCGACCCGGTCCTCCCTTGCCGGCCGAACAGGCTGACAATAGCCAGCCATGAAGTATTTCCCAGTGTATTATCTCGGCCTCACTGCACCTTCTCCCCGTTCGCCCTACTGTTTCGCCCCGTCCTCAGAACGGATAATGCTGACCGGCGTCCTCGATCGTGAACCAGCGAAGCTCCGTAAACTCGTCGATCGCGCATGCCCGCCGAAGCGACCACCATATCCGGACGCCTTCGTTCCGCCAAACGGCACCTGCGCCTCGTCATGCACCGTTGGGCCGTTGTTCGACGCGCACAACCATGCCTTCCGCGTCTTTGGCGGCGTGCCTCAGCCGCACTTCCTGCCTAGCGGCGTACCGTATGGGGTTTCGAGGCTCTCAATGTCTGTGCCCCTTTAATGTTCAGGGCCACCTTCGCGGCGGCTATTGAAGCCGCCGGAGGGCCATAGAGGAGGCGGAGCAGAAAAGCCTCGCCGAGTACATTGTTCGTCGCAAAGTCGTACTAGATTTCATCGAAATCCTGCTCGAAAACTTCCGTGACGACCACCGAGATTGTGCTTACCAACGCGAGGATAGGCGGCGCGTCACCGCCCGGAGAAAACCACATGTCCACCCCAGACTTTACCGGCCCTGAACTCTGCACTCGCGAAGCCCATGAGATCGTGGCCCTTCTGAGAAAGAAGGAGATCTCCCCAGCAGAACTGGTCGAGGCAGCCTTCAGTCGCATCGAGGCGGTGGACCACCACATCAACGCCATGCCCACGCTTTGTCGTGACAGGGCGGAAGCGGCGGCGGGCGCGATTTCCGTTGACGAGGCGGGCGAGCCTGGCTGGCTCGGCGGCCTGCCAATTGCGATCAAGGATTTGACCGAGGTTGCCGGCGTCCGCACGACGATGGGTACGCTGGGATTGGCGGACTACGTCCCCGACAAGTCGGACCCGCTGGTCCGGCGCCTCGAGACAAGAGGAGGTGTTGTCGTCGGCAAGACGAACACCCCCGAATTCGGGGCGGGCGCGAACACCTTCAACGATGTCTTCGGGGTCACTCGGAACCCCTGGAACACTCGGCTGAACGCTGGCGGTTCGTCGGGCGGCGCGGCCGCCGCGCTCGCAACGGGGGAGGTTTGGCTTGCCCAGGGATCGGACCTCGCCGGCTCGCTGCGCACGCCGGCCGCCTATTGCGGTGTGGTGGGTCTGCGTCCCAGCCCCGGTGTAGCCGGTGGCGGCCCTTCGACGATGAGATTTCACACCGAAGGCGTCCAAGGTCCGATGGCGCGCAGCGTGCGCGACGCGGCCCTGTTTCTCGATGCGATGGCAGGTTTCAGTCCGGTCGAACCGCTGTCGTATCCCGCACCCCCGACCCCGTATCAGCAGGCGGTGGAGCGGGCCGACGTCAAAGTCCGCGTCGCATTCACCGCTGACATGAATGGATTCGGCGTCATTTCGCGGGAAATGGATGGCTGCCTCCGGGACGCGCTCGGCAAGATCGAGGGTGAGGGCGCCGTCGTGGTGGAGGACTGCCCGGAGCTTCCCGAACTGGACAAAACCTATCGCGTCCTCAGGGCGATGCTATGGGCTGCGCTGCCGGGCCGGGCGCCGGACGCAATACAGAAGCATTTCAAGCGGACCTTGCGCGAAAACATTGAGTTCGGGCGCAGCCTGACCATCGACGATGTCTACGATGCCCAGCTGAACCGGTCGCGCCTATTCGACAATACGGTCGGCTTCCTGCGCGACTTCGATGTGATCGCCTGCCCGGTCGTGGGTGTCATGCCCGGTCCTGTGGAAGAGGAATATCCGACCGAGGTCGATGGCGTACCGCTTAAAGACTATATTTCCTGGCTGCGGTTTTCCTTCCTCGCGACCACTGTCGGGCTACCGGCCATTTCCGTTCCGGTCGGCCTGACTCGTGACGGAATACCGATCGGGCTACAGCTCATCGGGCACCATCGCGGGGAGGCCAGGCTTTTGGCGGTTGCCCGCGCCGTGGAGATTGCGACCGGCGGCCCGCTGGGGCCGATCGACCCGGTGGTGATGGCATAACCTCAAGATCGCGACTTTGAGGCGGGTTGCGGCTGACCGGGCTCGCGCCACGCGGAAGCTCCCGAAATTTTCATGCCTGAGAGGATGTTAGATATTGATTGATATTGATGAATCAATTTCCGTATACAAGACACTTGTTCTGCGTACAAAGAAGTGAGAAGGTATGTGGGGAGGGGAGAGGGCATGCTTGGAAACCGGCTGAAAAACGAGATCGCGGACCTGATCCTCTCCGGTCGCATGAGGCCGGGCGAGCGACTTGACGAGCAATCGCTTGCCTCACGCTTCGGGGTCTCGCGGACTCCTATTCGCGAAGCACTTCAGCAGTTGGGCACCGCTGGTCTGGTCGAGATACGGCCGAGACGCTCGGCCCGTGTCAGGGCGCTGAGCATGGCGGAACTGGAAAGTTCATTTGAGGCCTTGGGCGAAATCGAGGCGATTTGCGCCCGCTACGCGGCCGAGCGAATGACCCAGGCCGAGCGCATTTCCCTCAAGTTGCTTATCGATCAGTCCCGCGTAGCGAGTCGGCAGGGAGACCGTGTAGCCAGCCGCGACCTGGATGCGAGAATTCACGCACTTCTGCACACGGGCGCGCACAACAAGGCCTTGTGTTCTGTCGCCAATGAAACGCGGATGCGCGTCGAACTGTACAGTTCAGCGCCGTACACTCTGCCGAATTTCGACACCCAACTGCACGTCCCGCACGGGCAGCACGAGCAGATTGTGGAAGCCGTTTTGAACCGGGATCCGGAAGCGGCCCATCGTCTGATGATCGATCATATTGGCGGGAGCTTTCTGGTCGTGAAGGGTATTCTGGAGGAGGCCAGCGCGCTGGCCACTGCTGGCGGTGACGAACCGGCCGGGCGGCATCCCTACGGTCATGTGGCCCATCTATTTGGTGACACCGCGGTGAAGGCATTGACCGGCTGGACCGGCCAGACAGCTGCCGGACCGTTCGATCCGCCAAAGCCGTCGCCGGACCGTTCGGGGCAAGGAGGCGCTTGAATGCACCACTATAGCGGCCCCGGAAGGTCGGTTGCATTTGCTGCCGGAGCGATGTGCGCAACCTCCCACCCCCTGGCTGCGATGACCGCCCTCGACATGCTGAAACAGGGCGGAAACGCTGTCGACGCGGCAGTCGCCGGGGCGGCGGTGCTAGGCTTCTGCGAGCCCATGATGTGCGGGCTTGGCGGTGACGTCTTCGCGATGGTCCGCGATCCTGAAACGGGTGTGATTTCAGGCCTGAACGGTTCCGGACGCGCGCCTATGGGGCTCGATGCGGCGATGCTTCGCGAACAGGGCCTGGATGCGATACCGTTGGACTCGATCCATTCCGTAACCGCGCCAGGCGCAGTCGACGCGTTCGACAAGCTAGTGCGCGCGTACGGCCGTCTCGATCTTGCTGCAGTCCTTCAACCAGCCATTCACTACGCCGAAAACGGCGTGCCGGTGTGTCACCGGTCCGCGCTCGACTGGAAGGAGTTCGGGCCGCGTCTCCAGGGCGCGGGGCGCAAGCACTATCTTCGGCAGGGCGAGCCTTATGCGGCAGGCAGCATCTTCGCCTCACCGGCGCAGGCCGAAGCCCTGCGGCTGGTCGCCAGGCACGGCCGGGACGCTTTCTACGCCGGCGAAATCATGCAGGACATGCTCGACACCCTGCGTGCTGCCGGAGGCTGCCACACCGCGGATGACTTCGCCAACACCGCCGCAACCGAGGTGGAGCCGATCCGCATCAACTATCACGGTCACGATCTAATCGAGCTGCCGCCGAACGGGCAGGGGGCTACCGCGCTGCTCCTGGCCAAGATCCTGAAGCGCTTCGACATCTCCAGGCTCGATCCCAATGGCGCCGAACGGGTGCACCTTGAGGCCGAGGCGACGCGGCTGGCCTATGGCGCACGCGACCGCTTCATTGGCGATGCGGCCGGAGCCGAGGATCGTGTGCGGCACATGCTGTGCGACGAAACGGCCGACACCCTGGCGGACCTGATCGATCCGCGGCGAGCCTGCCGCGATGTGGATCAAAGGGCGGAGGCTCTTCATCGCGATACGGTCTATATCTGCGTGGTCGACGAGGACCGTCTCGCGGTCTCGCTGATATATTCGACCTTCTGGCCTTTCGGCTCCGGACTGGCCTCGGCTCGGTTCGGAATCAGTTTCCAGAACCGAGGCGCCGGGTTCTCCCTGCAACCCGGCCATGTCAACGAACTCAAGGGCGGCCGCAGGCCGCTCCATACACTTATTCCCGGATTTGTCGAGAAGGCGGGGAGCTACGCCATGCCCTTCGGCGTGATGGGCGGCCCGTTCCAGGCAACGGGACACGCCCACTTCCTGTCGAATCTTGTCGATTTCGGCATGGATATCCAGGAGGCGATCGACGGTCCGCGCAGCTTCCTCGATCCGGCCACCGGAAAACTTGCGCTGGAACGCGGATACTCAGACGACGTGGCCGTCAGACTCACCGAGATGGGGCATGAGGTGACCCGCGCCCCTGTAGGAATGGGAGGCGCGCAGGCGATCCGCATCGACCTGAAGACAAAGATCCTCGAAGGCGGAAGTGATCCTCGCAAGGATGGCTTGGCGTTGGGGTTTTAGGGACATGTTCGGAAAAGCCGCCGTCAGATCAACAGCCGCTTCCTTCGAGAGCGCATGGTCTAGTCTGCGGCGCAGAACACCTGACCCGGGGGCGTTCCATGACTAGGTTGATCTCCAGATCCGCTGCGGTTGCGAGAATAGCGGCAGGCTTCGTCGTCCTGCTGCTCATGTCCGCACAGATCATTGTCGTTGCTCTGCGCTATGTCTTTTCGCTCGGATGGCCGTGGGCGTTCGATTTCCTGGTCTACTGCTTCTTCGTCTCGGCCCTGCTGCCCGCGCTGTTCGTCCTGATCCGGGACGTCAGCGTCAGGGTGGACGTGTTTTACAACCGGTGGGCCGATGAAAGCCGGCGTCGCATCGACCGGCTTGCGCTTCTGGTTATCCTTTTCCCGTCGATGGCCTACGCCGGCTGGGCCTCTCTGGGCGCCACCGTCAGATCGTGGACGGTACTCGAATCCTCTCCGACCTATGGCGGGTTGCCTGGCTATTTCATCCTGAAAACGCTGCTCAGCCTGGTGTTCCTCGTGCTCGCAACCGTAGCGGTTTTCATGGCGCTTCGCCGCGCCCCCTATTCAATGGAGCGGCATGATGAGTCATGAACTCCTGCTCATTCTTCTGGGCGTGCTTCTGTTTGGAGGAATCCTCTCTGGCGTGCCGGTCAGTTTCGTTCTGCTTGGTGCTCCGTTTCTGATTGCGATCCTGGGCGCACTGACGGGAGCCTTCGATCTTGCCTTCATCGACGCGTTCCCGTCACGCGCCTTCGGCTTGCTGACAAACCCCGTCTTCGTTGCTGTGCCGCTCTTCGTGCTCATGGGGAGTCTTCTCGAGAAGGCCGACATCGCCAAACGAATGATGCTCACCGCCGGTGCGCTCTTCGGTGAGCAACGGGGTGGCCTTTCCTATGCCGTCATCATAGTGGGGGCGCTGCTCGCGGCGTCGACCGGGGTGATCGGCGCGACGATTTTCATGCTCGGGCTGATCGCGCTTCCCGCCATGCTGAGCGTCAACTACTCGCCACGCCTGGCTTCGGGCGTGATCTGTGCCTCAGGTTCGCTGGGCCAGATTATCCCGCCTTCGATCCTGCTGATCCTCCTGTCGGATCAGATATCGGCTGCCTATCAGAGCGGGCGGCGCTCCGTTGGCGACTTTGCCCCAGAGCCGGTCTCGGTCGGCGACCTGTTTGCCGCAGCGCTGCTGCCGGGGCTGGTGCTCGTCGGTCTCTACCTCCTCTATACATTCGTCCTTTCCCGCGTTCGTCCCGAAACCTGCCCGCCGATCCGCCAGTTCTCGGCAACGGGTGAGCAACGCAAGCCGGGCGTGGGAGAAGTCATCAACGCCCTGGTCCTACCGCTCGCGCTTATCCTTCTCGTCCTCGGCTCAATCCTTGGCGGCGTGGCTACGCCCACAGAAAGTGCCGCACTGGGTGCAGCCGGCGCATTGGTTCTGGTGGCGATAGAGCGACAATCCGTTTCGGCCTGGCGGCGGCCCATCATCCTGGCCGTGCTGCCGGCCGCCTTCCTGCTGGTCGTGGTGAAGGCGTACGGGGGTGCCAACGCATCGCCGCTCCTTATGGCGGTGGGGCTGGCGTCGCTGGTTGTTCTGGTGGCCGGCGTTGCATTGGCGGTCTGGCAGGAGTTGCGCGAAGGCGAACTGATCGGCGTGGCCTCGAGCACAGCCACGGTGGTGTCGATGCTGACGCTGATCGTATTGGGCGCCACGATGCTTTCGCTGGTCTTTCGCGGCCTGGGCGGTGACGAAATGGTCGCGGACCTGCTTACCGGGCTGCCCGGAGGAACCGCCACGGCCGTGCTCGCGGTTATGGTCGTCATTTTCTTCCTCGGCTTCGTCATCGAGTACATCGAAATCATTTTCATCGTGGTTCCGGTGGCTGCTCCGCCGCTCATGGCGGCGGGAGTGGACCCCGTGTGGTTCGCCATCCTGATCAGCATGAACCTTCAGATGAGCTTCCTGACGCCGCCGTTCGGCTATGCGCTTTTCTATTTCCGTTCCGTCGCGCCAGCCGCACTGACGACACGGGACATCTATGCCTCGGTCACGCCCTTCATCCTGCTTCAGTTGCTGGCACTTGCGCTGGTCGCCGCGTTTCCGGCACTCGCCACATGGCTTCCGGGTGTCATCTTCAAGTGATGTCAACAAGACAAAACAAGGGGAGTACGAAAATGCACAGGCGTAAATTTCTGACGACAAGCGCAATAGCTCTTCCAACGGCTCTCGCCGCGCCGGCGATAGGCCGCGCGCAGGCCAAACACGACTGGAAGCTGGTGACTTCCCTGCCCAAGAACCTGCCAGGTCCTGGCGTCTCGGCGCAACGCTGGGCAGAGAGGATCACGAAGATGTCGGGAGGCGAACTTAACGTAACGGTCTATGGAGGCGGCGAACTCGTGCCTCCCTTCGGTACGCAAGAGGCGGTCGAGAACGGCACGGCGCAGGCCTATCACGGGTCCGGTTCCTGGTTTGCCGGCCGCGATATCTCGCATGCCTTCTTTTTCTCCGGCCCGTTCGGTCTGCTTTTCGATGAAATGCATGCGTGGATGTATTACGGCGGCGGGCAGGAGTTGCTCGACGAATTCACCAATCCTCGCGGCCTCCAGATATTCATTGCCGGCGGCTCGGGTGTGCAGACCTTCGGCTGGTTCAAGAAACCGATCAATTCACTTGACGATCTGCGGGGTCTCAATTTCCGGGTGACTGGCTTCGGGGCCAGCGTCCTCAACAAGATCGGCATGAATGCGGTTTCGACCCCGCCCGGAGAAATCTTTCCGGCCCTTCAGTCGGGCGCTCTGGATGGCGCCGAATGGGTGGGGCCGTCATTCGACCAGGCGTTCGGTCTCCAGAAGATCATGTCCCACATGTACGCCCCGTCCTTCGGCGACGTGTATGGGGGCATCGAATTCGGCATCAATCTCGATGCGTGGAACGCCCTGTCGGAAGACCTGCAAACGATCGTGGTCACTGCGACCGAAGCGGAAGCCAACCGCTCCTCCGCGGATGCCTTGAACATGAACCTGGACGGGCTGGCCGCACTGAAAGAAGTCGAAGGCCTGACAACCGGCACCTTGCCCGAAGACGTATGGGAGGCGCTGCGCAAGGCCTCCCATGAGGTTATGGACGAAGTGGCTGCCACAAACGATTTCGTCGCCAAGTTGATGGACAGCTATTACAGCTACGTCAAAAGAGCCTCGGAATACAAAGGGCTCTACGACGTTGTGCTGTCGGAGGAGCGGGCCAAGTACGTCGCTTAACGGCGCGGCCGATGCAAGGGTGCGGCCTGCGCTGATGCTCGCTTCAATACGTAGAGGTCGCTTTGACGGGAAATCGTGCATACGCGGAATGAAGGCATAGCCAAGGATAGCGGAAACGGCGAAGATGTGATCGGTGAAGCCGCCGGTGGCAGCATATTGCTCACAGCCTGCCGGTCTCGTCATCAGAAGCACATCGAGGATATAGGGCGCTTCACTGGCTGTCGCGGGAATCGAATGGCTGGAGAGCCGCTGTAAGGAGCTTTGGCGACAGACATCGCATGGGCAAATGCGTGGAACCATCGCCGATATCTGGGCCGAAGAAGCTCAGGCTCTCATGCCGGCATCACGTCCGTTCGACGGCTTCGTCGAATACACCAAACGCGTCTCCCCGACCCGCCTCGTCCATCTGGAGCGCAACCGCTACAGCGTTCCGGCATCCTTCGCCAACCGGCCGGTGAGCCTGCGTGTTTACCCGGAGAGGATTGTCGTCGCCGCGGAAGGTCAGATGATCTGCGAGCACCGCCGCATCATCGACCGTTCTCATGACCGGCCAGGACAGACGGTCTACGACTGGCGGCATTATCTGGCCGTCGTTCAGCGCAAGCCGGGCGCCCTTCGCAACGGCGCCCCCTTTGTCGAGCTTCCTGATGCCTTCAGGACATTGCAGCAGCATCTCCTCAGGAAGCCGGGCGGCGATCGCGAGATGGTCGACATCCTGGCGCTCGTCCTTCAACACGACGAACAGGCCGTGCTCTCGGCCGTCGAGATGGCACTGAAGGCGGGCGTTCCGACGAAGACGCATGTGCTGAACCTGCTTCACCGGCTGGTCGACGGCAAACCCTTCATGCCGCCGACCGTCGATGCGCCTCAGGCCTTGACGCTCACCAATGAGCCGAAGGCCAATGTCGAGCGCTACGACGCCTTGAGGAAGACCGTGGAGGTGCGCCATGCGTCATAATCCCGCCAGTGGCGCCATCGTCATCATGCTCAGGAGCCTCAAGATGCACGGCATGGCCCAGGCCGTCGGCGAACTGACCGAACAGGGTTCTCCGGCCTTCGAGGCCGCCATTCCGATCCTGTCCCAGCTCCTGAAGGCCGAAACGGCCGAACGGGAGGTCAGGTCGGTGGCCTATCAGCTCAAGGCGGCTCGGTTCCCGGCCTACCGCGACCTGAACGGCTTCGACTTCTTAAGCAGCGAGATCAACGAGGCGCTCGTACGCCAGCTCCATCGTTGCGAGTTCATCGAAGCAGCCAACAACATCGTCCTGGTCGGCGGGCCCGGCACGGGAAAGACCCATGTCGCGACCGCCATCGGCGTGCAGGCGATCGAGCATCACCGCAGACGCGTCCGCTTCTTCTCCACCGTCGAACTGGTCAATGCGCTCGAGCAGGAGAAGGCGCAAGGCAGATCCGGGCAGATCGCCAACCGCCTCGTCCATTCCGATCTCGTCATCCTCGATGAATTGGGCTACCTGCCGTTCAGTGCATCCGGCGGCGCGCTGCTCTTCCATCTCTTGAGCAAGCTCTACGAGCGCACCAGCGTCA
>NZ_JAAKZF010000074.1 GCF_011045125.1 Allomesorhizobium camelthorni | reverse complement strand
ATCAATCGTTAACGAAACTTATGACACAGTAAGACTAGTACCGTATAAGTCCCGGTCATGGGCAAAACGCAGCTATCCGAAACCGATTTCGCGGGCCTCTTGCGTGAGGTGGACGCTCTCATGAGCCAATTGGCTCTCCTGCGGAGCAGGATAGAAGCCAAGGCTCGCGAGCACGACCGCGACCGCAAATTCTGAGCCGCTTCCTTCCGCTGCTTCGCCTCTTGCTGAAGGCGGCGTTCATTTCGGTTGGAAGCCCCGCCAGCGCACGTTTGCCCCTGGCCGCTGTCCTACTGCGGAAATGATCCCCACGCACCTGGCGATCCTTGCTACAGCGCCACGTCTGATTACCTTTGATTGTTTCCTGGGAGCCTATAATCGCGAGTACGACACGTTCCAGACCGTATCATTGGACAAGTTCATTCCCGCCACGAAGACGACCTATCTAGACGCCCTTGCCGCCAGATAGTTTAGACTGCGGGGAAGTACCGAAAATACATCTCCGACAAACCCATGTGAGGAACGCCTGATGGCTAACGAGGTAGTCGCAAAAAGCGGAAAGAAATTGCGGGTCGCAGACGAAGAGTGGCTGATCGTTGAGAACGACGTTGCCCCCGTCGTTCCTAGCCTGTTCGTTGAGGCGCGACATTTCGCAGGGGTTGTGTATCTGTCGCTAGCCCAAACTGTCGTCGATGTCGGCAACCCGCCGGAGGCGCGTGTTTGTGCGCGTCTTCGTTTTGACCTTCGTTTCGCGCAAGCGCTGCGCGACCAATTGAACAACATCATCGACGATGCCCTCAAGCCCGTCGACAAGTCCAAGGCAAACTGATGCCCGGTAGTTGCGGTGGAACCGCTTGCGAGGAATAATGTCCTAGTGTGGCGATTCTCACCTATTGTAGAGGCGTAAGAAACTGACCACCTCACCCAGCCACAGATCGACCGGTTCATGAAGGCGGCGACGCAACTACACCGCGCCTGCTGCGATCCGCCCATAGCCCCATCATGCGACCATTCCCCCGCGCGCCGACAGAACTGAATTCGGCATCCGAGAATAGAACAAAAATGGCGTTGTCCTATTGATTAGCCAGATGCCAGCAAATCTAGAAGGCCGACCACTAATACAAATTCGTGAGAGCTACAGGCATTCATCGGAGGTGCCTGTCTACATTTGACGGGGAATTCACATAGCAGACGAAAACGGTTGGACCGACCGTAACGACAAGCTAGTGGACAAGGAGGCCGAGGCCTTCGTGGAGAAATTCAACATCTCTGTCGACAAGGCGACGCGGTTGATAGAATTTACATCGCGCCGCCCTGGCGCGTGAGGCCAAGAAGCCGAAGAAACGATAGCCCTAATCAATTCGGCGAAGCTGCAACCAGCAGCACCTCGCCATCGATAGCCTGACGGTACCATATGCCCCTATCGCCGGCAGGGCCTGCGTACTCTCCCCAAAAGAAAGCGGGCACCGACCCTTTTGTGTAGGCTACGTTGCAGCGAAGGACGCCTATACATCGAGGCAGGCGGAGCGGACACTTTTTTCTGAGGAACGAGGAGCGTGCCGCGCTACTTCTTTCACGTCACCCGCGACGGTTCATCGGTGGATGATTCGGAAGGTATCGAGCTCCCGGACCGAACAGCGGCGTGGGTAGGAGCGACCGGCGCCATGGTGGAATTTATCCGAGAATTCAATGCTGAGCTAGAAACCGGGACAGCTTTGCAGGTTGACGCGCATGATCAGGATGGACCGCTCTTTCGTATATGCTTCAGGGCGGATATTCTTCGCTGATTAGCCGGCACATTTTTTTGCCTCTCGTGGCAGGCCGGAGCGCCTTTCCGTGGGCGGCAAATTGCTCTCCGAAGGATAGCCGTATCCGATTGGCCAGCTGCAATAAGCGCCACGCCGCCGTATACTCTGACCGTTGCCATAACCCCATATGGCCAAGGCCGGCGTTCGTCCCCTCCTCGTCGAACCCCACATGGACGCCGGCCCTTTTTCTAAGCTCCCCGCGCAGGCAAAATTTAGTGAGCCATCCACGTAACGCTTTAAATTTGCGACAGCTAATAAATTCTGGTTTCGCCATGGACGCGAGAAGGCAGCCCCGCATGGGACCGCAATCGTTCACCAGTAACAGGCAAGCCAAGGGCCGAACATCTGAGCCGCCCTGTTCCGCAGCGCCCTGTTGACCGCTCGACCGCGAGGACTAGCCAGGTCAACTTGGGCTCGCCTGCCATCGGGCCGACGTTTGCATGGACGTCATCAGCTTTCCGTCGTTCGTTTGATGTACGCCCTCTTGCCCCAGCCATTAGGCCGGTCGCGTTCGCTGCGGCGTCAACCGCGCCTGCGGAAGTCAGGCGCGATAATAGTCGCGGTACCATTCGATGAATCTGGCGATGCCTTCCTCGATCGGCGTGCGCGGCCGAAAGCCGACCGCTTCGTCAAGGGCGTCGATGTCGGCATAGGTGCTTTCGACATCGCCCGGCTGCATCGGCAGCATGTTCATCACCGCCTTCCTGCCGAGCGCCTTTTCAATGGCGCCGATGAAATCGAGCAGCCGCACCGGCTGATTGTTGCCGATATTGTAGAGCCTGTAGGGCGCCGACGAGACGGCAGGGTCCGGCTGCATCGGGTTCCAGGCCGGCGACGGCGTCGCGACCTTGTCGAGCGTGCGCACCACGCCTTCAGTAATGTCGTCGATATAGGTGAAGTCGCGCCTGTGCTCGCCATGGTTGAACACGTCGATCGGCTCACCGGCCAGGATCTTGCGCGTGAACAGGAACAGCGCCATGTCCGGACGGCCCCAAGGGCCATAGACAGTGAAGAACCTGAGGCCGGTGACGGGAAGCCGGTAGAGATGCGCGTAGGAATGCGCCATCAACTCGTTGGCCTTCTTGGTCGCGGCGTAGAGGCTGACTGGATGGTCGACGCTGTCGGAAACGGAGAAGGGCAGTTTGGCGTTGGCGCCGTAGACCGAGCTCGACGAGGCATAGACCAGGTGCTCGACGCCGGCGTGCCGGCAGCCTTCGAGGATGTCCAGAAAGCCGGTGAGATTGGCGTCGGCATAGGCGTGGGGATTTTCGATCGAATAGCGCACGCCCGCCTGGGCAGCGAGATGCACGACCTTGTCGAAGCCGCCGCCGGCAAACAGGTCGCGCATCGCGTCGCGGTCGCCGACATCGGCCTTCAGAAAGCGGAAACCGGAACTCGTTTCGAGGCGCGCGAGCCGGGCGAGCTTCAGCTTCGGATCGTAATAATCGCTGATATTGTCGAGGCCGACCACCTCGTCACCGCGGTCCAGCAGCCTTTGCGCGACATGTGACCCGATGAAGCCGGCAGCGCCTGTGACCAGAATTCGCATGGCGGTCTCCTAGAGACGCAAATCGCTTGCGGCGGCGGGGAAAACGCCTTTGACGTCGAACACGACCCCGCCAGGTGCGGCAAAGCTGCGGATCGCCTCGCTGCCTTGGGCCCGAAAACGTTCATGCGCGACGGCGAGGACCACCCCCTGGTAGTCGCCCGCCTGCGGGTTGGTCTGGAGTTTTATCCCGTATTCAGCTTCCGCTTCCTGCGGGTCGGCCCAGGGATCGTGCACATCGACTTCTATGCCGTAGCCCGAAAGCTCCCTGACCACGTCGATCACTCGAGTGTTGCGGATGTCCGGGCAGTTCTCCTTGAAAGTGAAGCCCAGCACCAGGACGCGCGCCTGGGGCGCGTTCAATCCGCGCGACATCAGCAGGCGCAGCAGGCGCGATGCGACGATCTCGCCCATCCCGTCGTTGATGCGCCGTCCGGCCAGGATGATTTCGGGATGGTGGCCGACTTCCTGCGCCTTGTGCGTCAGATAATAGGGGTCGACCCCGATGCAGTGGCCGCCGACGAGCCCCGGCCGGAAGGGCAGGAAATTCCACTTGGTGGCGGCGGTTTCCAGCACGCTCAGCGTGTCGATGCCAAGCCTGTGAAACAGGTTCGAAAATTCGTTGACAAGAGCGATGTTGACGTCGCGCTGAGTATTTTCGATGACCTTGGCCGCCTCGGCGACGCGGATCGACGGCGCCCGATAGGTGCCGGCGGTGATGACCGAGGCGTAAACCCGATCGACCAGGTCGGCTGCCTCGGGCGTCGACCCGGCAGTGACCTTGACGATCTTGTCGATCGTATGCTGCTTGTCGCCCGGATTGACCCGCTCCGGGCTGTAGCCGGCGAAAAAGTCGACATTGCAGACAAGCCCCGACGCCTGCTCGATCACCGGCACGCAATCTTCCTCGGTGGCTCCTGGATAGACGGTGGATTCGAATACGACGACGTCCCCCTTCGAGATGACCGCGCCGATGGTCTTGCAGGCGGCCTTGAGCAGGCTGAGATCGGGCCGCTTGGCGGCGTCGATGGGCGTCGGCACCGTGACGATGTAGAAATTGCACGACTTCAAATCGTCGGCAGAGGCGGTGAAATGTACCGATGTCGCGCGCAATGCCGGCCGATCGACCTCCAGTGTGCGGTCGACGCCTTCGCGCAATTCGGCGATGCGTTTCCCGCTGATGTCGAACCCGGTCACGGGAAAACGGCTGGCGAAAAGCACGGCCAGCGGCAATCCTACATAGCCAAGACCGATTATCCCGATCCGTATATCGCCAATGTCATTCACGGTCGTGCACGCATGCTCATTTGATATCGACTTTGTCGGTCATAGACGATTTCGACCCTGGCTCAAGCGATTTCGGACCGGGTGAGTTGACCCAGTCGCGACCCATATGAAGCGCTTGCGTTGAAAGATATGCTGCCGCAGACGAATGAAAAAATCGCTGGCACTAACCCTTTGGTTGTGGCTGAATGCCCATGGGCATCGCGATTTGTCCGCGTCGGGGGCGACGGCTGGAGGGTGTATGGTGGCCAGTACACGCTTGCTGCGGCGAAGCGGCGTTGCTCTCGGTTCTCTCATGGCAATGTGCGGTGCGGGCTTTGCAGCCGACCTTGTGGTCGGCATGCCCAACTGGCCATCGGGGCAGGCTTCCGCCAACATCATCAAATACGCCATCGAGAAGAAGCTGGGCCTGGATGTCGAAGTCCGGGAAATGGGGACGCTCATCATATTCGCCGGACTGGATTCGGGCGAAGTCGACATCCACCCGGAAGTTTGGCAGCCCAATCTCGATTCGGTCGTGAAGAAGTATGTCGACGAGAGAAAGTCGGTCCAGCTCAGCCCGAAGAAGGTGTCGGCCACGCAAGGGCTCTGCGCGACCCGCGAAACCACCGAAAAGTTCGGCATCAAGGATGTCGCGGATCTGAAAGATCCGAAGAAGACGTCCGTGCTCGATACCGACGGCGACGGGCAGGGCGAAGTCTGGATCGGCGCGGAGACGTGGTCGTCAACCCCCATCGAGAGAATCCGGGCGCGAAGCTACGGCTACGCCGAAACGGTGAAACTGCTCGAAATGCCGGAGGATGTCGGTATGGCGGCGGTCGATGCAGCTGCTGCGACAAACACGCCGATCGTATTCTACTGTTACAGCCCGCATCATGTCTTCAATCTGCACGAAATCGTCCAACTGACCGAGCCCGAATACGACCAGGCCAAGTGGAACATCGTTCTGCCCGCCGACGATCCGGCGAACTGGCTCACCAAATCCAACGCGCCTGTGGCGTGGGCGCCATCGCATTTCCAGATCGCGTTCGCGACGAAAACGGGCGAGCGGCTGCCGAAGGTCGCGTCGTTTCTCTCCAACATTGATTTCACACCGGAGGAGATCACGGAGATGAGCTACGCGCTCGAAGTGGAGAGGCAAGACCCCGCGGCGTATGCCCAGCAATGGATCGCGGCGCATGCGGACCGGCTGGAAGCCTGGTCGAAATAAAGAGAGGCGGCGTCATGGCATTTCTCCCCCAGTCCCGCGGCCGCACCTTCGGCGCGAAGATAGCAGCCTGCCTTGCGCTCGGCGTTGCCGTCTGCGCTACGCTCGCTTATGCCGCCGAGACGCAGATATTCGATCCGAAAACCCGCAAATGGGTTGAATACGACCGCAAGAAAGCGCGCTCGTACTACGCCGCGCACAAGCAGGTGCCGGAAGCGTTTCGCCGCCAGATCGTGAAATTCAGGACCGCCGAGAAACCCGGCACGATTATCATCGATGGCAACCAGCATTTCCTCTATCTGGTCCAGCCCGATTTCACCGCCATCCGCTATGGGATCGGCGTCGGCCGCGAAGGCTTCGGCTGGGCGGGCATGGTAAAGGTCGGCCGCACCGCCGAATGGCCGACATGGACGCCGCCTGCCGAAATGGTCGCCCGCGATCCCAACGCCAGGAAATGGGCTGGCGGTCAGCCGGGCGGGCCGGACAATCCTTTGGGAGCACGGGCGCTTTATCTCTACCAGGGCGATCAGGACACGATCTACCGCATCCATGGCACTCCGGAGCCGTGGACGATCGGGCTCGATGTTTCGTCAGGATGTATCCGGATGAACAATGACGACATCACCGACCTTCATTCCCGGGTTGCCGTAGGGGCAAAGGTTATCGTCTTGATGCAGGGTGCTTCGCTCTACAAAGGAGTCTGACCGCCAATGTCCAATGCCTTCGCCCCCGGTTCGCCCTTTCGAATTGCGCCGAACCGCAATCGTGCGGCGATGCTTGCGACGCTTCTGGCGACGATGCAGGTCGTCGGCTGTCAGTCGAGCGGACCTGCACCGGACACGGTGCGCAATACCGGCCAGACGGCTCCGGCCGACCTGCAACTGACCTGTGCGTCCGCTGCGGCCACGCCTTTGGGGGTCGACAGCGCCGCCGTACTGCCCGTCAGTTCCTCCCAACTCGACGCCCAGACATTCCAGGTCGTGCTGGAATCCGGCGGCGCTCGGGCCAACTGCATCGTCGACACATCCGGGAACGTGATCTCCGTTCAAAAGGTCTGAGGTGTTCGCCTCGCGTCCGTCCCTTTGGGGTGGCCAGTGCCCGGCATCGTTAGCCGGCCGATGCCTATTTCGATTTGACAAGTCCCGAGAAGCCGGCGACCGCTAAAAGGCTCAGCGCCCAACCGACCACCGACTGCAGATAATAGTAGTTGAGTATGAAGGTGCCCTTGGGTTTCGACGGGTCCGGCCTCCAATATTCCTTCTGTCCGATCTCCATGACCGGCAAGAGCGCATCCAGCGAAAACATCCAGGGATTGAACTCCGGATAGCTGGACGCTTCTGGCTGGCTGAGGAAACAGGCCAGTTGGGTCTGTCCCGGCAGCGCGCGCCCGGCAATGACCTGTCCGGCCGTGGGCATAAAGCGGCTGTCGGTCTGCTCTAGATTGCACATCGTCCATTCGAGGGAGCGCAGGACGACCGCGCTGTTGGGCTTCAACGCGCTATATCGCTCGCCAAGTTCGAACACGATCACTCCGACCGCCCAGAATATCATCAGCCAAACCAGGGCATATAGAGGCTTGCGGCCATAGCGCAGGGTAACGGCGAGCACGCCGTCGATCACCGCCAAAGCAAACCGCAACGCCCGATTTTTCGCCCGCGCCCGCCTTGCGCGCCGCTGCAGCCTTTCCTTGGCAATGAGGACCGCAGTGGCATCCTCGTCATGGCCCATCTCCCGAAGCACGGTGGAAAGCTGCTCGTAAGGCTGCGGCCAGAAGTCTTCCTTCCACCGCTCGGGCACCTGGCGGGCCAGCCAGTCGAGCCTGCTTGCCGCATCGACGGGCCCGCCGATGAACGCGCCATAGCGACAGCGGTTGAGCAGCAATTCGCCCGTCTGCGGCCAGGACGCCTGATCGTCGTCGATCGCGCCGATGACGGTGGCGGTCAAATCGAGGATCCCTTGAACCGACGCGCCCTGCCTCAGGAAGAAAGCGCCGTCGATCGTGGCCCGGTTGAGCCTCAGCGCATAACCGCCGGGCTGCGCGAGCGTCGCCGACGTGCAATCGAAATCGCCGCCAAAATCGGCTCCGACCACACGAACCTCGCCGGCAATGGTCGCTCCCCGCAGGGCCAAGTCGCCGCGCGCCGCGATGCCGTCGCAATTCAGGGCCACCCCGCCTGGCCGTTCGATCCTCGCGCCGACCGCGTTGACGTCGGCGTCGAGACGCGCGCCCGACAGATTGATGCCGCCGCGGATATCGGAGCCGCGCAGCAGCACGCCTCCGCGCGCCTCCAGCCCGTCGGCATCGAATGCGACCTCGTCCGGCGCGTCGATGGTAGCGCCGTCCGCCTCGAAATTACCACCTATGCGCGCCCCGCGAAGCCGAACCTCCCCGGTGACTACCGCGCCACGAAGGGAGAGGCCGCCGCGCGCTTCGAGGCCGTCGGCCTGGAATCCGGGCAGAGCCGAGCCGTCGAGGAACAAATTGTCGATGATGGCGGAACGCAGCACCGGCGGAGCGTCGAAGCGGCAGTCCTTGAGGCCGATGTCGCGGGGGATCCGGCAACCCTCGAGATCAAGCTTGCCGGTCACCCGTGCGCCGCTGAGCCGCAGCCCCTTCTCGTGCAGACGGGAGCCTTCGTCGCCGCCAAGGATAAGAAAGCGGATGAACTCGGCGCGCACGATTCTGGCCGGATCATCCCATTCCGGACGAAGGCCGTCGCCCAGTCTTTCGAAATCTCCCGATCTCAGTTCAGCGACGACCTTGGCCTCGGCCGCGTTGAGCGGCTGGAAATCGGTAAGGCTGGATGCCGCGGTAATGACGACCCCAGCGTCTGGAGCGTCGTCGTTCAAGGGCCGGGCATCCTTCGCAGGGCTCCCCGGGACTGTTGCTCGGAGGAGAAGATGATGAAAGCGAGATCGCCCATCCGATCGCTCCTTTCGCGTATAGTCCAGATTCGCATTATAGGTTTGAGAAAAGCAAAAGGAAGCGCGCTATTTGAGGCTTGCGCTTCAGGTGGTATAGTGAGCTAGTCAAGTTAGTATATTAGTAAACATTAATATTAGGCGGCAATCTAAGTACGAACCAACAACTTGGCACTAAGTGGTCGCCCTGGAAGCTGGTGCGGCATTCCGGGACGGTTGTTAAGGGAGGCAAGCAATGGCCACCGTGAACGCTGTGCCCAAGACCCTGATGCAGAGATTTCTAGACGGCGTCGAGAAAGTGGGGAACATGGTTCCCCACCCGGTGATCATCTTTCTCATCCTGATTGCCATCGTAATCGCGTTGTCGGCCGTGCTGGGGGCCTTTGGAACGGCGGTCACTTACGAGCGCATCAACCCTGAAACGCATGAGATCGAGGAAGCGAGCACAGCGATCCGCAGCCTGCTGAACGCCGACGGCATTCGTTTCCTGTACGAGTCGCTCGTTCCCAACTTCATGGCCTTTACTGCAGTTGGCTTGATGATCGCGGCTATGATCGGCGCTGGCGTCGCGGAAGAATCCGGGCTGGTCACTGCGCTGATCCACAAGCTCGTCGCGGTATCTCCGCGCTGGGCGCTGACCTACATCCTGTCCTTTGTAGGCATCCTCGCGAGCATCGCGGCGGATGCGGGCTATCTGGTCCTGATCCCTCTCGCCGGCATTGCCTATCTTGCTGTCGGGCGGCACCCCCTTGCCGGCCTTGCGCTCGGCTTCGCCGCCGTGGCAGGCGCTTTCACGGTCAACATGCTGATCAAGCCGCTCGACGCGGTCCTCGTCGAGTTCACCAATGATGCGGCCCATCTCGTCGATCCCAACAGATCGATCGGGCTGGCGTCGAACCTCTGGTTCTCCTTTGCATCGGTGCTGTTTCTGACGGTTGTCATCGCGTTCATAACCGACCGCATGATTGCACCACGCCTTGGAGCCTATAGTCCTGAAAAAGCCTCCGCGGGCACCACGACCGACCAGAGCACCATGCTCGGCGAGCAGGAGTCGCGCGGCCTGAGGTTTGCCGGCCTCGGCCTGCTCGGGTTGGTCGCGGTTTTCTGCTTGCTGACGATTCCCGACTGGGCGCCGCTGCGCAATTCCGAGACCGGCGAGTTGATCGGCACCTCGCCATTCATGAATGGCCTGATAACGCTCATCATGCTGATGTTCCTGGTCACGGGCTGGGCCTACGGTATCGGCGCCGGTACCATGCGGACCCTGACGGAGGTGATCGGAGCGATCGAGAAGTCGATCAAGAATCTGGGCGGCACGATCTTCCTGTTCTTCGTGCTGAGCCAGTTCGTCGCGTACTTCACCTACACCAACATGGGCACCGTCATGGCGCTCAGCCTGTCGGGCGTCCTGCAGACGGCCAATATCGGTGCATTGCCGCTGCTCCTCGGCTTCATCGTCGTGGTGGCGATCATCGATCTGCTGCTGACCGGGGCGATCGCGAAATGGGCGATCTTCGCACCGGTGTTCGTCCCGTTGCTGATGAAGCTCGGCGTCGAGCCGGAGGCTGTGCTTGCGGCCTATCGCGTCGGCGATTCGCCGATGAACGCGATCACGCCGCTCAACGCTTATTTCGCTCTCGTGGTCGGCTTCGCGCAGAAATACGACAAGTCCGCGGGCGTCGGCACGATCGTATCGCTCATGCTTCCTTACGTTGTGTGGATGTTCGTACTGTGGACGGCTCTCTTCGCGCTCTGGAAGGCGTTGGGCCTGCCCTGGGGTCTGTGACGGCCGGGCTCGGCTGGCCCCGGACAAAATAATTCGAACGATCGGAGGATGTCATGGGCAATAGCTCTATTCCACTCGATGTAGCGGCTGCCGAAGAGCATCTGATGCGGTTCCTCTCGGTCGAAGGCGTGACCGGCCAGGAAGCCAATATCGCCGCCGCGGTCAGCGATGCGCTGAAGAAAGCCGGCGTGCCGGCCTCGGCCATCCGCTTCGATGATGCAAACAAGCGCATCCCCCTGCCGACCGAAACCGGCAACCTGATCGTCGATCTGCCGGGCACGCGGCCGGGTCCGCATCTGCTTTTCTCTACCCATCTCGATACTGTGCCGCTCTGCGCGGGCGCCAAGCCCCGGCGCGAGGGCGACCGCATCGTCTCCGACGGCACCACCGCACTCGGCGGCGACGCTCGCACCGGCGTCGCCCTGCTCGTTGTGGTGGCCGAGACGCTCATCAAGCACAATCTCCCGCATCCACCGATAACCCTGCTGTTCACGGTCCGCGAAGAAAGCGGGCTGCACGGCGCCCGCGAGTTGAACCCGGCGGATCTCGGCGGGCCGGTCATGTGCATCAATGTCGACGGCCAGCGCGCCTCGGAACTGATCGTCGGCGCGGTCGGGCAGGAGAACTGGGAGGTCGAGATCAAGGGCAGGGCCTCCCATGCCGGCGTTGCTCCGGAAAAGGGAATATCGGCAACGCTGGTCGGAGCCATCGCCCTCGCGGAAGCGCGGAGCGCCGGCTGGTTCGGCAAGGTGGTCAAGCCGGATGGGCGCGGCACGAGCAATGTCGGCATCTTCGGCGGCAAGGACGGCAAGGTCGCCGCCGGCGACGCGACCAATGTCGTCACCGACTACGCTTACATTCGTGGCGAGGCGCGCAGCCCCGACGCTGCCTTCGCCACCAAGATCGCCGAAGGTTACAAGGAAGCCTTTGCCAAGGCAAAGGCGGCGGTTGTCGACCACGAAGGGGAGACCGCTGATGTGAAATTCAGCCATGTGACGTCCTATCCTCCCTTCAAGCTGGAAGAAGACACTCCGATCGTGAAGCGCGCCACCGGGGCGCTCGCGATGCTGGGAATCGAGCCGGCATATCTGTTCTCCAACGGTGGGCTGGACGCCAACTGGCTCGACAAGCATGGCATTCCCACCGTCACCATCGGCGCCGGCCAGGCCGAGATCCATACGATCAAAGAGTATGTGAACCTCGCCGAATACGAGAAGGGCTGCCGCCTCGGTCTGCTCATTGCGACGTTGGAGGACGAGCGATAGCGGGAGTGCGCATACCCGGTAAAGGTCGACGGCCAGCTTCGGAACCGGCCCCGGCCGACTGCGTCGGCTCACGCGCCCATGCTTTGGCGAACTCGCCGAGGAGCCCGCCAATGCCGGCATTTGACACGGAGCTGAGCGATTGAGCCCGATAGCCTACACCGGAGCCATCATCGCCGTCGCAATCGTCCTGTTCGTCTCGAACAGACTGCCCGTGGTCATAGTCTCGATGCTGGTTGCATTGGCGCTGTGGGCGACCGGCGTGTTGACGATCAGCCAGGCGCTCGGCGGCTTCGGCGATCCCGCGGTCATCTTCATCGCGTCGCTCTTCGTCGTTAGCGCCGGGCTCGAGGTCACCGGCGTGACGGCATGGGCCGGACAGCTTCTGATCCGCGGAGCCGGCGAAGAAAGCCGCACGCGCCTTCTGGTGCTGACCATGAGCCTGGTCGCACTGCTCACCGCGCTGATCAGCGTCAACGGTGCGGTCGCAGCACTGCTGCCGGTGGTGGTCGTCATCGCGGTCCGTCTCAAGCGGAATTCCTCACAACTCCTGATGCCGTTGGTCTTTTCCGCACATGCCGGCTCGATGCTCGCGCTGACTGGATCGCCCGTGAACGTCCTAGTGTCAGATGCAGGGAATGACGCGGGCGTGGGCGGATTCGGCTTCTTCGAATTCGCGCTTGTCGGCGTGCCGCTGCTCGCAGGCACGATGGCGATCATCATACTCTTCGGAAAGCAACTCCTCCCGGAGCGCAACGGCGCGACTATGCCCGCGGATTTCAGCCGCCACGCCAAGACTCTGGTCGAGCAATACGGTCTGGTCAGCGGCGTCTATCTGATGCGGGTGCGGGCGAATTCGCCCTATGTGGGCGCGCCGCCGTCGGCGATAGATCTCGCTGCCTATCCTGAACTACAGCTCGTCGCCGTCCAGGAGGGTGAAACGGCCGGTCCGCTTCGCAGGCCGGTCATTGACGAGGGAGATCACCTGTTGCTGCGTGGCGAGGCTGCGGCGGCTGCGGCATTCGCGGGGGAGAAGCACCTCGCATTTCGCGAAGAGGGATCGTCCGGAAAAGGCGAAGAGACACTGTTCAATCGAAACTCGGGCCTCGCCGAGGTGGTCATACCGCCACGCTCCGGTCTGATCAGTCAAAGTGTCTTCCCAGGCATGGTCACTGAAAGCGGCGATTTGATCATTCTGGCCGTGCAGCGCGGAGGTGCGGAGATCGCAGCCGGCAGCGCAGCAAGGAATGCCGGCGGAATCAAGCTGCAGGCCGGCGACACTATGCTGCTTCAGGGAACGTGGAAGGCCCTCGATTCTCATCTCAACGATCCCGACGTTCTGGTCGTCAATTCGCCCGAGCTGGTGCGCCGCCAGGCCGTTCCGATGGGGCCGGGCGCACGCCAGGCAGTCGCCATCCTGGTCGCCATGGTCGTGCTGCTTGCCACGGGCATCGTCCCGCCAGCGGTGGCCGGCCTGCTCGCCGCCGGTGCGATCGTGCTGTCGGGGATCATGAGCATCGAGCAGTCCTATCGCGCCATCGGCTGGACAACGGTGATACTGGTCGCGGCCATGATGCCGCTGTCCACCGCCATGATGGAAACGGGCGCGGCAAAGCTGATGGCCGAGCATCTTGTCGATCTCGTCGGCGATGCCGGGCCGCTCGCCCTGCTCGCGGGTCTATTCGTGCTGACCGCAATCATGGGGCAGCTCATCAGCAACACCGCGACCGCGCTCATTATCATCCCGATCGGCGTGGCGGCCGCGACGGCCATGGGCATTTCGCCTCGTCCCGTGCTGATGAGCATGGCGGTGGCCGCTGCAGGGGCGTTCCTGACGCCTATCGCGACGCCGACGAACCTGATGGTGATGGGACCGGGCGGCTATGCCTTCGGCGACTACTGGAAACTCGGACTGCCGCTGTTGATCTGGTTTTTCGTCGTGGCGGTCTTCATCGTGCCGCTGATCTGGCGGTTTTGAGATACGAGAGGCGGCGCCGTTTCAGGCCACTTCCGCCGTCTCTTGAGGGGCCGCGTCAGGGGCTGGACGGAAGCCTCTGCCGGCGCGGCCCTTACTTTGGCGGCGGAGTTCATGGCTACTGGGCAACGAACTTGTTCGTGTAATAGGCGGAGAAATCCGGAAGGTCGGCGAGCGGAACGCCATCCTTATCGCGCAGGATGCCGGCGGCGACGAGGTATTCTGCCGTCGCTTTCATCTTGGCTGGATCTATCGTTCCGATCGCGCCCTCGGCACTCTTGAAGTAGTTCCCGTCGACGAGAGCCTGCAGCGAAGCGCGGATGAACGCGCGGTCGGTCAGCACCTCGCTGTTGGCGGCAATCAGGATGTCCGCCGCGTCATCGGGGTTCTCGACGGCAAACTCGTAGCCGCGCCGCGTGGCGGCGATGAAGGCAGCCGCGGTTTCCGTATTCGCGTCCAGATATGCCTGGCTTGAACCGATGAAGTTGGTGTGCTGGTCGGGCACGCCGAAATCCGCATAGCGGAACGCCCGCTGCGCGACGCCTTCGAGCGCTGCCTTCACGCCTTCCCATGTGTAGACTTCGAGCGTGAAATCGACGGCGCCATTGGCGAGCGCTTCATAAGCCGAGGTTCCGAGCGTCACCGTCTCGAATTTGCCTTCGCCGCCATCGTGCCGGATCATCGAGGCGATAAGGGCTGTTTCCCAGTCGCTGCCGAAGCCGCCATAGGTCAGCCCATCGAGGTCGCGCGGCCGCTTGATGTCGGAGCGGTCGGCATTGAAGACGAGGCGACCGGTCTCGGTCTGCACCAGCGCATACGTCGCGACGAGGTCGGCGCCGGCCGTGCGCTGGGTAAAGAGCCCAAGGACGCCGAGAATGCCGAAATCGGCGACATGGTTTGCTACAAGCGTGCCGGCGGACGTGTCGCTGTAAGGCAGGATCTGAACCTTGAGCCCCGCCTGATCATAGAAGCCCTTTGCCTGCGCAACGTAGAGGCCGATGTGATTGGTGTTGGGGGTCCAGTCGAGCGCGACGGTTACCGTTTTCGACTGCGCGAATGCGATGCTCGGGACGAATGGTGCTGCCAAGGCAGCGGCTATGATCTGGCGGCGGGTGGGCATGGTCAGCTCCTTTGGTCAGGATTGAGCAGGATTTGCAGCAGGCTTGCTTCGACGGCACTCGCTTCCGGCGTAGCGAGGTCGATGCGGGGGTGGGGGAGCGGAACCGTGATCTCCGTCTGGACACGTGCCGGCCGCCCGGTCAGGACATAGATGCGGTCGGAGAGGAAAACCGCCTCGCGGACGTCGTGGGTGACCAGCAACACGGTCCAGCGATGGCGCTCCCACATCGACTGCAGCCAGCGCTGCATGCCTGCGCGCGTCAGCGCATCGAGAGCGCCGAATGGCTCGTCGAGCAGGAGCATGTCGCGATGCTGGACGACGGTGCGCAATAGGGCGGCGCGCTGGCGCATGCCGCCGGAAAGCTGCGCCGGATAGTGCCGCTCGAAGCCTTCCAGACCAAATTCGGCGAAGATAGGCGCGACCCGCGTGCGCGCCACCTTGCGGGTGACGCCCTGCACCTCGAGGCCAAGTGTTGCATTGTCGATGATGCGTCGCCATGGCATCAGCGCGTCGCGCTGCGGCATGAAGGCGAAGGGACGTTTCTCCTTCGTCAGCGGGTCGCCGTCGAACATGATTGCGCCACCGTCCGGCTGAACGCTGCCGGTCAAAACCTTGAATATGGTCGACTTGCCGGCGCCCGATGGACCGAGGATCGAGACGAACTCGCCCGCCTGTACGGTGAGCGAGATATCGGCCAGCACGTCGAGGCCGCCGAAGCTCTTGCGCAGATGGCGCAACTCCAGCCGATTGCCGCTCATGGCCGGCGCCTCTGGTCGAGCCGTTGCCATGGCATCGATACGTGCTGGACCATCACCGCGGCGGTGAACAGAACGAGGGTCAGCGTCGCGCTGACCAGCACGGACGCGAGCACGAGGTCCGGCCTGAAGTTGTTCTTGGCATTGAGGATGTAGATGCCGAGGCCTTTGGCCGCGCCCGCATATTCCGCGAAGATCGCGCCGACAACGGCATAGGTGATGGCGATGCGCAGGCCGGCAAAGAAGTAGGGCAGTGCAGACGGCAGACGGGCCATCAGGAAAGTACGCCAGCGCGAGGCGCCCATCGACACCAGAAGTGCTTCGAGATCCTCGTCGGTTGCCGCATAGCCCTGGACCAGCGCCACCAGCATCGGAAAGAAGGTCACGAGTGCGACCAGCATGATCTTCGGGGTGAGACCGAAGCCGAACCACAGCACGATCAGCGGTGCGATCGCGACCAGAGGCAGGGTCTGGCTGATGATGAATACCGGGAACAGGGCGCGGCGCAGCGGCCTGAAGAAATCGACCAGCACCGAGAAGAGGAAGGCTGCCGAAACCGAGCAGGCAAAGCCGAGCAGCGTCGCGCGGATTGTGGGAAGCGTGTTCGCAGCGAGCGCATCGCGATGCTGCACCATCTGGGCGAAGACTCGCGTCGGCGCGGGCAAGGTCGTTGCCGAAATGCCCGAGACTTGCGCATAAAGTTCCCACGCAGCGACCAACGAGCAGATCGTGATAAGGGCCGGACCGATCTTGGCGAGAGCGGACGCGAAACTGCGTGCGGGAGACGAAATTTCGGACATGGCGGAGACCTTCGGGACGCGAACCAACCAGCGCGTCAGCGTGGCGTCGGGCTGTTCGCGGATACCGTCAGGTCGATCGTCACATGCCCTTCAGGCGGCCCGAAGCGGCAGAACGCCGCTTCGAGCGCGGCAAAGACGGCGCCGGCATCGCCGCCAAGCCTGGTGCAGAAATTCTTGGAGCGGTTGAACACGCCGGAGCGTTTGAGAAAATCGATGCAGCCGTAGATTTCGTCCATGTGATCGCCGGTTCCCATCACATAGAGCGAGAACTGGGCGGCCGCCGCTGCGCCGGTACCAGGAGCTTTTGTCATGGCGTCGAGAGCCGCCGCCTTGCGCTTTTCCAGCGACTCGCGCGGGCCACTCAACTCCGGCGACGCGCATATCTCGTCGTCGGGCTCGCCCGGGCAGCCACGCGAGATTGCGGCTGAAAGCACACAATGGATGCCGCCCTTGGCCGCTGCGACGAACAGGTCGCGCATGGCCGGAAACAGCACTTCGGGAGGGCCGACCAGCAGCGTCGAAATGTCGTCCGTCTCGATGCGCAATTGGTCGCGATAGGGATCGAGCGCACCGAGAGCGCTGATGATGACGCCGACGAAATCGTCGGTCATAGGATAAAGGGAAATCTCTGCGCCTGAAAACATAACCCGCCTCGCTCCGCTGGTATTACCCAGATCAGCTTTTAGGGTTTGAAGGCTTGACGCCCGCGTCTCAGCCCCGGCAATACGGAGCACCCCTGTGGATGGCGGCAACCAATCAGATCGCGCGCCGTTGGGCAAGCCCCTTTTATGTGATCTCCGCACGCAAAAGTGATATTGCAGTGCCGCCGCTGGCGGCATGGAACGGCTGAGCACTGCAGCGTGCTAAGCACCAGGATCAGTGAATTACACACGCAAAAAAAGCCCGCTGCGGGAGGAGGTGCAGCGGGCTCTATTGAGGCGAACCCGGGAGGAGGTGAGTTCGCTGTTGCCGGCATCGCATCTGGGAGGAGTAGATGGCCGACAACGCTTAATCTAGTCCTCGCCCATAGATTAGGCAATAGGACAATCTGCCTGACTCTTATGCAGATTGTCGCAGGCCTCCATATATCTGGCTGGTGCTTACGGCTTTCGGGAGCGGAAGGCTTTTGGCCAGATCACGTCTGCCGCGGCGCAGTTAGGAAGTGTCCGCGGCAAGGAGGGCGCGCGCAAAACCGGGTTCGGCGACCTTGATCGTTCCGTCCGGCAACTTGAGAACGCGGTCGACGGCGATCCCGTAAAGCCGCAGCCTTTTGTCCAGCACGCGCACGGCTTCGTCGATATCGCCCGCTTCCGCCTGCTGTATGGCCCGATGCATCACGGTGGCGAGGCTGAGGCGGAACTGCAGCAGCATCTCGGCGAAGGCCTGCGGATCGGGCGCATCGAAACGTCCCGCACGGTTCCCCTCCGCGATGATTTCGGTGATGACCGGCGCGGCGACTTCGGTGACCGCCCGGTCGATGCGGTGAAAGAGCACGACGTTTTCGGGCCGGAAGACCACGTCGAAGGTGCGCCTTATCTGCGGCGCCAACTCACGCTTGAACCGCCGCGAACCGGCGAAAAGCGCATTGAGGCGCTCTACCGCGTCGAGTGAGCGGTCGTCGAGAATGGGCCGCAGTTCTTCCATGCTTTCTCGCGCCACACGGGCGGCCAGCGCTTCGAGCAGCGCCTCCTTGGATGGGAAATAGTGGTAGAACGCGCCCTTCGAAAGGCCGGCTTCGCGGATGATGTCGTTGACCGTCGTGTTGTTATAGCCGCGCTCGAAGAAGAGCCGCTGCGCGCAATCGAGCAGTTCGGCGGAGCGGATTTCCGGAGATTTTATCACTCGGGCCAGGCGTTGATCCTCGCTGCCGTTGGCGGAACTTACCCGCTGCAAACACATTGTTCTCAATTATAGACCGACGGTCGGTCTAATGCTATAGGTGCCGTCGCCGAAAAACGGTTTCAACTGTTGCGGGAGAAGTTCTGGTGCGGCTGCTGCGTCTTTTCCTCGTCATCGTGGTGCTCGCGGCCGCTGCCGGCGCCGCGGGCTGGTATTTCTGGCGGCCAGTCGCAGTTTCGGTTGTGACGCCCACGCGCGGAGACGCAGCGGAGATCATTTACGCCAACGGCGTGGTCGAGCCGCGCAATTGGGCCAAGGTGACGCCGCTGGTGCGCGAACGAATCATCGAGCAATGCAATTGCGAAGGCTCGACGGTGGCAAAGGGCGACGTGCTCGCCCGGCTCGACAACACCGAGGCACAGGCGGTGCTCGCCGAACTTGAGGCCCGGCTTTCGCTGGCGCGGGAGGAACTTCGACGCTTGGCGGTGCTCGCGGAGCGCAATACCGCCAGCCAGCAGGCGCTGGACCGCGCGCAAAGCGAGGTCACGCAGATCGAGGCGCTGGTGGCGGGGCAAGGCGCGCGGCTTGAAAGCTATACGCTGCGCGCTCCTATCGCCGGCAAAGTGCTCAGGCAGGATGGCGAGGTCGGTGAGGTCGCCGACCTGGGCACCGTGCTGTTTTGGGTCGGCGACCCGCGGCCGCTGCTCGTGGTGGCCGACGTCAACGAGGAGGATATCCCGCGCGTCGAGGTGGGTCAGCGGGCGCTGCTGCGCTCCGACGCGTTTCCCCGGCAGGAGCTCGAAGCGGTCGTGGACAGCATCACGCCCAAGGGCGATCCGGTGACCAAGACCTATCGTGTGCGCTTCCGCCTGCCTGACGACACGCCGCTGCTGATCGGCATGTCCGTCGACGTGAACATCGTCACCGAGGTCTCGGAGAACGCGCTGCTCGTGCCGGCGATCGCCGTGGAGGGAAACCGGGTCTTTGCGGTCGAAGGCGGCAGGGCGCGACTACGCGAGATCGAGACCGGCATCCGCGGCATCAATGGCATTGAAGTGGTCTCCGGGCTCGAAGAGGACGCGCGCGTCATCTCGCCCTATCCTCAGGCGCTCGACGACGGCGCGCGGATTGCCGTCGAAGCGACAGGCGAGGAGTGAGGCCGCCATGCGCCTCATTATAGATATCGCCATGACCCACATCGCCGGGCGCGGGCGGCAGACGCTGGTCGCGGTGATCGGGGTCGCTGTCGGTGTCGGCTTCTCCATCGCCATGGCGGCGCTGATGCAGGGCGGCCAGGACGATTTCGTTGAGCAACTGGTCAACACCATGCCGCATGTGCAGGTGACCGACGAACAGAGGACGGCGCGGCGCCAGCCGGCCGAGGACGCATTCGACGCGGTGGCCATTTCGGGGCTGAGGCCGCGCGACGACCGGCGCGGCATCATAAATCCCACCGAAGCACTCTCCTGGCTCGAAGGCTGGATACCTGGGCGGTTCGCGCCGAGTCTCAGGACGCAGGGCGTCATCCGCTATTCGAGCCGCGAGGTCGGCGCCGCGATCATCGGCGTCGATCCTGAAGCCGAGCCGGCCGTCTCGCCGATCGTGGGAGAGTTCGTGCAGGGCAGCTTCGCGGGCTTGACAGCGGGCGGCAACAACATCGTGGTGGGCGACACCATGGCGGAACGGCTGGGCGCGGGACTGGGCGACACCGTGACGGCGGTGTCGTCCGAAGGGCTGAGCCGGAACTTCAGGATCGTCGGGCTGTTCCACACCGGCACCACGGCGCGCGACGAGGGCGAGGCCTACGTGTTGCTGAAGAATGCGCAAATCCTCTCCGCCCGCCCGAATGCGATCAATGAGATCCGCATCAAGCTCGACGACCCGAATGCGGCGTCCGCGGTCGCGCGGCGCGTGGAAGCTGAAATCGGCTATAAGGCGGTGGCGTGGCAGGAGGCGAACGAATCGATCCTCGAGGCGCTCGTCGTGCGCAACGTCATCATGTACACGGTGGTCGCGGCGATCATGCTGGTCGCCGGCTTCGGCATCTACAATATCATCTCGACCATCACCCACGAGAAGGCGCGCGACATAGCCATCATGAAGTCGCTCGGCTTCGGCGAGGCCGACATGCGCCGGCTGTTCCTGCTCGAAGGCGTCGCCATAGGCGCCGGAGGTTCGGCGCTCGGCTGGCTACTCGGCTTTTCGCTGGTCTATGCTCTGTCGCTGGTACGCTTCGAACTCGCCGCGACCGGCCAAGAGATGACACGCCTGCCGATCGCCTGGAGCGTGGTCCACTATATCATCGCGTCCTCCTTCGCGCTGGGCTCGGCGGCGGTCGCCGGTTATCTGCCAGCTCGCCGCGCCGCCCGTCTCAATCCGGTCGACATCATCAGGGGCGCAACGTGACCACGCTCATCGAAGCAGAGAAGTTGACCCGTATCCTCGCCGAAACCGTGCCGGTCACGCTGGTCAAGAACGTGTCGCTGACGATCGGCGAGAACGAGTTTGTCGCCGTTACCGGCCCGTCCGGTTCCGGCAAGTCGTCGCTGCTCTATCTGCTCGGCCTGCTTGATCGACCGACCTCTGGCACGCTGAGGATCGGCGGCCGCGACGCCGGGCCGATGAGCGAGGCGCAGCGCGCCCGGACTCGGCTTGCGATGCTCGGCTTCGTGTTCCAGTTCCATTTCCTGTTGCCGGAGTTCTCGGCGCGCGAGAATGTCGAGATCCCGATGCGCAAGCTCGCCCGGCTGAGCAGGGGCGAGATGCGGGAGAGGGCAGGCGGATTGCTGGAATCGCTGGGCCTGGCCGACCATGCCGACAAGCGGCCCGATCAGCTCTCCGGCGGTCAGCGGCAGCGCGTGGCGGTGGCTCGCGCGCTTGCCAACGACCCGCCGCTGGTGCTAGCCGACGAACCGACGGGCAGCCTGGACAGTAAGAGCTCCGAGCAGGTTTTCTCGATCCTCGAGGCGCTCGTGCGCGAGGGCGGCAAGACCGTCGTCGCGGTTACCCATGATCTCGACATGGCGGCCCGCATGGACCGCCGCATTCACTTGGTCGATGGGATGATCGAGAATGGGGAGCGACGGCATGCAGCGGAGCGTGCTTAAGCTCGGCCGCAACCTACGCTGCCCGTTCCTTTTCGCGATTCAGCCGCTCAGCCGTCTCTGGGGCTTCAGCCTGCGCCAGCTCGGAAAGAAAGCGCTCCATCAGCGGCGAGTTGCCGAACCTGCGATAATCCCGTTCGGCCATAAGCGAGAATTTCGGATTGGCTTCGAGCAAGCGGGCCATCGTCGTCCGCGCTTCGCCCAATTCTCCCTGGTTAACCTGGACCGCTGCGAGGATTAAAAGGCAGTTCGCGTCTGTCGGTGCGCGCAGGAGACATTCTGCGAGGACCGTTTCGGCCTCGGTCACGCGCCCGGCTGCGTAAAGCGCTTGGCCATGGACGTAAACATAGTATTCGGGAGCCATCGGATGCAGACGTCGGGCACGTTCCGCGTTGGCAACGGCATCGTCGTAGTCGCCAAAACGCACCTGGGCCTTGGCCAGTGCCATCAGGCTGTCTGGATCGTTTGGATTCAGTTCGACTGATTGCCGAGCTGCCCTCATGCTTTCTTCGTAGTCGCCCTTGGCCGACAGTCCGAAGCTGAGAACCTGATATCCGATGGGCAGGTTCGGGCTGAGCCGTATCGATTGGCGCGCCTCGCTGAGCCCGATCTCGATGTCGGTCTGGGTCGCTCGGCCGCTGACGCCTTGGACGAAGTCGACGATATAGGTCATTCCCAAATAAGCGCGAGCGGCGGCATAGCCGGGATCAAGCTCAAGCGCCCTCTGATAAAGCGCGCGTGACGCCAGAAGGGCGGCGCCGTCGGATGATCCATGCTTGTACCGGTCGCGCGCTTGCAGGACCAGATCGTAGGCCTGCAGATTTTCGGTCGGTTGATCCGCGGCTTCGGCCACTTCGGATTCGCGGACGTAAGAAACAAGGTGCGCCACGATCTCGGAGGTCAGGTCGGTCTGCACTGCAAAAACGTCCTCGACGCGCCGGTCATAACTGCGTGACCAGAGATGAGCGCCGTTTCGGGTATCGATGAGCTGGGCGACGACGCGGAGTTGATCGCCTTCACGGCGCGCGCTGCCCTCGACAACGTATGCGGCGCCGAGCCTGGCGCCGACTTCGCGTATGTCGACAGCCTGTCCGCGAAACGCAAATGACGAATTGCGGGCAATGACCTGAAGTTCGGCGTTTCGCGCAAGCCCAGTGATGATGTCTTCCGTGAGGCCGTCGGCGAAGTAGTTCTGACCGTCGTCGCCGCTCATATTGTCGAAAGGGAGCACGGCGACTGAGGGCCGAGCGTCGGCGTTCTGAACACCGGAAATCCAGGCAAGGGACGGCGCAATGCGGCCTCGCATGTCCGACAACCATTGGCTTCCAGGGGCCGTCGCTGCAACAACCGCAACGGCGGCCAAACCGCCAGCGCAAGCCAATATCGCTCGGCGCCCGGTTGGCACGATGCGCTGCACCCAGCCCACGGTTGCTTCCAGGCCCCGCTGCTTCGGTCTGACAACATAAACGTCGATCGCATCGGGAAGGTTTTTCACCTTCCGATGGCCTATGCGCTGGAAATATTGATCGCGATTCCTGTCGGCGCTGCGTACGACTGCGGCGCTGACATAGATGCTGCCCGGCTCCGCCATGGCCTCGAGCCTCGCCGCGACATTGACCCCGTCGCCGAAAACGTCCCCGTCTTCCTCTATGACATCGCCCAGATTGAGTCCGATCCGAAGCTTGAGGGGAAGTTTGGCAAAGCCGTCTTGAATGTCGACCGCGGCATCGAGCGCCTCGTTGACGCTGGGAAATGCCGCGAGAAAGCCGTCGCCGGTATTCTTGAAGATTCGGCCCTTGTGACGCTCGAAAACCGGTCGGACCACTTCGTCGAAGGCGCTACGCAAATCCGCGTAGGTTGCCGTCTCATCCTCGGCCATGAGGCGGCTGTACCCGACGATGTCACCGGCGACTATGGCAGCAAGCTTACGTTCCATGTCGTTACCTCGAACCCGCCGCGGCAATGAGATAGCACGCGCAAACTGGTCTAGCCATTCACGTCAGTGTGTCCGAGGCGGGGTTGCCCAACCGGCCCCATTCAACCCTAAAATGCCGTTGGGCGGTGTCACCGAACTGAAACAGCCAACCCTTGGGATAGCCATGTCTTTCAAACCAATGTTCGGCGAGGGAAGCATTAAGGCCCGTGGAAATTCCGCCTCGCCGCTTCGCAGCGTTTCATGGATCAATTCGTCAGTCATCTTCGATAACCGGCGCTGGGAGTGTAAGGAAGCCGAACTGCGTTGGACGGCCCCTCATCACCTGATTGTGTTGACCGAAGCCGGGCGAACCTCCCAGACCTATATCAAGTCCGACGGAAGGGACATTTATGACGGCCGCGACCGGTCGGGGGATATCACATTCGTGCCGGCGGGGGTCGAGCGCGTGGGCGTTTACCGCGATACGAAGCTTTCCTACTCCGCTCTGTGGATCGATCCGAGGCTGGACCTGCCCGGCTGCAAAAACCTGAGCGACCTGCGCCTGCTTATCAACAGCCGTGACGATCTCATCGCGTCGCTCTTGCGCTCTCTTTGCGCCGAGACGTCGCTCGGTCACAAGCCATCGTCAATCTATGTTGAACATCTGACCGCGCTGATCATGCTTCGGCTGGGCGAATCGAACAATATTCGCAAGGCGAAAGCGCGCCGCGAACCGCTGTCCCGGCCGACGCTGGCCCGCGTGCGGGAGTATGTCGACGCCAACATCGGCTCCGATATATCGCTGACCGAACTGGCGGCCGTCGCCGGCATGCGTGTCGACAGTTTCGCCCGGCGCTTCAAGGCTGCGACCGGGCTGGCGCCCTATGCCTTCGTGCTCGAAGAGCGCATCCGAAAGGCGGAAATCCTGCTCGGCGGAACCGATCAGGCGATCGGCAATATCGCCATTCGCCTGGGCTTTTCCAGCCAGAGCCACTTCACCTCGACATTTCGGCGCCTGAGGGGGATTGCCCCGCAGGCATACCGGATGAACTTTATTCCCGAATCCTGACAACCGCTCCGGTTTTTCGAAAGAAAGCCGCGAGCCACACCACCATTTCGAACACCGGATAGCAGATCCGGTGCGCTTACCGGCAGGAAGATCGGCGCACCCGGATCCCTCGCGAGTGGAACCGGAGATAGCCCATGAGAAAGCCGAGCGACTGCGCGCTACTGACCCGTCGTACCGTGTTGGAAGGGAGTGCGGCCACCGGCTTGCTGATGGCTGCCGGATTGCAGGCGGCGTCAGCACCAACGCCTATCAAGGCATCAGCGCCGGCGCCGATCCCGAAGATGGCGCTGTGGCTTACGATCAACGCCGAGGAGCGCGCCGTAGAACTCGACCCGCGAACGACGTTGCTCGACGCGCTGCGCAACCATCTTGCGCTTCCGGGATCGAAGAAGGGCTGCGACCACGGCCAATGCGGCGCGTGCACGGTGCTCGTGAACGGCCGCCGCATCAATGCCTGCTTGACGCTCGCTGCGATGCATGAGGGCGATGAAATCACGACGATAGAAGGACTTGCAGATGGCGACGATCTGCATCCGATGCAGGCCGCTTTCATCGAGCATGATGGCTTCCAGTGCGGCTACTGCACGCCAGGGCAGATCTGCTCGGCGGTGGGGATGCTGGGCGAAGCCGGATGGCCAAGTCATGCCACCGCCGACGTGTCGGCCGGGACAATAGCCCTGACCGACGCCGAGATCCGCGAGCGGATGAGTGGCAATATCTGCCGCTGCGCCGCCTATCCCAACATCGTCGCCGCCATTCGCGACGTCGCCGAGCGGGCGTGAGCCATGAGACTTTTCACCTACGAACGCGCAAGCGACGAACGGCAGGCGGCGTCCGCGGTCGCAGCCCAACCGGAGGCAAAATTCATCAGCGGCGGGACCAATCTGCTCGACCTGATGAAGCTGGAGATCGAGCGGCCGGCGCATCTGGTTGACATAAGCCGGCTGGCGCTCGACCGGATAGAGGAAACTCCCGATGGCGGACTCCTTATCGGCGCGCAGGTCCGCAACAGCGACCTTGCCGCCGATCCAAGGGTCAGGTCGCGCTATTCGGTCTTGTCCCAGGCGCTACTTGCGGGCGCTTCGGGGCAGATACGCAACAAGGCATCCACTGGCGGCAATCTTATGCAGCGCACGCGCTGCCTGTACTTTTACGACCGCAACATGCCGTGCAACAAGCGCAACCCCGGTTCCGGCTGCGCCGCTCTCGAGGGCTTCAATCGGATGAACGCCATCCTA
>NZ_JAAKZF010000073.1 GCF_011045125.1 Allomesorhizobium camelthorni | reverse complement strand
GCGCTGACGCGATTGCGTCCCTGCCGCTTGGCCTCGTAGAGTTGCTTGTCGGCGCGCCGGAAGAACTCCTCGGCGCTTTCCTTGCGGTCCCATACCGCCAGGCCGACGCTGGCGGTGATCTTGAGCCGCACATTGCCCGACAGGATCGGCATGGCGGCGATGCCCTTGCGGATGCGCTCGGCTAGCTTGACCAGGAGGTCGTGATCCATGTTCGGGGCCACCACCGCGAATTCCTCGCCGCCCAGCCGCGCCACCACGTCGTGGTAGCGCGTCATGTCCTTGAGGCAACCGGCGACTGCCCGCAGCACCTCGTCGCCGACATCGTGGCCATGCGTGTCATTGACCTGCTTGAAATGGTCGAGGTCGAAGATCATCAGCCCGACCGGTTTGTCGATGCGGCGGAACTCGTCGAGATACTCCTTCAGCGCATCGTCGAAGTAGCGCCGGTTCTGCATGCCGGTCAGGCCGTCGGTCAGCGCCGCGTGCTCTAGCGTTTCGGAGCGCGCGCTGAGCGAGACGGTCATTGCCCTGAGTTTGCCCTCTTCCCTCACCTGGGTTCGGATCAACGGAAAAATGAAGAAAATGCCGAAGAACAGCGCGGTGGCGAGCAGCACGCCCGTCGCGAACAGGAGCTTTGCCAGATAGGCGACGCCTTCCATCCGCTCGGGCTGGTACAGCGCACCGGCGCTGTCGCTCAGCACGTCATAGGCGTGGAAGATCACGAGTCCGGCCGCAAGTATGACTGCGATGAACACGAAAAACGCCGATTCGGACTTGTGGAACCGCATTTGCTCCCCATTGGGCGGCCTTGGCCTTCCCTTATGTCACGGGCGGCCTTACGGACGGTTAACGAAAGCAACTTCGACGCGAAACTAACGTTAACGTGAAGTTGCGCATTTGCTAATAAACGGTGGTTGGCGCCGGGTTTTTCGACTCAAAAACTGCTTATCCGCCGCCATTCCGGGCCGAGCTGATGGCGGAACCAGGTCGACTGCCGCTTGGCGTACTGCCGGGTTGCAATCTTGGCGCGCGCAATCGCCTCGGGAAACGACAATTCGCCGGCATCCGCGGCAGCCAGTTCGCGCACGCCAATCGCCTTCATGGCCGGCAACGCCGGATCGAGCTTCAGCGCCAGCAGAGCCCGCACCTCGTCCAGCGCGCCGGCTTCCAGCATCCGGTCGAAGCGGCTGTCGATGCGCGCCACCAGCGCCGCCCGCTCCGGTTCGATCACCAGGAACTCGGCGCTATCGCGGTCGATCACCGGCTTTCCCTTTTCGGCCTGCCATTTCAGGATCGAGCGGCCGGATGCTTCGAGCACCTCCAGCGCCCGAGCGATGCGCTGCCCGTCGCTCGGCCGCAGGAGTTGGGCTGCTTCCGGATCTTCTCGCGAGAGGATCCGGTGCAGCCGCTCCGGCCCATCCTCGTTCAGATGATAGCGCCAGCGGTCGCGCACCGATTTCGGGATCTCCGGCATTTCGGAAATCCCTTCCACCAGCGCTCGGAAATAAAGCCCGGTGCCGCCGACGAATACCGGGATCCTGTCCTTGAAAGCGTCCTCGGCCATCAGCCGCATCACGTCGCGCAGCCAGGCGCCGGTCGAATAGGCAGTCCCCGGATGGATGTGGCCATAGAGATGGTGCGGCGCCCGCGCCATTTCCCCGGCGGTCGGTCGAGCTGTCAGCACGTTAAGGACCGAATATCCCTGCATGGAATCGGTATTGACGATGGCGCCGCCCCTGCGCTCGGCTATCTCCAGCGCCAGAGCCGACTTGCCGCTGGCCGTCGGCCCGGCTATCAGGACGGCATTCAGCCGCCCTTCGCCGCTGCCGCCACCGGATTTTTCCATGCCGCTCGTCGCCACGCTCATTTCCCATCCGGCCAGGCCATCCGTCTCGGAGCCGCTGGCGAAGCTCGCCGCACAGGCGGTGGCTGCCACCGCGGCCGACTGGCTGGCCGATGACGTCGCCTGCGACCTTGCTCTGCCTGCCGGCCTCGACGCCCCGGAGGCCCTCGCTACCCTGCGCGAGGCGGTCGCCTCCGAACCGGTCGATGTCGTTGTGCAGCAGCGCGACGGACGCGCCAAGAAAATTCTGATCGCCGACATGGATTCCACCATGATCGACCAGGAATGCATCGACGAACTTGCCGACGAGATCGGCGTCAAGGAGCATGTCGCCGCAATCACCGCGCGCTCCATGAACGGCGAGATCGCCTTCGAGCCCGCATTGCGCGAACGCGTGGCGCTGCTGAAGGGGCTGGATGCCGAGGTGATCGACCGCATCATATCCGGCCGGCTGACGCTTGCTTCGGGCGGCCGCGAACTGGTCGCGACCATGAGAAAGCACGGCGCCTGGACCGCGCTGGTTTCGGGCGGGTTCGATGTGTTCACCTCGCGCATCGGCGACATGCTCGGCTTTCACGAGAACCGCGCCAATCGCCTCGTTGTCGAGGCCGGCGGGCTGCTCGCCGGAACGGTCGTCGAGCCCATTCTCGGCCGCGCCGCAAAGGCCCAGGCGCTGTTGGACATCTCCGCCCGGCTAGGCCTGACGCCGGCCGACGCCATCGCCGTCGGCGACGGCGCCAACGACCTCGACATGATCCGGCTCGCCGGCACGGGTGTTGCTTTGCACGCTAAACCTGCAGTTGCAGCCGAAGCTGGCTGCCGCATCGACCACGGCGATTTGACCGCGCTGCTCTACATCCAGGGCTATCGGCGCTCGGAATTCGCAGCATGAAACCAATCCGCACCGAACGGCTGATCCTGCGCAATTGGGAGGATCGCGACCGCGATCTGTTTTTCCGCATCAATTCCGATGATCGCGTGATGGAATTCTTCCCGTTCCGCCGCGACCGCGCTGAATCCGACATGTTTCTCGACTGCCTGCGCGACGGCATCGCCGAACGCGGCTACGGCTTTTCGGCCATCGAGATAGCCGCGACCGGCGAATGCGTCGGTTTCTGCGGCCTGAAAGAGCCCGAGCTCGATCCGGTGTTTCCGGCCGGTACGATCGAGATCGGCTGGCGGCTTGCGCCCGAATACTGGGGCAAGGGCTACGTGACCGAAGCCGCTCAGGCCTGGCTCGGCTTCGGCTTCGAGGCGCTTTCGCTGGATGAGATCGTCTCCTTCGCCGTCTGGAACAATTTTCGCTCGACCGCCGTCATGGAGCGCCTCGGCATGCGGCGCGATCCGTCGGGCGACTTCGACCATCCGAACGTTCCAGACACGCATCCGCACCTCAGGCGCCATGCGCTTTACCGGATGACGCGCGAGGAGTGGGAGAAACAGAAAAGAGCGGCCCTGTAGCCGCTCTTTTCGTTTGGCATTTCAGCCGCTTGCTACGACTTCCGGATTCAATCCATCCGGATCGTCACGAAGCGCAGTTCGCCGGTCTTCGAGGCCAGCATCAGAAGCGCGTTCTTGCGGCCCTGCTCCTTCAGCACGGCGATGCGGTCCATCACATCCTTGGGCGATGAGACCGATTCCTGCGCGATTTCGGTAATGACCTCGCCGGCGAGAATCCCGCGCTCGGCGGCGGCGGAATCGGGCGTCACCTCGGTGATGACGACGCCCGACACGTCCGCGCCGACGCCGAATTTGGTCCGCGTCTCATCGTTCAATTCGCCAATGGTCATGCCGAGCACGGTCGCCGAGGCGACAGCCTCGCCTTCCTCTTCGGGCTGGCCCTCGGCGTTTTCGGCGAGCTTCTCGCCGTCCTCGAGCCTGCCGAGCGTGACCTTCACCGTCTGCTCCACGCCCTTGCGCACGATTACCACGTCGACCGCCTTGCCGACCGGGCTTTCGGCCACCACGCGCGGCAGGTCGCGCATTTCGTCGACATCCTTGCCGTCGAATTTTATGATCACGTCGCCGGGCAGAATGGTGCCGTTGTCGACCGGACCGCCTTTGATGATCCCGGCCACCAGCGCGCCCTTGGCAATCTTCATGTCGAGGGTTTCGGCGATGTCGTCAGTGACGGGCTGAATGCGCACGCCGAGCCAGCCACGGCGCGTCTCGCCGAATTCGGTCAACTGGCTGATCACACCGATGGCCAATTCCGACGGGATCGAGAATCCGATGCCGATCGAGCCGCCCGACGGCGAGATGATGGCGGTGTTGATGCCGACCACCTCGCCCTGCATGTTGAACAGCGGTCCGCCGGAATTGCCGCGATTGATTGCGGCGTCGGTCTGGATGAAATCGTCATAGGGGCCGGAATTGATGTCGCGGTTGCGCGCCGAAATGATGCCGACCGTCACCGTGCCGCCGAGCCCGAACGGATTGCCGATCGCCATCACCCAGTCGCCGATGCGCATCTTGTTGGAATCGCCGAACTTGACCGCAGTCAGCTTCTTCAGCGTCGGGTCGATCTTGAGAACGGCGAGGTCGGTCTTGGTGTCGGTGCCGACGAGTTCGGCCTTAAGCGTCGAGCCGTCGGAGAAATTGACCTCGATCTCGTCCGCATCGGCGATCACATGGTTGTTGGTGATGACGATGCCCTTTTCCGCATCGACGACGAAGCCGGAACCGAGCGATTGCACTCTTTGCGGGCCGACGCCGCCATTGCCGCCGCGGTCCTTGAAGAACTCGTCGAAGAAATCCTGGAACGGCGACCCCTCCGGCAGTTCGGGCATGGGCACCGCGTTCGGGCCTTCCGCGCCCTTCACATTCTGCGAGGTGGAGATGTTCACGACGGCGCCGAGCAGCCCTTCGGCCAGATCGGCGACCGAAGCGGGACCCTGGCCCTGCTGCAGCGGCTGCAACTGTATCTGCGGTTGCTGCTGCGATTGCGCCGGCGGCTCTGCTTGTGTCTGCGGTTGCGGTTGCGTCTGCGCCAGGGCCGGCGCGACGAAGGACGGCGCAGCCACGGAGACAGCAAGGGTAGCGGCGGTCGCCGCCAGCAATATCCTTCGCACCGCGGGCAGGATGATCTTGGTCGCCATGGAAATGCCTCCGGTGTGTTTGGAATGACGTGCCGCCTGATCGGGGTCCCACGCCATGTTCTGAAGAAATAAGGCGTGTTTGCGGCCTTGCCTACGGGCCAGGCCACAAACTTGCGTTACCCGCGCACCAGCCAGACGATGCCGACCCCGATGGCGATCGCGGCGAGGCCGGCAGTCCGCAACGCGCTTTCCGGCGTCGACAGCACCTCCGACGCAAGCCGCTTGGCCAGCGTCGGAAAACCGCCATAGACCAGGCCTTCCACGACCAGCACCAGACCCAGCGCGGCCAGGAAGTCGGCCACCGGCGCTTACTGGCCGGCGTCCGGCTGCGTAGCGCCGGTGGTCGTGCCGTTGGGGGCAGGCGCCGCTTCGGGCGCGCCGGCCGCCGGAGCAGCATTAGGCGCGGCTCCAGGAGCGCTGCGGGCCGCTGGCGCGGCGCCAGTCGCGCTGCGGAAGTACCGGAAGAATTCAGAATCCGGCGACAGCACCATCGTCGTGCCCGTGGGGTCGAGCGCCGCGGCATAGGCGATCATCGAGCGGTAAAACTCGAAGAAGTCGGGATCGCGCTGGAAGGCATCGGCGAACACCGCGTTGCGCTGGGCTTCGCCCTCGCCTCGCAGGATTTCCGACTCCTTGCGCGCCTCGGCGATCGTTTCGACCACCTCGCGGTCGGCCCGCGCCCGGATACGCGCAGCCGCTTCCCGGCCGCGCGCACGCAGCCTTTCGGCTTCCGCCAGGCGCTCGGCCTTCATCCGGTCGTAGGTCTGCTGCGAGACTTCGGCCGTCAGGTCGGTCCGGCGAATGCGGACATCCTCGATCTCCAGCCCGAGCGAAGTCGCGTCGGGACGCAGTTGGTCGCGCACCTCGGTCATCATCGAGGCGCGCTCTTCCGACAACGCCGCTTCGAAGCCGCGCACGCCGTAGACACGGCGCAGCGCCGCGTCGAGACGGGTCCTCAGCCGCTGTTCGGCCAGTTGTATGCTGCCCGACACCGTTTGGCGGAATCTGCGCGGGTCGGCGATGCGGTAGGCCACGAACGCGTCCACCTCGTAGAACTTGCCGCCCGAGACCTGGACGCGGATATCGTCCAGGTCGAAGCGAAGCACGCGGTCCTCGATGATCTGGACATTGTCGGCTTCGAACATGCCGAACGGCGCCTTGAAGTAGATGCCCGGTTCACTCTTCACGTCGACGATTTCGCCGAAGCGCAGAACGATAGCCTGCTCGCGCTCGTTGACCACGAAGATCGACGAATAGATGAGCAGCAGGATGACGGCGACGATGACGCCGATGATTGGGAGACGGTTGGCCATCAGTTGCTTACTCCTTCAGCGGCCGCCGCGGGGGCCGGGGCGCGCTTTTGCAGTTCCGGCAGCGGCAGGTAGGGGATGACACCCTGGCCGTTTTCGCCTTGCTGGATGATGACCTTGTTGGAATCCTTCAGCACCTTCTCCATCGTTTCGATGAACAGCCGCTGGCGCGTCACGTCGGGCGCCTTGGCGTATTCGTCATAGACCGAGATAAAGCGCTGCGCCTCACCCTCGGCTTCCTGCACCACGCGGTTCTTGTAGGCTGCCGCTTCTTCGCGGACACGCGCCGCTTCGCCGCGCGCCTGGCCGAGCTTCTGGTTGGAATACTGGTTCGATTCTTCGACGAAACGGTCTTCGTCCTGCTCGGCGCGCTGCACCTCGTCGAACGCGTCCGCCACTTCGCGCGGCGGCGCGGCGTCCTCGATCGAGATCGCATTGATTGTCAGCCCGGCGCCGTAAGCGTCCAGCGTGCCCTGGATGATCTCGCGAACGGCGTCGGCGATTCCCTGGCGGTCGTCGCGGAAGATGTCCTGCGCCGGCCGGCGGCCGACGGCTTCGCGCATGGCGCTTTCGCCGATCTGGCGCACCATTTCGTCGGCATCGGCGACATTGAACAGATAGGCCTTCGGATCGGAGACCTGATAGGCGATCGAGAATTTGACGTCGACGATGTTCTGGTCGCCCGACAGCATCAGCCCCGACGAGGTGCTGCCGCGAACTTCGCCGAGATCGACCAGCTTTTCCGCGGTATTGGCGATCTCGACGGTTTCGATCGGCCACCAATGGAAATGCAGGCCCGGACCGGAAAGCTCTTCCTTCGGCTTGCCGAAGCGCAGTTCCACCGCCAGTTCGTCGGGCTGTACGGTATAGACCGCCTGGAACACCCAAAACGCGAGCAGGGCGAGCGCGATCAGCCCGAACAGCGCCGGGCTTGCAGCGCCGCCGCCCGGCAGGGCGTTCTTCAGCCGGTCCTGGCCGCGGCGTATAATGTCTTCCAGATCGGGCGGCGATCCCTGCGGGCCGCTCGGGCGCGGACCCTGACCCCACGGCCCCCCGCTATTGCCGCCGCCGCCCCATGGGCCGCCGCCGCCACCGCTCTGATTGTTCCAGGGCATGAAAGTCCTTTCGATTACGAAGTCTCGGCGCGTCAGCGTTCACCGGCGCGCGTGTTGCCTGACCTCTTCTATAAGGATGCAAGAGCGCGCTTTCAACGCGACCGCAGCGCAGAGGGCCGATTTCGAGGAGGAAGCGGCCCTAATCCGCCATCAATGCACGTTGCCGCGCCTTTCGTAAACGGTATAGCGCGTCGGATGGCTGTCCTTCTCACCCGCCGGCGCGTCGATAATCCTAACAACCTGCCAAACATCGCTGTCGATCTCCGGAAATCGCGTATCGCCCTCCACCTCGGCCAGCACATGCGTCACGTGCAGGCGGTCGGCCAGCGGCAGCGCCTGCCGGTAGATCTCGCCACCGCCGATCACGCAGATTTCATCGGCTCCGGCTATGCAGCAACCGCGCGCCCTGGCCAGCACGATGGCCTCATCGAGCGAACGCACCGTCTCGGCGCCTTCGGCGCGAAACGCCGGATCGCGCGTCACCACGATGTTCAGCCGCCCCGGCAAAGGCCGCCCGATGCCTTCCCAGGTTTTGCGCCCCATAATGATCGGCTTGCCCATCGTGTCCGCCTTGAAGCGCTTCAAATCGCTCGACAGTCTCCACGGCAGGCCGCCCTCGCGGCCGATCACGCCGTTTTCGGCGATGGCGACATAGATTGCGATGTCCATCGTCACACCGCGATCGGCGCGCGGATGGTCGCGTCGGCGACGTAGTTCTCAAGCCGGAAGTCCTCGAAGCGGAAGGCGAACAGATCCTTCACCTCAGGATTGATCCACATGATCGGCAGCGGTTTCGGCGTGCGCCGAAGCTGCTCGCGCGCCTGCTCGAAATGGTTCGAGTAGAGATGCGCATCGCCCAGAGTGTGGACGAAGTCGCCAGGCTTCAGCCCGACCACCTGCGCCGCCATCAGCGTCAACAGCGCATAGGAAGCGATGTTGAACGGCACGCCGAGAAAAATATCGGCGGAACGCTGGTAGAGTTGGCAGGAAAGTTTCCCGTCCGAAACGTAGAACTGGAAAAGGCAATGGCAGGGCGGCAGCGCCATGGCGTCGACCTCGGCCGGGTTCCACGCCGAAACGATCAGCCGCCGCGAATAAGGATTTGTCCGCAACTGATTGAGAAGATTGGCGATCTGGTCGATCTCGCCGCCGTTATGCGCCGGCCAGGAGCGCCACTGCTTGCCGTAGACCGGGCCGAGACCGCCATTCTCGTCGGCCCATTCATCCCAGATCGTCACGCCGTGATCGTTGAGGTACTTGATGTTGGTATCGCCGGCCAGGAACCATAGAAGCTCGTGGATGATAGACTTCAAATGCAGTTTCTTGGTCGTGGTAACGGGAAAACCCAGCGCGAGATCGAAGCGCATTTGATAGCCGAAGACGGAGCGCGTGCCGGTGCCGGTGCGGTCGCTGCGGTCGGAGCCGTTTTCAAGGACGTGGCTTAACAGGTCGAGATATTGACGCATCGCTGCTGCTTTGATTCGAGGTTTTGGCGATCATAGCCGACGCCAAATCCGGCGCATATGGCATATTGCCGATTGCCGCCATTGCGGCCTTCCATTTTCGCCCGGGGCTTCCTATATTCATTGGGCTGGCTTGTCCGGCTATGGCGATAAACAGGCGATGCAATAAGCCGTTCGGACCCGGGGGCGGTACCCGGCGCCTCCACCAAAAGCCGCTCTTTGCGAGCGGTTTCTGATGGGGGCGAAATAGGATCGACGAAGGTGTAAAGATCGTACTTTTGCCCGGCATTGTACCACCGTTATCGGGCTAACCTAGTAGTTGCAAACGACAACTATGCGGAAGCACGTCTCGCCGCTTAATGCGGTGCGATAGCTTCAAATCAAGTCCTAGGGGTTCGCACTTCTAGGCGGGGTTCGGAGGTACCTGGCAACAGAAACCTCCACTTCTCCCTCCACTTCTTCTCCCTCCCCAGCGCTCGCGTCTCGCATGCTGTGAACGTGCGCTCGGCACCTTTCATTCGTCAAAGGAGGCGATAGAAATGTCTGAGGATTCCCAACGCTTTTTCATCCTCACCGGCGGTCCCGGCGCCGGCAAGAGCACATTGATCGATGCTTTGCGGGAAAGAGGCTTCGTCGGTTCGGTCGAGGCGGGCCGCGGTATCATCCAGCAGCAAGTTGCGGTCTCCGGTCCAGCGCTGCCGTGGAACGATGCGGCTCTCTTCGCCAACCTGATGCTCTCCTGGGAAATGCGCTCCTACGACATGGCCCGGCGGGAGACTGGCACCATATTTTTCGATCGCGGCATTCCGGAGCTTTCCGGCTACTTCCGGCTGATGGGTCTTCCCGTGCCGCCTCACGTGAGCGCAGCCGCCAAGACCTTTCGCTACAACCGGCGCGTTTTCGCTCTTCCGCCTTGGCCGGAGATCTTCTCCCAGGATGCCGAGCGCAAGCAGGATTTCGACGAGGCCATCCGTACCTTCGAGGCGGTTACTTCAGCCTACCGCGAGTCGGGCTACGAATTGATCGAAGTTCCCCGAGCGCCTATCAAAGAGCGGGTCGAATTCGTCATCGACGAAATCCGGCGTTCCGAAAGACAATAAAAGGCCGGTTACCCGGCCTTTATTCAGAGTCGATGGAGAACCATTTACTCCGCCGCCTCCGCCACCTCGCGGCCACGGCCTAGCGTGAGTTGTGTCAGCCCGAAGGCGATCACTGCACAGGCGGCGATGCCGATCACCATGGGCAGCGGCGTTCCATCGAAGAATACTCCCGCTACCGCCATCGCGACAGCGCCGGTGGCGAAATGCAGCGTTCCCATCAGAGCCGAGGCCGTCCCTGCGATCTCGCCATGGTCTTCCATCGCCAGCACCGAGGTGGTTGGAATGACGAGGCCGAGGAACCCATAACCGACGAAGAGCAGCGATGCCAACACGGCGAGTTGGTCCATGCCGGACGCCATCACGGCCAAAAGAACGACCATGACCGTGGCATAGCCGGAAACTGCGACGCGCACCACGCGCCTTAGCCCGAAACGCTCCGCAAGCATGCCCGTCATCTGCGACATCGCGAAGAAGGCGACCGCATTGATCGAGAAGAACACGCTGTAGACTGAAGGCGACAGGCCGTAATGGTCGATCAGCACGAAGGACGAGCTCGCCAGATAGACGAAAAAGCTCGATATGCCGAAGCCGCCGATGAAGGTCAGTCCGAGGAAGTTGCGGTCGCCCATCAGGAATTTATAGCCGGCCAGCGCGCTGCCGAACGAACTGCCGACCCGATGGCCGGCCGGGCGCGTCTCCTTCAGGCCGAAGGCCAGAAGAAAGACCGCTATCAGCGCAGCGATGGTCACCGCCCAGAATACGGCGCGCCAGCCGAACCCCTCGATGATGAAGCTGCCGGTCAGCGGCGCGAGGATAGGCGAGATCGAGAACACCAGCATGAGGAGCGACATCAGCCGTGCGGCTTCCGTGCCGGTGTGCAGGTCGCGCACCACCGCGCGTGGCACCACCATGCCGGCGCAGGCGCCGAAACCCTGGATGAAGCGGAACGCGATCAGCCAGCCGATGTCCGGCGCCAGCGCGGAGCCTATGCTGCCGACGACGAACAGCGCAAGGCCGAAATAGAGCGGGGCCTTGCGACCTACCATGTCGGAGATCGGCCCGACCACGATCTGGCCGAAACCCATGGAGAGGAAGAACACCAGAAGGCTCATCTGCACGGCGGCGGTGCCGGCGGCGAGATCCTGGCCGATGGTCGGCAGTGCGGGCAGATACATGTCGATGGCGAAGGGGCCGATGGCGGACAACAGGCCGAGAATGACCGCTGTGCGGAGGAAATTCGTCGTCATGGCTTGATTCTCTTGGCTCGAGTGACCAGTTGAGCCGAGCGCCGGGGGCTGCTCTCGACCTCCCCCGCGGATCGGCAGGCTCCTCCAAACCACCCGCTCCGATGAGGCTCTGTCCAGAAAATTAGACAGCCTTGTCTAAATTGTCAATCACGCCTATCTTCTTTTCATGCCAGCACCTGACATTACGGTCCTCGAGCCAGCCGCCCAACGCGGCCATATCGCCAAACGCGTTTCGATCCTCGACGCGGCCGCTAACGTGTTTTGCCGCGAAGGGTTCGGTGGCGCCAATATCGACATGATCGCCGCCGAAGCTGGCGTATCGCGGCAGACCGTCTACAATCATCATGGCGACAAGACCAATCTGTTCATCGCCGTAGTCCGCGAGATCACCGAGCGCGCAAATGCCGGCGTCTTCGCCACGCTCGCAACCTTCCCTGACCAGCCGCGCGACCTCGAAGCCGACCTGATCGAATTCGCCATGCGACTGAACCGGAACTGCATCTGCAACCGCGATGGCAAGTTTCTGCGCAAATTGATCCAGACCGAAGGCGAGCGTTATCCGGAACTGTTCGAGACGTGGCGCACGGATGGTCCCGGCAAAACCTGGGCAGCGCTTGCGGCCCGTTTTGCCCGCCTCGCCCATGCCGGCTTCCTCGAAATGGACGACCCGGACGTCGCCGCCCGCCAGTTCCTGGCGCTGGTCAATGCCGACCTGCAAATGTCGTTCATGCTGGGCATCACGCCATCGGAAGAGGAACTGCGCACTGCCGCCACCAACGCGGTACGGACTTTCTTGCGCGCCTATGGCAAACCCGCCGAAAACGCCCCCTCCCCGCCTGCCTGACAGCTGCTTCGGACGCATGCGGACGCCAGCCGCGTTGGCAGGTCCGCCCGGTTGTTCTATATCCGGTTTACGGCGGCGCGAAGCTTGATTAGAGGTAGGGCTGACGATTCACCGGAACTGCTTCCAATATGGCCGAGGACCACATCCGCTACGACATTCTTGCCCAGGAGGCGTTGCGCGGGGTCATGCGCAAGGTCCTGGCGGAAGTCGCGCGCACCGGCCTCCCCGGCAGCCACCATTTCTTCATCACCTTCCTGACCGGCGCGCCGGGCGTGCGCATCTCAAGCCGCCTGCGCGAGCGCTATCCGGAACAGATGACCATCGTCGTCCAGTTCCAATACTGGGACCTGAAAGTCTCCGAAACCGGCTTCGAAATCGGCCTGTCCTTCTCCGACGTGCCTGAAAAGCTGGAGATCCCCTTCTCCGCCGTCCGCGGCTTCTACGATCCCTCGGTCAATTTCGAGCTCGAATTCGACGTCAAGTCCGACGGTCCGGCGGTGATTGCCGATCAGACCCCGCCGCCGAAGCTCGAAGCCGCGCCCGCCCCGGCAGCCGGTGGCAAGAAGGCCGAGCCGAAGAAAAAGCCGGCCGAAGCCGCTAAAGACGCGGCGGCAGCCGCTGAAGCCGGCCCAGCGAAGGGCGCCGACGTCGTTTCGCTCGACGCTTTCCGCAAGAAATAGCCATGGCCGAAATCGTCAGCCTTCGGCAAGCGCGCAAGCAGAAGGCGCGTGCCGACAAGGAGCGCTTGGCCGAGCAGAATCGCGCACTCCATGGGCGTAGCAAGGCCGAGAAGACCCGCGACACTGAAGCTGCCAAGAAAACCCAAAACTTTCTCGAAGGCCATCGCCGCGAACGCCCGGCCGGAGACTGCGAGGCGTGAGCCTGGTGCGCAAGCGTTCGGTCTCGATCCGCGGCCACCGCACCAGCTACTCGCTTGAACAGCCCTTCTTCGATGAACTCGTCGCTATCGCAGCTGAGCGGCAAATCTCATTCGCAGCGCTGATCGCCGAGATCGACGCGTCGCGTCCGCGCGACGCGAATCTGTCGTCAGCGCTTCGGCTGTTCGTGCTGGAGGAGACAAAACGCAAATCGGCTGCGGCGTCGAAATCAGAAAAATGAACACCCGGCGCCGCCGCCGCGATGGATTCGCGGCGGCTGTGGGGGATGACCGCCCGAGCCGAAGGCACGAGCGTCTGTTACGATTTCACCTCGATGCGGCGCGTCTTGTCGCGGGCGGCAGGGTTCTTCGGCAATTCGACGGCCAAAATGCCGTTCTTGAACTTCGCCTGAACCTTGTCGGCATCTACCTCTGTGTCCAGCGGGATGGAGCGCATGAACCGGCCGTAGCTGCGTTCGGCATAGGTCCGGCCGCCGTCTTCTTCCTTGTGCTCCCGCCGCTTTTCGCCGCTGATGATCAGGGCGTTGTCACGCAGGGCGACTTCGACGTCCTTCAGCTCGAGTCCCGGCAGTTCGGCGGTCACCTTGTAGGCCTTGTCTGTCTCTTCGACATCGACGCTCGGCCATACGCCGCCATCCTGGCCGACCGCGAAGGCGGGAGCCTCGATCGGCGCCAGAAAATCGTCGAACAACCGCTCCATCTGCTGTCGGAAAGAGGTGAATGGATCGCGCCCAAATGGAGCGATTCCGCGGGACCGCGTCCAAGGCGCAAGGTCACGGTTGGGCATGACTTTCCTCCTTGTTTCTTTGGGTTTGGACGCGTCGCCGCCCTATTGGTCCGGCGACGTCATTTGAACGTTTTTGTTCAGGGGATGTTCCGCAAAATCAGCAGGAAAGCCGGTGTTCGAAAGACGGCGATAGAACTTTATTCCGGGTTCTGCAGCGACCTGATGAAGCTCTCGATCGTATTCGGCGCGGGCCTTGTCGGCTCGGGCGGAATCACTGCGGCTGGACCGTCGGCTCTCGGCTCCGGCAACGGCGTCCGCTCGATTTCGGCCGGCGGCGTCTCCTCGGCCTCGCGGCGAGCTTGTTCGTCCGCAGCCCGTCTTGCCTCTTGCTCCGCCTTTCTCCGCGCAGCCTCGTTGGCTGCCTCTTCTGCCGCGCGCCGCGCTTCTTCCTCGGCGCGCGCCTTGGCTTCGGTTTCGAGTCTGGCCTTCTCCTCGGCTTCAAGCCTCGCTTTTTCCTCGGCTTCGGCTTTCAGCCGCGCCTCTTCCTCGGCCCTTGCCGCCTCTGTCAGAGCGCGCAGGCGTGCTTCCTCCGCCACCCGCGCCTGTTCGGCAGCGCGCTCGCGCTCGGCCTGCAGCGCCGCGTAGTAGCGCACCTCGCGCCGCAGCCGCTGCTTTTCAAGAAGCTCCGCCTGCATCGCTTCCACCCGCGCCTGCTCGCGCTCCAGCGCCCGTTGCGTCAGGAACTGCGCCAGCGGCTCGCTGTCGAACACGCGCTCCGCCTCGCTCGGCCTGCCTTGCAGGTGAAACCGCAGCGACGGCTCGGAACCGGCCAGAGCTTCGTCGCCAGGTTTGTAGGCGATCGTCCCCTCCACCGCGACTTCCCGCGTGTTGAGGTCGGCGCGGACATCCGCCGTCACCGTCGCGTCCTGGTTTTCAAGGCTGACCGGCGGCGCCCGGAGCACGCCTCCGGCGACGGTGAAGGCGATCTCAGCCCCTTTCGCCGAAAAGTCGCCGCCGGCCGCGATTTCCGGCGCGAAACCTGCCGTCCGCGCCGCGTCAATGTCGCGGCCGATCGTGTCGGCCCTGGCGATGAAGGCCGGGAACGCCTGGCTGTTGAGGCCGGCAATGGTCAGTTCCTTGAGTGCGGCGGTGCCCGACCCCGACAGCGCCGCGACCATGCCCCCGACCGATTTGCCGCTGGCCGACAGCGCCGTCGAGAAATCGCCGGCCCCCGAAAGTCCGGCGTCCGGCAGCGCCGTTTCGAGATCCGCGCCGGTGAGCGACAACTGGCCTGAAAACAATCCCGTGCCGCCATTGTTCTTGAGTTCCAGCAGGCCGGCGAGATCGCCGCCGAACAGCTTCCCTTTGAGGTCCGATACCCGCATGCCTTCCGCATCGAGCCGGAAGGTCATCGTCGTGTCATAGGCGCTGGCCGCCGCGCCCGCCGAAAGCGTTCCGGCGGAAATGTCCATTTCGGCGGTGAAAGGCGCTGCCGACTTCGGCTGGAAGGGCACGGATGGCCAGCCGCCTTCCGCTTCGGGCGCCAGCGCGCTTTCGCCGAGCAGCATTGCCGCCGCCGGTTCGAGGTCGAGCGCATCGAGCGCCAGCGCGCCGGTCAGGTGCGGCACTCCCTCGCTGATCTCGGCGTTGACATCGCCCGACACGGCGTTCTCATTTGCCGTACCGTTGAGGCCGGCAAGCACTAGCAGGCCGTCGGCATAGTCAGCTTCGGCCGCAAGCGCGACGGGCATGCCCAGTCCCATTCCGGGCAGCGATATGCCGCCGGTCATCAGCCATGGCTCCAGATCCGCGCTTTCCAGCTCGGCCCTTCCCTTCGCCGCCAATCCCTGATCGCCGAAGCTGGAAATGCCTTTGAAGCTGGCATGAAAATCATCCCCGGAGAGTGTGAACGCCATTTCCATGCCGGCGGCCGGTTCGCCCTTGGCCGAAAGCGTCATTTCGCCCGGCCCTACGGCGCCGAGCGGCAGCGCCGGCAGGCCGGCGAGCCCCATCAGCGAGGTCGCATCGTCGTTGCGCGCCGAAAGCGACAGCGACAGATCGCCCTCGCCAACCGCTCCGGCCTTGGCCGAGCCCGACAGGGTCGCCGAGATCGCCGATCCGCCGGCGTCGCCCTGCACGCTTAGGGCCAGTCCCGTCGTGCCGTCGTCATTGCTTGCGGCGCTGGCGATCAGGTCGATGCGGGTGTCGGCCAGCAAGCCGGGATAGGCCTCGGCCCGCTTGTCCAGTCCGGCGAGCAGCGGATTGTCGGGGTAGCGCGCCGCCGCCAGCGAAACCAGCGACGCAAGGTCGACCGCCACCACCGAAGCGTCAAGGTTGCCGGTCGGATTCTCCGGAAAGCCTTTGACCGTTCCGGTCGCGCTGACCGACGCGCCGGCCAGGCCGCCGATCGCCAGCCGGTCGATCTCCAGCACGCCGCTCCGCAAACGGAGCGCGGTGTCGACGGTCTCCGCCGTCAGCCCGCCGGCGTTCACCGGCCCGGCCTTGATCTGGAAATCGAGATCGCGGTCGGCGAAGCGGTTGGCTCCCTGGTCGCTGACGAACAGCGACGCGAACGCCGTCAGCCCGTCGACATCGAGCGCCTTGCCGTCGAGCTTGAGCAACACCGAAGGCCGCAAGTTTGCAGGCTGGCGGCTGTCGATGGACCCGTGAAAGACCGCATCGCCGAGCACCAGCTCAAGATCGCTGAAAAGCTGGCGCTGCTTCGTCATCTCCACTTCGGCCTTGAACCCCGCCGCAGGCAGCCGCCGGATCGCGTCGTCCACGTCTTTGGCCACCCATGCGGCAAAGCCCGAAGGCTGGTTAATGGCGAGCAGCAGCGATCCGTCGAAGCCGAATTCGCCTTCGGTGCGCAGGAGGCCGTCGGCTTCCAGCGTGGTGCGCCCGGGCAGCGTCGCGCCGAGCGATTTCAGGTTCCAGCCGCCGTCGGCCGGCTCGGCGGAAAGGCGCACATTGCGGATCGTCGTATCGCCCACCACGACGGCCGGCAGGTCGACGTTGACCGCGCCCGGTATTGCCGGCCTCGGCAGGCCGGTCAGCGCCGCCTCCAGCGCCGCGATGCGCTGCGACAGCGACAGTTTCGCGCCCTCCTCCGCCCCGACCGCCTCGTCGAAGCGCACCTGCGCGCCGCTCGTCTCGACCAGGAAGCGCGGCTCCGCGTCGATCTCCACGAAGGCGGTTCCGTCGGCCGTGTAGGGATTGTCCAGCGGTCCCGTTTCGAAGCGGAATTCATCTATGCCGAGCCGCTTGTGGTCGAAGGTGAACCGCCCGTTGATGCGGTATCCCGGATCGCCCTCCAGCGCCCCGACTTTCACCGGCTGCCCGTCGCTGCCGCGCAGGCTCTCGGCTTCGCCTTTGCCGCCCGCGATCTTGAACACGCCGGCATAAGTCGCCGCGCCATTTTCGATGCGAACATTGCCGTCGGTTTCTATAGCGATTCCATACTGTTGCGGCTCGGCCTTGATTCGAAGTCGCATCCGGCCGGCATCGTCGGCGACGCCGGTCGAGACGGCCAGCGCGGTCGGCGTGCCGTCCATTCTCATCGTGCCGTCGGCCCGCCAAGGCCCGGCAAACGACCGCGCCGATATTTCGGCATTGATTTCCGACAGCGCATGGGTCCGACCGCTCGCCGCGTGCCGCACCGCAATCTGACCGTCGTTGACGGTCAGCCTTTCGAGCGATATCTGGCTCGCCCGGAACGGCGTCGACGGCCGCACCGTCCAGTCCACCGTCCCGTCGGCGGCCACGTCGACCGTCACTTTCGGCCGCACCATGCGCATGTCGAAGATTAGGAACTCGCCGCGCAGAAACGGCGCGAGTTCGGCGTCCATCGAGAATGTCTCGATCGTCATCGCCGGCGCGTCCGACGACCCGCCGCCTACCGAAACATCCGAGAACGTCACCGATGGAAACGGCAGCAGCCGCGCGCTGGCAGCGCCCTCCACCGTCACCTTGCGGCCGAGAATGGCGCTCGCCTCGCGCTCGAAATCGGCGCGGTAGGATGTCCAGTCGACGAAATACGGCCCGACCAGCGCAGCCGTCAGCGCCAGTACGATCAACCCGCCGATAATGACAAAAAGCCGCGCCAGAATCAGTTCCTCGCGATGGATTGGAAACGGATTTGCACTCTACCGTCATCAGTCCTCGCATAAAGTGGCAATTTTGCCGAGGTGTTCCCTGCAATGTCTCGGTGGGCTTCGGCTCACGGACCCGTTGCGGGCGTTCGTTGCGTGGCGGCGAACGGCAGGTCTGACGCTAGCCGCCCTTGGTCGGCCCACTTTCGCACCGGAAGGCGGACCTTCGCTGGGATCCTAATATCCTGCTGCCGCGATCTGTGCATTAGCCCAGACCTTCAATCGCTTGAAGTCGCCATTGAAGGCGCGCCGCTTGAGCTCTTCGTAAACGACCGAGCATCGCATGATCTCGCCGGTATCGAGATCGCCCTTCGCGGCCATGGCTTCGCAGGCGAGGTAGACCTGTTTCAGCGCGTGTATCGGAACCTCTGGGTCTGCGGGGCCGGAAGGCTGAGCATGGACCGCGGGCGTCATGACGAACGCGAGCGCAGCCATGCAAGCCCAACGCGCAAGCAAACTGACTTGTATCTTGACCATCCATGCCTCCCTGGTGCCAGCGATTTGCTGGTTGCATTCGGGAGAGTTTAGGGATGCCCGCGGCTGCGCGCTTGATACTCGCGTCCCGGTGCGGGGTCTGCGCGTGTGAAAGGTATCGCTCTCGATGGGACCGGTGTCCTACCGCGTCGATGGTCTAGCAGCCGTAGCCTGCGTCTCTTGCGACGGCAACCGCCCGCGCTCGGGTCTCGACACCCAGCTTGGCGAATATGCCAGACACGTGATTGCGCACCGTCTTTTCACTGATGTCGAGCTGCGCCCCGATCTGACGGTTGTCCAGCCCGCGTGCGAGGAGGTCGAGCACCTCCTTCTCGCGTGCGGTAAGATCGGCGAACGGGCCAGGCGCAGCCTTGTGTTGGGGGAGGAAGCCATAGAGTTCCTCGACCAAAATCTTCCAGGCCGATTCATCGCGCAGCATGAAGTGGTTGGGGCTACCAAGCGGCAGAAACCTGGCGTTGGGAATGATCTGCGCAAGCAGCCTGCCCTCTTCGAACGGGGCGACGGCATCGCGATCGGGATGCGCCACCAGCGTTGGGCAGCTTATCCGCGCCGCCACTTCCTGGACGTCGACGTCGAACATGACGCGCGTCAATTCCACCGCATTCTCCGCGGAAGTGGCTGCATTCTGTAATTCGCACCACGAGCGCAGGTGCTCGATCGAGCCTTCGGGCTGAAACTGGGTCGCGAAAGAACGCATGAAGGCGTGATCTTCCTGGCCCCAGCCGAGCCTAAGCATCTCGAGCATGACTCTCGCCTTCTCCGGCTCGAGCGGAATGGTCGAGCGCTTGTTCCTGCCCCGTGCATATGTTCCGTAGAGGACGAGATGGCTGATGCGGTCCGGTTCCTTTCCCGCATAGGCGATGGCGACGGCTCCGCCCTGACAGATGCCGATCAGGGAGAAGCGGTCCAGGGCCAGCGCGTCCGCCAGCACGCCGAAATCACGTACCCATGAGCCAAAAGAAAGATCGGCGACATTCCTGTCCGACAGGCCACATCCCCGAGGATCGTACCGAATCAGAGTATAGTGGGAAGAAAGCGCCTCGAGCCAAGGTTGCCAAGCGACGCTGCGCCATTGGTATTCAAGGTGCGTCAGCCAGCTCGGCATCATCACGACGGGCGGGCCGCTTCCGGAAATCGCATACGCGATCTTGGCGCCGTCAAAGCTTTTGCAGAACCGTACCTGCTGCCTTGCCATGATCTCCGCCCGAAAGGAACAAGATTCAACGCAAGTGTACTCCCGTGCGCGATTGCGGCAAGACATCTCACGGTTCTGCTTGCTCGTTCTGATGGATCGGACGATCCGCAGCTTCCCACCCAGTCGAAATCCAAACCAAAACACTATCGAAGCTCCCAGTCGATATTCATCAACGCTCTTTCGTGGTATCGTTCGCGGTCCGGTTTTTCGATCGGTCGAGGGAGGAAATCATGGCATCCGCAGACTGGAGACTGGAAGGCGAGTGGCTCAAGAATTGTAATTGCGCGTTCGGCTGTCCCTGCGATTTCAACGCGAGGCCGACAAACGGCGAATGCGAAGGCCTCGTGGCCATGCGCATCACCAAAGGCCATTTCAACGATATACGCCTGGACGGGCTGCATTTCGCCGTCACTGTGCATTTTCCCGGCCCCCTTCACGAAGGCAACGGTCAGGCGCAACCCATCCTCGACGAGCGGGCGAGCCCCGAACAGCGCGAGGCGCTTGGAGCGATCCTTTCGGGCGAGAATTCGGCGGAGGGGACGCTATTTCACATCTTCAGCCTTATCGTGACCAGAATGCATGATCCGGTGTTCGCACCATTCGAATTCAGCTTCGACAAGGAAGGCCGAACTGCGCGCATGATCGCGCGAGGCGTGCTCGAAACCGAAGTCGAGCCGATCAAGAACCCGGTGACCGGAGAGCCGCACCGCGCCCAGATCGTCATGCCCGAGGGCTTCGAGCACCGGATGGCGGAGATCGCTTCGTCCAATATACGCAGCATGGGCGCGATCAAGTTCCAGACCAGCGGCGCGCACAGTTCGCTGGCCCATGTGGTCCAGACGCCGCAAGGCGTCGCCGCCTGACCGGGCCAAAGATGCCGTTCCTGACGGCGCTGCACCGGCACGATCGGGCGCTTGTCGTCGCCATTGTCGCGGGCGTCGTGCTCGCCTCATGGGCCTATCTGCTCCTGGGCGTCGATATGCCCATGCCGGAAATGCCGGGCATGGATATGCCCATGGCAGAGCCGGTCTGGACCGCCGGCTACGCCGCGCTGATGCTTCTCATGTGGATGGCGATGATGACGGCGATGATGCTGCCCAGCGCCGTGCCGATGCTCCTCTTCTACGATTCCATCGCACGCAAGCGTACAGCCGGAGCAGGCACGATCGGGCCGACCAGCCTGTTCGGGCTCGGTTATCTCGTCATATGGACTGGATTCAGCATCGCCGCCGTCCTGCTTCAATACGGCTTCGGCCGGGTCGCCCTGCTGTCGCCGATGATGCAAACGACGAGTACAGTCCTTGCCGGGACAGTCCTGATCGGCGCCGGCCTCTACCAGTGGACGCCGCTCAAGCAGGCTTGCCTGCGCCAGTGCCGATCGCCCTTGGATTTCGTGATGACCAACTGGCGGATCGGCAAGAGCGGAGCCTTCGCCATGGGACTGCGCCATGGCCTCTACTGCCTCGGCTGCTGCTGGCTCCTGATGCTGCTCCTGTTCGTCGGCGGCGTCATGAACTTCGCCTGGATCGCCGGCATCGCGCTCTTCGTTCTGGTCGAAAAGCTCAGCCCCGCCGGCCACTGGATCGGCAAGGCCGCCGGCGTCGCGCTCATCTTATGGGGCGGGGTTGTGCTGGCTGGTCTCATCTAAGGTGTGTTGAGATTCAGGTCAGGCCGAGTCGAAAATGGCGGATTTCGAGAACCGGAGCGGAGCGTACGTTCGGGTACGCAAGCACCGGAAGCGCAGGAAGCCGCCATTTGCAGACCGGCATCACCTGAATATCAACACACCTTAAGCCGCCGGCAATATCTTCCCCGGATTGAGAATGTTCTGCGGGTCGAGCGCGGCCTTGATCGTGCGCATGATGTCGACGCCATGGCCGAGCTCGTGCTCGAGAAAACCCATCTTGCCCTGGCCGATGCCGTGCTCGCCGGTGCAGGTGCCTTCCATCGCGATCGCCCGCATGTTCAGCCGCGACACGAATTTTTCGGCGAGCGCAATCTCCTCCGGGCTGTCGACGTCCATCAGCACCAGCGTATGAAAATTGCCGTCGCCGACATGACCGACGATCGGCGCGATCAGGCCCATTTCGGCAATGTCGGCCTCGGTCTCGGCGATGCACTCGGCGAGCCGCGAGATCGGCACGCAGACATCCGTCGACAGGCCCTTCGCCCCGGGCCTGAGCGTCAGCGACGCCCAGTAGGCGTCGTGCCTGGCCTTCCAAAGCTTCGTCCGCTCCTCAGCCACGCTGGTCCACAGGAACGGCCCGCCGCCATATTCCGCGGCGATCTCGCCAAACGTCTCGGCCTGCTCAGCCACACCTGCGTCGCTGCCGTGGAACTCCACGAACAGGCACGGGCTTTCGGGATAGTCGAGCTTCGAATAATTTTTCAGCGCCCGCATCTGCAACTGGTTCACCAGTTCGATCCGCGCCACCGGAATGCCCATCTGGATCGTCGCGATCACCGCCTGGCACGCCGTCTCCACGCTCGGGAACGGGCAGACGCCGCCCGAAATCGCCTGCGGTATGCCGTAGAGCTTCAGCGTCAGCGAAGTGATGATGCCAAGCGTGCCTTCCGAGCCGATCAAAAGCCGCGTCAAGTCGTAGCCGGCCGAGCTCTTCTTCGCCCGCCGCGCCGTCGTCACCATGCTCCCGTCGGCCATCACCGCCTGAAGCGCCAGCACGTTCTCGCGCATCGTGCCGTAGCGCACCGCGTTGGTGCCCGATGCGCGCGTCGCCGCCATGCCGCCGAGGCTGGCATTGGCGCCCGGATCGATCGGGAAGAACAGCCCGGTGTCGCGCAGATAGGCGTTCAGATCCTCGCGCGTCACGCCCGGCTCCACCGTGCAGTCGAGATCCTCGGCGTTGACCGCAAGCACACGGTTCATCCGCGACGTGTCGAGCGAGATGCCGCCACCCGGCGCGTTGACATGACCCTCCAGCGAAGAGCCCACGCCGAACGCGATCACCGGCACGCGATGCTCGGCGCAGACTTTTACGATCTCCTGAACCTCTTCGCCCGATTCGGGAAACGCCACGCCGTCCGGCGCCTGCGTCGGTATATAGGTCGTGGTGTGCGCGTGCTGCCCGCGTATCGCCATGCCGGTCTGGAATCGCTCGCCAAACCGCTGCTTCAATATGCCGAGCGCGGCTTCAATGCCGGCTTCGTTGCGTTCAACACCCCGCAGGTCGCTCAGCGCCATCTTCGTTCATCCCGTTCTTGTTTTCGGAACGTCTAGGTCACTTGCCGCGTGCCTGTCCATTGACTATTCACGAAAAGCGGTGGTCGGACATACTGGGGCTATGTCCGTTGGGGGAAATATGAAGCGCGGAACTTTGATCGGCCTTGCGGTTTTCGCGTTTTCCCTGTTGCCGGCTTGGGCGGTCAAGTCTGCAAGCCAGGAGAGCCGCCTTGTTTGGGTGGGCGCTATATTGTTCTTTGCCTTTGGCGGAGCAATGGTCAGCCTAGCATCGCAGGCTCAGAGACCGAAATCGGGACCATATATCAGCCGCTATCGACCGCCCTTCCACGCTGTACTTGGTTTGAGCTTTCTGGCCGCCGAACTTCTTGCCATTGCCTTTACTTATGCAGAGCCGGGCGTCGGCATTGTGGGCGGATTGGGTCTCTACCTCGCAAAGCTTGGGGCGATCCTGTTTCCCGTTGTTGCCAAATATGCAACGGCTATTGAACCGCCACTTTCGCCTGGCGCCTTGTTCAGGGCTCAGGCCATCGTTTCGGTAATCATGTTGGCAGGCGTACCTAGTTTCATCGCATACTCCGCCTTTCTCTTTGGAATGCCGGATACTGAGCGGCGGGACCTTTATGCATCGAACCCTCGGAAAAGGCCTTCGGATACTTTCGTGATCTTAGGCGTGCCTTTCGTGCTCTTGATCGCCGCCACAGTCTTTTTTGGCTGGTTCGAATTTGACGACGAGCCCGTAACCAAAGCAAAGGAGTGCATAATGAAAGCCGTGTGCTATGCACGGGGCGACGATCTGCTCGTTATCGCTGCAGCGTTCATAAAGACGTTCGCTGCTTTTGGAGCCCCTATTGGCGCACTTGTCGTCCTCGATACCAATAGAGTGCTGCCCAGAACCTGACCGTCCCTTACATCCGAGGTACCAATGACCCTGCCCGCCCCCTTCGTCTCACGCGTCATGGAACTCGAAAAGGACTGGATCGACTATAACGGCCATCTCAACATGGCCTATTACAACGTGCTGTTCGACCGCTGCTCCGACGACGCCTTCGAGGTCATGGGACTCGGCCCCAATTACGCGAAGGAGCGCCGGCTGACCATCTACACGGCCGAAGTCCACATCTGCTACGTCCAGGAACTGCATCTCGGCGACAATGTGACGGTCACCTTCCAGCTTCTCGACCATGACGAGAAGCGGCTGCGCGCCTACCAGGAGATCCGCCATGTCGACGGCTGGCTGGCCGCCACCTCGGAGCAGCTCGCGCTGCATGTCGACATGGCCGGCCCGAAGGTCGCGCCATTCCCGGCCGACATCATGGCGAAGGTCGAGGCGATGCGCGCCGCGCACGCCGCCCTGCCCATACCCGAGCACGCCGGCCGCTCGATCGGCATCCGGCGCAAATCCGCCTGAACGGCTCTATCTGCCGCCGTTAACCCTAACCGATTTTCACTGTGAACAATAAACCTGTCGGATTGTTAGGTAGGCGCGACTCGTGAACAAAGGACCCGAAGCGGAAAGCAAGCGGGCGGCTGGGGCAAGAGTCGGCTTGAGGACGGACCATGAGAATCGATATCGAAAAGGCGTCGGACAAGCTCGCCGACGACCCGCGCCTGACCGATTACGATTTCTGGCGAACGCTGAAGAACCTGAACAACGAGATCTTCCATATCGCCAACAACAACGACCCGATCCCGCTCGACATGATCCGCTGGCGCGTCATCCTCAAGCAGGCGCGCATGAAGCGCGGTTACGGTTGAGCGGCGGCAGGCCCGCCGCTCTTTTTGGGATGCTCGGAAAGCCGCCATTTGCAGGCCGGCCTCATCTGAATCTAAGCCAGCTTCTCCTTGAAGAACGCCACGGTCCGCCCCCAGGCGAGGTCTGCCGCTTCCTTGTTGTAGCGCGCTTCCGACGTGTCGTTGTTGAAGGCGTGCTGCGCGCCCTCATAGACATGGATCGTGAACTCCTTACCGGCGGCTTCCAGCGCCGCTTTGTAGGCCTCGATCCCCGCATTGATGCGCGCGTCCTCGCCGGCATAGTGCAGAAGCAGCGCCGCCTGGATCTGCGGCACGACGTCCGGGTTGGGCTGCGCTCCATAATAGGCGACGCCGGCGGCAAGGTCAGGCGTGTTGACGGCGAGCGTGTTCACCGTCCCGCCGCCCCAGCAGAAGCCGACCGCGCCGACCTTGCCGTTGCCCGCTTCATGCCCTTTCAGGAAGGCGACGGTGGCGACGCCGTTGGCGACCGTTTTGGCCGGGTCGAGTTGCGAGAACATTCCGCGCGCCTGTTCCTCGTCCTCCGGCGTGCCGCCCAGCGGCGACAGATAGTCCGGCGCCAGCGCCACGAAACCTTCCAGCGCCATGCGCCGCGCCACGTCGCGAATATGCGGATTGAGGCCGCGATTCTCGTGGATGACGATGACCGTGCCGAGCTTGCCGCCCGCCTCCGCCGGCTGGACGAGATAGCCCTTCATGTCGCCGCCGTCGCCCGGCCAGGTGATGTCCTCGGCCTTGAGCCGCGCATCGTCCTCCGCGACGATCGCCGCCCGCGCCGGGCTCGCCGCCAGCAGCGGCGCGATCGCGGCGGCCGCCGCGCCCGATCCGGCGAGCTTGGTCAGCTTCTCCATGAAGCCGCGGCGGTCCAGCGTCAGATGGGTATACTCGTCATAGGCGTCGATCATCGCCTGTGTGATGGCCGGTGTGGTCATGAGGTTCTCCCGATGCTGCTTGCGCCCGCCTGGCGGAAACATAGGGACCGGCGACCGCCGGTCCAGTAACGCCTCGGTGAGATCGGCCGGAATCGGCCGCTCGAAGCAACGCCGCATTTTCCACTTTGAGGCGAAGTAATTCTCAACTATGGTCCGCGGGCTTTTGGCATGGGGGGAATATTGCCGATGGTTTTCTCACGCAGGAATGTCGTGCTCGGCGGCCTGGCGCTGGTCGCGGCGGGTGCAAC
>NZ_JAAKZF010000072.1 GCF_011045125.1 Allomesorhizobium camelthorni | reverse complement strand
ACGCGAACCAGCTGCTAACATATTGATTTCCTGTGTAAAACGCTGGCCATCCGAGCCCACCAAAATATCTCATGAGGCTTCGCCTGGGCCCTGATTACCTCCGCCAGCAGTGATTCTGAAGCCGCCAATAACTTTTAAACTCACCGGGTCTCGTCTCGTGCTGACAAGCACTCCAACGCTCGGGTTGGTATCCTTCGGCTCCGACAGTCTCTCAGCATTCAGCCGATCCTGGCTTGGGTGCATAAGGAGCTACAAACGATGTCACTTCGAACCGGAAGATTTGACCCCTTAAGCGCATCTACCCGTGATCGGCCAAATGACAGCCAGCGTACCGACAGCTGACGTTTACCAGAGCAAGTTGTCTCACTCCTCACGGAACCTCCCAGCGAAGTGCAGTCAAGGGTTGTGACTAGAAAGGCCATAACTGCCCGTTCACGCGTCGTAATAAAAGACCTCGACCGGCATTGCCCGAGCCGGGTCGTGACGTCGCGGTCGCCCTTGCTGCCTCGCTCACGTCACGGCGGTATGGCGGGCAGTCAATCAACGGGGCAGTGAATCACATCCGAGCGCCAGCGGCTCGGCGATAGCCATTCCCTCGCGTGCGGAGCGCTGTGCCGCCATACCCATGACCACGGCTCGCCAGCCATCGTCGGCCGTGACCTCGATCGGGCCCTCTCCGCGTATGGCCGCGCAGAAGCGCTTGTGCTGGAAAAAGGTCGAGCCGTTGTGATCGCCGGCGGCAAGCAGGGTCGGATCGACCGGCAGCTCGATGGTGTAGGGGCTTTCGGGCCGGCGCGGACTGGCGATCAGTTGCGGCGTGGGCAGCGGCCCCAGGTTCTCCGGCCAGAAGCGGCTCGGCCCGGGAACAAGGCATTCGATCTTGCCCTTTTCCCCGACAGCGATGATTTCCTCCTGATAGCGGCTGCCATCGGCGAACATGCAGAGCTCCAGCATGGCGCGCGCCCCGCTGGCGAAATCGACCAGCACATAGCCGTTGTCCCAGATATCGGGAGTCTCTCCGCCGTAGTTCTCGTGGAGATGGTTCACCGCCTGGCCGGCCGAGGCCATGACGCGCACCGGCTCCGACTTCAGGATGAGCCGCATCAGGTCGAAGAAATGGCAGCATTTTTCCACGAAAGTGCCGCCGGAAGTCCGGTTGAAGCGATTCCAGGCGCCGATCTTGTCGAGGAAGGGATAGCGGTGCTCACGAATGGTCAGCATGCGGATGCCGCCCGTCACCGCCTGCGCCTCGCGGATGAAGCGGGCCACTGGCGGCATATAGCGATACTCCATCGCCACCCAGATCGGCGCCGGATAGGTTTCCGCGAAGGCTTTCACCTCGCTGGCCTCGGCGGCATCGATGAAAAGCGGCTTTTCGACCAGGACCGGGAGGGCGCGCGTTGCGGCGATCTCGCGCAGCTGTACGAAATGACAATGGTTGGGGCTGGCGATCAGCAGGCAGTCGACGGCTGGATGCGATACGACCTCGGCGGCGGAATCGACAAGAGCGGCCCCCGGCGCGAGGCTTCCGGCGATTCTGCGCATCTCAGGGTCGGGCTCGAAGATCGCCGCAACGCCGGCATCGGGCAGCAATGCGATGTTTCTCAGATGCTCCTGGCCCATCATGCCGCAGCCGATGACGCCATACATAACGGGCTTGTTCATGCGGGTCCCTATCTTAGCCGCGCGACGTAGCGCGCGATCGTGTGATCAAACCAGGTGCGGGAGAACTCCGCGCTAGTCCCGTCCTGCGTCCAGCCGATGCGCTCGATGAAGCCGGCGGCCGCGCTGACCGGCAGGCCGAATTCGCGCGGCGCCCAGCCGGGCACCTCGTCGACGCTCACGCGATCCTCCGCGCGGGCGATCCAGAAACCAAGCGCCTTGCGATAGTAGAGATAGAGCGAGTCCGACAGATCATCTGGGGCGATAATGTTCGCATAGGAGCCGTCGAGCCATATCTCCTCAATGGCCGCCGGCTTGCCGCCGAGGCTGCGCAGCCGGCGGATGCGGTGACCCTCGGCGTTCGATCCGAATTGCGGCATGTCAGCGGTCTTCGGCAGCCGGTCGACCGAAAACACCCGCGCAGTCGGCAGTCCACCGCCCCTGATGAGCTCCAGCCGGAACATGGAGTAGATGCTGGCGACGTCCGGTCTCGCGCGGACGTAATTGCCGGAGCCCTGGATGCGCTCCAGCAGGCCCTTGCGGTCGAGGTCTGCGAGCGCCTTGCGCAACGTGCCCACCGCGATACCGAGGCCGGTTGCCATCTCGCGCTCCGGCGGCAGCTTCTCACCATCGATCATGCGGCCGGCCGCGATCTCACGGATCAGCATTTCGCTGATCTGCTGATGCATGGGGAGCGAATAGCGGGCTGTCACGGTCCTGCCACGGCCGAAGAAAATTGATACACTATTGATCTACACCAAGGCAAATGTTATTCAAGCGAAAAGTGCAGCCGCCCCCAACCGCTGCAGCATGAGGTCAAGCATGACGGTCGTGCCTATTACGTCCGCCGATCTGGACGCAGCCGAAGTCGCGTGGTTCTCTGCGCTCTGCTCCGACGATTTCCGCTATCTCGGTGTGCCTGACAGCAGCCTGCGCTCGAGCTGGGAGCACTGTTCCGACATAGTGAAGACGGCGGAGGAGATGGGCTTCCGCAACGTCCTGTGCCCGTCCTCCTATCAGGTGGGGCAGGACACGCTGTCCTTCGTGGCGGGCTGTGCGCCGATCACGTCGAAGATCAACCTGCTGGCGGCGGTGCGCTGCGGCGAAATGCAGCCGATCATGCTGGCGCGCACTGTGGCTACGCTCGACCACATGCTGAAGGGCCGGTTGACGATCAACATCATCTCCTCCGACTTTCCGGGCGAGACCGCGGACAGTGCGTTCCGCTACCGCCGCTCGCACGAGGTGGTCGAAATCCTGCGCCAGGCGTGGAACCGCTACGAGATCGACCACCAGGGCGAGATTTACCAGCTCAAGAAGGTTCCGGCCGAACCGGCGAAACCCTACCAGCAGAACGGCGGACCGCTGCTCTATTTCGGCGGCTATTCGCCGGACGCGCTGGAGCTCTGCGGCGCGCAATGCGACGTTTATCTGATGTGGCCGGAGACCAAGGAAGTGCTGGCGCAGCGCATGCGCGACGTCAACGAGCGCGCCGCCGCTCATGGACGTACGCTGGACTACGGACTGCGCGTGCACATGATCGTGCGCGACACCGAAGCAGAGGCGCGCGAATATGCCCGCGAACTCGTGTCGAAACTCGACGACGAGAAGGGCAGGGCGATCCGCGAGCGGGCGCTCGATTCCACTTCCCTCGGCGTGGCGCACCAGGCGAAGAACCGCGACCTCGCCGACGAAGAAGGCTATGTCGAGCCGCATCTGTGGACCGGCGTCGGCCGCGCGCGCTCGGGTTGCGGGGCCGCGATCGTGGGCTCGGCCGATCAGGTCCTTTCCGAGATCGAGGAATACAAGAAGATGGGCATCCGCGCCTTCATCTTCTCCGGCTATCCGCATATCGACGAATGCCTTTCCTTCGGCAAGCGCGTGCTGCCGGAGCTGAAAACCTGCTCGCTTCCGCATGTATACGGCAGGGTGCCCGCCAGCACCCCGGCGACACCCCTCGGCATAGGGGAGCGTCGCTGATGCAACGGGGTCGGGCCGGCCGCATCGAGTTCCGTGTTGCCGTGCCTGGACAGGAGACAGCCTGATGTACCGCTTTGCCGATCGCGCCATGCCCATGAAAAGCTTCGTCCCCGGGCCGGAAAGGAAGCGCGAGTTCCGTGACGCGCTAGGCCGATTTGCCACCGGCGTCACGATCATCACCACCGTCACACAAGCCGGGCCGGTCGGCATCACCGCCAACAGCTTCGCGTCCGTCTCGCTCGATCCGCCCATCGTGCTCTGGTCGATCGGCCGCCATTCCAAGCGCTTCGACGCGTTCGCCGATTGCGAGAACTTCGCCGTCCACGTCCTAGGCGCCGAGCAGCTCGACCTCGGCCGGCGCTTCGCACGGTCGGGCGATGCGTTTGCCGGGCTTGCCTTCGGCGAAAACGAGGCCGGCGTGCCGCTGCTCACCGAGTGCCTGTCACGCTTCGAATGCAGCCGGGTGGCTGCGCATGACGGCGGCGACCATCTGATCATGCTAGGGCAGGTGACAGCGGCGACGCTGCGCGACGGGGAGCCGCTGCTTTTCGCGCGCGGCGAATATGGCCGGTTTGACGGGTTTTCCCGGCCCGACCGGCTGGAGACGTGAACGCCGAATCTCGATTGGGATGCTGCACTCGCTTATCAGGCGCGGGCCGGCCCGGTCGACTGTCGTTCTACAATGTGACAGGCGAGCTCGACGCGGCGGGGCGGCAGGTCCATGCCGCCGAGGTCGTCGAGCAAAAGGTCGAGCGAGGCTGCTCCGATCTCGCGCATTGGAATGTGCATGGTGGTGAGCGGCGGATTGTGGAACGCCGCCTGCGGCAGGTCGTCCATGCCCATCACCGACACGTCGGCAGGGACATGGTAGCCTGCGCGTTCGATGCCCATCATGGCGCCGACGGCGAGACTGTCGCCAGCAGCAAGCACGGCGGTAAAATCGAGCCCGAGGGTGGCGATGCGGCCCGCCACCGCTTCCGCCGCAAGCTCGGGCAGCCAGTCCTCCACCTCGATCGCGGCTGCGGGGTTGATGCCGCGCGCCTTCAGGGCGTCCTGCCAGCCTTCGAAGCGGCGCTCGATGGTGCGGCGGCCGCGGCGCATGAGGAAGAGAATGCGCTCGTGGCCGAGGTCGAGCAGATGCTCGGCCGCGAGCCGCGCGGCGGAGCGGTTGCAGGGCGTTACCGAGGAGTGGCGCATCGCCGGATCGTCTCCATTGACGAGCACGATCGGCTTGCCGAAGCCGCTGGTGAGCGTGAGCACAGTCTCGTCGTCGAGCGTGAGGAACAGGCACCCGGCGACGCTTTCGTCCGCTTCGGCTTCTTCGAGCAGCGCGACCTCCTCGTCCGCTCTGGCGATCGCACGCGTGACGAGCTCTACGCCGAGCGTGCGGGCGCGCTCGTTCAGCCCTTCGAGCACATAGGAGGTGAACTGACTGCGCAGGTGGTCGATCATCGCCGCGCTACTGGCAGCAAGGTAGACCTTACGGCCGGCAATCGAAGTGGGGATCTTGTAGTTGAGGCTCTTGGCCGTCTCGATGATCTTTTCGCGCAGGTCGGCGCGCACGCCCTTGCCACCGGCAAGCGCGCGCGAGGCGGTGCTGACCGAAACCCGGCAGCGCGCCGCGATATCCTCCAGCCGCACCCGACGGCTCGGCCTGCCGCGCTTTCCGCTATTCAGCATCGCGCCTGTTCTCCTGAAGAGAACTGCAGGGTGCAAAAAATTTTCAGATTGCGCAAGAAAAACCGTTGTGGAACTTTCCGGTCGGGCACCGCGGCATTTGGGAGGAGTTATGGCGCCATCGGCAGGACAGATGCGTTCGCAGCTCGAGCTACTGGTCAGCGGCTTTACGCGGCTGCGCCATGACGGCCGCTTCGACGAGCCAAATCTCGACGGGACAGCGGGCGACTACATCAGCTTCGATTCGTGGGAATGGCCGCAAGGTGTCGGGCTGTATGGGCTGGTGCGGCTGTGGCAGCACACCGGCGACGAAGCGCTGAAGAAGACGATCGAGGACTGGTATTCCCGCCACCTAGCCGCCGGCCTGCCGCCGATGAACATCAACACGACCGCTCCGATGCTGGCGCTTTCGCTGCTGTGGGGCGACACGCGCGACTCGCGCTGGGAGAAGCCGCTGGCCGACTGGGCCGACAGGCTGATGCGCGAGATGCCGCGCACGCCGGAAGGCGGTTTCCAGCACAACGTCTCCGACAAGATCAATGACGACGAGTTGTGGGACGATACGCTGTTCATGGCGGGCCTGTTTCTCGCCGCCTACGGGCGCGCGGCCGGCAAGCAGACCTATGTGGACGAGGCGGTGCGGCAGTTTCTCGTGCATGCGCGCTACCTCGCCGACCCGCATAGCGGGCTGTGGTTCCATGGTTGGACTTTCGCCGGCAGGCACAATTTCGCGCGGGCGCTTTGGGCGCGCGGCAATGCCTGGATCACCGTGGGGATACTCGACCTGGTCGAGATCGGCGGCATCGGTGAGCCGGTGGAGGCCTTTCTGCTCGGAGTGCTGGAGGCACAGATCGAGACGCTGCTGGAGCTGCAGGCGCCATCCGGCGCGTGGCACACGCTGCTCGACGATCCCAATTCATACGAAGAGATGTCGGCGACCGCGGGCTTCGGCTACGGGCTGCTCAAGGCTGCACGCATCGGCTTGGGACCGAAAGGATGCCGCGCGGCGGGACTGAAGGCGCTGGAAGCGGTGATGGCCAACATCGATGCCGACGGCGTGCTCGGCAACGTCTCCTATGGCACGCGCATGGGCCACGACCTGCGGCACTATCGCGACATTCCGATCCAGCCGACCGGCTACGGGCAGGCGCTGGCGATCCTGTGCCTCACCGAGGGCATGATCCACGCCGAAAGCGCGGAGAAGGCTGCATGACAATGCGTGTTGTCTACGGCGCCGGGCCCGGCGATATCGATAGCTACGGCACGGAGCGGCTGCGGTCGGAGTTCCTGGTCGAAAATCTGTTCCGGCCAGGCCGGATCGAGTTCGCCTACACGCATGTCGACCGCATGATCGTCGGCGGGGCAGTCCCGACAGACAAGCCGCTCGCCTTCGGCGGCGGGGCAGATGTCGGCACGCCGCATTTGTTCACCGCGCGGGAGATGGGCATCGCCAATCTCGGCGGTGGCGGAACGATCATCGTTGACGGGAAAAGCTTCGCGCTCGCCAATCGCGACATCCTCTATGTCGGGCGTGGAGCGAAGGAGATAACGCTCGCCAGCGACGATGCGGCCGAGCCCGCCTGGTTCTACATGAACTCCGTGCCGGCCGGCGCCGACATCACGCACAGACTGATTAGCCGTGCGGAATCGAAGCCGCTCGATCTCGGCGAGGAGCGGCGCGCCAACAGGCGGACGCTGCGCATGTACATCCATCCCGAGGTCGCGCCGTCCTGCCTGCTCCTGATGGGCATCACCGATTTCGCGCCCGGCAGCGTCTGGAACACCATGCCGCCGCACCTGCATGAGCGGCGCATGGAGGCCTATCTCTATTTCGATCTCGCGGCCGAGGACCGGGTGGTCCACCTGATGGGCCGGCCGGAGAACACGCGCCATCTGATGGTCGCCAACGGCGACTGCGTCATCTCGCCGGCCTGGTCGATCCATATGGGCAGCGGGACCGGCCCATATGCCTTCGTCTGGGGCATGACCGGCGAGAACCAGGCTTATAACGACGTGTCGCCCGTGCCCCTGGAGATCCTGCGATGAACGCGGCGGGGCGCATCGAGGCCGATTTCGCGCTGCGGCGACCGCTGGAGGCGGGCGGGCAGGTGGTCTACTGGCGACTGGGTGCGACGTCGGAGCACCGCTACGACGTCCCCGACCAACCGATGAAGGGGGAGATGGACCCCTTCTTCTTCCTGACCAAGCACAAGAACTTCATCCCACACGAATATCCCTGCCGCACCCAGTTCGCCGCCGAGCGGCGCGGCAAGCGACCGGCGCCACAAGGCGCGTTCGAGCCGGAACGCGTCTGGCTGCCCTTCGGCTCACCGCGCGTCGATCTCTCAGGCTTCTGGTTCCGCCCGACGGTGCTCGGGACATGGGCGCGGACGGTGATCGTGGCGGAAGCCGCAGGTCCCGCGCGCCTGAAGTTGCGCACCTGCGGCGGTGCAGTGCTGTTCGTGAACGGCGCCGAGATCGGCTGGATGGCGCCGTACGGGCGCAATCTGGAGACGGCGCAGGAGTCCGATGCCGAACTCGTCGCGGGCACAAACGACATCCGCATCTGGTTCGACGATCTGGCCGAGCGCGACGCGCGCTATTTCTTCCAGCTCGACTATCTTTCGGGTCCGGCGGCCGAGCAGGCGCTGCCGGCGAGCGCGCCGGGCGGTCTGGCCGCGGCGATCGAAATAGCGCTGGAAGCCATGCATTTCGAAAAGCCGGCCTATTCGGACGGCGAGGTCGCGCTCGTCACTCATGCGCCGTTGCCGGTCGCGGTCGATGTCGCGATCGAGGTCGAAGGCGACTTCATGTCGATCGAGGAGCCGGTCTCGTTCAGGAGGCGGCTCGAAACCGGCGAGACCCGGTTACCAATCGCCGCAACGGAGCGACTGCCGGCCGATTTCCGCCATTTCAAGGTGTCACTCACCGCGTCGGCCATCACCGCTTCGCGCGTGTTCGGCGTCGAGATATGCCACGCCGACCGGCAGGGTCCGGCTCCGGCGACGCTGGAACGGCGCATTGCAGAAGCGTTGGACCAGGTTTCCAACCATGCCGAGAGCGACACAGTGCGGGCGCTGGCGCGGCTCGCGACCGGGCGCGGCGGACCGGAAACGGACGCGATGATCCTTGGCGCGCTGCCGGCGATCGAGGACTGCCACGACTGCGCCGATTTCATCCTCGTGCCGTTGCTCTGGTGCCGGCACCGTTTTGCCGACGCAATAGGGGCGGAGGTGCGCGAGCGCATCGACGCCGCCATCCTGAACTACCGCTACTGGATGGACGAGCCCGGCAACGACGTGCAGTGGTATTTTTCAGAGAACCACGCGCTGCTGTTTCATACGGCCGCCTATCTCGCCGGCCACATGTTCCCGCAGGCGCGCTTCGTGCGCTCGGGGCGCCTCGGGAGCGAGCATTCGGCCGTCGGCCTTGCTCGCGTGCGCGCCTGGCTCGACCATTTCGAGGAATGGGAAATGGCCGAGTTCAACTCCGCGCCGTATTTCCCGATCGATCTCAAGGGCCTCACCGCGCTCTTCGCGCTGGCGCCGGACGCAGATGTCCGCACCCGGGCCGGTGCGGCGATCGTCCGGCTGCTCGATATCGTCGCCCGCTCGGCCCACCACGGCGTCCTGACTGGCGCACAGGGACGGTCGTATGAACATACGCTGCGGCCGGCACGCTCGCTCGAACTATCGGGCGTGGCGCGCCTCGCCTGGGGGAAAGGTTTCTATGGCAAGCGCTTCCACGCGCTGCCGCAGCTTGCCCTTTGCCTTCGCGACCACGGGCTGGAATTGCCCTCGTCGCAGGCTGAGATTGCCTCCTTCCGGCGCGAAGGAGGGCAGGAATGGTGCTTTGCGCAGGGCCAGAACCGGATCGCGAAGCTCTATCACTACAAGACGCGCGACTACGCGATGGGCAGCGCCGCCGCCTACCGTTGGAACGAATGGGGCTATCAGGAAACGGTGCTGCATCTACGCCTGGGCGACGATCCGGACGCACAGGTGTGGATCAACCATCCCGGCGAGGTCATCCATTCGGGTTATGGCAGGCCGTCCTACTGGGGCGGTTCCGGCACGCTGCCGCGCGTACACCAGTATCGCGGGCTCGCAGTTGTCATCTTCGATTGCGCGGCCGAGCAGCCGGACTTCACGCATGCCTGGTTTCCGCAGAGTGCGTTCATGGAGTCGCGGATCGACGGAAACCACGCTGTTGCGCGAAGCGGCGATGGGCTCCTGCTGATGAAGTCGGACAAGGATTTCGAGCCGGTCGAGCGGGGGCCGACTGCCGGCAACGAATTACGGGTACTAGGCCACAAGGCGACATGGATCGCGCGGCTCGGGCGGGTGGAGGAACATGACTCGCTCGAAGCGTTCGCAACCGTTTTCGCGCAGATGGAGGTTTTGCGCGGGAAGGGCGGCGAACTGACGTTGAACGATCCGGAATATGGCGAGGTCCGGTTCCTTGCGGACGGCCGGGTCGAGGCGGAGGGCCGTGTGGTCGATCCCGCCGAATGGACGGTTGCAGGGAATGCAGCCATCATGGCGGCGGGCCCGATCAAGAGGAGGTAGCCAGGCATCGCCCGGCTGGAGTTAGAAGCATAAGCGGACTGGGAGCCGCGCAACGGAGGAGACTGCAATGAAGACGAAGACACTGCTTGTGGCCCTGGCTGTGGGGTTGATGTCATCGACCGCGGCGATCGCCGGCGATGTGCGCGTGATGTGGTACTCGGACGGCGTCGAGGGCGAGGTAATCAAGGATCTGCTCGACCGCTTCATGAAGGAAAACCCCGGAATCAACGTCATTCTCGACGATGTGGGCTACAAGGTCGTGCAGGAGCAGCTTCCGGTCGAACTCGAAGCCGGACGCGGGCCGGACATCGCCCGCGTCACCAATCTGAAGACGCTCGCGGACCACTGGCTCGATCTGACTCCGCATATCGCCGATCCAGCCTATTGGCAGGCCAATTTCGGCGATCAATTCGACTGGATGCGTCCGGACGGTTCCAAGATCATTCCGGGCTTCATGACCCAGCTGACGCTCACCGGCGGCTTTGCCAACAAGACGTTGTTCGAACAGGCGGGCGTGGAAATCCCCGGCGCGGACGCCACCTGGGATGAGTGGGTCGAGGCGGCTGGGAAAGTTCAGGAGAGCCAGCAACTGAACGCGGCGATCGCTGTCGATCGCTCAGGTCACCGCATCTCGGCGCCGATCGTCTCTTATGGCGGCAACTATATCGGACCGGACCGCATGCCGGCGCCGATCGACGAAGGCGTCAAGACCTTTGCTCGCAAGCTGGTCGAATGGACAGAAACCGGCCGCATGAACAAGGAGACCTGGGTATCCGCGGCGGGCACGACCTACCGAGCGGGCATCGATGATTTCATCAATGCCCAGGTCGCCTACTACTATTCGGGAAGTTGGCAGACCGCAGCGCTGTCGGGCAAGATCGGCGGCGCCTTCGACTGGGTGGCGACTGGCTCGCCCTGCGGCACCGAGGCCTGTTCCGGCCTGCCCGGCGGCGCGGCGCTCGTGGGTATCAAATACACCCAGAACCCCGAGGAAGTGGGCAAGGTGATGGATTATCTTGCACGCGAGGATGTCGTGCGCGAATTCACCGAGCGCACGCTGTTCCTGCCTGCACACAAGGGTGTCGCGGCCGGCGCGCTCGACTTTAAGACGGACGATACCAATGTGAAGGGCGCACTCGACGTGTTCGTCAAGGCGACCGGCCAGGTACATCCGAACGCGAACGCGCTGCCGGCCTGGAAGTGGGCGACGCCGATCTACGGCGTGCTGGTGACCCGCATCAGCCAGGTGATGGCGGGCGAGTTGTCGATCGACGATGCGTTCGCCCGCATCGACGAGGATATCAAGGCTCAAGTCGAAGCGGCGAAGTGAGCGGCCGCTTGCGGAAGGAGGGCTCGTGACGGTTTCCAGCCCACGCCGCGTGCTCAGCGGGACCGGCGCCATTCTGATGGCGCCGGTCGCCCTCGTGGCGCGCCTGCTCGACCCGCCGCTTTCGGCGCTCCAGCGCGTCGGCGGCACCAACGGCATGGCCGCCTTCTTCCTGCTGCCGAACATGGCCGTGTTCGGCATCTTCGTGCTCCTCCCGCTGGTCATCAACATCATCTATTCGATGACCGGCGGAACGGCGTTGTTTCTCGCCGACCGCACCTTTGTGGGCGCGGCTCAGTACCAACGCCTGTTCGACTGCCGCAGCTATGTCGACCCGAAAAGCTGCACCGAGGATCTGTTCTGGACTGCCGTTTGGAATACCGCCGGCTTCGTCGTCGTGCAGGTGGTCTTCATGGTCGTCGTCGCGCTTGTCACCGCCTTGGTGCTCAACCGTGACCTGCGCGCGCGCAGTTTCTGGCGCGCGGTTTTCTTCTTTCCAGTGCTGCTTTCGCCGGTCGTGGTGGGCCTGATCTGGCGCTGGATCCTGCAAAGGCAGGGGCTGCTGAACTTCGGGCTCTACGAGCTCGGCCTGACCCCGGTGAACTGGCTCGTAGAGCGAAACTGGGCCTTCGCCGCCGCCGTTGGGGTCTCGATCTGGGCGCATGTGGGCTTCTATGCGCTGATCCTGCTCGCCGGCCTGCAGGCGATCCCGAAGGATCTTTACGAGGCGGCCGAAATGGACGGCACACGGCCGGCGCGCGTCTTCTGGCGTATTACGTTGCCGCTGCTCGCGCCGAACCTGCTCGTCGTGCTGGTGCTGGTGCTCATCCGTGCCGTGCAGATATTCGACGAAGTCTACGTGCTCACCGGTGGCGGACCCGGCACGGCGACGCTTTACCTGACGCAGTATATTTACGAAGTCGGTTTCGCATCGTTCCTGCGCAATCCGGGCCTGGCCTCCGCCGCGTCGATCCTCATGGGGGCGGTGCTGATCGTGCTGACGCTTTTCCAGCTTGGAATAGCGCGGCGTAACGAGATGCGAGGCAAGAGATGAGCCGCGTCACCGAGCTCATCTTCCGCCGGCGGGGCGGTCGCGGCTGGCACTGGACCGATGTGTTCACCTGGTTCTGGCTGATAGGCGGCTTCGTGATGATGTTCGGCCCGGCAATCTGGCTCGTGAACTCGTCATTCAAGTCGCCGGCGGCACTGGCGGAGTTCCCGCCCACCATCCTGCCCTATGTCACCGCCGCGGCAACCGTCGAGGGCCACGAAAGACCGCTGCAGCTCTACGAAGTGACACTGCCGGACGGCTCGACGCAGGTGCTGGCCGAGGTGCGGCGCGTCGGAACGGTGGCCCAGATGGTCGACCCCGCAACTCCCGGCGAGATCGTCCGCGTCAACATCCGGGATCGCAAACCGGTGCGTGAGGTGGCTTTCGCCGTCGCGAACTACGTTCAGCCATTCCTGTCCTTCGATTTTTTCCGCTACCTGAGGAATTCCGTCTTCGTGACGGTGATGGCGACCATCATCACACTGCTGACGAACTCGATGGCCGCCTTCGCCCTTTCGAAATACAATTTCCGGGGCCGCTCATTCGTAATGCTAATCATCATCGCGACGCTGATGGTGCCGCTTTCGGTCATCCTCGTGCCGCTCTATTCGGCCATCACCGCCATGGGGCTGTCCAACTCGCTCTGGGGTGTGATCTTGCCGACGGTCGCCACACCGACGGGCGTGTTTATGCTGCGGCAGTACATGCTCACCATTCCCGACGAGCTGATCGACGCGGCGCGCATGGACAAGGCGTCGGAGTGGCAGATCTACTGGCGCATCATCCTGCCGCTGACGGCTCCCGCACTCGCGGTGCTCGCGATCTTCTCGGTCGTCTGGCGCTGGAATGACTTTCTCTGGCCGCTGATCGTGCTGACGCGCCGGGAACTCTTCACGCTGCAGATCGCGCTCAACACCTATGCCGGTGAAACCAACATCCAGTGGCATTTCCTCCTCGCCATGACGGTGGTGACGATGATCCCGGTGGTGCTGGTCTTCGTTTTCCTGCAGCGCTTCATCACCACCGGCATCGCCGGCGCCGGTTTGAAATAGGAGCGTTCATGAGCCGTATCACACTCACGGATGTCTCCAGGGCCTACGGACAGGTCAAGGTCCTGCACGACATCAATCTGGACATCCAGGACGGCGAGCTGATCGTGTTCGTTGGGCCCTCCGGCTGCGGGAAGTCGACGCTGCTGCGGCTGATCGCGGGGCTTGACCGGCCGACCGGTGGAACGATTACGATCAACGGCCAGGATGTGACCAGGGTGGCGGCTGCCGACCGTGGGCTGGCCATGGTGTTCCAATCCTATGCGCTCTACCCCCATATGAGCGTGCGCCAGAACCTCGCCTTCGGGCTTGAGAACGCGCGCATGCCGAAGCCGGAAATCGAGCAGCGGATCGCCGAAGCAGCCCGGATGCTCGAGATCGAGCCGTATCTCGACCGGCGGCCGGGGCAGCTTTCGGGCGGGCAGCGGCAGCGCGTGGCGATCGGGCGGGCCATCGTGCGCAACCCGACCGCCTTCCTGCTCGACGAGCCGCTTTCCAATCTCGATGCGGAACTACGCATCTCGACACGGGCGGAGCTCGCGGCGCTGCACGAGCGGCTGTCGGCGACGATGATCTACGTCACGCATGACCAGATCGAGGCGATGACGTTGGCGGACCGCATCGTGGTGCTGCGCGCCGGGCGCATCGAGCAGGTGGGGACGCCGCTCGATCTCTACAATAAGCCGGCCAACCTGTTTGTCGCAGGCTTCATCGGCGCGCCGCGCATGAATTTTCTGCCGGTAGCCGTTTTCCCAGGCGGCAGGGGCGCGACCATCGGTATAAGGCCGCAGCATCTGCGGCGCGCGACCGACGGCGAACCGACGCTGAAGGCCAAGGTCACGCTGATCGAGCAGCTTGGATCGGAAACGGTCGTGCATGGCGATGCCGACGGGCACCGGCTGCTTGCCGTCCTGCCCGGCCAGCAGGGACTAAAGACGGGTGAGGAGGTGGCGCTCGCCTATGGCCAGGAAAACCTGCACGTCTTCGATGAGAACGGTCTGCGGACGGATTAACCCCGGCGCCCGGGCGGCGACGGAAGGCGGCGCTTCGGGTTGTACGGGCTGTTCGGGTTCACATCCACGTCAACTTCCTTGACGCAGCTCTGCGACGTGCCGTGCGGTCCTTCGCCGCCGTGCCATGGGCCACCTAGCAGGTGGGCGTCCCGGACTTTGGATAGTGTCAGGCACTTCCAATCCTTCGCGGCGGCTTTCCCTCGGCTGCTGTCGCCGTCGAACTGATAGACCAGCGACTTCTCTTCGCCATCGGTGTGCCCAAGGACGATCGGACAGAGCTCGCGACGGTAGCCATCGTAAAGGCAAAGCACCTGTTTTCGCTCGGCCATCGCCTGGTAAAACACTCGGTATGCGGCACTTTCCTTCAATCGAGATTCCGCCTGAAAAAATCGAGGACCGCGCGGCGCATCTCCGGACTTTCCTGATGGCCGGTATCCGCCTCGCGGTGGACGAGCAGCCGGTCGGCCGCGCCCGCTTGCTCATATGCCGCGCGGGTTTGCGCAAGGGCGCGGTCGACTGCCACCGGAGGCGTCAGAGGGTCGAGGTTCCCGATGCAGATGAGTTGCGGACGCGGGGCGATAAGCCCCGCGATCTCGCCATTGGACGCGATGTTCAGCAGGCCGGGGATGGTCAGATAGATGCCGTGCAGGTCATGCGCACCAAGCTCGATAAGGGTCGCGAAGTCGGCATAGCAGCAGAGATGGGCCAACGTGGCGACGCGATTGTCCACGGCTGCCAGCCAATAACCGAGCGTCGCGCCCATGGAGATGCCGAAGCAGCCGATGCGGCGTGCATCGACAAACGGCTGCACGGCGAGCCAGGAGAGTGCGGCAGTCTGTTCGCCCAGCATTTGACCGGCAAGGGATTGTCCCAGCCAAAGCCGCGCCTTGGCGAGTTCGCTCTCGGAGCGGCCCGAACGGCTGCCGAAGCCCGGCATGTCGATGGCCAGGGTTGCGAAGCCCATGGCGGCGAAGACCGGCCCAAGGGGCTCCTTCAGGGCAGGGCGGCCGTCTAGAAGCTCAGCCGCGCCGATGTCGTGTCGGGCTCCATGCGCATGGATGTAAAGGATTGCGGGTGACGGGGCCCCACTCTTCGGCCGCGCGAGAAGGCCGCGAACCGCCTCGCCGTAGCCGGTCTCGAAGATGAGGCGCTCCACGATATGGCCGCCTTCGTCGGACGCGTCCCTTTGGACTTCCCGCAGGCTATGGCCACCGACCTCGAACGAGCGCCGCAGTTTTTCGATATCAGTCGCCATAGGATCTCCGATCGCACCTCCCTTGCGATTTCATCATCTGTTGACGGCGAGTGCGAGCGGAATTCTTCAGTTCGAGACGGTGGTAGCTCCTACGTCGCGGGCAAGATCGCGGATGGTGCCCGGCCCCTTCGAATTGGCGAGCTTGACCTCATGACCGCTGGCGGCGAGCTTTCGCGCCAAAGTGGCGCCGATGTTTCCAGCGCCGATGATTCCGATCTTCATGAGGTGTCCTTTCGTGAATTGAAGAGCGCCCGCCTCAGTCGCGGACGCCTCGAAGATGCGCGCCTTCCTCGCGCAGTGCCAAAAGTGGGACCTCCTGAAACGCGCTTACAACGCCTGTCGGTCGACGGAAACAGGAGGTCCGTCGATGTCGACGTCAGGCCGGCAGACCGAGCTGCTTTCGCAGGCTCTTGTCGAATGCGGATGCGGGGACGAAACGGCGCAGGAAACTGACCTGGCGCGCCATTTTGCCCGCCGCATAGCGCCTCTTCGGAGCAGGATCGGTCGCAGCCGCCAAAACGGTCTTGGCTACGACTTCGGGCGCATCGCCTTTTTCCATCGCTTTCCGCACGACTACATTCATGCCAGCGCGCGCAGAGTCATAGATATCAAGCAACTGATCCGGCTTGGCGAGATTATCTTCGAATGACGTACCGGTGTAAGCGGGCTCGACCAATACAACGCGAATTCCGAACGGGCGCAGCTCATGATCAAGCGATTCGGAATAGCCTTCAACGGCATGTTTGGTCGACGAATAAAGCGCGAAATAGGGAGCTGGGATGAACCCCTGCACCGAGCTCAAATTGACGATTCTGCCCTTCCCTTGACGGCGCATTGTCGGCAGGACCGCGTTGGTCACGCGAAGAACGCCGAAGACGTTCACATCGAACAGCGCCTGAGCCTGGGCGGTCGAGGATTCCTCCGCGCCCCCGAGCAGCCCAACGCCGGCATTGTTGACGAGCAGGTCGATGCGCCCGGCCTCGGCCAGCACGTCATCGACCAGTTTCGCCACGGACGCGTCATCGGTGACGTCGCAGGTCAGCATGGTCACGCCGTCGGGTCTTTCCGTGGCGGCGCGACGGCTGGTTCCGAACACGCGGAAGCCCGCATTCTGCAGGGCTTTGGCCGTTGCATGCCCGATGCCGGTGGATGCGCCCGTCACCAGGGCGACGCCAGGATTGGTCTGGTTCATTGAGATCACTTCCTTCTTTGTGGTTTCGATCATCGGCCCATCCGGTGCTCGCACCGGTCAGTTCGTCCAGCGTCGGAACAGCGCGCTGGCATTGACTCCTCCGAAGCCAAAGCCATTGGAGATCGCGTAGTCCATCCCCATTGGCCGAGGTTGGTTTGCGACGAAGTCGATCCCGTCGGCGGCTGGATCCGGAGTGCTCAAATTGAGGGTTGGCGGCGCCACCTGATCCCTGAGCGCCAGGATTGCGAAGATGGCTCCAAGCCCGCCGGCGGCGCCGAGCAGGTGTCCGGTCGCCGATTTCGTTGCACTGACAGCTATCGCGGAATCGCGCCCGAACACGCTCTTGATCGCTTCGATCTCACCCAGGTCGCCTACTGGCGTGGAGGTCGCATGCGCATTGAGATGACGAACCTCGCGCGGCGAAATCCCTGCTTGGGCGATTGCGATCTCCATCGCCCGGCGCGCACCGTCGCCGTCCTCGGGACCGGAGGTGACGTGATGAGCATCCGCGGTCGTCCCGTAACCGACGAGCTCGGCGAGCGGCTTTGCACCGCGCGCAACCGCGTGGCTCAATTCCTCGATGACCAGGATGCCGGCCCCTTCGCCCATGACGAAGCCGTCCCGCGACGTGTCAAAGGGGCGCGAGGCTTGAGCCGGCGCCCAATTGAAGCCGGTGGAAAGAGAGCGTGCGGCAGCAAATCCACCGAGGCTGACGATATTCATGCATGCTTCTGTTCCACCGCACACGGCGATGTCGGCCTCATTGGCGCGGACAAGGCGAGCCGCATCGCCGATCGCCTGGATGCCGGCCGCGCACGCCGTCACCGGCGCGCCCAGTGGGCCTTTGAAGCCATGGCGGATCGAGATGTGGCCCGCCGCGAGATTCACCAGGAAGGACGGTATCGTAAACGGCGACAGGCGTCGGACGCCGCGCAGGTCGACCGTGCGTACCGCCTCGGTGATGGCCGGGAAACCGCCGATCCCTGAAGCGATGATCGTGGCTGTGCGCAGGCGATCCGTTTCCGAGACGGGTGCCCACCTCGCTTGGGCGAGTGCCTCTTCCGCGGCCGCGAGCCCGAAGAGGATGAACCGGTCCACCTTGCGCTGGTCCTTCGGTGCAAGGACGATATTCGGATCGAAGCCGGCTTCGGGGTCTTCTTCCAGCGAGGGAACCACGCCGCCGATCTTTGCCGGCAGATCTCCCACGACATCGTCCGGAAGCCTTCGGATGCCCGAGCGACCGGACAGGAGGCGCGACCAGGACGCTTCGATATCGGCAGCAAGGGGCGTGACCGCTCCCATGCCTGTAACAACAATCCGTCGCATCTGTTCTCCTATCAATTTGGATACGCCGCCAGCGCTGCCCACGCCGTTCAAGCGGCGACGGCTTCGCGAACCTGTTCGGTCGCCGCATCCAGAAAGGCCTGAGCGAGGTCGGGATCGTTGACGACGCGCGATAGCATTACCGCGCCGACCATCGTCGAGAGAACGGCCATGGCCTTGCCATTGGGCTCCTCGCCGTCGGTTTTGCCAATCAAACGACCGAGGATTTCGAGATGCTCGCTAATCCCGGCTTCGAACGACGCTTTCACATCGTCGCCCTGTCTGGCGGCGTCCGAGCCGAGCGCTACGATCGGGCAGCCGTCCATTCTTTCTCCGCGATGGTCCATACTGAGGTAGAACGCAATCACCGCGCCAAGCGGATCGTCAGGGTTTGCCGCGGTCGCGGCCGACCATCGGTGGGTGGCGCTCTCCATCGCCCGTCTGGATGCCTGCGCCGCCAAGTCATCCTTTGATGCGAACTGCTTGTAAAAGGCGCCCTGGGTCAGCCCGGCACTTTTCATCAGATCCTTAAGGCCGATGCCGTCAAAGCCGCGCTCCCGAAAAAGGCGGCTTGCCACATTGATAACGGTTTCGCGGTTTTCCGCGGCCTGTATGCGACTCACACGCATCATCAATCTCCCTCTTTGTTAGATTGCGTTCGAAATCTATATCGGATATAGAGTGCGAATGCAATCTATTTTTACGAGGCGATGGGCATGAAAAAGAGGAATCTTGTGGTGTTAGCCGGTGTCTTGGTCGCAGCCTCGGGGGCGGCCGCATTCGCCACACTTGCCATTCCCGCGCAGGAAGCCTCGGCCGTGAACGACCCGAGGCAGGAACCGCCGATCGTCAGACTGGTGACGGCAGCGCCGGTGACCGGATCCGAACGCGGCTTCACCGGTATTATCGGGGCGAGGGTGCAGAGCGATCTCGGCTTTCGCGTCCCCGGCAAGATCGTGGAGCGGCTCGTGGATGTGGGTCAGGAGGTCAAAGCAGGTCAGCCACTCATGCGCATCGACGACGCCGACCTTCGCCTCGCGCTCACGGCGAAGCGCAACGCCGTTGCCGCAGCGCGCGCAACAGTCGTTCAGACGGAACCGGATGAACGGCGATACGCCAGTTTGCTCAAGGATGGATGGGTCCCCCGACAGCGCTACGAGCAGGCGAAGGCCGCGGTGGATACGGCCGAAGCGCAACTCGCCGCCGCCGAAGCCGAAGCACGGGTCGCCGAGAACGAAGCGACCTACGCGGTCCTGCTGGCGAACGCGGATGGAACGGTGGTCGAAACGCTTGGCGAGCCGGGGCAGGTCGTCTCTGCCGGCCAGACAGTGGTCCGGATCGCCCAGGCCGGCTCCCGCGAAGCGGTGGTCGCGCTTCCCGAAACGATCCGGCCGGCGATTGGGTCGGCGGCCGAGGCCAGCGTGTATGGTGGCGATGGGCACCGTTATACGGCACATCTCCGGCAATTATCGAACTCCGCCGATGCCCAGACCCGTACCTATGAGGCCCGTTATGTGCTCGACGGTGAGGCCGCGGCAGCGCCGCTTGGCGCGACGGTTACTATTCGGCTTGCAAGCCAGGCACGCCAGCCGGAAGTCCAGGTGCCGCTGGGAGCCGTTCTCGATGACGGCGAGAAGACCGGCGTTTGGGTCTTGGACAGCGCCGCCTCGACCGTGCACTTCCGGCCCGTCCAGCTTGTTCGTGTGACCAGCGAAACCGCTGTAGTCTCCGGACTGAACTCCAGCGATCCGATTGTTTCGCTCGGCGCTCATCTCCTGCGGGAGGGCGCTCGCGTCAGGACTGCGTCCGAAAGCGGGGGCAACTAATAATGAACCTCAATCTTTCCGCGATCGCCGTTCGCGAACGCGCCGTCACCCTGTTCTTCATCCTCCTGCTGGTGGCCGCCGGCGCCTACGCTTTCGTCATGCTCGGGCGGGCGGAGGACCCCAACTTCACCATCAAGACCCTGACGGTCACGACGGCATGGCCGGGCGCGACGGCGCGCGAGATGCAGGACCTCGTCGCCGAACCGTTGGAGAAGCGGCTTCAGGAACTGACCTGGTACGACCGGGTGGAGACGACCACACGGCCAGGTTATGCGTATATGACGGTCACGCTGAAGGACAGCACACCGCCATCCGTCGTGCAGGAGGAGTTCTACCAGGCTCGCAAGAAGCTCGGGGATGAGGCCCGCAACCTGCCGACCGGCGTCTTCGGCCCCTTCGTCAACGACGAATACTCGGATGTGAGCTTCGCCCTTTATGCGCTGAAGGCCAAGGGCATGCCGATGCGTGAGCTGGCGAGGCAGGCCGAGGTGATCCGCCAGGACCTCCTGCACGTACCTGGCGTCAAGAAGATCAACATTCTCGGGGAGCGTCCCGAACAGATATTCGTCGAGTTTTCCTATGCCAAGCTGGCGACCCTTGGCGTCTCGGCACAGGATATTGTCGCCGCCTTGCAGCGGCAGAACACCGTCACACCAGCGGGCTCGATCGACACCCAGGGGCCGCGGGTCTTCATCCGGGTCGACGGCGCTTATGACAGCGTTCAGGCGATCGCCGAGACGCCGATTGTCGCTTCGGGGCGGACGCTGAAGCTCTCCGACATCGCCGAGGTCCGCCGCGGCTATGAGGACCCTCCCACCTATCTCATCCGACGCCAGGGCGAGCCCACAATCATGCTCGCGGCGGTGATGCAGGAGGGCTGGGATGGTCTCGCGCTCGGCAAGGCGCTGGAGGACAGGACTGCGGCCATCGCACAGACACTGCCACTCGGGATGACGCTCGACAAGGTGACCGATCAGGCCGTCAACATCACCTCGGCGGTCGACGAGTTCATGATGAAGTTCGCGATGGCGCTCGGCGTGGTGCTGCTGGTGAGCCTTCTCAGCCTCGGCTGGCGCGTCGGCATCGTCGTGGCGGCTGCCGTCCCTCTGACGCTTGCCGTCGTGTTCCTCATCATGCTGGAAACCGGCCGGTTCTTCGACCGCATCACGCTCGGCGCTCTCATCCTGGCGCTCGGTCTTCTCGTGGACGACGCCATCATCGCCATCGAGGTGATGGTGGTGAAGATGGAAGAGGGCATGGACCGCATCAAGGCCGCGGCCTATGCGTGGAGCCACACCGCGGCGCCGATGCTCTCCGGAACACTCGTGACGATCGCCGGCTTCCTGCCGGTGGGCTTCGCACGCTCGACCGCCGGCGAATACGCCGGCAACATCTTCTGGGTCGTGGGGTTCGCGCTCATCGTCTCGTGGATCGTGGCGGTGGTCTTCACGCCTTACCTCGGCGTCAAGATGCTGCCCGACATCAAACCGGTCGAAGGCGGTCACCACGCGATCTACGACACGCCGAACTATCGGCGCCTCAGACGGCTCATCACCTTTGCCGTGGGCCACAAGTTCGTGACCAGCGGCATCGTCGGCATCGCTTTCGCGCTTTCCGTGGTCGGCATGGGCTCCCTCAAACAGCAGTTCTTCCCGACATCCGACCGCCCCGAAGTGTTGGTGGAGGTTCGGCTGCCGGAAGGCACCAGCATCGAGACGACGATCGCCACGGTCGAGAAGCTCGAAGACTGGTTGGACGAACAGCCCGAGGCTAAGATCGTCACCAGCTATGTCGGTCAGGGCGCTCCGCGCTTCTTCTTCGCAATGGCGCCGGAACTGCCTGACCCTGCTTTCGCCAAGATCGTCGTGCTGACACCGGACGCGGAAGCGCGCGAGGCGTTGAAGCACCGGCTCCGGGAGGCGGTGGCACAGGGGCTTGCACCCGAGGCTAATGTCCGCGTCACGCAGCTCGTCTTCGGCCCTTACACGCCGTTCCCGGTTGAGTTCCGCGTCATGGGACCCGATCCCGCGAAACTCTACACCATCTCAGATAAGGCCCTCGACATCATGCGTGACGTCCCGGATGTGCGGCAGGCCAATCGCGATTGGGGCAATCGCACGCCCGTGCTCCGCTTCGTCCCGGATCAGGATCGACTGAACCTCATCGGCCTGTCGCCGGCCGAGGTAGGCCAGCAGCTTCAGTTCCTGCTCACCGGCATTCCCGTCACGCAGGTTCGCGAGGATATCCGCGATGTCCCCATCGTGGCACGAAGCGCCGGCGGCGAGCGGCTGGATCCGGCGCGTCTCGCCGATTTCTCACTGATGAGCAGGGATGGCCGGCAGATTCCGCTCGACCAGATCGGCCATTCGGAAATCCGTCTGGAAGAGCCGATCCTGAAGCGCCGCGATCGCACGCCCGTCATCACGATCCGCTCGGACATCAACGAGGCGACCCAGCCTCCAGAGGTTTCCAAGGAGATCATGGAAGCCCTTCAGCCGCTGATCGCATCCCTTCCGGCCGGCTATCGCATCGAACTGGGCGGATCGATCGAGGAGGCTGCCAAGGCCAATACCGCGCTGGCCAAAGTCTTCCCGGCCATGATCGCAGCCATGCTGATCGTCATCATGCTGCAGGTGCGATCCTTCTCGACGATGGCCATGGTTATGCTGACGGCACCGCTTGGCCTCGTCGGCGTCGTGCCGATGCTGCTCACCTTCAACCAGCCCTTCGGATTCAACGCCATTCTGGGCATGATAGGACTGGCCGGCATCCTCATGCGCAACACGCTGATCCTGACCGAACAGATCAAGGAGAACCGTGCTGCCGGCCTCGACGACTATCACGCTGTCATCGAGGCCACGGTGCAACGCACGAGGCCCGTGATCCTGACGGCACTCGCCGCCGTGCTGGCCTTCATCCCTCTCACACACTCCGTCTTCTGGGGATCGATGGCCTATACGCTGATCGGTGGCACGGCGGTCGGCACGGTGCTGATCCTGCTCTTCCTTCCCGCGCTCTATGCCGCGTGGTTCCGGATCAAACCAACAGCAGACGACGTCCATGAGGAGCCATCCGACTCGATGGATGAACTGGAAATGCCGACAGCAATTGCTGCCGAATAGGGCCCTGCCGTCGGAGGAGATGGGTCAAATTCCCGCCCGCTGGCTTTGCCTGAACATATGCAGGGCCAGCCGCACGACCTTACCGCTTGCAGATGATCATCCAGGGTGAGCCCGGTAGATCCAATTCATCAGTTCTGGAGACATCCTTGAATCGCCCGGTCCGATCGCGAATTGATCCCGACGAGGTGCGCGCGCATCCTGGAGGTGGCGGAGGAGCACTTTCGCCGCATCGGCCGCCATAGAACCTCGGTGGCCGACATCGCCTCCCGAGCTCGGCATGAGTCCGGCGAACATCTACCTGTTTCTTCCCCTCCAGGGACGCAATCAACGATGCCATATGCAAGCGGGTCGTAAATGAGGTCGCTGACATCTTCGCGCCATTCAATCGACTTGATTGGACACCGCTTTTCTCAGATGCGAAGATCGCTCGTAACGTCAATTCCAGGGGCCACCACGCAAAGACTTCGTCATCGATCAAGAGGAGGGTTTCATCATGGCAAGCTGGCAACCTGATCCGTCCTTTTATCCCTCGCCGAGAATGGCGGCGAAAGCGCCGAAAGAAACGCTGGCCTATGTGGCTGCCTTCGATCCGGACCGCAAAAAGCCCGATGCGATAGCCGTGGTCGATGTGAACCCCGAGTCTCCTTCCTATTCCCGCATCGTTGGCCAGGTGGATATGCCGAACGTTGGTGACGAACTGCATCACTTCGGCTGGAATGCATGCTCGTCATGCCTTTGTCCCAACGCGCCGCATCCGCATATGGAACGGCGCTACCTCGTCGTTCCGGGCCTGCGTTCCTCAAGGCTGCACATCATCGACACCAAGCCGGACCCGAGAAACCCGAAGATCGCGAAGGTGATCGAGCCGGAAGAGATCGCCGAGAAGGCGGGATACTCGCGTTTGCACACTATTCACTGCGGCCCCGAGGGGATTTATGTGAACGCGCTCGGAAACGCCGAAGGCAAGCGGCCCGGCGGCATATTCCTGCTGGATCCAGACAGTTTCAATGTTCTCGGTCAGTGGGAGATGGACCGGGGGCCTCAGGAACTTGCCTACGATTTCTGGTGGCATCTTGGCCATGACACGATGGTGACAAGTGAATGGGGAACCCCCGATACGTTCGAGGATGGCCTAGTTCCGGAGATCCTACTGGGCAGCAAATACGGACGCAGGCTGCACTTTTGGGACCTCCACAAGCGCAAGCACCTGCAGGAGATCGATTTCGGTGAAGAACACCAGCTCGTGTTCGAATTGCGCCCGGCACATGACCCGACCAAAGCCTACGGTTTCGTCGGCTGCGTCATCAGCCTCAAGGATCTCTCGGCTTCGATCTGGACCTGGTATCGCGACGGTGACAAATGGGCGGTTAAGAAAGTGATCGAGATCCCGGCCGAACCTGCCGATCCAGACCTGCTGCCGCCGGTGCTGAAGGGTTTTAACGCCGTTGCTCCGCTCGTGACCGACATCGACCTGTCGATGGACGACCGCTTCCTCTATGTTTCCTGCTGGGGCACGGGCGACATGATCCAGTACGACGTCTCAGACCCCTTCAACCCGAAGGAAGCCGGCAGGATCCGCATAGGCGGCATCGTGTCCCGGGCAACGCATCCCAAGGCCAATAACGGCCCCCTCAACGGTGGCCCGCAAATGGTCGAGATCAGCCGGGACGGAAAGCGGGTTTACTTCACCAACTCTCTCTACGGGGCCATCGACCCGCAGTTCTATCCCGAAGGCATCGACGGCTGGATGGTGAAGCTCGATGTCGGGGAAAATGGCGGGATCGAGTTTGACGAGGACTTCTTCGTCGACTGGCCGAAGGGCCATCGGCCGCATCAGGTGCGTCTAGAGGGAGGCGACTGTTCGTCCGATTCCTACTGCTATCCGTGATGCCGGCAGCCGCGAAGCGAACAGTCGCTTAGCATGACCTCGCTCTCGCCCTGGCTGGTGCTTGCTGGCCTTGGCGCCTTTCACGGCCTCAACCCAGCCATGGGCTGGCTGTTTGCAGTCGCACTCGGCCTGCACAGGCAAAGCCGCGGAATCGTGTTCAAGTCCCTGATCCCCATCGCGATAGGGCATACGGTTTCGATCGGCATCGTCGCGCTAGCTGTGGTGATGCTGGGCCTCGTTGTCGACCAGCGCCTTCTGGAAATCGCTGCAGGCGTGGTGCTCCTCGGTTGGGCCACTTACCATGCCGCATACGGCCATCGCCATCGCGTTCGGGTAGGCATGAAAACAGGCATGGCGGGGCTCGGGCTCTGGTCTTTCCTGATGGCGACCGCCCATGGCGCCGGCCTCATGCTGGTGCCGGTGCTCATACCGCTGTGCCTCTCGGCAATGCCGGCAAACGAACTGACGGCGGCGGGGTCGCTGCCCATCGCGCTGGCCGCGATCGGGACGCACATGGCAGCCATGCTTGCAGTGACCCTAGTTATCGCGGTTTTCGTCTATGAATGGCTTGGCCTTTCATTCCTTCGCCGCGGATGGATCAATTTTGATCTCGTCTGGATTGCAGCGCTCGCTATCACCGGCATCATTCTCGTCGTTTGACTGCCGGTTTGGCTGCGCGCAAAGCCCGACAACCACTGATAGAGGTCGGATAAGTGCGTTCAGCGCGGGACCGTGGCGAGATCTCTCATCACCGTCATGTAAACGGAGTTGGAGGAGAACAGGCCGAGATGAGCCATTTGTTGCCGTCGCAGTTTAGCATTACAGTTGC
>NZ_JAAKZF010000071.1 GCF_011045125.1 Allomesorhizobium camelthorni | reverse complement strand
GACCGACGGCAAGCCACGGCGGCGTCCATCACTCTTTGCGCGCTCGGGCCGGTGAGGGGAGGGCTCATGACCGGTACATCCCGATCCGATGTTCCTCCAAAAGTCGATCCCGAGGAGCTGCAGCTGCGGGCGTTGCCGCGCCGCGTCGTGCGGTTCAGACGCGGCGTCATCATCGCCATCGCTGCGCTTGGCTCAGGCGCCATATTCGGCGTCACGATGATTGCGCTGCAGGGGCCGGCTCTGCGCATCAAGGAGCAGGCCGAAGAACTCTACGACACGGAGCGCAAACCGACTGCGGAAGGGCTTGAAGCGCTTCCTGGGGATTACTCTGCGATTAAGCCCGATACGCCGGTGCTCGGACCGCCTCTCCCTGGCGATCTCGGGCGACCGATCCTCGAGCGCCAACGCCAGCTCGGCATCGCACCGGGACAGGACGTTTCCGCCGAGGAACAGCGATTGGCGCAGCAGGCGATTCAGGCGCGCGAATCTGAAGTTTTCTTACGGATCGAGAACAAGGCAAGGCAACCTAACGCCGACAGCAGGAATCAGGAGGTGCGGCCGCCATTGCATGCCTCCATTCCACAGCCGGACGCCGGACTGGCGCCGGCTTCCGTGGCGCCGGCGGAGAGGGACCAGAACAACCAGCAGCGCAAGCTGGATTTCCTGCAGGCGCGCGACACGGGCGGCATCTATAATCCCCACGCCCTGCAGACGCCGGCGTCGCCCCATCAGGTCATGGCCGGCAGCGTGATCGCCGCGAGTCTGATCACTGGGATCAATTCCGACCTGCCGGGTCTCGTCGTCGCCCAGGTCACCGAGAACGTCTACGACACAGTGACCGGCAGTGCCCTGCTGATCCCGCAGGGCTCGCGGCTCATCGGCACCTATGACAGCGTTGTTGCCTTCGGCCAAAGGCGCGCGCTGCTCGTCTGGCAGCGCATCCTGCTGCCCGACGGCTCCTCCATCGAAATCGACAACCTGCCCGCCACCGAAACCGCCGGTTATGCCGGACTAGAGGACAAGGTCGATTTCCACACATGGCGACTGATCAAGGGCATTGCGCTTGCAACTTTGCTCGGCGTCGCCACCGAGTTGAGCCTCGGCGAAGAGGAAAGCGATCTGGTCCGAGCCGTCCGCGAATCCACGCAGCAAAACGTAAGCCGCGCCGGCCAACGCATCACCGAAAAGAACCTCGACGTCCAGCCCACCATCACTGTCCGTCCCGGATGGCCGCTGCGCGTGATCGTCCACAAGGACCTCGTGTTGCGGCCATACAGTGGCTGAGCGTTTGCGCGAACCATAGGCCAGGAGAAGGATCACCGATGGCAAATCTAAAGCTCGGAAAGCTGCCCGACCGCTCGCCCGCGAAGATCACCATCACCGTCAGTGCCGAGCTGAACCGGGAGCTTCATGATTATGCATCGCTGTATCGTCAGATCTATGGCGAATCCGAATCTATCGCGGAGCTCATCCCGTTCATGCTCGAGGCATTCCTTGGAAGCGACCGAGCGTTCGCGAAGGCGAAAAGGGATGGCTTGCCGGCCGCCGATATCTCAAAGGAATCGCGGCGCCAGCCATTTTCGGGTTCCGAGTGAAGAGCTAACGCCACGGGGCGAGGGGACACAGATCTTCCGCTTGGGAACAAGAAGATTGCGCATGGGCTGTCGTAGCCATGCCGAACGTGGAATGACGTGTCTGTTCACGGTTGCTGACTGGCAGCTTCCAGTCTAGTCACCGCGAACACGGACATTGCCGCGAGAGCGCCGTACGGGTCGAACGCATCGCCTCTATTCACTCGTATGAAGACAAGGCAACGCGGATCGACTAAACCAAATTCGCTTTTTTCTTAGCAGCGGAGCTTTCACAGGCAGACAAGCAAACGTACAATCGATGGGTTACGGGGGGCGGACAATTCAAGAAATGCAAAAATGGGCGGTAGCTTCACTGCTCAAACTCTGCCCTTGGCACAGTGGGTTATGCCTTGGCTGAGCCTCTACTCCCGCAAGATGTCATCGACGGCGCGGCGGTTCGCGACCGACCGAACTTGTTCGTGATCGGCAGCTTCGACCGGCGCATCACCTTCTATTCGCAGCAAGTTCGCGCGCTCTCGCTGGTGCACGCACTGAAGGAGCTCGGCTACCTACATTCCAACCCGCGGATCGCGGTCGTCGGTGGTGGCGCGGCCGGTGTTGCCGCCGCAGCGGCAGCCGCGCTGGTATCCGAGTCCCAAGTCGTGCTTTTCGAATTGGCTGGGGAGCTGCTGCCGCTCCAGTCGACGACCGATCGTCGGCGGCTCGATCCTCATATCTATGACTGGCCGGCGCATGACACGACGGATCCCATCGCTGACTTACCGATCCTCGACTGGGAATCCGGAACATGCCGTTCCGTGCGCGACGATGTCTTGCTCGGCTTTGAAGACATTGCGGTCAGGCTCGCGCCCAGGCTGGAGCGGCGATTGCGCCATCAGGTCACGGCGCTTACCGCCGTCGCGGACGGCTATCAGGTCGACTTCACGGACCTGAATGCCCCGCCCCCAGCCCCCGAGGAAGAACTTCGCGGGCAGTTCAACATGGTTTTTCTGGCGGTCGGTTTCGGGCTCGAGCCGCGCGAACCGGTTCCGGCCATACAGAGCGCCAGCTACTGGTCCGATGCCGGGGTTCCGGTCGCCGAGTTCGAAGGTAGACCGACACCCCGCTTCTTCATCAGTGGGGCCGGCGACGGCGGGCTGATCGATTTCGTGGCCGCCGGAGCGCGCAGTTTCGACCACGCGGGCATGATCAGGTTGATATCCAATCATCCCGGAATCGCCGGACTAAAGCCGATCCTCGCGGCGATCGACGTGCGTGCTCGCGCCGAAGATGCCAAGGGTGCGCGGTTCGACTTCATGGCGGCCTATGATGCCGAACTGCTTCAACTGCTAACCGACATCGGGCTCGTCGCCGCCGTCGCGCAGCAGTTGCGTCCTGGCGTGCGGCTAACGTTTCAGACCCGGCACGCCGAACTGTTCGACGTGTCGACCGCGACGCTTAACCGGCTCGCGGCCTATCTTACGATCAAGGCATGCGAAGGGGATACCCAACGCTCCTTTCGTCACCTTCAATGCGGTGCAGTCACGCGCATAAATGCTCCCGACCCGGCTGCTGAAGTCGCCGACTTCTGGCTCGATTGTGCCGGCGAGACTGTCGCCGCAGATGCCGTGATCGTCCGGCGGGGGCCGCGCCGCGATGTCGTTCGGGAACCGTTCGCTGACCATCTGGCGAGCTATGACGCCACGCACAAGGAGTGGCTGGCCCGCCATGGCGAGGCGACGCTCGTACCCAAATTATCCAGTCAGGCCCGGGGCTTGTTCAAGGAAGCGGCGCGCAAGGCGGACATCCCGCTCGCGCCGAGAATACAGCGTCTCGCCGCCCATCAGCTGCCGATTCCGGTGCAGTTGCTGCGCGAGGGCGATCGTGTCCGATGGTCCGGCGAGGTTTCGGCAGAACAGCTTGTCAGGTCATGGAGCGAGCACCAGCCATTCGAGATCATCCTTCCGGATGGACCAGGGGCGCTCGGGGCTGTCGCCGGCGCCGTGCTGCGCGTTGCCTGCCATAGTGGCAATTGCCGGCTTCATGCCGCTCCAGGCCTTTGGACCCAGCATGTCCGAGCACTCAGTCTCGAGTCGCCCCATGCCGAAGGTATGGATATGCCGGCGATCCAAGGCGGCAATCCGGGCGGCGCTGCGCAGGACCCAGTGGAGCTCGCGCCTGCTATCCTTGCCCGACGGATCCACCGATCCCTCGATACATGGTTGCTCGAACAGCTGAACGATCATCTCCAGCCGTTTTTTGCCAGCAGCGCCGATCCCGGTCGTCGGATCAACCTCACTGTGGCAAATGATGTGCGCGCCGCAATGGCCGCGACATGGGCCGACTGGCATGCGTCGTTCACGGACGACTCCGCGCTTCTCAATCATTTTCTCCGGCTGATGATCTGCGCCGTCGATGACGACGACAGCCTTGAAGCTGCGCAGGTCTTGGTGGGTCCGACCAAATGGAGCGCCATTGTTCGCGGAACGGCGGTCGCGCTCGCGATCGCCTCTGCCTGGCAGACAACCTCGCCAAAGAGTGCCGGGCCGGGCAACCTCGTCCGGTTGCGGGACGGCGACAGCGCCTGGGCTGGACATGGCTGCGCGGCCGATATGATCAACGGCAGCGACATGTCGTTGTGTGCCGCCTCCTATATGTGGCAGACTCAGTTCGTCATTCTTGTCGCAAGGGTGCGATCGAGGTCAGCCGGATCGCCGAGCGGCCCTTCGCGCAGATTGATACCGATCAGCCGGCGCTCAGCGACACCGACGGTTCGGGCCCGGTGATCATGTCGATCAGCCGCGACTTTGCCGACGCGGTCGCGGCTGGCGTGGCCGACCTGCGCGCGTTGTTGGTCGCCGTCGAGGCGCGGCATTTCGAGGCGTTGGACAAGGCGATCGTGAAAGGTGGCGCGGCATGACGGATAAGTCGACCCTGTCACCAGGAATGGCGGACTTCACGGATCGGCTTCGCAAGGCGGCTCAGGCGCTCGATCTCAAGGTCGAGGATCGCGCGGAGCTGGCGAGTTCGACCTTCAATGGAGGGTCCGCCAGATCGACCTCGCTCAGCCCGACCGATCTGCCGGCGGAAAGCCATGCGATCCGGATCGACCGATTCAATATCGTGCTGAGCGTCCTTCCCGACGTTCCGACAATGGAGGCGGTGCTCGAAACGCTGAGGCGGTGCCGCAATCAATGTGTCGTCGCGCGTTCGTTTCTGGGCAGCAATGAGACCCTCGACCTGCAGCTGATGCTATTGGGACCGCGCTCGAGTGAACGGCAGGAAGCGTGGCGAGCGCTGGCGTTGATGGTTGAGCGGGATGACCGGGTTGCCCGCAAGCTTGCCTGGCTGCGGCCAGAGGATGCGCAGCGGGACGAGGAGAGCTTCGCTGATTTCCTCAAGCGAACCTTCCTGGCCCGCCCATGGGTGCATGCGGAAGGCCAGTTCGAAGACGCAGCGCTCGACGAACTGAGCGGAACGGGCGCCACAGCGCCGGGATTGCCGCGGACGATCGCCGACGAATGGGAGCGCATCGCGCTCGATGAGAAGAAGTCGCCCGACGACATCGTCGCGGCGCTCATCAAAGCCTGGGAGCGGAGGGGACAGGCATGAGCAATATATTCCTGTCCCGCATTGCGATCCATGATTTCCGCACCTTCGGCGACTTCGAGATCGAGCTGCCGGCGGCGCCGGGCCTTGTGCTACTGACCGGAACAAATGGTCTGGGCAAAAGCAGTTTCTTCGACGCGATCGAATGGGGACTGACCAAAAAGATCCGGCGCTTCGAGCCCTATTTGCGAAAGGGACGCAAGAACCTCGTCGAGAAAGATTATCTCACCCGGCGCGGCGCCGAGCCCGGATCACATCGCGTATCGCTGACCTTCTCGGGGAGCGATCCCATCGAGCGCAGCGCTGCTGGTGGGACCGCGATGGCAGATATTATCGCGCAGCTCGCGCGACCTGACCGCCGCGCAATCAACGATCTGGGGACCTATCTCGCTCTCACCCATTTCCTTGGTCAGGCAGCACAGCAGAGATTTACGAGCCGCGACCCACAGGATCAGTGGCAGGCACTCAAGGGACCCAGCGGCATCGACCGGCTCGAGCGAATCCGTGCAGGCCTGCGCGGGCGGCCTACCGTCACCGCATTCACCCGGCGCATCGAGAAGGAGCAAGGGGCGGTCGCCATGCTCGACCGTCGGATCGCGGACTGGCAGGGATGGATGACCCGCCTGGAGCGGCTACGCTCGGCCGCACGCGCGACCGGTATCCTGTCCGCGGACGAGGTTGCCGGCCGGATCGACCGGCTCGAAGCCGATCTGCAGCAGCTTGTAGCGGGTCAGCCCCTCGCTGTTACCGGTGAGGGTGTCGGCCAGCGTCTCGCGGCGCTGGGCGACCGGATCGGCGACGCGCTGATTACTTCAGGCGAACGCAAATCGGCACTGGAGGCGTTGTCGACGCTTCCGGCGCAATTTGCGGTAAGCCAGGCTGAAGCTAGGCTCGACCATCCCAGCTTGGTGAGACTTCGCAGCGAGGTCGGCGATGCGCAGGCGCGCCTCGATCGCGCGGTACCGCACGTCGGCGCGGCGAACGACCCCGTCTCAGCTCAGAACACCGCGATCGCCACGATCGATCAGAACATAGCGATGCTCGAGGCAGCCAGCACCGATCTGGCGCGCCGCGCGCAATTGGCCGAACTGCTCGCGGCCGATGCGAAGGATCGTGCGGCGTTGGGCGACACGATCGCCGCGCATCGTACGACGATCGAAAACGCCGACGCGACGATCAATCAGCATGGCGAGGCGGTTGCCGAAGTTGCGCGGTTGAGGAGCCTCGCCGCCTCAGCCAGAGCGCTCAACGACTCGATGGCGGATTGTCTCGATCTGGAGGCCGAAGCCGGCGCCGCCGGCGCTGCACTTGCTCAGGGCCGAGGGGCAGCGGAGCGTGCGACCTCCGCGCTCATCCCGCTCGAGCGGCAGTTTGCAGATCTCGACATCCGGATTGCTGCAGCCGAGCGCGAACGCGCGGAGGCCGATCGGCATGCGTCGGCGATCAGCGCCGCCTTGTCACAGCTCGCCAGCCATCTGCATGAGGACGACACCGATTGCCCGGTCTGCCAGACTCATTTCGAACCGGGCATGCTCAAGGCGCTGGCCGAGGCAGCGGCGTCCGGTAGCGACAGCCGTCTCGCCCAGGCCGATGAAGCCCTCGAGACATTGCGCACGTTGCGCCTTCCATTGAGTGCCGAGATCAATCGCCTTCGAGCAGACGTAGGAGCAGTCGAGGGGCTCGAGAAGGCGGCGGCAGTGGCTGCGGACGCAGTGACGGACGCTCGCGCCGCGATTGCGCAAACACTTGGAGTGACCCCCGTCAGCGATCTCGCGTCGTTAGCCGCTGCCCGCGTGCGCGACGCGGACGCCGCGCTGGCGACGGCCGAGGCGGCGCTCGAACCGCTCGCGGCGAGTGCGGCTGCAGCGACCGAGCAGCGATCATTGGCGGCGGCCAATCTCGACGATCTGATCGCGCGGGACAGCCAGCTTGGAACCCGGCTGTCGCAATTTCAGGCTGAGGATGCGGCGTGCGCCGACCGAATCGCGGCCCGCAATGTGTCGAATGCGACGATCGCCGACCTCGAGGCCAGGTTAACGTCGGAACGCCGGCAGGCCGAATCCGCACGCGCACGGCTCGCAACGCTCACCGAAGCCGCCAGCGCCGCGGTTGCGGCCGTGCAGCGTGAACAGATCGCGCTCGATGCTGCCCGGCGTGACCTCGCGGCCGCCGAGGTGACGCGCGCGGGCGCGGAACAGTCTGCGCGACGAATGCAGGAGCGCTGGACCCAGTCTGGCCTCAGCGACATCCTCCCTAGCCAGGCCGAATATGAACGCGGCCTCGCCGTCATAGACGCCGTGCTGGCAGGATTGCGATCGCTGGCCGATCGTCAGCTGGTGCTTGCCCGCTACAATGAAGATGCCCTGCTCCAGAGCGAAATCGATGAGATCATCGCGTCGATGCGTGCAAACGGCGAGGAGGATGGCGTCAACGATCCCGCAAAATATCTTGCCGCGCTCAAAGCCAGGCTCGAGGCCGCGCGCGCGGCGGTCAAGCTGACGACCAATTCGCGCAGTGCGGTAAAACGCTACTCGGAGGACCTGCAGGCACAGGCCGACGACTTTTCCGCGCGGGTGCTCGATCCACTCAACTCGGTGATCGACGATTTTAACGAGGCGATGCTGAGCACACCGGGCGAGAGCATCCAGTTCAAAGCAGATACGCGGGTCGATGCGACCACCTTCGGCATGGCGCTCCGCTACCGCGAGAAAGTGGAGAACGCCATCGAGACCAAGAAGGACCTGCCGCCGCAAGTCGTGCTGAGCGAGGGCCAGCTTGCCGCGAACGGCTTCAGCATTCTGTGCGCCGCCAGCACCGCTTATCCCTGGTCGCGCTGGCGGGCGCTACTGCTCGACGATCCGCTCCAGCACAACGACATCATCCACACCGCGGCCTTTGTCGACGTGATGCGCAACATGGTCGAACTCAATGGCTATCAGCTGATCATGTCGAGCCATGACCGAGGCGAGAGCGATTTCATCGCGCGCAAGTTCGACGCAGCGGGCCTGCCCTGCTCCACCGTCCTGCTGACGTCACCATCGGACAAGGGCGTCGTCTGGGTCCCACCCGAGCAGAACCAGGCCGCGGCGCGGATACTGCAAAGGGATGCGAGTCTACCGAGCGCCAACAGCGCCTGAACACTGGCCAGGACGACAATGACGATCCCGGGCGATGGAGGGGCATAGTTTCGAAACGACTGAAAGCCCATATCCTGCCGCTCTCGGTGTCCGGCAGTTTCGATTGGCCCCAAGCGCAAGGGGCATGACCGTCGCCATGTCGCACTCGCAGCAGCTGCGAGTTTCCTCCTGCTGATCGCGGTCGGCCGCCGCGACGGAGTGTGCCCACCGAACTTTGCGCTCGCCACCTTAGTCGCGCTCGGCATCGGCTTGCACAATCTTGGCGAGGGACTGCCCATCGGCGCTGCGTTCGCGGCGGGCGCGGCCGGATTGGGCACGTTCCTGGTGATGGGCTTCATGCTGCACAACATCACTGAAGGTAAGCCTGTCCACCCACTCCAGGTCTGCGAGGCGGACCGCCACATGAGCCTCGGCCGCCAGCCGCTCCTCGTCGGGCCGCCAGACATGCCACATGGTGCACGTTCTCGACGCCGTCGAATGCCTCCATGGCCCGGACCATGCCCGGCAGGTCGAAGTCGCTCGGGGCGCTCTCCATCAGGATGCTGATAGTTTTCAGGGATCTCCAGGTCGCCGTGAACGAAGATGTAGACGGCGATGGCCGCGGTGATCAGCGGGTCCACCCATGTCAAGTTGAACAGCAGGATCAGGACGCCGCCGACGATCACGCCTAGGTATTGGAACTCGTCCGACGACAACCGATTGAGCAGCCTGAAGCGCCAGCAGGGCTGCTCCCGGGATTTATCCCGGCAAACGACCCAACTACCCCCAATCCGCGGCGATTGTTTCGGCCTGCCGGACGACAAGATCGACAGCCGCCTTTTGCAGGTCCGGTGGGTAGCCATAACGGGCAAGCAGCTTTCGAACTTCTATCCGCATCTTGGCTCGGACTCCTTCCTTGCGGGTCCAATCTATCGTCGCGGACGCGCGAATCGTTTGCACCAGAAGCTGTGCCAATGTCCGCAGCGTCTCGTGCGCCATCAACTCCTTTGCCGACCCGTTCTCCGCCAGTGCCTCGTAGAATGCTATCTCTTCTTCGGAGAGACCCATTTCGCGGGCGCGCGCGGCGTTGTCTCGGATCTCATTGGCAAGGTCGATGAGTTCCTCGATGACCTGCACGCTATCGACGGCTCGGTTATGGTACCTCCGGAGGGTCTCGTCGAGGCGCTCGCTTAATTTCGTCGATTGGACAATGTTAGTTCGGGCGTGCGATCTGATCTCATCAGCGAGCAATCGCCGAAGGGTCTCGATCGCCAGGTTTTCGTGCTTGCTGCCTCGCACCTCGGCTAGGAATTCCTCGGAGAAAATCGAAAGATCGGGCTGCTCAAGGCCAGCAGACTGGAAGACGTCGAGTATCCCATTAGCCATCACCGCGCGCGAAAGGAGTTGGCGGATGTCGCGTTCCACCGTGGCGCGGCTGCGTCCCCCGCCAGAGGTGTATTTCACCAGGTTCGCCCGCAGGGCCGCAATCAACGCGATCTCATCGCGCTTCGCCGTGACCCGCTCGTCACCGGCGCTGATCGCGTAAGCGACCTCAAGCTTCAGGGCGACATCGATGAAGGCATCGCGCTGCTGGGTCGACAGTAGGTGCTCCAGGCATTGCTTGAGAAGCGTAAGGCGCTGAGCGGGACTTGCGCCAAAGAAGGAACGCCACGGTGCGCCTTCCAAGAGCGCCAAGGCGCTTTCAAGGTTTGTAAGCGTCTGCCGAGCAGCCTCATCGGTGTCCATCCGCACCTGGTCGCGATCGCCCTGAGTGTATTTCGAAAGCGCCGCCTTCAGCTCGGCTCCGATACCGAGATAATCGACGACTAGGCCTCCCGGCTTGTCGCCCCATACCCGGTTGACGCGGGCGATCGCCTGCATCAAGCCATGGCCCTGCATCGGCTTATCTATGTAGAGGGTATGAAGGGACGGAGCATCGAAGCCCGTCAACCACATATCCCGAACAATGACGAGGTCGAAGCCGGAAGTCGGATCCTTAAACCTGCCAGCTAGGGTCTCCAAACGGGATTTCGTCCGAAGGTGCGGCTGCAGCGGCGCCGGATCGTCAGAGCGGTTCCCCGTGATGACCACCTTCAACATCCCAATGGGATCGTCGCGCGGGTCTGCGGACACCCAATCCGGACGTAGCTTGGCGATCTCGTCATAGAGCATCACGGCCACTTTTCGGCTGACCGCGACGATCATTCCTTTGCCGCCGGCCATTGCCTCCCGGCGTTTCTCGAAATGCTCCACAACGTCGGCCGCAATCTCTTCGACGCGATCCGGAGCGCCGACGATCTCCTCAAAGCGGGTGAGCTTGCCTTTGATCCGCTCAACCGCGGCGTCCTCCCCCTCTGCTAGCTCCTCCGCTAGCGTGTCGAGTTGGGCCCGGTCCGCCTCAGACAGGGCCAGATGCAACCTGGCCAGCCGCGCGGTGTAGTGGATTGGAACGGTCGCCTTGTCCCTCACGGCCTGTGTCATGTCGTAGGTGTCGATGACCTCGCCGAAGGTTCCGTAGGTGTCGCGATCCCTCTCCTCGATAGGTGTCCCGGTAAACCCGACGGCCGTGGCATTCGGCAGGGCCTGATGGAGATAGTCCGCGAACCCCACGACTTCCCTGATCTCGCCGTCGCGCTCCACGAATGTCTTCTTGAACCCATATTGCGTTCGATGGGCCTCGTCGGCGATCACGACGACATTGCTGCGATCCGTGAGCAGCGGGTGTGTGCCATCCACACCACGGAACCGCTGTATCGTCGTGAAAACGAGACCACCGATATCAACCGACAGCAGCCTTTTCATTTCCTCCGCTGTTTCGCCTTTGCGAGGCGTTCCTCGGAGCGCGGCACTATGGTCGGCAAACGTGCCAAAGAGCTGGTCATCAAGGTCGTTGCGATCCGTCACCACGACGATCGTTGGATTTTTCAGCGCCTTGGCCAACTGGAGTTGACGCACGAAGAACAGCATCGTCAGGGACTTGCCAGACCCTTGTGTGTGCCAGACGACACCACCCTTCCGCGAACCGTTCTGCGACGCGGCCACGGTAGATGCCAATGCCTTCCGGACGGCATGGAATTGATGATATCCGGCGAGCTTCTTCGACCGAACGGTCCCCTCCTTCACCTCGAACGCCACGAAGTCGACGATGAAATCGAGGAAGCGCTCCGGCGCAAAGACTCCACGGATGAGCACCTCGAGTTCTGACCGACCGCTGTCATCCAGATCGGTTCCATCGATGGTTCTCCAGGGCGCGAACCGATCCGGTTCCGCCGTGAGGGACCCGATCCGGGCTTTCATGCCGTCGCTTACGACGAGAACCTGGTTCGCACGGAATAGGTCCGGGCATTTCTCGGCGTAATTCCTCAACTGGGTATGTGCCCGCTCTAGCGTAGCATTGATGCTGGCCGGGTTCTTGAACTCAAGGATTGCAACCGGGATCCCGTTCACGAAAGCGGTCAGGTCCGTGCGAACGACGCCGCGGTCCCCTTTCACGATGAATTGGTTCGCAACGAGCAGACGGTTGGCCGAGGCGTTATCGCGATCAAGCATTCGCAGCCCGACAGTTCGCGTCTCCCCGCGGTCGTTGATTTCGACTGGAACGCCGGTGACGAGAAACGGATGGAAAAGCCTGTTGTTTTCGATCAGGTCCTGGCTGGGCACGGCCAAGATCTTCCGCATGGCCGCGTCGACCATGGCTGCCGTCGCCTCTGGATTGAGGCTTGCCAGCGCGCTACGCAGTTCCGGCTCCAGGATTGCCTGCCGATAATCCGCACGGGCGCCCATGGGACCGTCAGGCGCGAGATAGTCGCCAGGGACCGATTTCCAACCAATCAGTTCGAACCAGGATAGAGCGGCGAGTTCGACCGCCTCCTCGGCAAGCTCAAGACGTCGCGTTTCCGTCGGCAGGGCGTAACTCTCGGTCATGCCGCGATCTCGGCGTTCTGAGCGCCTGCGTTTGCTCCCTCTGCCTCCCAATCGATGCGCGCGGCATCGTACGCCGTTTCGTCCAAATGAAAGAGAACGTAGCTCGGTGGGAAGCTTGCGCCGGCGATTTCGACCATGTCGTACTCGGCGTCGAGATGCTCGTTGAACGCAGAATTTGTATCGTAGGTCGCGGCATTGTCGTCTTGTGACGCCGGGACCACCCGACTCCAGGCGACATCAAACAGGAAAGCCACAAGACTGTCGCAAAGGCCGCCAAGCATTAATGCATGCTGACGCTGCAGCGTTCCCCAATCGAGCGATCCGCCATGGCGCATGTTGGGTACGTTGCTCAGCTTCGCCAGCGCGACAGCGACGTCATCGATTCCCTTGGTAAGCGCCTTGATGTGTTCGTTGATATCCGCCGCATTGGGATGATCTGCTAGGGAGAAATCCATCGCATCGATCAGCCCGCGCATTCGGTCCGGAAAGCCGTCTTTCTTGCGAAACTCGATACCCAGGCGTGGCCCTATCGTCGAATGCGCGGCCTCGAAAAGCGTCCTCACGCTCTGCAGGCAGAAGGCCGGCTGACTCTCAATGCTGCGCTCCAGAGCCTCTATGTGAATCCTTAGGGGCTCCGCCCGATCGGGATGGATCTCAAGCAGGGTGCGGAGCATCTGGAGCGAGTAAGACATCGTCAGGTTTCCTTCCTGACGCGCTCAAAGTCGTCGAGCCGGACCCTGTCAAGGGCGCTGAAGATTGCGTTCATGATCAGACGGAACTGAGCGAAGTCGACCCACACCTCTGGCGCGACATTGGCATTGGCAACATCGTCATACCTAAACGCCGTCGAATGCGGATCGACGGTATCGAACTCCACAATGCGATCCCTGAGCCAGTCCAACTGCGACTGCTGATAACAACTTGTCAGGCGGTCGTGGAGGTGGTTTGCGAGGTCACGGAGGCCATGGTTTCGCTTCGGTAGGGCCTCATAGAGCGCCTTGAGATTCAGTTCGAGAGCGTGCCGGAAGCAGAACAGGATCGGATCGACGCTCTCCCAGGACTCGTTGCAGCTTCCAGCCTCGTCCAGCAAGCGGAAGGCGGCCGTTTTGTAGGATTGCGCCATGTCGTATGTCGTCCGGCCCGTCTGGCCGTTCCAGTTGACCAGCATTGCGCCGTATTTGGTCTCAGGTTCGTCCGGCAAATCCGAAAATATGGACCAAGCAAGGTCGACGCCTCGTTCGCTCATGCTGCCACCGCCTCCTCAGCATCCTTGATCCGAAGTTCGCCGGAGATGAGCTTTGGAAGAAGTGTATCGCGGAGAGTACGGAGTGTGGTGGCCTCTTCAATGAGCCCAAGTATCCGCTGATACAGTGGCTGAACCGACGCCTCAAACGCGAGCATTAATGCTTGCCCACCATCAATAACATGGGCGGCACCTAGCGTTGTGGTGGTGATGGTGTCAAACACAGAGCCATGCGCCCCCTGCACCAGTTCATCCACTAGGTGGGCGAAGGCACAGGTCAGCCAGAAGGGCGTCTCGTTGAGCGAGCTGAGCGCGTAACACGTCTGATTCATGGCCATTTCGCGCCCGAACAGACAATGTCTTCCTGTCGTTGCACCTCTGGCGACGACGACAGTCGAAAGCGCAGGCACGATCCGGGTAGCGCTTTCGACTAGGCCCCTTTGTGTAATGGATCGTTCAGTCCCGATCAGAAGCCGATCAGGACACTGGCTTACGTCCTTTGCGCTGGCCCATGACACAGCGCCGTTCCAATATGCCGGCTCATCAGTCTTGGGAGTGCCTCCCGAGATCAGACGCGCATGTTGAAGGAGCGGCCGTTTCACCCACCCTTCAGGCAAGCCATCCGCTCCGAAGCCTTCGGGAAACAGCGGACTCATCTCGGCCGAAAGCCCGGTAACGCGCCCTTCGGCCTTAGCGCGGACCGGACCGAAATCCACGAACCAGTTCTTAAACAGCGTTAGCGCCATGTCCTCTAGCGTTTCACCTATACGCCGATTCAACTGAATTTTATCATCGAGCGATCCAAGCAGCTCACCGATAGCCTTTTGGTCGGCAGCCGCGGGCAATTTGAAGCTAAACGCCCGGATCTGACCTGCACTGATGTGGGGTACGGCTGTGCCCGTCTGGACGCCCAGGATGTAATCAGTGAACGATCGAGACGCGATAACGTAGCCTAGGAAGCGCTGATCGACACCTACGCGCGCCCTCAGCCGTGCAACTCGTTGAACGAGCAAGGACGGCAAATCTTGAGGTCGGACGACGGCAAATTTTAAGCCCGCCTCAATCCAGGGGCGATCCATCGCCAGTATGAGGTCACCTTCGAGGAGGCGATAGCTATCCAAGTCACTCTGTGCTGCATTCGGCCAGCGTTTCGCATTGTCCCAACGAAGGCTGCCCTGCGCGACGTTGTCACCCCTAAGCAGTTTCACATCATCACTATCCTCAGAGAACGAGGAACTCTTGAACGGAAACCCGGTGAGAACATCGGTCACATCACCAAGCGTGGTCAGTGCCCACTCACCAGCCATAACCCACCCCCGCTAAGGCTTTGCGGATGCGCTCGTCCAGCGCCGTACCTTCAGCCATCTGCATGTGCAGAGCCTCGGTTAGACGGATCATTCTGGCTTCGAATGGTTCGCCATCTGCGTCTACTTCCATCGTGCCGACGTACCGTCCCGGTGTCAGCACGTACCCATGATCAGCAATCTCTTTTACCGTGGCGGTCCTGGCGAAGCCGGGTACGTCTGCATAGCGTCCGTCAACCTCGCGCCATGCATGATAGGTGTCGGCGACCTTGGCGATGTCTTGGTCGGTGAGTTCCTTCAACGTGCGCGAGACCATCATTCCCAGCCCGCGCGCGTCGATGAAAAGGATCTCCCCCGTGCGGTCGCGCAGCTTCTTGTCGCGTGAGATGCCGTTGGATTTGTCGCGTGTGAGAAACCAGAGGCAGACTGGGATCTGCGTCGTAGAGAAGAGCTGCCCCGGGAGCGCCACGATGCAATCAACGAGCCCGGGAAGGAGCGTCTTCGTCCCATTCGGTTCCGCGATCTCAACTCCCTCGATCAAGGACCGGCGGATGTCGCCTTCGCCGGATTGCTGGCTCGAGAGCGAACCGTTGGCCAGCACCACGCCTGCATATCCATCTGGAGCAAGGTGGTGGATGATGTGCTGAAGCCAGGCAAAGTTGGCGTTTCCTGCGGGCGGGACACCATACTTCCAGCGTCCGTCACCCTTCAGTTTTTCACCGCCCCAGTCACTGTCGTTGAACGGCGGATTGGCAAGGATGTATTTCGCCATCAGGCCCTTGTGCAGGTCCTCGTGAAAGGTGTCCGCCCATTTGGGACCAAGGTTCGCTTCGATGCTCCGGATGGCCAGGTTCATCTTAGCGAGGCGCCACGTCGTGGCGTTGGACTCCTGACCGTAGACGGAGATTTCGTTGAGGCCGCCGCCATGCTCTTCCACGAAGCGCTCGGATTGCACGAACATGCCGCCGGAACCACAGCAAGGGTCATACACACGGCCTTTGAAAGGCTCCAGCATCTCGACCAACAGCTTCACCACGCTACCTGCGGTGTAGTACTGCCCCCCGCGCTTGCCTTCCATCTTGGCGAATTCGCCCAGGAAGTACTCGTAGACACGACCGAGGACATCCTGTCCTTGGTGGGAATCCTCGAATTTGATGTCCGAGAACAGCTTCAGGACTTCACCGAGCTTGGTCTGGTCCAATTCCTGGCGCGCGTAATTCTTGGTGAGGACACCACGCAGACTGGCATTCTCGGTTTCGATATCGATCATTGCCTGATCGATCAGCTCGCCAATCGTCGGCTTCGTGCTCGTGGCGTTGGCTTTGAGGAAATCCCACCGCGCGCGATCCGGCACGAAAAAAACGTTGTCTGCGAGACAGAGATCACGAAAGACCTCGGGGTCGTTCAGGAATCCTTTCTCTTCAGGGTCGGCTTCCGCCTTCCGTCGGCGGGCCTCGAACCGGTCCGAGATGTATTTCAGGAAAATCAGTCCAAGGGCAACGTGCTTATATTCGGCGGCGTCCATGTTGCCGCGCAGCTTATCGGCGGCGGCCCAAAGCGTCGTCTCGATAGGCGCAGCAACCTTCTCCGGCTTGGGTGCTGCGTTCTTCGTTCCTGGTTTGCGTCCTCGTGGCACTGCTATTCCTGACTGCAAGGTATGATTGGGACTGGGTGAATTGTCATTGCGCGGCGGCAGCCGACATCGAGGTGGCTGCTTGACTACCGAGCAACTCGGTCAGTTTGATCCGGAGCCGATCCCGTCGCGCGGCGCAGAAGGATTCAAATCCTTCCAGATCAGCGGGCACATCCCCAAGTTCATGCTTGGTGCAGTAGTGCTGCTGCGCCATCGAATCTGGCAGATGAACGGCGAGCCACGCCGCCGGTAGGGAGGCGCGCTTCTCATTGTTGATGGCGCCTTCGAGCAGTTGGAGGTTCGGCAGTGTATCCGCGTGCCGGGCCATGACCTCAGCCTGCGCTTCGCTGAATCCTTGCCGCTGTAGCCTGGTCGCGGTGAACCTGGAGATAGGAAAGACGTGGTCAACGTGAAATTGATTGCGCAGATCGACGAACGGAAACAGAAGCGAAAGGAGCGGAAAGGTCCGCTTGTCGCCGTACTCGATGTGGAGGAGGTCCTCGATCTCGGCCGGCTCGAATGTCAGCGATTTGCCACGCTGGCTCATCACCTGCCGCAGTTGCTCGACCGGGAAAACTGTTCCGCCGCTTGACTGGATCGCCTCGCGCAGTGCCGTAAGCAGGGTATCGAGACCACTCCCCCAGATGCCGGAAGCCTTGACGATTGATCGCACCAGCCAGCCCCTGATCGCACTGCGATCCTCGGCGAACTGGCTGTGGGTCACGTAGTTGGCAGGCGCGCCTCGCTTGTAGAGATAATACGCAATGGGCAGCAGGGCGCTATCCGCCTTCAGGGTCTGTCCGTTCAGGCCGAAACTGGCGGCAAGTTCTACCGTCCGTACCAGCGCGGATCGGATGGCGAGCCAATTCGATTCCAGCGCAAGCATGTTGGCGGTCGTGAAATTCTCGACTTTGAACCCGACGGACGCGATATCCGCCAGCATGAGGCCGGCCTTCAGAACGAAATCCTGGCTTAGCGCGAATCCTGTCCCAATGCGGTTCAGTTCATCTACCAGCTTGTGAATCTCGGCGCGGGCGTCGACTTGCTTCCACTGAGCGACAGCTATGCTGAGCAGGAGGTCTGAATAGGATAGGATCGTTCCGCCCGAATTCAGGCGGATGAAGATGTTGAGGACTCGTTCGAGGTCCTGGGTCTCCTCCTCGTAGTAGTTGATCAGGTTGTGGGAGTTCACCACGCGGTGGAGGCGATCCACAATTTCGTATGCCCGTTCCAATGGATCGCCATCGAGTCCGCGCTTTCGCAACGCAGATAACATCGCCGGCCCATCTTTCATGCCGAGGATTTCCGGCACGGGAAACCAATGGGATCCTTCATCCCGCGCCACCTGCCCTTCGTCCATAAACTTGAACCGATACCGCGCGCCGTCCTCGTCAGGCGAAGGTGGAGATAGTAGATCGAGCCGGAGGGTTCGGTTGGGAAATGCGTCCGGATTCGTCCACCATTTGTTCGGCTGTTTGATAGCCATCGACCCACGAAGGCCGATGTTCAGGGCCGTCAGGCGTTGCTGCCCGTCCAAAACTGCGGTGACGCTCTGATGATGCAGCTTGGGCAGCTCGGGACAATGGGCGGCGTCACGCTGGTGGTAATTTAGGACAAAGTCATAGAACTTAAACTTCGCGCTCGTCGCCGCTTCAACTTTCCAGAAAAGAAATGTTCCGAAGGGGTAACCCTGCATCAGGCTGTCGAAAAGCCGCTCAATCTGCTCTGGCTTCCAGACGAATCCACGCTGAATAGCAGGCAAGACGTAGCTTTTTGTTTGGATGCGGCTGAGCGCTTCCGCTATTGTTCCGCCTGGTTTGTACAACCGCTTGCCCCCAATTTTTTGCCGTTACCCTAACGGGCCGAATCCCTCCAGCCAACATGAAACTGGAAGGTTGTGCGAAGCAGGAGAGGGTTTCCCGTCGGCTTGCAAGCCTTTCTGGCTCTGACTGGCGCAAAGGCGCGTTCGTCCAAGCAGTTGGCCTGCGCCAAACCCAGATTGGGGCGAATCCCACTGAGATAATGCCGCGTTCCCTCGCCGGAGGCACTGAGGTGCAGTTCCAGGTTTCCCAAAGTCGGCCACGGCTTCGGACTTGGTACTAGAACACCAGCGCGGAGGGCTGGCTGGGCGCGTGGGATCGATAGCTTCTGGCTCGGGTCGACGACGACGAGTATCTGCATCAGCGCAACTCCGAGGAGCGAATCGATCGGCTCCGCAAAATCTCTGGCGGCCGCTTGGCCGTGCTCCAGCCACCAGTGCGGTACTGGAGGCTCTGCGCTTTGTCATCGCGAAGCGGTGACGCAAAGCCGTCGACCCAGCACGTGCGGTAACGCTTGTGCAGCGCGCGCCGCGGGAACCATGGATCGATCCGGAGCAATCGGCGGTCGAGGTGGCGGTAATGTTCCGCGATGATCCCCGCGTCGACACCGATGAACTGGCGAGGCTTACGAAGCGAGCCTGCCCAACTGGTGGGCTAGTCCCTTAGCAGAACTCGATCATCTCGCCGTGCATCTGGAGAAGCGGCCTGAGACGGTGCAGACGGGTGCTGGCCTGCGCACCGCTGTTAGCGGCGCACGGGCCGCCGCGACATCAGTTCTAACTGAGGTTGGGACGGGTCGTGGTTATCGCCGTATGCGTCTTCGCAACATACCGATGCCATGCCCGTCCGTCCGAAGTCTGCACCCGGTGGGAGCCCAGCTCGGAGAAGCGACCAACTCAAGCCTCTATGAGTGTTGGGAAGACACCGGCGGAATTGAGCGATTTGGGAATGAAGCCCTGGACCGAATTCGCCGCGCAGAGGTGCAGGTTCGTGTCTCCGGCACCGCCACCTATGGAGCGCGGGCCATCTCGGTCCAAGATCATTGGCGCGTGGACACGCACTACTTCGCCGAGGCGTCCTCGGACACTACCAGCGTGGCGGCCATGCTCAGGATGAATTTGCAGCGCTGCCAGGCTTCCTGCCAGGGATATGCCTCACCGACGCTCTGTCTGAGCCAGAGGTGGAACTCACGGCGCTGATGCAGACTCCAGCCCTCCGCATTGCGACGCCGCCGCTGGACCCGATCTGCGCGATCGATTTCGTTCTTGCGCAACACAGCGGAACGCTCTGGTCGATCCTGTGGTCGAACGTCGATTACGCCGGTGCTGTCAGACGCGCTCAGGAACGCCTCTGGGAACCTTGGTTCGCTGCCCTCAACGACAGACAACATCGGCGGCATCTGATGCCATTTTATGGCGCGCACCCCGGCCGCAACTCTTAGGCCCCGTCAGGTAGCTTTTATGTCAAACTAGTAGTCCAACCGCTACTTACTGATCGCTCGCCGCAAGGTCCGCTTTCGGGAAACGGCAAATCCCGCCTCAATGACCGACTCGGTGCGCGATGCTGCCACCCCTGTGCGGAAGTAGAGGTCGGCTTGGGGTCTCAAGCCTTCCGTAGGGGATTATTTGGAGAAGCGCTGGAGCCGCACAACGAGGGGGAACGCTAAGAGGGAGGTCGAATTTGCGGCGTAGAACAACCTGAGGTCATTCCTCTTCTTGGTCATTAGGTCCGCCAGACCATATGAGAGAATACGAGGGAAATGGGTTGGCGAACCAGCTGCTAACATATTGAATCTCTGTGTAAAACTCTGACCCTCCGGGCAGGCCGGGCTCAACCAAGCCCGAGCTTCTTCTTGAGTTCGGCGTTTTCCTTGCGAAGCCGGTCGGCGAGGAGCTTCTTCAGGCGGGCATTCTCTTCTTCAAGCTTCACCAGATCCTTGAGCTCGTCGCTCTGGGGTGCCTTCCCGGCAACCTTCTTCCACTGATAATAGGTCTGTTCCGATATTCCTGCGTTCTTGACAGCGGCCTTGATACTCTCCCCTCGAACTGTCTGCTTCTCGATCTGACCAAGTTTTTGCTCCCGCTCGGCTTCAGAGTATATTTTGCGCGCTGCCCGAACCGCAGGGGACACGACCGCTTCAGCTGACGGTGCCGGCTTGCCCGATTTGGCGGAGCTGGTCCGCACAGCGCGTGCCTGCTGCCTTGTTGGCTTCTTGGGCTTCAGCACATTTTTCTTGGTGTCGGATGTCTGTTCTTTCACAGGCACCTCGGTCAGTGCCTGATTGGTTTCAGTTTCCTTGAGCTCAGCCATGAGACACTCCATTTCAATGCTAGACATCTATTCCCCAACGCAACATCAAGGACTTACGGACCTTAGTCAACGGGTGGTAGAAAACCCTTGCTCTGGAATCGGCGTGGGTTGCGGCGCCGAGCGGCATCATACGCCGTCGCAATTCCAGTGGCGGGGTGGGTCCACGTTGGGATGCCGATTCAAAGCCTGACACCCCAACTTGGCTCCAGTACATTATGGGGACATCAGATATACGGTAGCGATTATCGACGAAGATTTTCGATACCGAGTTCGGCCCAGATCCACCGGAAATCATAGGTCGCCATGGGATCGTTTGGGTCAGGTTGGCTTGAAGAACGGTTTTCAAGATATTTGAGCCATTCGGCGGCCTTCTCGCGACCCTTGGCGGTTTTGATGGCCTCGCGCGGAGAAATATTGCCCAGCATTCCGACGGGCTGGTCGAGGGTTTCGCGATACTGCTTGTCCAAAAACTCATGAACGACTTTTGTGGCGATCTCGGGTGGCAGCTCCGGACCAGCCGTATCCTTGTCACGGACGGGCCTTTCGGCCATCATTTGCTCGACGGTACGGATTTCGGTGAGCGGCCTTCCAACCAGATCGTTCAGCGCCCCCTGCATCAGCGCCGTTCCTTTTTCGGCTCGGGCGGCGGAATTGGTCGACAGATGCAAGGTGCGACCTTTCAATTCAACATTTCCAAGAACCCGCGTGCCGTCTTCCATGGTAGTGTCCCATGCGAGGTTCCCAGATTTGCCGGCCTTGAGCCTTCCCTTCGGGATGTCGCCAAGCCAGTTCCAGAATCTCGCGTTCTCCTGTCGCAGAGCCGGGACTGTCTTCAGCTGGGCGGTGATTTCCTTCTGGGTGACCCCGGATGTCAACGGAAAGCGGACATCGTGGAAGACGATGGCGTCACCGTCGCCATTCTCGAAGGTGGTTTGCTCCATCCGCATCGTCCGGCCCAGGCTGTCAAACAGCCATGCGAGGGTAAATATCGGCGAGGCCTGTTGAAGTTCTTCGTTTGTCGGAACGGGCAGTTTTTTGGACGGACCTTTGCCAAAGATCGCCCGCAAACCATCGAACAGCGCATCGGAAGCTTCCGGCGTGAACGGTAGCAATCCTCCGCCAATTATGTTCTTGCCCGCAACGGGAACGATCCTGGCCGCAACCCTGCCCCATTGCTGCAATGTCTTCGTGGCAGTACCCTCGCTGACCAGGACAGGATCTCCGCCGCGGATGAGATCGCGAGCCATCAGGGATTTGCCCGGCACGATGTCGCTGACTTCGTAGAGGCTCATGACCGACGTCCGGAGCGCCTTCATGTAAGCTTTCGCCTGGGCGCCTTCCTTCCAACCGCGCCGCTTCAGATACTCGTCGACGATATTGCCGCCCTCGACTTCGAAATCCTGAGTGAGGAAATCCTCGAAGGCGCAGCCCCAAAGCGTCATTGCCCAATGATCGCCGAGCATCTCGGCCAGATCATCGAAGTCCATGTTGCTGGCGTCGAGAACCGGCCCGAAATGATCGTCGAGAACATCTTCGAAACAATCGCGCCATTCGTCGCGGGAGAGGAACTTAATCAGACCCTTGAGGTCATGGCTGTTGGGCATGGCCTTTTCCCAGTTTTCGTCTGTGCTCGGCGATAATTCTCGATACCGTCGGCTGGTTGACTCCGTAGAGCCACGCCATTTCAGCCGCTGACTTGCGTCTGGACAAGACGCTCTCGGCGATTTCCAGCCGATTCTTTGGATTGAGCTTTTTGCGGCGGCCGCCGACTCCGGAGAAGCCCTCCATTCATTGGACGGCATCCTCCTTCATACGCCCCTCTTATTGCCCCAGAGCAGCACATGGAGTTGCGGCAGTACGCGCGCCTCGAACCACCTGTCCTTGATCACCTTGTCCACCAGCCATTCCATCCGCTTCATGATCCCGTCGATGTCGATCCAGGCGTCATCAGCATCGGCAGGTGGCGGCGTGTGATTGCCCGGCTGCAAATAGACGGGCAGTTGCGGATAGCGTGCCGCGGCATCTTTGGCATAGGCGTAGTCCCAGTCGTCGAATACGACTAGTTTGAGCACCACCTGCACGCCGTGCGCTGCCTCGAGGCAGGCCTCGAATGCCGCCCAATCAGTCGTCATGTCGCTTGATGGCGGCTTGGGACTGAGCACCAGAACGTCGAGATTGCCAAACCAGTCCCGGACCACCGACCCTTGGGTCTCCAGCGCAAAGCGGTAACCTTCAGCATGCCCGCGTCCGATCAGTTCGCCAAAAGGTTGGATTGCAGGATTGCCGCCGGAGAGCGATACCATTACAGGCTTTCCGCCCGAGAGTTCCCTGACCTTTTGCCAGACCTCGTCTGTGGATCTCGTCAGCCAATTATGGCGGAAGCGGTTGTCCACCGCATGCAGACTGTCGCACCAGGAGCAGCGGTAATCGCACCCGCCCGTTCTCACAAAGACCGTCGGCAAACCGATCAATACGCCTTCGCCCTGAATGGTCGGCCCGAAAATCTCGCTCACGCGGATTCCGGGATGCGACGCGCAGGTCATGGCCGGTATTCCGCCCAAGTCTTCGGCGTTTCGCTCACGCGCACTGCCGTGGTTTCTGGCAGGTGCGTCTTGCACCAGTCGTAGAAATGCTTGGCCAGACATTCCGCAGTAACCCGGTCGTGGCCTAACACGTCATTGAGGTGGCGATGATCGAAAGCGTCGTCGATGTAGCGCTTGAGTGGTGCCAGGTCGTGATAGTCCCGGACGAACCCATATTCATCCAGCTCAGGTCCCGAGAGCTCGACTTCGACTATGTAATTGTGCCCGTGCAAACGTGCGCATTGGTGCTCTGGTGGCAAGGATTTGAGCTGGTGCGAGGCCGAGAAATGAAACTCCTTCGTAATACGAAACATCATGCGCTCCTGCGTCGAATAGCTGGGAGCCAGAAGTCGGAGTCTTCGTAGTCGGTAGGATCCTCGTATCCAGCCAGATGGAATGCCTCCCGGCGCTCAACGCAGGTGCCGCAGCGTCCGCAGTGACGCTCTCCGCCCTTGTAACAGGACCATGTCTGGGCAAATGGCGTGCCGTGCTGCGCCCCATCAGCAACGATATCCGCCTTCGATATGTTCACATAGGGGGCGTAAAGGCGAATGTCGGCATAGCCGTCGAGGGCATGATTCTGCATGGCCTGGAAGGCGTCGATGAAGCCGGGCCTGCAATCGGGATAGATGAAATGGTCTCCGCCATGAACAGCCGTGCCCACCGCCTCGGCTTGCTGCGCGGCGGCGATCCCAAAGGCAATGGCCAGCATGATGGCGTTCCGGTTCGGCACCACCGTGACCTTCATGGTGTTTTCGGCATAGTGCCCATCGGGGACGTCGAGATCGTCGGTAAGCGCCGAGCCGGAAAGGTTGCGGCCGATTTCGCGGATGTCGATGACCTGATGGGCCACGCCCAGCCGTTCCGCACAGGCGGCGGCGAAGGATAGCTCCTTCCTATGTCTTTGGCCGTAGTCAAAGGATATCAGGCCGGCCAGTTCGTGTTCCGCCGCTATCCTGTGGGCAAGCGAAACGGAATCCAATCCGCCGGAGCAGATGACGAGATTCTTCATGACTTCGATTCCTTGTTTTGACCGGGTAGGCTGCGACCGGAGATTTCTCTGTGCTCCCACTACTTTAAGGGGTTGGCTTTGTGAATGGGTTTATTCAATTTTTAGGCGCAGGGGGCTTCGTCGCTGACTCCCTTAGCCCGAATGCAGTATTCCGCTGTGCGTCCGTGATTGTGCTCACAGCTCCCAGGCGCAGAGCACCCGTGCCCTACCTGCCGAACCGGAGCGGCAGTTTTGAGTTACCAAAGGTGCGACCCTCCTACGCCACCTTTTGGACAGGAAACCTGCTAGGCAATGCCTCCGGCGGGCTTCTTGCGTCTGGCGCTGCGCAATCTCCCAAGAGTTCCGTTACAACCTAACCTAGCAACTCCGAAAAGTGTTCAGAAACTAGAGATGGCCATCATCCGAACCGAGGCACGCATTCGCCACCGGCGCTTGTCCCTTGGGACTGGACGTTTCTGTGGGGATTTCTGTGGGGTAGGAGATTTAGGGAGGGTGCCAAGCCATTGATTTTACTGGTCGGAGTGGCAGGATTTGAACCTGCGACCCCGTCGTCCCGAACGACGTGCGCTACCAGACTGCGCTACACTCCGTGACCAGACGCGGGCTTATAGCCGCCGAAAAAAATTACCGCAAGCGCTTACGCGGGGCTTGCGCGGCCAATGCGACATTTTCAACCATCCGCATGGCTCCAGGCAGAGGAAACCTCAGTACGGGCTCCCGACGTCGCCCATCTCGACGTAGACGGATTTCACCTGCGAATAATGGCCGAGCGCGGCAAGCGCGTTTTCGCGGCCGACGCCTGACTGCTTGTAACCGCCGAAGGGGATTTCCACCGGCGCGAGATTGTAGTTGTTGATCCAGCAGGTTCCGGCCTGAAGCTCGGCGATGACGCGGTGGGCGCGCGGCAGGTCGCGTGTAAACACGCCGGCCGAGAGGCCGAATTCGGTGTCGTTGGCGCGGACCACCACTTCGTCCTCGCCGTCGAAGGAAAGCACGCTCATCACCGGCCCGAAAATCTCCTCGCGCGCGATCCGCATCTCGTCGCGGACATTGGTGAAGATCGTCGGCTCGATGAAGAACCCGCCTTCAAAACCCTGAAGCGACGGCACGCCGCCGCCGCAATGCAGCGCCGCACCCTCGGCCTTGCCGATACTGATATAGCTGGTGACCTTGTCATGTTGGGACTTGTTGATGAGCGGTCCCATCTGGGTTTCGGGGTCGAGCGGATCGCCGATGCGGATCTTTTTGGTGCGTTCGGTCAGCCGATCGAGGAAGCGGTCGTGGATACCCTTCTGCACAAAGACGCGAGTGCCGTTGGAGCAGACCTGGCCGGTTGAATAGAAGTTCGCCAGCATTGCGCCGCCGACTGTGTTTTCCAAATCGGCGTCGTCGAAGATGATCAGCGGTGACTTGCCGCCAAGTTCCATCGTAGCGTGCTTCATCAGCGACCCGGCAAGCGCCAGCACCTTCCTGCCGGTGGGAACCGAGCCGGTGAGCGAAACCTTGGCGACGACCTCGTGCGAGGCCAGCGCGCCGCCGACATCCCCATAGCCTTGCACGACGTTGAATAGCCCGTCTGGCAAGCCTGCTTCGCTGTAGATCTCGGCGAGCGCCAGGGCCGACAGAGGCGTGTTCTCCGACGGCTTGAACACCATCGCATTGCCCATGGCTAG
>NZ_JAAKZF010000070.1 GCF_011045125.1 Allomesorhizobium camelthorni | reverse complement strand
CACACCTGATCGGCTATGTCGTCGCGCAATGTGTGGGGGCGATCGTCGCATCGGCGGCGCTCTACGTGATCGCGCAGGGTAAGGGCGACGGCTATGACGTGGCGGCGAATGGTTTTGCCCAGAACGGCTGGTCGGCCTATTCGGTGACTTCCGCGTTCCTGTTCGAGCTGATAGCGACGTTCCTGTTTCTGCTTGTCATCCTCCGTGCCACCGCCGAAGCCGGTGCGGGTATTCTGGCTGGCCTGGCGATCGGGCTGACCCTGGTCATGATCCACCTCGCCGGCATTGCCGTGTCAGGATCCTCGGTCAATCCAGCACGCTCGCTCGGCCCCGCACTGTTTGCCGGTGGAACCGCGCTCTCACAGCTCTGGCTGTACATCGTGGCGCCTTGCCTTGGCGCCGCCGCCGCCGGACTGGCGCTGCGCGTTGGGGTGATCGGCGCCGGTGAACAGGCCCCACAGCCTGCCTAGTCGGCAACCCATCACTAGCCCAATTAGTTGGAATTCTCCCGACCCATGGCGCGAATGCCATGGGTTTCTTTTTTTGTGCCACGCTTCAGACGAAGCTGCGTCGGATGCCGTATTGGTCGAGCTTGCGATAGAGCGTTGGGCGCGAGATGCCGAGCCGCCGCGCGACCCGGCTAAGATTGCCGCCCTCCGCTTCCAGCGCGCTTCTCATCGCCTGGCGTTCCGCTTCGGCGAGTGTGCCCTCAGGCTCTGGCGAGGTGGCTGTACCGCTGGCCGACCGCGTGCCTGGTTCGATGCTGGCCGCTGTGATTTCCTCGGGCAGGTCGTGAAGTTCGACACCGCGCCCTTGCGCCAGAACATGCAACCGCCCGATGAGGTTCTTCAGTTCGCGCACATTGCCTGGCCAACGATAGGCGAGCAAGGCATCGAGAGCTTCGTGCGAGAAATCCAGCGGCTCCTCGCCTGAGGCCGCGGCGATCTGCCGGTTGAAATGTTCGGTCAGCAAAAGCACATCCTCGCCGCGCTCGCGCAGCGGTGGGACGGTGATCGAGACCGCGCCAATTCGATAGTACAGATCTTGGCGGAAACGTCCGGCTGCGATTTCCTGCTTGAGATCGCGATTGGTCGACGCGACCAGCCGCACGTCCACGGGCCGACCCCGGCTGTCACCGATGCGGTGGACCACGCGCTCTTCCAGCACACGCAACAAAAACGGCTGGATCTCGAGCGGCATTTCACCGATCTCGTCGAGGCTGAGCACACCGCCGTTGGCAAGCTCGAAAACGCCGGGCTTGCCTTCGCGCGAGGCGCCGGTAAAGGCGCCAGCGACATGGCCGAACAACTCGCTACCAAACAGGTCCTTGGTGATCGCGCCGCAATTCATCGCAATGAACGGATCGTTCGCCGTTCGCCGGCTGCCGGCATGAACAAGCCGCGCAAACAGCTCTTTTCCAACGCCCGTTTCGCCTTCAACCAGCAGCGATGCCACGCTGTTCGAGCGGGCGACGCGACAAGCGACGTCGACGGCTGCTAGCAGCGCTTCGTCTGTGCCGACGATCATAGCGGCAGCAGCTTCAAGATGCTTATCGCCTTCCCGGTGAATCACAGTCACGCTGGAGACTGCCGGCACAGGCGGAAAAACCAGTGCCGCGCCGCGGAGGTCGCCGTCGAGCTTGAGCGGGGTGATGTGGCAGGATCGCAGATGGGCCGGCAGTGCTCTGGCGAGGTCGGCCTCGGAACCAGACGACGGAAGATTCATCAACCAACGGCCACGGCCCGGCTCCATCGGGCCATCCATCATTTCCGTGGTCTCGCCATCGGGCACGTTGTTGCAGAAGATGGCGCGGCCCCGGTGGTCGACGATGACCAACCCGTCTTTCCGACGATAGCTGGGGGCTGAGGAAATAAAGGCTTCGAGAAGGCGCGTGCGTTGCTCCTGTTGCTGTTCAGCCAGTGCCTTTTCGATCTGCCGGGCCGTGGCGGCGACGAGGGCGGTGTTATGCGGCCGGAAGATCGGCGAATAGCCCGAGAGGTCAACGACACCGATGATCTTGCCATCCAGGGGATCGCGGATCGGCGCGCCGGCGCAAGTCCAGGATTTGATGCCAGCGCAGAAGTGCTCGGCGGCATGGACGAAAACCGGTTCTCCGGTCCACAGCGCCGTGCCTATGCCATTGGTTCCGACGGCGTCCTCGTTCCATTTGCCACCAATGGCGAGGTGGATATCCATACCGTCATGCAGGGTCTTCTTGTCGCCGATGGCGTCGATCAGCACGCCGTCGCGGTCGGCAAGAACCAGCATCGCGCCTGTTCCCTCCAGCAACTGACCGATGGAGGCAAAAGACCGGCGCGCCGCCGAGAGCAGTTCGGCATTGGCCCTGGTCAGGTATTCGATCGCATCGCGATCGCTGCTCAGCGGCGCTTCATGTCCTTGCGCGTTGATGCCGCCGCTGGCGCTGCGATACCAGGAGTCGTGTATGAGGGAGCGGACGTGGCTTGGGCGGACCAGATCGCGGGCACATTTGGGCTCGTCCGCCAGAAAATGCTCCCAGGCGCGCATGGTGGCGCGCTCGTCGTAGTCGATGTTGCCCAGAACCACTTGCTTATCAGCCAACGACGCACGCGCCGGAAGGGCATCGATCTTCATCTGATTGGGGCCTATCTCGCGTTTCATTCAGGCATCACAGGATCGTCGAGTTATGCCATTTTAGTATGCTTCGCGGATTGGACGTGCAGAAGCACGTCCAATCGCCTGGCCGTCAGTTGATGCCGAGTTTCGCGCCAATATCGGCGGCAAGCTGTTCTTCAGTATAGGTGGCTGCGAGGCGGGACCCGTCGAGCTCGGCAAGCGCCTTGGCGATGCTTTCGTCGACCGGCGAAAAGAAACCATTCTGCTTCGTCGCCAGCACGAATATATGGTTCCCATCCCGGTTGCGGATATCGCCGATGTGATGAAGCTGGCGGCCTGTGTTCTGATCCTTGGAGATCACGCGGCCGTTTATGGTGACATGGATGGACGGCTTGGCTTCGGCCACAGGCGCCGCGCCGCTGCCAACATGGATGATCAGGCCGTCGGCCTTCGGTTGCTGGCGTGGCTTCCTGGAGGCCGAATAACCACCGCCACTGATCTGGTCGGCAAGGCGCACAATGGTCGAGCGGTTCTGCTCGATCAGTCTTTTGACCTGTATGTCCTCGCGCCGCGGACCGTCCCGCTTTGAGATAATGTCGACCATGAATCCTCCCAGACTCGGTTTGCAATTGCCGGACTTGCGGCTGGCTTTTCTTCTTCAGCGAACGCTACATCATTTTCGTCAGGTTCACCATTCGTATTAGATAGCCGGAATGTCCGCATTTCGGGTGGTGGTAGCTGCAAACATCAGGTTTCCGGGTTCGCACTTCCGCGGGACACAGTCCTTTATTGGCTCAATCCTGAACTGATGATCTTGTCTCTCGTTGTCGCGGGTAGTATGCGAGCTCGTTCCAAAGTCTGGTTGACCCGGCCATATGACCGAGTAACTTCAGCCCGGAAACGGGACATCCGGCACCAAAGAGGAGGGCCCACATTGATCCTTCCGCAGCCGGGACCGCCGCCGCCGGGGCACGCGGATGCGGGATCACCTAGATGCTCCTCGCACTCATCTCCTGGGCAATGTACTCGGCTTGGCGTATCGCCAACGACACTATGGTCAGTGTCGGGTTTTCCGCGCCTCCGGTGGTGAACTGGCTGCCGTCTGACACGAACAGATTCTTGATATCATGCGTCTGGCCATGTTTGTTGACCACGCCATCGGTGGCTTTCTCGCTCATGCGATTTGTGCCGAGATTGTGGGTAGACGGATAGGGCGGCGTCGGGAACGCCCGGGTGGAACCTACAGCGTCGTAAAGGGCCATGCTCTGCTTGTAGGCGTGGTCGCGCATCGCGACGTCGTTCGGGTGGTCAACGAAATTCACGTTGGGGATCGGCATGCCGAACTTGTCCTTTAGTTCGGAGTTGAGCGCCACTGCATTCTGCTCCTGCGGCATGTCTTCGCCGACGATCCAAAGGCCGGCCATCTTGTCATAGTGATCGAGCGCGGTGGTGAACCCTCGACCCCAGGCGCCGGGGTTGAGGAAGGCAGCCATGAAGGGGAGGCCGATCGACAGCGTTTCGAGTTCGTACCCGCCGGCAAAACCGCGCGAGGTATCGTGGCGCGCTTCGTCTTGGATGATGCCCGCCATTGTCGTGCCCCGATACATATGCACCGGCTTGTCAAAGATCGCGTAGACCGATCCAGTCGTGTGCCGCATATAATTTTTACCGACCTGGCCAGACGAATTAGCTAGCCCGTCAGGATACTTGCTTGACGCCGAGTTGAGCAGAAGGCGCGGACTCTCAATGGAATTGCCGGCGACACAGACCACGCGAGCCTTCTGGCTCTGCATATTGCCGTCCTTGTCGGCATAGACGACGCCGGTCACCTTGCCGCTATCGTCATGCTCAATTTTCAGCACCTGGCTGTTCGGACGAACTTCCAGCTTGCCGGTGACCTCGCCTTTTGGGATTTCCGTATAAAGGGTCGACCATTTGGCGCCCCATTTGCAGCCCTGGAAGCAAAAGCCGGTCTGCTGGCAGGCGTTGCGGTCGTCGCGCGTCTCGGAATTGATGGCCATTCTGCCGGTGTTACACTCCTTGTAGCCGAGTTTGTCGGCTCCGGCCTTTAGGATTTTGAAATTATTGTTGCCGGGAAGGCCGGGGATGCCGTTGGTGCGGGTCACCCCCATTTTGTTCTCGGCCTTCGCATAGTACGGCTCGAGTTCGGCAAGCGTGATTGGCCAGTCGAGCAGGTTAGCGCCCTCGATCTTGCCGTAATTGGTCAGGGCCTTGAACTCATGCTCCTGGAAGCGGAGCGACGCACCGGCCCAGTGGGTCGTTGAGCCGCCGACGGCCTTGACGATCCAGGCCGGGAGATTGGGGAAATCCCTAGCCACGCGCCATGTTCCGGACGTGGTCCGGTTGTCGAGCCAGGCAAGCTGCCCAAAACTGTTCCATTCGTCATTGATGAAATCGTTATATTCGTGCCGTCCGCCGGCTTCGAGAATGACGGTGTCGATTCCCTTCTGGGCGAGTTCGTTGCCGAGCGTTCCGCCGCCGGCTCCAGAACCGATGATGACGACCACGCTGTCGTCGGTGAGCGCATAAGGTGCAGGCATTTAGTCCTCCCAGAAACTGCTGATTGCGGTGCTTCGCTGACGATCGGCCAGGCTTTTTAGAGCCACTCGATGTCGTCGAAGCCGCGCTCAATGTAGCCGCCCTTGGAATAGGACTCGCCCTCGTAACCGAACAGCGGCCAAATCTCCTTCTGATTGTAGAGGCCGACCACCAGTCCTCCGCGCACTGCCTGGAAAAATGGCGTCGACTCGATCTGCTGCAGCACCTTGATGCGCTCCTCCTCCCAGCCGACGCCCAAATAGCCGCCGTCACCCGCTCTTAAGTCGAGGTCGGCAATGCCGTTCTCGATCAGCTCCTTGTGTGCCGGATCCTTCGCTGCGGCCTCGTCATGTCCCTTAACTGCTATGGCGTAGTGCTTGTCCGGGACTTGGTCATGCGGATAGATGTCGCGCGCCATCTGGATCAGCGTAGCCATGGTTTTCGCCTTGAGCGCAGTAGCTTCCAGGCCCCAAGCATGTTCGGTGCTGATGACCGCGCTACCGGAGACTACAAGCAGCGCGGTCGCGCCGCCCCGCTTCAGAAGATCCCGGCGCGAAAGCCCGAGCTTCCTTTCGTAAATCGTTACCACTGCTTCCTCCCTTGCTTGCTATCCACGCCGCGAAGGGCGTCTTTTGCTGGCGCAGCGCCTCCCGACGCCGTCGCTATCTCCTAATTGAACCGCCCTCCGCGCTGCAGCACTTCGATCTTGTATCCGTCGGGATCGACGATGAAGAAGAACCGGGCGATCGGCACACCGTCACGATTGAATGCGACGATCTTTTTTGGGTTGAGGCCAAGGGCTTCCAGGCGGCCATGCTCAGCGTCGAGATCGCTAACCGAAACCGCCAGGTGGCCGTAGCCGTCGCCAAGATCATACGGCTCGGCCCTGTCTTTGTTGACGGTCAGTTCGAGTTCGAATGAACTTTCGGAATTGCTGAGATATATGAGCGTAAACGTCTCGAAATCGAGCCGATCGGCGATTTCGAGGCCGAACGCCCTGTTATAGAAATCGATGGAAAGGGCCTCGTTGAGGACACGGATCATACTGTGGATCGCTTTGGCCAATCGTGACTCCGTTTGCTGATAACGCCTAGCAGGCTTGATGACTTGACTATGAGCATGGCGCGGGCAAGTTGGTGGCAGCCCGCTACCACGAAGGAAAAATTGCGGGACGCCGAGTACTTTGGAGCGTTGGAAGACGAATCCCTTGCGCAGATCGTCTTCTGTGGAGAAAATGCCGAAATGGAAACGGCTGGACAGGAACAACGGCTCGATAGGAACGGGAGGATATAGATGTGCAAGGTTTTCGCGAGACAGGATCCCGAAGGATACCGCCAGATCAACCGTTCGATCCGTATTGCCGGCCATTCGACCAGCATCCAGCTCGAGGCCGCTTTTTGGACGCTTCTCGACGAGATTGCCGAGAACCAGGGTCTGTCGACACCGAAATTTATCTCCAAGCTCTATGACGAGGGACTTGAGATCAACGGAGAGATTCCGAACTTCGCGTCTATGCTCAGGACCACCTGCGCACTCTATCTGCGCGGTTACCGGCCTTCGCACGACGAGCGTCTTCAACTCAAGCGCGAAGCTGCTTGAACGCGACGTCAAAGGGCACAGTGCGAATGGGCGTACGGGCGGAGGCGGACCGGCCGGCCGCTCGACCGCGTGGCGTCTGGATGAAGTGAGACGCCGCATAGGCTTATTTCTCTGCGTCCCCTCTCCGCAGCCTCACGAGATCGTCCACGGCCCGGCGGCCTTGCTGAAGTTCGGCGAGTGGGCTGCGCCGCCTGGTCGACCGGCTGGTCGAACTCGGCGCCGTGCGCGAGCTTTCCGGTCGCCCTATCTCCCGTATCTACGCTTAGAAGAAGATGGCGGAGGCGACGCGCAATCGGCGAGGGCGAGCGGCAGAGGACGGACTCTTTGATCGCTGATGGATATCATCTGCCGCCGGAGGCGCGCTGGCGAGAGTGGATGAACCGCGTCGAGGCGACGATCTTCGCCGCCAGCGAGCCAGTCCCGCGTAGTGTGCTCGCGCAGGTGGTTGGTGCAAGTTGCAATCTCGGCCTTATCATCGACGACCTCCGCGAGGAGTTGCGCAACCGCCACCTATGACCTTGTCGCGGTTGCCGGCGGCTGAAAGCACCTGACCCGGCCGGCCTATGCCGAAGCCACCGCTGTCGGCGCCAACGAGCGCGGCGCGGACCTGACGCAGTCCGAGGTGCTGGTGCTGATGCTCGCCTCCTTCCAGCCGATAACCCGCGCCGAGCCGTCCTCCTTCTTCGGCCGGGAGATTAGCCGTGACCTGATCGCCAATCTGCGCGGCCTCGGCTTGATCACATCCGGCCCACGATGAGGACGCTGGCCTGCTCTCGAAGGAGAAAGCCGCTGGCCGGCGACATTCCGGGAAGCCTCGTCAGCCACGAAGAAGACGATGCCGACAGCCGCGCCAGGCGAGACCTCACGACCTAATGACAGCTGTTACAGCCGCCAAGACCGAAGCGAGCGACAACATTCTATCCTGTGATTGCATTCCGGTTCGTGCAATTGACGGCGTTGCCGATCACAACGGCGGGGCGCCTGGACTTTAGGCCCGGTGGGCATTGGCATCGACCTTGGCAAGCCGGAGACGGAACTCAGCGCATTCCCGAGTGGCAGGAGAGAACTCGGCGGGGAATTTGATGACGACGGCTTCAATCGTCCAGTCCAGTAGGCCAAGCTGATGGAGCCGTTTGAACCCGCTTTTAACGTCTCCATTTTTCAACCAGGCGCGAAATCGCTTTGACCGTTCCGTGTCGCTGGCGCATCCCGATAAACGTGGTCGGGTGATATCCGTTCTGCTTAGACAGACGTACAGTCTCGTCAATGAATGATTCCAAGGCTAGGCTTGCCATCGCGAATTCCCATGCTTTCCGGTTAGGCATATAGGCGCTCGGGCCGATATGCGACAACGCCTATGCGAGTTCGCATATTTCAAACTCAGACACCCTTGCGCGCGTTCCAAGACGTTTAGCTCTCGATATCGGCGGGCCATTTGTAGAGCAGCCATTCCGCCGCCTCGCGACCGCTTCGTTGGACGCGTCAGCCGGGAAAAACGCCCACGACCAGTATTCCGGCCTCGCGGGCGGCCTCGACGAAAGCCTGCCGCGCGAATTCAGGCGGCTGCTCGCCCTTCAGGACCGCAATGCAGGCTTCGCGGGCCTGCTTGTGCCGCGGCCCCCATACCGTCGGCCAGCTGCGGAGAAGACACTCGGCCGCCGCTCGGGTGGAGGGGATGTTGATCCTTTTGTCGCGTCCGCCCAGTTCCACACGGACATAGCTCTTCCAACGCTTCGTGTCCAAATCGCCCGCCAAGAGCTTCCCTCAGTTCACCAACGGTCTTGAAAGAATCGTCCGGATGATCCGACCAGGCCGGCCTGCCGAATCCGTGGCGAGAATGCCGATCATTCTCGAAAAGGCAACAAATGTCTTGCTGGCACCTGCCGAACCGGGACGAAATCCATGCCAGACCTACAGGATTGGCCGATAACGACATTTTTGCTGACCGTGCGGTCCTGAAAGCGGTGTTATTTCGGCGAGACGCTACTGCATCAAACCTGCCGATCGCAGGGCTTCCTCTATGACTTTTCGGATCCCAGCGGCGGAGTTGGGCTTCTGAGAAGGCGGGATATTTGCACGTTTCGCCGAGTGAGGGACATTGGGAATCCCAACCTTGGGCATCGAGAAAGCGCGTGCGAAACTGGCCGCGAGCGCCTCGTTGTTGGCTCTTGCCGGCTTGATCTTCGCATCTCGCTTTACGCACGACTTCACTATTCCCCAGAAGCGCGCGACGTACCAGGTAGAGGAGATACCGATGTCAAGCATGAACGGTCCCCCAGCGCCAAGCGCGGCGTCGCCGGCCGTGTCAAGTGGCGTACCGTGGCCTATTCCGGCGATGCGATATTCCTCGATCAGCTCCTGCCCTTGGGCATTGCACCAGACACGCCGTGAATGACCATCCACAATTTCTGATCGGGTAGAACGTGCATCGAGGCCGTGAATGGCCCGCCATTGTCCGACGATGGCATCAGCATTGGAAGACGCTACGGTTTGATCCGTGGAGCCGTGCCAGACGGATATCGAAGGCCAAGGACCTTTGTGCGGCGAGGCATCGCGTAGGGATTTCTGCAATTGCCGTTCCGAGGGCGCGCCATGACCGCGCATGCGGTCGAAGGCCTCCGGGACTGTCTTTGCGCTCCCATACGGCAGGCCCGCAATTATCGCGCCTCCTGCAAAAACCTCCGGGTAGCAAGCCAGCATCACCGATGTCATGGCGCCTCCGGCGGACAGACCGGTAATAAAGATGCGCCGTCGGTCGAGGCCATATTCGACGACAACCGCCTCAATCATCTGCCGGATGGAAAGAGCCTCTCCGCCGTTCCGCTTTGTGTCGCTGGGCACGAACCAGTTGAAGCAGAGGTTGGGATTGTTGGCGCGTTGTTGCTCGGGAAATAGCAGCGCAAAACCTTCCTGATCGGCAAGTTGCGACCAGCCGGAACCATCGTCGTAACCGGCCGCGGTCTGCGTGCAGCCATGCAGTACGACGACGAGAGGCGCCGCTTCAGGCAAATCATCCGGAACATAGATCCTCGCCCGCAAGGCGCCCGGATTGGAGCCGAAATCGCCCAGATCCGATAACCGATCGCTGCCTTGGCCGTTGTGTTGAAAACCTTGTCCGGCGCGGAATGCGGCAAGGCGGGTAACCGTGTCGGAGATTTTCGCAAATCAGTATTCCTTGTGGTCGGCCGCCAAAATGGCGCCAGCATTGCGCACAACGCACGCGCAGCAATATCGTTGCTGCACTGCACAATAACAAGTTTTCATTTGAACTGTTGCGGAGCGCCTCCAGGTCACCTCCCGCTCCGCCAGACGCAGCTGCAGTAGGGATAGCGGCAGTGTAGCCGACGTCCGGACCCCTTTGATTTCGAAAACTTCTCCCTGTTCAAACCTGGTCCAACTTCTCAGTGTTCAAAACTGGTCCTCAAAAAGAGGCCGCAGCGCTGGGAACTGCACGATCCGCGGCTGGCGACAGATCCTGTCATTAGCCTGTGGAAACCTGAAATCGCTTGGGATTGGCTGCCTAGGCAGGAACCTAAGTGCAGGCCAGTATCTGTGTCGGGGAATCAAAGCTTTCTCGCGCGAAGGTGAAAGGTAAGGGGTATTGGCTTTTCGATTCGTTCACACGGCGGACGTTCATCTGGATTCGCCTCTCCGGTCGCTGGCGCTGCGCAACCCAGAACTGGGCGAACTGATCGGCAACGCGACGCGGCGTGCCTTTGTCAATATCGTCGATCTCTGCCTGTCCGAGCAGGTCAACGCGCTTCTTCTCGCAGGTGACCTCTACGACGGCGATCAGACCTCCATGAAAACTGCGCGGTTCCTTTCCGAGCAGATCCGCCGACTGGACCAGGCCGGAGTCCGGGTGTTCATCATTCGGGGCAACCACGATGCGTTGTCGAAGATCACCAGGGAACTGATGTACCCAGAAACCGTAAAAGTCTACGGTGGGCGCCCCGAGGCTATCTCGCTCGAAGTGGCGGATCGAGCGACCCCTGTGGTCATTCACGGACTGAGCTTTGCGCAGGCCCAGTGTCCCGAGAGTCTGGTCGGAAAATACAAGCCACGAGTCGAAGGCGCTGTGAACATAGGTCTTCTGCACACCAGCCTCGCAGGAACGCGGGGGCACGATCCGTACGCACCCTGCAACGTCTCGGATCTGGAGGCGACAGAGTACGACTATTGGGCGCTCGGTCACATTCACAAGCGCTCAATCAGCACTGGACGCTGCACGATCGTAATGCCTGGCATGCCCCAGGGGCGCGACATCAACGAATCCGGTCCGAAATCGGTGAGTCTTGTGACCATCGCTGATGACCGAACAGTCCATGTTGAGGAGAGGTTCACCAGCATCGCACAATTCGAGCGCGTCGTGATCGACCTCGACGGCATCGCAGATTGGCGTCACATGGTGACCACGGTAGCGGGCAACCTGGGAGCGGCGCGGGAAGCTGCAAATTCCGAACATCTTGTGGTCCGGCTTTCCGTCACCGGACGAACGCCGCTCGCATGGCAGCTCCGTAACGACGCCGACCTCGTCAAGACCGAAGCCGAGCACAGGGCATCTGTCATTGGCCGGACCTGGATCGAGAAATTGGAAATCCAGTGCACCGACCTCGTTTCCGCAGATGGGTCCAACGGGGATCCGCTCATCGAACTTCGGGAGCTTGTCGGAAGCGAAATCATCGGCTCGGAAGCTTACCACACCGCGCTCATCGATATCGGGGAGGAGCTTCGTGGTCATCTGCCACCTGAAAGCAGAGGTACTTTCGGTGCTGATCAGGAGGAGTTTCGGGCGACGTTGCGCCTGCTCGCGCAGGAGGGGGTGGAAGATGTGCTCGCACGGCTCCATCGTCGGAAACACGATGAGGCAGCATGATGCGCATCAACCGGCTTGACCTTACCCGCTACGGCAAATTCACCGACAAGCACATCGACTTCGGGCCCGTGGAGCCGGGCCGCCCGGATTTGCATATCATCTACGGTCCGAACGAGGCGGGCAAATCGACGGCCCTATCTGCGTTCCTCGACCTCCTCTTCAGCATCGAATCCCGCAGCCGCTATGATTTCCTCCATCCTTACTCAACGATGCGCATCGGGGCCGCATTGGACATCGGTGGTGTGGCCCGGGAGCTTGTCCGGATCAAGAAGCCCCAAAACAGTCTGCTCGGACCGGGTGATCAGCCGATCGGCGAATATTTGATACTCGGCGAGCTTGGTGGGGTTGAGCGGGACGTCTATTGCGCGATGTTTTCACTCGACGATGACACCCTTGAGAAGGGCGGGGAGAGCATCCTGGCCAGCAGGGGTGATCTTGGGCAGCTTCTGTTTTCGGCAAGCACGGGGTTAGCCGCATTAAGTCAGACACTTGTTGAATTGCGTTCGCAGGCCGACGGCGTTTTCAAACTCCGTGCCCGCAGCAGTGAAATCGGCGACTTGAAAAGTCGGCTTTCCGATCTGAAGGAGCGAAAAGAGCAGATTGACACGCTCGCCACCCATTACCGCCAGATGGTGGAAACCAGGGAGCGGTCACTGGCGCACTATGACGAAGCGATGGCTGACCGAACCCGGACGCAACTGCGGCTGGACGAGATCAAGAACCTGCTGACAGCACTGCCCCGACTGGCGGAATTGCGGGACATCCGGGACAGTCTCGCTGAGTTGCAAGATGTTCCCGAGGCGCCGCCCTCGTGGGGAAACGAACTGCCGGCACTTCATCAGGAAGACATCGAGCTTGCCGTGAAGCGGGAGACGGCGAAAGCGTCCATGGCCGAGCTTGAGAAAGGGCTCAATGTTATCGCCGTCGACGAGATCGCGCTCACCGTGGGGCAAAGGAGGGACGCTATCGGCGAGTTGCACGCGCGTTATGTCACCGCCGAAAGGGATTTGCCGGACCGTCGTCTGCAATTGACGGAGGTCGACCGGGAAATTGCGAATATACTGCGGCTTCTCGAGCGCCCTGAAGAAGACGAGCCGAGCAGCCTGATGCTCGGAAGTCGCATTTCTGGGAGCATTAGAGATCTCGTTGAACGCCGCTCTGGTATCGACGCGACACTTCAAAACGCGAAGCGCGAAGACGAAGAGGCGAACTGCCGTCTGATCGAGTTGCAGAGCAAGCTGTCGAGCGAAGCCGCCGCCGCCACAAACAGCAAAGCCATTGCGGCGCTGGCTAGCGAGCTCTCGGCGCTTCGAGAGAATGATCATGCAGCCCGCCGCCGTGTCGCGGAACGCTCCCGTGTGGATCTGCAGGAAATACTGGCGCAACAGATGTCGGAACTCCGACCGTGGGGTGAAAGCCTTGACCAGGTACGGCAAATGAGAGTGCCGTCACCTTCTGAGCTGGAGGCCTGGAAATCAGCTCTGTCTAAAGCGGAAGCCGAGATCGATCGTTACAGCGATGACAGCGGGCGCCTCACGAGTGAGCTGCGGTGTTTGCGAGCCGAACTGGATGCACTGAAGAATTCCACCGGCGTTGTTGACGATCATGAGGCAGCGAAGTCGCGATCCGCCCGTGAAGCGGCATGGGCTACGCATCGTGACGCGCTCGATGAATCGACCGCCGCGGCATTTGAGATCGAACTGCGGAAAGACGACCTGATCACCAGCGCACGGCTGGGACACATGAGCGACCTGGCGAAGCTGAATCAAACCTGTCAGAGGCTCGCCGTCGCGGAAGCGGAATTGGAGCGCTCAGCGGAGTTGCTGAAGGCGGCGAAGTCGAAACGCGAAGCTATCAGGGCCGAAATTCTGGAGTCCGCTCGGAAAATGGCTCTGACTGTTTCTGGGGAGATCAAGCTAGGTGGGCTTGAGGCATGGCTGGGACGCCGCGAAATGGTCCTCGCGACAGCCGACTTGCTCCGGGAGGCCGAAGGTGACTTACGCCAGGCGGAAGCGGACGGCTCGGCGGCGCGCAACCGACTCTCGGCGGCACTATCCGCGGCAGCCGTTTCCCAGGATCACTCTGACTCCTACGAAGCGCTTTTGGCCAGGGCCCAATCCGCCGTTGATCTTGAAGTCGAAAACAAGAATCTGAGGGAGCAGCTTGAACGCTGCGAAAGGGAGGAGGCTTCCCGCCGGTCAGCCCTTGAAACGGCAACTGCCGACGAGGCGCAATGGGACGCGTCATGGGCTGAGGTTTGCAAGAGCTGCTGGCTCGGCGTGGGAGGGACTATTCCCAGCCTCGCGACCGTCAAGGAGGTCATGGACAGACTTGCCGAGCTCGGCCCGGCCGCTCAACGACAAGCCGGTTTAGCAGATCGCATCGCAAAGATGGAGGAGGATCAGGCGGCCTTCTCACGCGAGCTTGCAGTCATGGCCGCGGAACTCGGATTGGATCGACCAGCAGAGAGTGCCCTGAGACTCTGGGCGCTGATGTCCGCCAGAGTGGAAGAGGCCCGATCGAAAAAGGCGGAAAAGGAATCCAAGCACCTTGCTCTGGAGGATCAGATTCTCAAAGACCGGGACCTGGAAGCTGAAATCGCGATTTGCGAGCGACGCAAATCTGAAATGACGCAGCTGTTCGGTGTGTCTTCCTTGCAGGAGGTCGAGAAAAAGCTGCGCATGATCGAGCAAAGGAGAGACTTGCGCCGCCGGTCCGATATCATCGAACGCGAAATTCGCGACGCGCTATCAATGCAGGACATGGCCGATGTCGAACAGATGCTTGACGCCGCCGATCGGCCTGCACTGGAGGCCGAGCAGGTAGAGCTCAGGGCCCGCTTCGAGGATCAGGATCGGCGCGTACGAGAGTTGTTTACGGCACACAGCAAAGCGTCCGACGAGGTGGATGCTGTCGACGGCGATAGTGCCGTGGCTGCTCTGGAAGAGCAACGGCGCACGGTCCTCCTGGAAATTGAGGATAAGGCGTTCAGCTACTTCCGCCTCAGGGCCGGCATCGTCGCGGCCGAGCAGGCCTTGCGCCTCTATCGCGACAAGCATCGCAGTTCGATGATGCTTCGCGCCTCGGAGGCTTTTCAGGTGATCAGCCGCGGCGCCTATCGCGGTCTGGCGACCCAGCCTGACAAAGACACCGAGGTCCTTATTGGCATCGGGGCTGATGGGAGTTCCAAGCTTGCGCAGGAAATGTCAAAGGGAACGCGCTTCCAACTCTATCTCGCGCTCAGAGTTGCCGGCTACCACGAGTTCGCCCAATCTCGAACTCCTGTTCCCTTCATCGCCGACGACATCATGGAGACGTTCGATGACTTCCGTGCCGAGGAAGCCTTCCGGCTATTCGCCGGAATGGCGGCAGTGGGTCAGGTAATCTACCTGACCCATCACCAGCATCTTTGTGAAATCGCCAGGCGGGTTTGTCCCAATGCGCGCATACACGAGTTGGCCGCGCCGCTTGCCTTGGAAAGCCGTGCGGCCTGATGGGCAGGCGCAGAGTGAGCGTCACGAGCACCCCATCTTGCCGGAGGGCTATGCACTGGCGAGATTTGCCGCCTGATTTGCGAGGAGCGCAGGCGCATGGAGTGGGACGACACTGATGCCAGTCATCAAGGCAGGCATGAAGACAGTCACTATCGCCGGGTCGAGGTGATCACCGGTCGGCGGAGGCGGCGCAATTGGACGCCGGCGGAGAAGGCTCGGATCGTCGCGGAGAGTGCGGAGCCGGGCGCCAACATCTCGGCGGTCGCGCGACATTGGGGCGTAAGTCGTGGCCTTCTTTCCGTCTGGCGGCGGCAGGCGGGGCTGGTGCAGGTGAAAGCGGCTGCGGAGACGACGCCAGCCCTGCAGTTTATGCCAATTACGATCGCGGGCGAGGACCGGCAGCTCGGGCACGCTGGCGCAGGGAAGCACGAGGTGCCCACGTCGGCCGGTCGGATTGAACTCGAGATCGGTGAAAGCCGCCTTGTCCTGACGGGCTCGGTCGATCCGGCCCTGGCGGCCGCCATTGTGGATGCCTTGCGTGTGCCGCGGTGATTGCGCTTGGCGGCGACGTGAAGGTCGTGGTGGCGACGCAGCCGGTCGACTTCCGCCGCGGCATCAATGGCCTCGTTGCACTGGTCGCCTCGGCTCTTGCAGCCGATCCCTATTGCGGCGACGTCTTTGTCTTCCGCCCCAAGCGCGGCGACAGATTGCGCCTTCTTTTTTGGGACGGAAGCGGCATGGTTCTGGTCTCGAAATGGCTCGAATCCGGGCGCTTTACCTGGCCGCCGATCCGCGACGGTTCGATTCGGCTGACGCGCGAGGAGTTCGCTCTTCTGGTGGCCGGCCTCGACTGGACTCGGGTGGCGAAGAGATATGTCAAAAGGCCGGTCAGAGCGGCGTGAAGTGACTGGATTTGCTTGAAGATTCGGGGCTGCCTGGTAGGGTTGATCATGTCGCCCCGCCCTGATTCGCTGCCATCGGATCCTGCCGAACTGAAGAGAATCGTTCTGGCTCTTGAAGCCGAGAACGCGGAGCTGCGCGTCTATGCCGATCTGCTTCGGCAGATGATCTTCGGGGCAAAATCGGAGAAGCTGGCCGTCCTCGATCCGACGCAGATCGCGCTCGATCTCGGCGACCTCTCCGAGGTGCCGGTCGCGGCCAATGACGATGCCGAAGACGAGGATCGTCCGCGACGCAAGCGCCGGTTGGCATCGCGCAACATGGGCGCCCTACCGAAGCATCTGCCGCGCCGCGAGGAAGTGATCGAGCCGGAGAGCACGGTCTGCTCCTGTTGCGGACTTTCCCTCCATCGCATCGGCGAAGATGTCGGTGAGGCCCTTGATATCGTTCCGGCACTTCTGCGCGTGATCCGCACGATCCGGCCCAAATACGCCTGCCGGGCCTGCGAGGCCTATGTCGTCCAGGCGCCAGCGCGAGCGCGAGTAATGGATGGAGGCATGGCAACGACGGCGCTGGTGGCGCATGTGGTCGTCTCCAAGTTCGCCTGGCATCTTCCTCTCTATCGCCAGTCGCAGATCTTCTTGGGTTCCGGCATCCACCTCGACCGGGGAACGCTCGGCGGCTGGGTCGGACGGGCCGCCTGGTGGCTGAGGCCGCTTTACGATCGCCTGCTTGCCTTCATCCGCTCGCAGCCACGGGTGTTTTGTGACGAAACGCCTCTGCCGCGACTTGATCCGGGACGCAAGCGGACGAAAGTCTGCCAGTTGTGGGCGCAGGCCGTCGATGATCGTCCCTGGCAGGGACCGGCGCCGCCGGCAGTCGGCTATGTGTTTGCAGAAAGCCGGGGGACCGGAGAGATCGAGGCACAGCTTTCAACATTCGACGGCATTCTCCAGGTGGATGGCTATGCGGCCTACAAGAGCCTGGCGAAGCGGCGGCGCAAGAGCAATGTAGCACCTTTGCAGCTTGCCTTCTGTCTGGCCCATGCTCGGCGCAAGTTCGTCGAGGTGGTCAAGACGACGGGCTCGAGCGAGGCGCTGGCGGTGGTCGCCGCTATTGCCGAGGTCTACCGGATCGAGGAATGCATCCGCGGCATCAGCGCCGACGAACGCCTGTCGGTGCGCAAGGCCGAGAGCGCTCCGCTCATGGCGGCACTGAAGGAGCGGCTTGAGACGCTGATCGATGAGGTCTCGGCCAAGTCGTCGCTCGGCAAGGCCGTCGCCTACACGCTGGCGCATTGGCATGGGCTGACAGCCTTCCTCCAGGACGGACGGATCGAAGTCGACAGCAACGTTGTCGAGCGATCGCTCAAACCAGTTTGCCTGACGAGGAAGAATAGCCTCTTCGCCGGATCCGCCCGCGGTGGCGAGACATGGGCGGTGCTGGCATCACTGGTCAACTCGGCACGGCTCAATGGTCTCGATCCCGAAACCTGGCTCGCCGACGTGCTCGAGCAGATCGTCTCAGATTCCATTCCGGTCAATCGGCTCGACGAGCTCTTGCCGTGGAATTGGAAGGCAGACCGGGAAGCACGGGGCCAAATGGAGGGTGTGGCGGCATGATCGCTCGTCGGTCAAAGGGGCCCGTCGCCGCTCGGCCCGCCGCGGCTTCCTCGCTTCCGCCTTCGCGCCCGATGCTGGACGATGCGGCCTTTGAGGCATTCCTGCACAAGCGGCGGCCGACTCCGCCGGTCTTCAGCATGGATGGGCTCGACGGCTATCTGACCGCCCTCATCATCGGGCCCAGCTTCATCGACCCGCGCCAATGGATTCCTCTGTTTGCAGGTGAGCGAGCGTTGATGGCCCTCGAAGGCACGACCGAGGCGCTCGCCGTGCAGACGCTGGTTGCCAACTATAACCGGATCTCGACCGGGCTTGCCGAAACGCCGGAAACCTGGCGCCCGCGCTTTGCGCGGCGCAATGACGGCTCCTTCGATCCCTTCCACTGGTCGACTGCCTTCCTGCTCGCCACCGATTTTGCTCCAAGGCTCTGGCGCCCCGTTCTCCACGGTCATGCCGCAACCGGCGACATCATCGCCCCGATCCGGGACACAACGGGGGTGAACTCCCGTCTTGACGACGCGGGCGTCGCCGCCGTTGCAAAGGCGGCCGTTGCCATCCGCTCCTACTTCATGCCCAGGCGAGTCAAAGCGGCCCGCACCTGAATCCTGCTTCTATCAAAGCCAGAAGGCCGTGCGGTGCTCGTGACGCTTACGGCGCAGAAACCGGATCGCTATCCAAGTATCGGCAGCACGACCGCGATGGTGCGAGAGGGGTTAGAACTTTGCGGTTCAACCATTTCACGACGGGACACTTTGGGCTGACTGCAAATCCGAGACCGAAGGCTGAAAGTTGCCGCGTGATGGAACTGAATGATCCCTTCAAGTTCCTGGGCCGAGATTCGCGGATAAATTTGACGCCAACGCATGCGAAAATTCAAGAGCAGAAGTCGATAACGGGATCGCAGCTTGGGGTTGGCGCCGGCCTGAATACTCAGCCGCCTACCGGCGCGGAGGGTGATTTGCAAAGGCCGGCTCCAAAATGGTGCGGCCCTTGAGCGACTTAGACCGCCTGGAGATTGCCAGCAGACGATTTTCCAGTGCGCCGGTCCTGCTCGACCTCATAGCTGACCTTTTGGCCATCGGCGAGGGCCCTCAACCCGGCACGTTCAACGGCAGATATATGAACGAAAACGTCCGCACCGCCGGAGTCGGGTTGGATGAACCCAAAGCCTTTGTCGCATTAAACCACTTCACCGTACCTGTAGCCACGCGTATATTCCTTATCCTGGCAAGACGGGCAATCTTCACCCGCGGGATGGCAATCTAGCCATCGCCCTGAGCACGTCAATGACGGTTGTCTTCCCCAACCTCTTGCCTCTGCCTTCCAAGACTCGACCGTAAGCTGAGGGCAGAATTTATCAGTGAGCTCGAAACGAAGCGGGCTTCTGTTTCGCCATCCTCTCTTTGGGGAATGTGAAATGATGGCCGAGCAGTCCGCGGGAAAACCCATGTGCAGCCGCACCGCCAGCCATCTCGATCGGGCGCACTGGATGGTGACGACCGGTTACAGGGAATTGTTCGCCGGATGAGGGAGAATGGGCGGCAACGCGCCTCCGCTTGCCAACAGCAGACGTGCTCCCGCGCAGGACGGCTTACCGGCGAGGGAAGGCGCCCGATGCCGGTACGTTTCTCGAGCGCTATCGCTCCCATCTCGCAGCGCTGACTGCCGGGCGGCAGCCGGAAATCGACGCCCTGTCACGAAAACTGGCGCGGCCGGCCCGAGCGCTATCTGTCAACGATCCTGTTTGGAGGGCTGGGTGCTTAGGTTCTCGACACTTCGTCATCCCAGGGTTTCCGCGACGTCGCTTCGCCCCTGCTCGGCCCTTGGATGACGAACCCGGGGAGGTTTCGGCCAATCTCGGAGGTCTGCGACAGTCCACCTGGATGTCGGCTCGCGACAGGTTCCAACAACATACGCCAAGGATCTAAATCGCAGCTCGCTGGACTGCTGAAAAAACACCTGTGGCGGCCGTCGCTCGCTTGAGTGGACCAGCGCTTCCGGTTCAGATCGTCGCCGGCCATGCACTGGCTGGCGGAGGATTTCATGTACAAGCTTTATACGCGCCCCAACACCGGCAGCTTTGTCGTCGAGGCGGCGCTCGCTTTGGCGGGCGTGCCTTTCGACCAGATCGATGTTCCGAAGTCGGACCCGCCCGACCAGGCCTTTCTCGACATCAGCCCGTTGAACCAGGTCCCGGTCCTGATCTTGCCCGACGGAAGCTCGATGACCGAGTCGGCGGCCATCTGCATCCTGCTCGCCGAGCGCCACCCGCAGGCGGGCCTGGCGCCGGCGGTGAATTCACCCGGCCGCGCTGACTTCCTGCGCTGGATGATCTTCATGTCGTCAGTCATCTATTCGGCCGACCGGCGGTTCTACCACACCGATCGCTACACGGCTGACCCCAGCGGCATGGAAGCGGTGAAGAAGGCTGCCGTTTCCGAAATGGATCGCGGCTTTGCCATTCTCGATGCTGCCCTCGAAGGCCAGGACTGGCTGGTCGGCGACCGGCTCTCGCTGGCCGACATCTATCTCGTCATGCTGGTGGCCTGGCATCCCCAAGTTGAAAAGGTTCCGAGCAGCTGGCCGAACATCGAACGCCTGTGGGCCGGGTTGCGGGAGCATCAGGTGATGAGGAAACTGAACACCTCCCACGCCATGTGGCCGGCCTGAATCGATGCCGACTACCAGCCCTACTGGGCAGCGCGCGCCGGTCTTCTGGCCAGGCTCGGCAGTACTCTGAAAGCGGCCGCAGCCTATGATCGGCCGATCGGCCGACCTTTAATTTGACGGATGCTCAACTGCCAGCCGGTCAATGGCGCAATTAAGGGCAGCACAGCGTCGCGAAACAGCCGAGTTCGGACTTTGCCGCCATTCACGTCAAGCCTGCCCCAGGATATCCAGGACGGTCGCATGAAGCTCGAATGACGCGCACGCCACGATTGCTCCGCTGGAGGCAAGCGTCAGCGGGTGCCCGCCCAGTCGGAAATTGCACCACCCGCCTCGGTGACAACCGGACAAAGAGCACAGATATCGTAAGCGTCGAGATCGGTCCCGTTCAGGCAAACGTCGATCAACCCTCTGGAAACAGCACCATAGGCAGGCGCTCCCCCGTCAAACACCTTGAGCCTACCGGATGCGCGCAACCGCTCGTAACCGTGGGCGGCATCGCCGGTGAAGCTCTCGGGGTTGGCAAAACTGATCCTGGCGGTCTGAATTTCCCGCTGCCTGCTACTGCGGACCGGACGCCCGTCGAACATCGTTCCCCTGCCTTCTGCCGCGACGTAGCGGGCGCCCAACATCGGCAGGTCGATAATCCCCACAACAGGACTGCGTCCCGGCAAACACCGATCAGGGATGCAAAATTCAGCAGTCCGGTTCCGAACTGGCGCGTGCCGTCAATCGGGTCGAGAACCCACGTGAAAGCGCTGGTTCCGGTATCCGATCCATATTCTTCGCGAAGTATTCCGTGTGCGGGAAACTGCTGGCGTATTCGATCCCGCCATGTGGCTTCAATGGACAGGTCGGTCTCGGTCAACGAAGACCCGTCAGGCTTGTAGGTTACGGCTACATCTCCCAGCCAGGCTTCTTTGGCACAGGAGGATGAAGCCTCGGCAAGCTCGATCGCCACGTTGAGGATATTGTCAAGTTCAGACATTTCCGGCTCACGTCAAAAGTCCCCAATGCCCGACCTTTGTAACCATCGAATGACCGTAGCCGGTCAAATCGAGCCGTCGATTTCGTCGACCAGGAAGCACCGAGACGGGTCGTGAGCCGTCACGAGTGTCGCTGTGCGTAAGCTTTCGCTTCTGGTGACAAATCGTGACGAACTGGTTCGTACGACATCCCGAGCGGGCGGGTGGCGGTGGATCGCCCGCCTTTCTCAGCACCGCCGGTCAACTTGCGTCTCAGCGCGTCGAATTCCGAAGGACCGGAAAGGGCTGATTTTGTTGAAGAAGTCGGCGTCGAGGCGGGCGCTGGGTCGGCGATTGCGAACGGATGCGCCGGCATGCGCCTCTTCATGCCGGGCGGGGGTCGGGCATCGGCATGAGCTTTGCGAGTTTTCTGAGGTTCTGGGCGGTGGCTGCGAGGTGGAACTCATCGCGAGCGCCGTTCGGTCCTCGTAGTCGCAGTCGATCGAGCTTCAGGATGCGTTTGAGGTGCGCGAACAGCATCTCGATCTTCTTTCGCTCGCGGCGCGAGGTGACATAGGCCTCGGTGGTCGCGATGTCGCGCGCCATGTCTCGCGCGCCCTCATGAATTGAGCGCAGGATCTTGCGGGCGGGTGCGTTTGGACAGCACCGGGGCTTCAGCGAACAGCCGTCGCAGTCCAGCTTGCTGGCGCGATAGCGCATCATGCCGTTCTCATCGACTAGAGGGGCGTGGCATCCGATAGGTCTTTTGGCGCTGCCTGAGTTCCTTCCCGGCAGGGCAGATGTAGGCATCGGCCTTGTGATCGTAGGTGAAGTCGGCCCGCTCAAAGGTCCCGTCCTGGCGCTGCGAGTTGTCAAAGACCGGGATGTGCGGCTCGATCCCGCGCTCATGGACCAGCCAGGCCAGCATCTCGGCCGAGCCATAGGCGCTGTCGGCGGCCAACCGCTCCGGATAAAGACCGAAGCGATCCTGGGCGCGCTCGATCATGATGCGCGCCGCCCCGACCTCCGCCTGACGGATGGCGCGGCTCGCCTCGACATCGACGATGATCGCGTGATCGAGGTCGATCAGGTAGTTGGCGGCGTAGGCGAAGAACGCATGACCCTTGAGCGCTCCGGTCCACTGCGCTGCCGGGTCCGACTTCGAGACGAACTTCGGCGTGACTTCGCTGGCCGCGCCCCAGGCTGCGTCATCCAGCGTGTCGAGATACTCTTTGACCGAGCGGCGGGTGGCCGCCATCGCTTCCCAGTCGACCTCTTCCGATCCCTCCGCCGAGCGCTGCTTGTTCGCGTCCGCCTTGATCAGGCTGGCGTCGGCCGCGAAGCCATCGCCGCCGACAAGTCCTTCCGCCATGCAGCGCCGCACCGTGGTTTCGAACAACTCGCGCAGGAGATCACTGCCGCGGAAGCGGCCGTGACGGTTCTTCGAGAAGGTCGAGTGGTCCGGGACGTCGCCCTCCAGGCCCAGCCTGCAGAACCAGCGATAGGCGAGGTTGAGATGCACCTCCTCGCAGAGCCGACGCTCCGAACGGATGCCGAAGCAATAGCCGATGATCAGCATCCGGATCATCAGTTCTGGGTCGATCGAGGGGCGGCCGATCTCGCTATAGAAGGGCCGAAGGTGAGCACGGATTCCGGACAGGTCGACGAACCGATCAATCGAACGAAGCAGGTGATCAGCCGGCACGTGGCGCTCCAAGCTGAACTCGTAGAAAAGCGCCTCCTGCATCACCGTCCGTTCGCCCATCATCGACTCAATCTCCTCTAAGGAAGACTGAATCAGGACTTTACACCGCCAGCAACTCCGCCTTTTTCAACGATATCGGCTCGATCACGACACCTTCCAGCAGTAGCAAATTAAGGGGCAGCACAGGGTCGCGAGCGGCCACCCGGTGCTCCCATGCGAAACGACCGAGTGCAGACAGACCAGATATGGGCTGAGTTCTTTCAGCCTGTCCCTTTCATTTCTGCGCTGCCTTCCTCAACCAGTCGCGCATTTGTCGCTCGGGCCGTGACAGGTGCGTCGTGTCAGGGGTCAGCAGATGATACTGTTCCCGTCCCGGCAGCACCGGGCCGGGAAGCTGAACAAGACGCCCCGTCCGCAGATGTTGGCCGCAGGAGAGATGGTCGCCGATGGCAATGCCAAGACCGCGGAGCGCCGCGTCGATGCACAGATGCGTGCGGTTGAAGAACAGGTGGTTGTCGACGTCGTCCAGCATGACGCCTGCCGCTCCGCAATAGCGCCGCCACCAGTAGAGCCCGCGCTCGTGGATCAGCCTGTGCGCAGCGTAGAAGCCGGGTGAGGTCGGATCGGGGCCTTTCGCGATCAATGCGGGCGAGGCGACCGGGAAGGCGCTGAGGTCAAGGAAGGGTTCGGATCGGAAGCCGATCAGCGCCGCCGGTCCCCAGGTCAGCACCAGGTCGACATCGCCGGGCAGGCTGCGCGGCGGATCCGGGCGGCAGCGGAGATCGACGTTGAGCCGCAGCGCGTCCAGCGTCTCCGCCGTCAGCCGCGGCATGAGCCACACGACCGCCAGATCGGATTCCACATCCAGAATCACTGTTCCCTTGGCCGTGCCGCGCTTCAGACGCCCGACGCCAAGCGCCAGATCGGCGAAGGACCGGGCGACGGTGCGGGCGAGGAGGCCACCTTCGCCGGTCAGAACGACATGGCGGGCGTACGGCCCATTCATCGTTCTGTTCGAGCAGCAATGCGCCGACGAGGCGGACAATGGCGTCGTCATTGGGGAAGATGCCGACGACCTCGGTGCGCCGCTTGATCTCGCCATTGAGCCGTTCGATCGGGTTTGTGCTGTGCAATTTGGTCCGATGCTCCTTGGGGAAGCTCATATAGGCGAGCACGTCGTGTTCGGCTTCGTCCATGATGGCGGCGAGCTTCGGCACCTTGGGCCGGATCTGGTCGGCAACGGCACGCCACTGCACGCTTGCGGCTTCCGCCGTCTCCTGGGCGAAGGCGGTGGCGATGAAGGCCGAGACGACGCGGCGGCCGCTCTTGCCGGCATGCGCCAGAACATTGCGGGCGAAATGAACTCGACAGCGTTGCCAGGTGGCGCACAACACCTTGGAGACCGCCGCCTTGATGCCTTCGTGGGCGTCGGACACGATCAACTTGACGCCGCGCAGGCCCCGGCGGGTCAGCTTGCGCAGGAACTCCGTCCAGATCGGCTCGGCCTCCGAGGCGCCGACCTCCATGCCGAGCACCTCGCGGCGGCCGTCCGTGTTGACGCCGACGGCGATGATGACGGCAACCGAGACGATACGCCCGCCACGGCGCACCTTCAGATAGGTGGGTGGAGTAGGCGATGCGCGCCTTGCCGCCTTTCGACGGCAGGTTTCACATCGCCTCTCGCCGAACCGGACGTGCGTCTTTCGTTACGCATCCGGCTCTCCAGAAGACATGGCAAAGTCAGGCGTTCCCATCCATGCTAGAGCATTTTCTCTGAACGCTGATTCAGATTTAGGATTTCCCCGGTTGCAGGTGTCTGATTCACTGCGCCTCGCGATTTGCGAGGAGGTGAGGATGACACAAAGCTTGAGTGCGGACCTTCGCGGTCGGGTGATCTCGGCGATCGAGGAAGGGCTTTCAACACGCAAGGCGGCGGGGCGTTTCCGGATCGGGATCGCCACAGCGGGGCGCTGGTATCGCCGCTACCGGGAGACCGGCGAGACGGTCGCACGCAAGCAGGGCCAGCCGTCAGGCTCGAAGCTCGACCCGCACGAACGTTTCATTCTTGGCCTGATCGAGGAGACGCCGGACATCACGCTCGCCGAGATCGCCGAGAGACTGGCGTCCGCGCACGGCGTGCGGGTTGTTCCTTCAACAGTGTGGATGTTCCTCGACAAGCGCGGCGTCACGTTCAAAAAAAGACGGCGCACGCCTCAGAACAGCAGCGCCCCGACGTCAAGGCGCGCCGCCGCGCCTGGTTCGACGGTCAACTCGACCTTGACCCCGAGAAGCTGATCTTCATCGACGAGACTAGTGCGTCGACCAAGATGGCGCGGCTGCGCGGACGCAGCCTACGCGGCGAGCGCTGCATTGCAGCCGTCCCTCACGGCCATTGGAAGACCACCACCTTCACCGCAGGGCTGCGCCTCTCCGGAATGACCGCGCCGATGCTGCTCGACGGGCCGATGAACGGCGCAGCCTTCCTTGCCTATGTTGAACAGGTGCTGGCGCCCGAACTTCGCCCCGGCGACATCGTCATCATGGATAATTTGCCGGCCCATAAGATCAGCGGCGCGCGCGAAACGATCGAGAAGGCCGGCGCAAGGCCGCTGTTCCTGCCGCCCTATTCCCCCGATTTCAACCCAATCGAGATGGCCTTCTCAAAGCTCAAGGCCTTGCTCAGAAAAGCGGCCGCACGATCCGTGGATGAACTCTGGTCGGTCGTCGCAGACTGCCTCCCAGCCTTCAAAGCCAACGAATGCCGCAACTACTTCGAGGCCGCTGGATATGAACCGGAGTAAGTCGAATCTGCTCTAGGCGATACCGGCTGACGGGTGTCCAACCAAGTAGGTGTTGCTCAACAGGGCCGTCACGCCAGAT
>NZ_JAAKZF010000007.1 GCF_011045125.1 Allomesorhizobium camelthorni | reverse complement strand
AACACTTAAGCCTCGCCAGCGCCCTTCGGGCGCGGCAACTCGGCTATTTCTTCCCCGCAAGGGGGAAGATAGGAACCTCAAGCCCCCGCCGAATACGCTGCGATCGCGGCCATGTTGACGATGTCGCTGTCCTTGGCGTTGAGGCTGACGATCTGCACCGGCTTGTTGAGCCCCACCAGAAGCGGGCCGATGACCATCGAGCCGCCGAGCTCCTGAAGCATTTTTGTCGAGATCGAGGCCGAGTGGAAGGCCGGCATGATGAGGACGTTGGCCGGGCCCGACAGGCGGCAGAACGGATATTGCTGCATCGCCTTGGCGTTGAGCGCGACGTCGGCCGCCATTTCGCCGTCATACTCGAAATCGACGCGTCTTTTATCGAGGATTTGAACAGCCTCTTGTACGCGCGCAGAACGCTCGCCGGCGGGATGGCCGAAGGTCGAATAGGCGAGCATGGCCACGCGCGGCTCGTAGCCCATGCGGCGCGCGAAGCCCGCCGCCTCCTCGGCGATGTCGGCCATCTGCTCGGAATTGGGCATGTCGTGGACGGCGGTGTCGGCGACGATGACGGTGCGGCCGCGGCAGAGCGCGATCGACACGCCGATGACGCGGTGGCCAGGCTTGGCCTCGATGACGCGGCGGACATCGTCGAGCGCGGTCGAATAGTTGCGGGTGACGCCGGTGACCACCGCGTCGGCGTCGCCCAGCGCCAGCATGCAGGCTGCGAAATGGTTGCGGTCGTTGTTGATCAGCCGCTGGCAGTCGCGGAACAGGAAGCCTTTGCGCTGCATGCGCTCGTAGAGATAGTCGGCATAGATGGCGTTGCGCCGCGACAGGCGGGCGTTGATGATCTCGATGCCCGGCCGGTCTAGATCGACGCCGGCATGGCTGGCGGTCTCCTTGATGCGATCCTCGCGGCCGACCAGGATGGCGGCGCCCAGCCGCTGGTTGGCGTAGGAGACGGCGGCGCGCATGACCTGCTCCTCCTCGCCCTCGGCGAAGACGACGCGCTTGGGCTGGCGGCGCACGCGGTCGTAGATGCGCTGCAGGGTCGAGGCGATCGGATCGCGGCGGGCGGAAAGCTCCTGCGCGTATTTGTCGAGATCGAGGATGGGCCGGCGGGCGACGCCGGAATCCATGGCGGCGCGGGCGACGGCGACCGGAATGGCCGAGATCAGGCGCGGGTCGAACGGCACCGGGATGATGTAGTTCGGCCCGAATTTCGGGCGGTTGCCCTGATAGGCGGCGGCGACGTCGTCGGGCACGTCCTGGCGGGCGAGATCGGCCAGCGCCTGCGCGGCCGCGACCTTCATGGCGTCGTTGATGGTGGTGGCGCGGACATCGAGCGCGCCGCGGAAAATGTAGGGGAAGCCGAGAACGTTGTTGACCTGGTTGGGATAGTCGGAGCGGCCGGTCGCCATGATGGCGTCGGTGCGGATCTCGGCGACTTCCTCCGGCGTGATCTCGGGATCGGGATTGGCCATGGCGAAGATGATCGGGTTCTTGGCCATGGACTGGATCATGGCCGGCGTCAGCGCGCCCTTGGCGGACAGGCCGAAGATGATGTCGGCGCCGTCGAGGGCTTCGGCCAGCGTGCGGGCGTCGGTCTTTACGGCATGCGCCGACTTCCACTGGTTCATGCCTTCCTCGCGGCCCTGGTAAACGACGCCCTTGGTGTCGCAGAGGATGACGTTTTCCGGCGAGAAGCCCATGGATTTGATGAGCTCGATGCAGGCGATGCCGGCCGAACCGGCGCCGTTGCAGACGAGCTTGGCGGTCTTCATGTCGCGGCCGGTGAGGTGCAGCGCGTTGATGAGGCCGGCGGCCGAGATGATGGCGGTGCCGTGCTGGTCGTCATGGAAGACCGGTATGTCCATCAGTTCGCGCAGGCGGCTCTCGATGATGAAGCAGTCGGGCGCCCTGATGTCCTCGAGGTTGATGCCGCCGAAGGAGGGGCCGAGATAGCGCACGCAGTTGATGAACTCGTCGACATTCTCGGTGTCGACCTCAAGGTCGATGGCGTCGATGTCGGCGAAGCGCTTGAACAGCGCCGCCTTGCCTTCCATGACCGGCTTGGCGGCGAGCGCGCCGAGATTGCCGAGGCCCAGGATCGCGGTGCCGTTGGTAATGACGGCGACCATGTTGCCGCGCGTGGTGTAGTCGAAGGCGCGGGAGGGATCCTCGGCGATCGCCTTGACCGGCACGGCGACGCCCGGCGAATAGGCGAGCGACAGGTCGCGCTGCGTGGCCATCGGCTTGGTCGGGTTGATCTCCAGCTTGCCGGGGCGGCCCGAGGCGTGGAACTCCAGCGCCTCCTGCGCGCTGACGGACGGGCCGGCGTTTTCGGTTTTCTTGGCCATGATTTCGAGCCGTTCCCTTCCCCTGGGGTATTTTCGTTTCTTTTTGTGGAGCGTTCGGGATTAAGGCTACACTTCGCCGCCGTAAAGCGCCAAGCAGGGGGAAGCTTCTTTTTTCGGGGACACGGTGAACGACGAAACGCCGATACGCATCGAGGGCAGCGCGCCGGCAGCAGTCGGCGCGGCGACGCCGATGATGGAGCAGTTCATCGAGATCAAGGCGGCCAACCCGGATTGCCTGCTGTTCTACCGCATGGGCGATTTCTACGAGCTGTTCTTCGAGGACGCCGAGATCGCCAGCCGGGCGCTGGGCATCGTGCTCACCAAGCGCGGCAAGCACCAGGGCCACGACATTCCGATGTGCGGCGTGCCGGTGCATGCCGCCGACGATTATTTGCAGAAGCTGATCGGGCTCGGCCATCGCGTCGCCGTTTGCGAGCAGATCGAGGATCCGGCCGAGGCGAAGAAGCGCGGCTCAAAATCGGTGGTGAAGCGCGACGTGATCCGCCTGGTCACGCCCGGCACCATCACCGAGGACCGGCTGCTGGCGCCTTCGGAATCCAATTTCCTGATGGCGCTGGGCCGCGTGAAGGGGGGCTCCGAAAGCTCCTATGCGCTCGCGTGGATCGAGCTGTCGACGGGCGTGTTCCGCGTCGCCGAGACGAATGCCGAAGCGCTCGCCGCCGACATTTTCCGGGTCGATCCGCGCGAGCTCATCGTGGCCGAGCCGGTGTTCCACGACGAAGAACTGAAGCCGCTGTTCGACATGATCGGCCGGATGGCGAGCCCGCAGCCGCCGAGCCTGTTCGATTCGGCTTCGGCTCCCGGCCGCATCGCCCGCTTCTACGGCGTCGCCACGCCGGACAGTTTCGGCACGTTTTCCCGCGCAGAACTGTCGGCGATCTCGGGCGTCGTCGCTTATGTCGAGAAGACGCAGAAGGCGGAGCGGCCGCCGCTGTCGCGGCCGGAGCGCGAGCAGGCCGGCTCGACGCTGTTCATCGATCCGGCGACCAGGGCCAATCTCGAACTGCTGCGCACCATGTCGGGCGGGCGGGACGGCTCGCTGATCAAGGCCGTCGACCGTACGGTCACCGGGGCCGGCGCGCGGCTCCTGGCCGACCGGCTGATGTCGCCGCTGACCGACCCGAAGGCGATCAATGCGCGGCTTGATTCAGTGGCGTTCTTCGCCTCCGAATCTAGGTTATGCCAGGGCCTCCGCGCGGCTCTGAAAGAGGCAGCCGACATGCCGCGCGCGCTGACCAGGCTGGCGCTCAACCGCGGCGGGCCGCGCGATCTCGGCGCGTTGCGCTCCGGCTTCGAGGCCGCACTTGCGCTCCGGACGCTGTTTGCCGATGCCGAACTGCCGGCGGAACTGAAGGCGGCGCTGGACGCCATCTCGGCGCTGCCGATACGCTTTGCCGATCATCTCGGCGCCGCACTTGCCGACGAGCTGCCGCTGCTCAGGCGCGACGGCGGTTTTGTCCGCGCCGGCTACAACGCCGAGCTCGACGAGATGCGGGCGCTACGAGACGAGGCCCGCAAGGTGATCGCGGCGATGGAGCGCGAGCTGATCGAGGAAACCGGCATCCGCTCGCTGAAAATCCGGCACAACAATGTGCTCGGCTATTACATCGAAGTGACCGCCAACCACCAGGCGCTGATGATGGGGTCGGACGCGGCCAAGGCGCGCTTCATCCACCGCCAGACCATGGCGAACGCCATGCGCTTCACCACCACCGAACTGGCGGAGATGGAGACCAAGATCGCCAACGCCGCCGACCGGGCGCTGGCGATCGAGCTTAGCGTATTCGATGCGCTGACCGCCGAGGCGGTCGGCCATGCCGACGCCATCCGCTCCGGCGCGACGGCGCTTGCGGTGCTCGACGTTTCGGCAGCCCTTGCGGTGCTTGCCAGCGCCGAGGCGTGGCGGCGGCCCGTGGTCGACGACAGCCTCGCCTTCGAGATTTCCGGCGGCCGCCATCCGGTGGTCGAGCAGGCGTTGCGGCGCATGGCCGGCGCGCCGTTCGTGGCGAATGATTGCGATCTTTCGCCGGAGCAGGGCGGCAGGCACGGTGCGATCTGGCTTCTGACCGGCCCGAATATGGGCGGCAAGTCGACCTTCCTGCGCCAGAACGCGCTGATCGCCATCCTTGCCCAGACCGGCTCCTTCGTGCCCGCTAAATCGGCGCGGATCGGCGTGGTCGACCGGCTTTTTTCGCGCGTCGGAGCGTCGGACGATCTGGCGCGCGGGCGCTCGACCTTCATGGTCGAGATGGTCGAGACGGCGGCGATCCTGAACCAGGCGGGCGAGCGGGCGCTGGTCATACTCGACGAGATCGGCCGCGGCACGGCGACCTTCGACGGCCTGTCGATCGCCTGGGCCGCAGTCGAATATCTGCACGAGAAGAATTGCTGCCGGGCGATCTTCGCCACGCATTTCCACGAGATGACGGCGCTCGCCGGCAAGCTGGAACGGCTGCACAACGTCACCATGCGCGTCAAGGAATGGGAGGGCGACGTGGTCTTCCTGCACGAGGTCGCCAAGGGCGCGGCCGACCGCTCCTACGGCGTGCAGGTGGCGCGGCTCGCCGGCCTGCCCGACGCGGTGGTGCAAAGGGCGCGGGATGTGCTGCACCAGCTCGAAGCCGGCGAAACATCCGGCAAAGCCGACCGCCTCGTCGACGATCTGCCGCTGTTTTCGGCGGTGGTGAAGCGCGAGGAGCCGAAGCCGGCCAAGACCGACGCGCTGGGCGCCGCGCTGTCGGCGATCAATCCCGACGAACTCACCCCGCGCGAGGCGCTGGAAGCGCTGTACCGGCTGAAGGAAATGGCGGGGAAGTAGCCGCTGGGCGGTCATGGTGCTCGTCGGGCAGCGCGGCTCTCCACTGGAAGTTGGACCGCAGCCAATTTTTCATCGGCAGGAATTGGGCTATGCTTTGATTCGGCGCAGCCCACGCCACCCTCCTCCGTCGGGAAAGCATAATTCATGCGGGGCCGCCTGATTGTCGAACCGACTGTTCGAGCACCAAGCATAAGGAGGGATTGCGAAAACTGCTCGCACCAGGAGGTTTTTCGATGAAGCTGTCTGCGCCTGTTTATCATTTGAAACGCAAAGCCAAACTTCTATCCCGCGAAGAAAACATTCGACTTCACGAGGCGCTCGACCGGATTGCGGCCAAGGAAGGATTCAGCAGTTGGAGTTTGCTCGCAGCCAACATGTCAGCGACCGCGCCCGTCCGGGAATTGTTTGCGAGGCTCAGTCCCGGAGATCTGGTGCTGGTCGGGGCACGGCCGGCCCAGGGCAAGACCTTGATGAGCCTCCAACTGGCCGTGGAGGCAATGAAATCCGGCTGCCGAAGTGTCTTTTTCACACTTGAATACACCGAAAAAGACGTCCTGGATCGCTTTCGTTCCATCGGGGCAGAACCGGCACATTTCGGCGGGCTGTTCGAATTCGACAATTCCGACGTCATAAGCGCCGACTATATCGTAAACTCGATGGAACCGGCGCCTCGCGGCACGCTGGTGGTCATAGACTACCTGCAGCTGCTCGATCAGAAGCGTGAAAACCCGGAATTGAATGCTCAGGTTCGCAAGCGAAGTCGTTTGCCCGGGAGAGGGGGGTGATCCTCGTCTTTATTTCCCAGATCGATCGGTCATACGATCCGTCGACGAAGCCGTGTCCCGATATCAGCGACGTGCGGTTGCCAAACCCGCTGGATCTGGCGCTGTTCAACTGGATCTGGCGCTGTTCAACAAGACGTGCTTCCTGAACAATGGCGAGGTTCGGTTCCAAGCGGCGAGCTAACGAATCCAGCAAGATCCAACAACTCGCGGGCGGCATCGGTCGCCCGCGACACGTTCTTTCATCTGCAATGTATAAGTAGCTGGGCCATAGCGGGAACCAGCAACAAACATGTCGTTATGCTGCCTGATCGCCGCTCGGTACGCTCGATCATCTCTGACTTATTGTTTCGCCCGGACTCCAAACGTGTTCCTTTGTCATGGAACAAACAGGAACCTGCCGCATTTGCTGCCCCATTTTGGCTGCTAGCTGCCCCGATCATCTACTAACGGGGCAACCGACATAATGATTACGACAAGGGCCGCGACCGCCGCGGCAACGCTGGCGGCCGGGCTGATGCTCGCCGCTTCCACGGGTTCGGCATCGGCGCAGTGCGGCCGCGCGTCCTGGTACGCACTCCATTCCAAGACCGCGTCGGGCGAGCGCATGAATCCATCCGCCATGACCGCTGCCCACCGCAGCCTGCCTTTCGGCACCAAGGTCAAGGTCACCAACAAGAGGAACGGCAAAAGCGTCGTGGTCCGCATCAACGATCGCGGCCCCTTCATCAAAGGCCGGGTGATCGACGTTTCCAAAGGCGCCGCGCAGAAGCTCGGCTTCATCAAGTCCGGTCATACGTCGATCTGTTTGGATCGGCAGTAAGATTCAGGTGAGGCCGGCCTCCGGCTTTCTGCGCTCACGTACTTGAACGTACGTTGCGCTCCGGTTCTCGAAATCCACACTTTCGACTCGGCCTGACCTGAATCCAATCGCCGCAGGCGCTGCTTGGGCAAAGCGGCCTCCTCGATATTCGCCCTCTCTCAGTTTTGAGGTCGGCGCTGCCCCTCACCCTTACCCTCTCCCCGTGAAAAACGGGGAGAGGGGGCGTCATCGCCGATGCCAGTCTCCAGCACAGGCGATTTGCATCAACGCCGATTGTCCAGCCGATGGATGGGTTACAAATTGGACCGGATACATAGGTTACAGTTTTCCCCCTTGTTGGTCCGCAAAACCGGCGGCTGGTCGGGGTTGCAAGGCGGTTTTGCGGACCAGCCTGCCGTGCTTTTCGTCGATGAAGCCGAGGCGATGAGCGTAGAAGCGCATCGCCCATTCGCCGGCCTCGGTCTCCTCAATGGCGACCGGCTCGCCGGCCAGCGTCGCCGCGACGTAGATCTCGCCGCCCCGCCATTTGACGGCGCCGTTGTGGCGCACCTTGCGCACCGCCGCCTCGGCCAGATAGTCGGGCTCGGGCGCGCTGGCCGGCATTGGCCGCGTCGAGGGCCGGTAGTGCTCGGCCGGCGTGTCCATGCCCAGCGCTTCGTGCGGCTGTAGTCGCGGCGGAACGCCTCGAAGGCTTCGGCCTGCGCCGCCCGGTCGAGCGCCGGCGCTTTTGCCAGCGGCAGCATGCTTTCCGTTCTGCTGCGGCTTGCCCGGGTCGATGCGCTCCAGCGCAATCCCCAGCCGCACGAAACGCAGCGACAGCGGCGTCAGCCCGGTGACGCCGGCCGCTGCGAAGGGCGGACCGTTGTCGCTCCTGATGCGCTCCGGCAGGCCGTGCTCGCCAAACAGCCGCTCGAACACCGGCCAAGCCTCCGCCTCCCCGGTCGAGCCGGTCGCCTCCAGCGCCAGAAGATAGCGGCTCCTGGCGTCCATCACCGTCAGCGGCTCGCAGCGCCAGCCGTCGCGGGTGCGGAACCAGCCCTTGTGATCGCCCGTCCACACCGCGTTCGGCGCCTCCGGCTCAGGCCAGGGTCCGTTGCCGGCCCCCTTCCAGCGGGCACGCCGCCGCCCCACCAAGCCCCGCCGCGCAAGGATCGCGCCCGCCGTCGAGGCCGACGGCCAGGCCGTCGCTAGCTCCTGTCGCGAAAGCCGCGCCACAATCTTCTTGGGCCCCCACTGCGGATGTGCCTCCTTCTCCGCCACGATCCGATCGACAACCGCCGCCGGCGTTGCCCGCCCATGCACCAGCGGTGCCCGCGGCAGATCACGCAGACCCTCAGGACCCAGCTCACGGTAGCGCCCAAGCCACTTGTAGCCCGTCTTGCGCGATATCCCGTGCGCCGCGCACAGTCCCGTCATTGTCTCCTCGTCCTCAAGACATGCCGCAACAAACAAAAGCCGCTCGTCCATGACGCCAGTCTCTCGCCGTCCCATCGCCGGTCCTCCCGGCGGACAAGAAAACTGTCACCTATCTATCCGGTCCATTCCGTTACCTATCTATCCGGTTCGGACACGATGTCCCCTCTCCCCGTCCTTACGGGGAGAGGGTAAGGGTGAGGGGCAGCACAAGCGGGATTGGCTATCGCACCAGTCTGTTCGCCGCGGTTTCGGGCATCGCACCGGCAAGGCCGAACCGCCATTGCGAGCGGCCAGATAGGATGAAATCTTCAGCGCCTGCCGCTCAGAGAAGCCGCGTGCGGCAGGACGCTTCCGGTTCGTAGATCAGCACCAGTCGCGGCCGGCCCATGTTGTTTCAGATCGACACTTTCGGCTCGAAGCGGCCGCGCACCGGCAAATCGATAAGGAAGGTCTTGCCGGCATGCGGGTCGGCGCGGCGCACCTCGGCATCCATGCCCTTCCATGCCGAGGTGACGACCAGACGCGCCGCATCGGGGCCGGCGAAAGCCGGGCAGGAGGACTGGCTGGCCGGAATCGAGATCGACCGCAGACGCCTGCCCTCGGGCGACCAGGCGTCGACGGAGCCGGCGCCCCAGCGCGCATTCCACAGCACGCCGTCGGCGTCGACCACCGAGCCGTCGATCCAGCCTTCCTGGCCGCGCCAATCGAGAAAGACGGCAGGCTCGCCGGACGGCATGCCGGTCAGCGGATCGCAGGCGACCCGAAGGAGCAAACCGGAAGGCGTGTCGGTGAAATAGGCGGTGGCGCCGTCCGGCGAAAAGCAGATCGAATTGGGGATCGCGATGTCTGAATAGAGCAGGCGGATCTCGCCGGCGCGGAACCAGTAGATCGCCCCGGCTTTGGAACCCTCGTCCTTGGGCATGGTGCCGATCCACATGGCGCCGGAAGGATGCACCCGCGAATCGTTGGAGCGCGTCAGCGGATTGTCGGCTTCGAGCGGCGTGTGGAGCGTCAGCGCGGCGGTCCTGACGTCGCGCAGATAAAGCCCGTTCTCGGCGACCAGCAATTGCCGGTCGGCGTCGACGAAGGCGATGGCGCTCGCCATGAACGGCAGGTCATGCGCGATGGTGGCGCCGTCCGGGAACGCTTTCTCCATGAGCTTGCGGCCGACAATGTCGAACCAGAACAGCTTGCCGCTATCGGGATCGTAGGACGGCCCCTCGCCGAGTTCGCAGGCGACATCCGAGAAGATCGAGACGGCGGGCTCAGCCATGGGAGGACGGCCCGAAGGCGGCGCGCCAGGCGCTTACCGCGGCCACGGCGCGTTCGCGCACAGCCGCCGCGCTCATGCCGGGCGCAAACAGACTGGAGCCGAGACCGAATGTGCGCACGCCGATCTTCGCATAGTCGGCGAAGTCCTTATCCGAGACGCCGCCGACCGCGCCGATAACCGCATCGGGCGGCAACACCGCCATGATGGCGGCGATGCCCTTTGGGCCGAGAGCGCTGGCCGGGAAGAATTTCAGCGCCGATGCGCCGAGGCGGATCGCCTGGAAGGCCTCGCTGGGAGTGAACACGCCGGGCATGGTGACCAGGCCGTGGTGGGCGGCGCGATGCATGACAGCGGCATCGATATTGGGGCTGACCAGAAGCCTGCCGCCGGCAGCGGCGAGCCTGTCCACGTGCTCGGCGGTCAAAACTGTGCCGGCCCCGAGCAGCGCCGAGGACGGAAGTGCGGCGACGATGCGTTCGATCGACGTGAACGGGTCGGGCGAGTTGAGCGGCACCTCGATCGCCTCGATGCCCGCCTCGTAAATAGCCGTGGCCATGTCGACAGCCTCTTCGGGGCGCAGGCCGCGCAGGATCGCCACCAGGCCGTGGGCGAGCTTTGGAAAGGGGGTGGATGCGGTCATGCCGTCGCTCCCGCAGGCTCGCCCATGCCGAGATGGCGCGCCGCGGCGAAGAGGCCGGCGCGCACCGCCTCGTCAGCCTCGACGGGATGGAACTCGAGGCCAGCAAGGCCAAATGCTGCCTCGTAGAGCGGGCGCAGGGCTCCCGACGCGACCAGGACGACCGGTGCTCCGGACTTGGCGAAACGGCGGGACGCCGAGGCGACTTCCGCCCCTATCAGCAGGCCGGACAATGCGGCCGCCGCCTGGCCGGGTTTTAGGTCGAGCAGCAGCGTCGAGGCGCGGATCCGGAACAGGCGGGCGCTGACATCGCCCGGATCGGATAGGCTGTCCTGGCACCAGCGCCGGAAGAGCGGGTCCGTTGCGGAGACGGCATGCGATTCCGCGCCGAGCGAGTGGCTGAGGATCGAATGGCCGGCCAGCACGGAGAACAGCTCGCCGGTCATGTAGGTGGCGAAGCCGGCGATGGAGCCGTCAGCGATCTCCACCCATTTGGAATGTGTGCCCGGCATGCAGACAATGTGGCTGTCCGAGCCGAGCAGGCTGGCGATGCCGGCAAGCTGGGTTTCCTCGCCGCGCATGACGTCGGGCGATGCCGGATCGCGCTGGGCGACGCCCGGCAGGATGCGGATGTCGCGACGCGAACCGGGAATGGGAGCTGCGCCTGCGAAAATGCCCTGCATGGAGGCGGGGACGGCGACATAGGGCGCTTCGACCCAGCCCTGGCGCGAGCCCGCCATGCCGCAGATGATCGCCGGCAGGTCGACCGGCGCGCCGAGCGCGTCGAGATGTCCTTCGAGGATGCGTCCAAAGCCGTCTGGCCGCGCGGCGAGCATGCCCTCGTCGCTGCGGCGTTCGGCGAGAACGCTGCCGTCCTGGTCGAGCAGCCAGATGCGCAGGCGCGATGTTCCCCAATCGACGGCGACGACGCGGGCGCTCACAGGTAGCCACCATCGACGATCATCGTCTGCGCCGTCAGCTTCAGAGAGGCGTCTGAGGCCAGGAAAAGGCAGGGGCCGACCATGTCCTCGGGCTTCATCACCTCGCGGATGCACTGCTTGGCGACATGCGCCGAAAGCGCCTCGTCGGTCACCCAGAGGGCGCGCTGGCGCTCGGTGATCACCCAGCCCGGCGCGATCGCATTGACGCGAATGCCGTCCGGGCCGAGCTTTCCGGCAAGGCCCTTGGTCAACCCGATGATTCCTGCCTTGGCCGCCGTGTAGGACGGCATGTCGGGATGGTTGATGAGGAAGGAGGTCGAGGTGAAATTGATGATGGAGCCGCGGCCGGCCGCCTTCATGCCCGGCGCGACCGCCTGGGCGGTGAAGAAATGCGGGCGCAGATTGATCGCTTGGTTATCATCCCAAAATTCGGGAGTGACATCCTCGACGGCATGGCGCTGGTCGAAAGCGGCGTTGTTGATCAGCACCGTCGCCGGGCCATGCGCGGCTGCCGCGCGGGCCACGACGGCGCGCAGCGCCTCGATGTCGCGCAGGTCGCAATTCAGGAACAGCGGCCGCGCGCCGGCGCTTTTCTCGACCGCGTCGCACAGCGCTTCGCTCGCCGCCTCGGCGATGTCGATGAAGGCGACCTTGCAGCCCTGCAGCGCGAAGCCTTCGGTGAGTGCGGCGCCTATGCCCGATCCGCCGCCGGTGATGAGGACCGATGCGCCCTCGAGGTCGGGAAATCTGGCCGATGGCATCATGGCGATCTGCTCCGTGCGCTGCGCACGCTGGTTTAGCAGAAACGCAAGCCCGTTCAAGGCGGCGATGCCGTCTATCGCGGGGAGCTAGATCGCCTTGGCGCGGAGCGCGCCGCGGAAGGAATCGCGCAGGTAGCCGAGCGTCGCTTCGGCGTCGACCGGCTTGCCGAAGAAATAGCCCTGCCCGCCGCCACAGCCGAATTCGACCAACCGGTCGGCCTGCGCCTCCTCCTCGATGCCCTCGGCGACCACCTCCATGCCGAGGCCCTCGCACATGGCCAGGATGGCGCGGATGATGTGCTCGGACGGCCGGTCGTCGAGGATGGACGAGACGAAGGCGCGGTCGATCTTGAGCTTGTCGAAATGGAATTCGCGCAGGCGTCCGAGCGAGGACTGCCCCGTGCCGAAATCGTCGAGCGACACCCGGATGCCGCATCGGCGCAGGTCGTCGACGATCTTCTCCGCCGAAGCCGGATCGGTCATCAGACCGGTCTCGGTGATCTCGATCTCGAGGCGGCGCGGGTCGAAGCCGGTCCGGTCCAGGATCGCCAGTATGTGCAGGCCGGTATTCTGGTCGACGAGCTGCGAGGGCGACAGGTTGAACGACAGGAAAAGGTCGCTCGGCCAGTTGCGGGCGGCTTCCGTCGCCTTGCGCAGCACGAGTTGCGACAGCGGCCCGATAATGCCGCGCTCCTCCGCGATGGGGATGAACACAGCCGGCGAAACGAAGCCGAGGTCGCGGTCGGTCCAGCGCGCCAGCGTCTCGAAGCCGATGGTGCGGCGGTCTTTCAGGTCGACGATCGGCTGGAAATGCGGTTCGACCTCGCCGGCCGAGACGGCGCGGCGCAGCGCCTGCTCGATGCGGGTCACGCGCTTGGCCGCTTCCTCCATCTCGCGCGTGTAGACGACGACGCGGCCGCGGCCCGAGCGCTTGGCGTGGTAAAGCGCGGTCTCGGCCTTGTTGACCAGCACTTCCGTCGTCTCGTCGCCGGAGGAAAACAGCGAACAGCCGACCGACGCGGACAGCCTCGCGGTGCGCTCGCCGACATCGTAGGGCGCCGAGAGTATCTCGATCAGCATCTTCGCCTTTTCGGCGGCGGCGTCTTCCGAAAACACCATGGGATAGAGGAAGGCGAATTCGTCGGCGCCTATGCGGGTCACGGCGGAGTGGCCGTCCATGGAAGCGCGCAGCCGCATGGCGACCTGAACGAGAATGTCGTCGCCCGCCTTGCGGCCGAAAAGATCGTTGATCGGCTTGAAGCCGTCGAGGTCGAGAATGCCGACAGTGAAGGGCGCGGGATCCTCGGCGCGGTCGCTGATCAGGCGGTCGACCTTGTCGAAGAATCGGCGATCATTGCCGAGACCGGTCAGCGGATCGGTGAAGGCGAGATCGGAGCTGTCTCTGGTCTGGCCGAGGCCGAACGGCGGCTTCATCTGTATTCCTGGCTTTTACAATGTGCCGCGACCATGGCAGCAAACCGTTTAGGAAACGTATCCCGGGCAATCGCGTTTTGCTGGCAAATGCCGGCTTTGCGCTGACGCAAGGTCAGGGCGGGCTCAGTCCCGGGCTCGCACCCGGTAAAGCCGGAGCGGCTGGTCGGCGGTAGCGTCGACCAATTCCAGCCAATCCGGCGCAGCGCCATCGATGAGCATCGCCAGAAATCCCTCGGGCGCGCGCTGTTTAAGGAACAGGCTTTCAGCATTGGCCGGACACACCGCGACCAAGCCGATGCGGTGGCGCTCGATGATCGACCTCGCATCGTCGGCAGAACCTGTGTGCGCATCGAGAGCCAACCTGAAGCCCTCGACATTGCGGTGATAGGGGCCGGAAAGCGAGCGGTGTCCGCTGTAGGCCAAAATCGGCGAGCCGAGATTGGAGATCGCAAGAACCGTTGCTTCCGGCAATCGGGCCAGCGCCGCATAATCCTGGCGGCCTTCGCAATCGCCGTCGGCCGACCCCTCTGCCGCGTCCGGTGCATTGCGTTCGAAGGCGACGCTGGCTGCGGCGGCCGCGCCGGTCCAGCTCGCATTCAGCGAAACGAGCCACACGGCGATCATTTTTGCCGAGACCCAGCCCGACGGGCTCGCCACCGCCCGCTGGCGCCAGGTTGCTATCCAGGCCGACAGCGGAATGACTGCGAAAGCGATGGAGAATGTCGAGCCCCGCACCTGCCAGACGCTGACCGCGAAGGCGGCGGCGAGAACCGCGCCGACGAGAATGTCCGGCCGGCGCCAAGGCCTGCCGCGAAACGAAACCGCCATCCAGACAAGGCCGATAAGCGGCGTCGTGTAGCGTGCGATGACCGCGCCGGGCTCGGAAGCGATCAGCGTGAATAGCGACTTGGCTTCGGATACGTGATCGAGCCAGTCCTTGCGCAGCCTTTCATCGAGCATCGAATAGGGATCGGCGATGCATTGCGGGAACATCAGAAGGATGACCGCGCCGACCGCCCCGCCAAGCAGAGCCAGCGCCATTAGCCGCCGGGCACGCGTCCGGCTTGCGGCATCGACCGATGCGATGCTGGCCAGACCGAGTCCGGCGAGAGCCGCGACCGCGAACTGCACGACCGAAAAGGCGTCGCACTGCGCAACAGCCCAGCCGGACGCCGGAACCGTGACGAGGAACGCCAGCACCACGATGCCGGCAAAGCCCAGTCCGAAATTTCTGGCGACTTCCGCATCGCCCTTGCCGCCGAGCAGGAACAGTCCGGCCACGCAGAGGCCGATCACGGCAACGTAGGGCGCGGTTTCCATGCCAACCGCCAGCATCAGGGCGGCGCAGGCGCCGGAAAGCACCGCCGCCGGCCGTTTTCCGGGCGCTTCAACCAGCAGGCACAGGCTTGCCGACGACAGCATCAGTTGGACACTGTGATGGTCGAGCGCGCCGGGCGCGAAGATGCCGATGAAGTGGAGGGCGGCCGCGCCGATGACGACGGCAGGCAGAACGGCCGGTTCGTCGCCGAAAATGCGCGCGGTCCGCACGATGAAAAACAGGGTGAGGCAGAAAAGCAGCGCCGGCCACAGGATCAGCGCGACGGTTTCGGCCGCCGCCATGCCGCCGACCAAGGGAGATGCGGCAAGCATGATCGCCGCGATGGGCGCATCCACCAGCCGCGACCAGTGCATGGCGAAGCCGCCTTCGGGTCCCATGCGGTATTGATTGAGATCGAACCAGCCCTGTCCACCGATCATGTCGCGGACTTCGACAAGGCGCATCAGGCTGTCATTGTCGCCGCGAAGGTTATCAAGTGTCTCAAAACCGCCGATCGCCTGGAGCGCGAGCATCGCGATGGTGGCGATGACGGCCAGGCCGATTTCGGTTTTCGGGCGCGGCGCCCGGCCGGCTCCGGGTGTGACTACAGTCATTTCGGTCAACATTCACTGATTTCCCGCTGTTTTGTCGGCTCTTAAACCTAGCTTTAACGGCTTCAACAAATAGTGAATCGATCAGGGAAGCCGGGGCCCGTTCCATGCGGACTGCCGAGCGCGCCACCGGAGACACATATGCCGCTCAGCGTAGAGGACGATTTTGCGATCGCAGTGCTGCTTCCCTGTCACAACGAGGAACAGACTATTGGCGACGTTGTGAAGCGCTTTCGCGACGCGCTTCCAGGGGCGGCGCTTTATGTCTACGACAATAATTCCAGCGACCTGACTGCCCTGAAAGCCCGAGCGGCGGGCGCAACGGTCGTACGCGAATCGCGCCAGGGCAAAGGCAATGTCGTGCGGCGCATGTTCGCCGACATCGAGGCCGATATCTATCTGATGGCTGATGGCGACGGCACCTACGCGCCGGAGGACGCGCCGCTGCTTATCAACACTCTGATGACGGAACGGGCTGACATGGTGGTCGGAACGCGACGCGGCGTCACCGACAACGCAGGCCGAGCCGGCCATGCGGCCGGCAACCGGATTTTCAACGGACTCTACAAGCGCCTGTTCGGCCGTGATTTCACTGACATCTTTTCGGGCTACCGTGCCTTCACCCGGCGCTTCGTCAAGAGCTTCCCGGCAGTCTCCGGCGGATTCGAGATCGAGACGGAGATGTCGGTTCACGCATCGCAGCTCAAATTGCCTGTGAGTGAAATTGCGCTCGACTACGGCCGCCGGCCCGAGGGGTCGACGTCGAAACTTTCGACTTGCCGGGATGGCGCAAAAATCCTTCTGATGTTTGCGTTGCTGATGAAGGAGACGCAGCCGCTTCGCTTCTTCGGGACAGTCGCGGCGCTGTTCCTGATAGCCAGCACCGTACTCGGAGTTCCCGTCCTGATCGAGTTTTTAGAGACCGGCCTTGTGCCGCGCATCCCCACCTGGGTGCTGTCGGTCGGACTGCTGCTGCTTTCGATGCTGATGGTGGTAACCGGCCTGGTGCTCGATTCGGTTTCGCGAGGGAGGGCAGAGCAGAAGCGGATCTTTTACCTCAGCATGCCCTCCGGCCGCCGTGACAATGGCATTCGCCCCCCGCGCATCGACCACCATAAGGCCGCATAACCCGACGCCCCGAGGACCTGATCTTGAACCGAGAAACGACCAACCGCATCCGCTTCGTCCTTGAGGACATCCTGCCGCCGGTCCTGCGCGATTCAAGCCTGTTCCGGACAGTCGCGAAACTCGCCTGGGGCGAACACATCACCCGGCTTGCCGCGTTCCGCGAACGGGCGCCATTTCTGAGCGCCGAGGAATACGAAACGCTGTATCGCGATCATCCGAGGGTTCATGAAGGTACCGACAATTCCGAGGCCTGCATCAGCGAGATCATAGCCAGCACTGTGGGCGATTCGGTTTGTGATGTCGGTTGCGGGACGGGTGTGCTCTTGAAACGCATTCGGCAGGCACGCGGCGGTAAGTGTCGATTTGTCGGAGTCGATTTCGTCGTCGACGATGCTGCAAGAATCGACGGTGTCGAATATTTCTCGGCCAAGATCGAGAATCTGCCGTTCGAGGATGGCGCCTTCGACACGGTGATCTGCACCCACGTCATCGAGCATGTCCTGGAATATCGCCAGGCGATCGCGGAACTGCGCCGCATCGCGCGCAAGCGGCTGATCATCGTGGTGCCGCGCGAGCGCGAATACCGCTACAGCTTCAATCCGCACTTCAATTTCTTCCCCTACACCCATTCGTTCCTGCGCGCCGCGCACCCGGTGCCGCAAAAACACCTCTGCATCGATATCGGCCGGGATATCTTCTACTCCGAAGACCGGCCGGAGGCCTGACGCCGTGAACGGGCTGCCGCTCCCGGTTCTCGCCGGGTTGGTGTTTACGCCATTGCTGATTTCGGCTGGGCAAATCCTGTTCAAGCTGACGAGCGCGCGCGCTGGCGGAACGGACGCCGCTGGGCTGCTTGCCGTGCTTGTCGATCCATATCTGATTGCCGCCTTCGCCATTTACGGAATTGGCACTATCGTCTGGGTTTATGTACTCAAATCAGTGCCGCTGACGGTCGCCTATCCGTTCATGGCCTTGACTTTCTGCGCCGTGCCGCTGCTTGCCTGGTTTCTGCTCGGCGAAACGCTGAGCCTGCGATATGCTATCGGGGCGGGCCTCATCATCGCCGGCCTGCTGGTTGTCAACGCTTGAACTTCGGCCATTGCGACAAGCCATTTCCTATCCGAGGCGCCCAGGCGAACGCTTGACAGGCCTAGGCGCGGCGCGTCATCTGCGCGCGAGCGGGCCAAGCCCGTAGTGCACGCCGGAGATATGCATGAGCCTTAGCATCGCCCTGCAGATGGACCACATCTCGACCGTGTCGATTGGCGGCGATACGAGCTTTGCGCTGGCGTTGGAAGCGCAGCTGCGCGGCCACCGGCTGTTCCACTATACGCCCGATCGGCTGTCGATGGCCGGCGGCCGGGTATTCGCCCGCATCGAGGAGCTTCAGGTCCGCGACGAAAAGGGCAATCATTTCACGCTGGGCGAAGCCGTGCGCACCGACCTTTCGGAAATGGACGTCATCCTGCTTCGCCAGGACCCGCCCTTCGACATGAACTACATTACGACGACGCATATTCTGGAGCGCATCCATCCGAAGACGCTGGTGGTCAACGACCCGGCCTGGGTGCGCAACAGCCCGGAAAAGATATTCGTCACCGAATTTCCCGACCTGATGCCGGAAACGCTGATCACCAAGGATCCGCGCGAGGTGGACGACTTTCGCAAGATGCATGGCGACATCATCGTCAAGCCGCTCTACGGCAATGGCGGCGCGGGCATCTTCCATCTGCACGAGGCCGACCGCAACCTCGCCTCGCTGCTTGAAATGTTCGCGCAGATGTTCCGCGAGCCCTTCATCGTGCAGCGCTACCTGAAGGAGGTGCGCGCCGGCGACAAGCGTATCATCCTGGTCGACGGCGAGGCGGTGGGCGCGATCAACCGCGTGCCGGCCGAGCACGATTCGCGATCCAACATGCATGTCGGCGGGCGCGCAGAGAAAACCGAACTGACGAAACGCGAACGCGAGATCTGCGCCCGCATCGGGCCTTCGCTCAAGGAGCGCGGCTTCATCCTCGTCGGCATCGACGTGATCGGCGACTACATGACCGAGATCAACGTAACCTCGCCGACCGGAATACGCGAGGTGAAGCGGTTTGGCGGCGCCGACATAGCAGCGCTGTTCTGGGACGTGGTCGAGGACAAGCGGCGCTAGGGCGGCATGTTCCCGCGGCCACAACCGGCTGCAATCGAGATGCAGCCGGTGCGTTTATTTTGTTCCTGACTTGTTCTTGCTTTGAGCTGAAATCTGTGATTGTCTGACGCAGGGTCAGTTAGGATCAGGCTGCGCGGGGCGCGCGGCAAGGGGCTCGGGGGACGGCATGGTTTCGCGCGTACGCACTGTCGCGTTTCAGGGCATCGAGGCCGTTCCGGTCGACGTCCAGGTCATGATCGCCCCGGGCAAGGTCAACATGCACATTGTCGGGCTGCCGGACAAAGCGGTGGCCGAGAGCCGCGAGCGGGTGCAGGCGGCACTGCATGCGTCCGGCCTTTCGATGCCTTCGAAGAAGGTGACCGTCAATCTGGCGCCGGCCGACCTGCCCAAGGAGGGCAGCCATTACGACCTGCCGATCGCGCTCGGCCTGATGGCGGCGCTTGGCGCGATACCGGGCGACGCGCTGGCGGGCTATGTCGTACTCGGCGAATTGTCGCTGGACGGGACGATCACGGCGGTGTCGGGCGCGCTGCCGGCGGCAATCGGCGCCAATGCCGACGGCAAGGGGCTGATCTGCCCGGCGGCATCCGGACCGGAAGCCGCCTGGGCCGGCGCCGAGATAGACATTCTCGCGCCGCGCAGCCTGATCGCCATCGCCAATCATTTCCGCGGCACGCAGGTGCTGACGCGGCCGGTGGCGAGCGTGCACGCACCCGCCCGCGACCTGCCGGACCTCGCCGACATAAAGGGCCAGGAAACCGCCAAGCGGGCGCTGGAGGTCGCGGCGGCCGGAGGCCACAATCTCCTGATGGTGGGACCGCCCGGTTCCGGCAAATCGATGCTGGCACAGCGCCTGCCATCGATCCTGCCGCCGCTCAGCCCGCGCGAACTGCTGGAAGTGTCGATGATCGCCTCGATCGCCGGGGAACTCAGCGGCGGCAAGCTCACCGACCGGCGGCCATTCCGCGCGCCGCACCATTCCGCTTCGATGGCCGCGATGGTCGGCGGCGGACTGCGCGTCCGGCCCGGCGAGGTTTCGCTGGCGCATAATGGCGTGTTGTTCCTCGACGAATTTCCGGAGTTCTCGCCGCAGGTGCTGGATTCGCTGCGCCAGCCGATCGAGGCCGGCGAATGCATGATCGCGCGCGCCAATCACCGCGTCACGTATCCGGCGCGCATTCAGCTCATCGCGGCGATGAACCCGTGCCGCTGCGGCATGGCCGGCGAGCCCGGCTATCGCTGCGCGCGCGGGCCGCGCTGCCAGTCCGATTATCAGGCGCGCATATCCGGCCCGCTGCTCGACCGTATCGATCTGCGCATCGAGGTGCCGGCCGTATCGGCGTCCGACCTGATCCGGCCGGCGAGAGCCGAGGCGAGCGAAGCGGTCGCGGCGCGCGTGGCGATGGCGCGCGCCATCCAGCAGGAGCGATTCGCGCGGCTCGGACCGCAGGCGCCGACCACCAACGCACATTGCGCCACCGCGACGATCGAGGAGATCGCCGTGCCCGACGCGCATGGCCTGGCGCTGCTGCGCGACGCCAGCGAGAAACTCGGCTTCTCCGCCCGCGCCTACCATCGCGTGCTGAAGGTCGCGCGGACGCTCGCCGACCTCGACGCCAGCGAGACCGTCGGCCGCATCCATCTGGCGGAGGCGATCTCCTACCGGATCGCGGGCGAAAGGTTGGCTCAGGCGGCGTGAGGGAGGCGGCCAAGGCTGCGGACGGATGGAGGGCGGAGGGTTTTGGGCAAGCGACTGAGGTAAGGCCAAAGAGTGAGGGCGCAAGGAGGACTACCGGCGCACATTCCCGAAGACCGGATTGGTTCAGGGATAGCCGAATCCAATCTCAGCGGCTGATCCATCCGCTGAAGTCGGCATGGACGCCGGTCTGGCAAATGGCAGTCTTATCCAAAGCCGACGACTTTTGGGATCGCGTTTTCTGGCAGGTTCCGAACAGCAAGCCGCCCGCGCCTCCAGGCGCTGTGGCCCGGCAGAACGACTGCCGTACGTAGGACCAGATGGCCGGCTTGCTAAGTGGAGCGCTACTGCACCGAACCGACCAGCGGAGCCTGGCCTTCACGGATGCTGACCCAGCGTCCGGTGTGGTCGCTCGCCTGCCGCTTCAGGAAGCGGTAGCCGGTATTGTCCCACTGGCGCACGACATTGGAGAGGTTGTCGAGGACGAAATCGCCCTTGTCGGTGCGCACGGTCAGGATGGCGTGGCCTTCACCGTCGGCTTTGCGCACGACTGTGATGAGCAGGTTCGAAAGCGAAAGTCCCCGCGCCTTCAGGGAGCGACGCTTCTCGAGCACATAGTCCTCGCAGTCGCCGACGCCGTTCGGATAAGCCCAGACCTCGTCCTTGCCGTAAATGTCGAAATCATTCATCGGGCGGATGGCGCGATTGACCGCGACATTGACGTCCAGCAGAATTTTCCAGAGAGCCCCGGTCATCGTTTCCGGGCCAAGATCGCGCGTCCGGATGGCGCATTCGGCTGGCTGCACCTTGCAGAATTCGTAGTGGCCGATCGGCTGTGAAGTCAGGCCGCCGGTCAACATGGGCGCCGCGGCAAGCGCAGGACTTGCTGACCAGGCGATCATCGCCGCCACCGAGAATATTCCGGCGCACAGAGTTGCGCGCCGCGCCCTTGCACTGGAGTCCATGCCCGTTTGCCCCGCTTTTTTTATTAATGAAAGGTTAAGGGCGATTTGCGGGATATGTCAATTCATGCAGCCGGCTGATCATCCGGATGGTTACCGTTGCGCGGCGAGCGCGACGAATTTGCAACAGAAGGAGCGCGCCGATTCATACCCGCCGAGGCTCAGGCCTTGGCCGCCCGCACGAGGCGCGGCCGCGCAGGCGCTCGGTTCTCGCGCCCGTAGCTGGTTATGAAATCTGCGATGCGCGGAACGATCTCGGCGCGGAAGCGCGAGCCGTTGAAGACGCCGTAATGCCCGACCGCCGGCTGGATGTAGTGGGCGCGCATGTCGGCCGGAATGTTGACGCAGAGGTCGTGCGCGGCCCTGGTCTGGCCGATGCCCGATATGTCGTCGTTTTCTCCCTCGATCGTCAGCAGCGCCACATTGCGGATGGCGGCCGGATCGACCGGTACGTCGCGATGCGTCATCTCGCCCTTGGGCAGGGCGTGGCGGACGAACACGGTGTCGACGGTCTGCAGGTAGAATTCGGCCGTCAGGTCCATGACCGCGAGATATTCGTCATAGAAGTCGCGGTGCTTCTCGGCGCTGTCGCCATCGTTCTTGACGAGGTGCATGAAGAAGTCCTTGTGCGCCGTGATGTGGCGGTCGAGGTTCATGCTCATGAAGCCGGAAAGCTGCAGAAAGCCGGGATAGACCTCGCGGGTGAAGCCCGGAACCGGCCACGGCACTTGCATGATGGCGTTTTCGCGGAACCAGTCGACGCCCTTTTCCTCGGCGAGGATGTTGACGGCGGTCGGGTTGCGGCGCGTGTCGACCGGTCCGCCCATCAGCGTCATCGTCGAGGGAGCATGGCGGTCGCCGCGCGCCTCCATGATCGCCGCGGCGGCGAGCACCGGCACCGAAGGCTGGCAGACGGCCATGACGTGGGTGTCCGGGCCGAGCGCGTGCAGCATGTCGATAATGTAGTCGATGTAATCGTCTAGATCGAAGCGGCCTTCCGACACCGGCACCATGCGGGCATCGGCCCAGTCGGTGATGTAGACGTCGGCATGCGGCATCATCGCCTCGACCGTGCCGCGCAGCAGCGTCGCGTAATGGCCGGACATCGGCGCAACGATCAGAAGCTTCGGATCGGGCAGGCGGCGGGCAGGGACCGCGCGTTCGAAATGGATCAGATCGCAGAACGGCCGCGACCAGACGATCTTCTCGGTCACCGGAACGGTCTTCCAGTCGACGATCGTCTCGGCGAGACCAAAGCTCGGCTTGCCGTAGCGCCGCGTGGTGCGCTCGAAGAGCTCGGCGGTCGCGGCGACCGACCGGCCCCAATGCGTGTGGGAGAGGGGGTTGAGCGGATTGGTGTAGAAGAGTTTTACGGCGTCGGCATAGGCCCTGAAGGGCTGCACGGCCGCGTGATTCATCTCGTACAGCTGGTAAAACATCAATACCCCGTCGCCGTCGATTTTCGAATCGGCCGGCATGAGACCGGCTCCGATCATTAGGCAACGAAGTTAACAACCTTTTGTTGCGGCGCAATAGTTCACGCCGCGTTATTTATTCTCATCCTTTCGTATAAGCTGTTGAAAACCGCGCGATATCGCGATTCGCGCGCGGTCCGCACCTTTTGCGATGCAAAATAGCGGACCGAAGACGGCTTCACGCGCCTTCAACCAGCACGATCTCGCCGTCGGCGAATCGCTGCCTGATCGCCTTTGCCGCCTGGTATTCCGGCGAATTGTAGCAATCGCGGGCGGCCGCCAGTGACGGAAACTCGATGATGACGTTGCGTGTCCGCGCCGTCCCTTCCGCCGCTTCATGAGCGCCGCCGCGGGCCAGGAAAACCGCGCCGAAGCGCTCGAAAGCCGGTTTCGCGGCCGCGACATAGCCCTTGTAGCCCTCAGGATCGCGGACATCCACGCGTGCGATCCAGTATCCTTTCGGCATTTTGTCCTCCCGGTTCGATCGGATGCGTGACCGGTTCAGCCCCGGTCCATCTCCTCGAGAATAGCCCGCGCCGCAGCGCGCCTGTCAACCGAGGCGACGATCGGCCTGGCGACGACGAGATGGCTGGCGCCGGCGCGAATGGCGTCGCGCGGCGTGACCACGCGCTTCTGGTCGCCATGGTCGCTGCCGGCGGGGCGAATGCCGGGCGTGACCACCGCAAGCTCCGGGCCGACGATCTTGCGAACCGCCGCCGCCTCGCCCGCCGAACAGACGACGCCACCCATGCCGGCGGCCAGCGCCTGTTCGGCGCGACGAAGCACCAGAGTGTGCGGGTCGTACTCGTAGCCCGCCTCGATCATGTCAGCTTCGTCCATAGAGGTCAGCACCGTGACCCCGAGCAGGCAGAGGCCGGTTCCCTTGGCCGCCTCGACGGCAGCCCGCATCGCCTTCGGATAGGCATGCAGCGTCAGCATGGAAACGCCCATCCGGGCGACGTTCTCGACGCCCTTGGCGACAGTGTTGTCGATATCCAGCAGCTTCATGTCGAGGAACACCTTCGCGCCGCCGGCCGCCAGTTCGCGGGCGAAGTCCAGCCCGCCGGCGAAGGCGAGCTGGTAGCCGATCTTGTAGAACGAGACGACGCCGTCGAGTTCCTCCACCACCTTGCGCGCCTCGGCGACGGTCGGCACGTCGAGGCCGACGATCAGGCGGTCCCGCATCAGGTTCCCGGTCATCCGAATTCTCCCGTGAAGGTCTCGACCGGCGCCCAATCGCATAATAGGCGGCGGTCGGAAAGCCGGAATGCGAAGACATTGCCGCCGCCCGACGGCTGGTCAGTCGAGCGCGCAATCGGCATGCCGGCGAGATGGCACTTCAGCAGCGTACCAACGCCGCCGTGGCCGACAAAGGCGATTGGCCGATCAGGCGGCCAGCTTTCAAGAGCCGCGTCGAAGGCCGCAACGATGCGGGCCTGTGCGTCGACCGCGCGCTCCCAGCCGCGAAAACTCCGTTCCGGATTGGCGAAGAACCAGTCGGCGGCCTTCTCGAATTCGAGGGGCGGCAGGTAGCCGGTCGCCGAGCGGTCGTTTTCGCCCATCTCCGCAACGGTCCGGAAATCGACGCCGGCGGCCTCGGCGAGTATTGCCGCCGCTTCCTTCGCCTTGCGCTCGGCGCTTGAGACGATGCCGGCGAGCGACCGCACCCACGGCCGCTGCCGGATTGCGAGAAGGCGGGTACGTCCGGTCTCCGACAACCCCCATTCCGGGACGGGAACCGACGCGTCGACCGCCACCTGCGGATGGGTGAGATAGACGCCGATCACCCGTCGGCCCTGAGCGACATCATTTTCGCCCGTTCGATCAGGGTTCGCACGACGGTCTCCATCCTGCGGCGCAGATGCTCGTCCTTGAACTCGCCGTGCTCATCGAAGGCTTCCTGCGCGCGCGGGACCGAGCATTGCGGCGTGATGATCTCGACGCCGCAATTCATCAGCACCGAACGCAAATGGTAGAGACCGCGCGCGCCGGCGAAATTGCCGTCGGAAGACGAGCACAGCGCTGCGATCTTGCCGGCATAGGGCTTGAACGGCCGCCCGCCATCCTTGTGGATCCGGCTGACCCAATCGATCGTGTTCTTGAGCAGCGGCGGGATGGAGGAATTGTATTCGGGACTGGCTATCAGCAATCCGTCATGGGAGGCGATGAGACGCGCCAACTTGAACGCATTCTCGGGAACGCCTTTCTCGACTTCGAGATCCTGGTCCATGATCGGCAGGGGATAGTCGGCAAGCGAGATGCGGGTGACTTCCGCGCCCTGCAGCGCAAGCTCCTTCGTCGCCGCGTCGGCGGTCTTTCCGCTGTAGGCGCCGGTGCGGATCGAGCCGGCGAAGACGAGAATTTTAGGGTTCATGAGCGCTCTCCTGCCCTCCACGGGTATAGGCGAAGCGCCGCCGAGATCAATACTGCAATGGCTTCCGTCTTGGCAGATCGCCGTCTTCCAGCGGCGAGTTCGTCAACAGCCAGCCGAGCGAGGGAACGCGCGACAGGCGTTCAAACTCACTGTAGCTGATCAGCACGCCTTCGGGTTGCCACGGCGTGTGATGATGGTCGGCTCACAGGCGACAACCTCATCAAGGATGCGCGAAAGGGCCGCCTTTGCATCCTTCAGCCGAATCACTTTCATGTCAGCACCTGGGATGACGGCAACTCATGCAAGCCGAGGCGTCAGCGTAGTCAGTTGCGCTTGCGGCGGCGGTAGACCCAGAGCTGCGTCGGCGGAATGTTGCGGATGACGAAGTCGAAATGCTCGACGCTGTAGTCGCCCAGGCCCGGCGGCACCGGCGATTTCGGCCCGTAGGTCAGCTGGATGACCGGTCTGCCTTCGGGGATGCGGTCGAGCAGATCGTTCAGATAGGCGACGCGCCGGGGTACCGGGAAGTTGAGCAGCGGCACGCCGGAGACGACCGAATCGAATTTCTGGCCGCGCATCGCGCCGAGCGTCGCGTCAAGATTGAAGGCATCGCCCTCGATGACGTTCACGCCCGGATAGTTGCGCCGCAGATGGCTGACGAAATCGGCGGAATATTCAACCGCGTAGAGGTTTTCCGGCCTGACGCCGCGCGCGAGGATGGCGCGGGTGATGACGCCTGTGCCGGGACCGACCTCAAGCACGGGAAGGCCCGACGATACATCGATGACCGAGGCCATGCGCCTGGCGGTGACCGAACTGGTAGGCACGATGGAGCCGACAGCCTTGGGTTTGTCAATCCAGCCCTTGAAGAAGCGAAGCTCGTCATCGAACTTCTCCACCAGCGTCTTGCGTATTTCAGACCCGCGTCGCATGGCGTTTCTCCTCCGACTTTACGCTGCGGATACTTAGCAGCAAACTGGTCCAAAGCAAGGCGGCGTCTGGCGTATGATCCGATCCGCCGCGGACGGTCAGCTCTCGCCGAAGGATTCGAAAAAGTCCTTCATCCGGGCAAAGAAGCCGCTCGACTGCGGAGAATTCTCCTTGGAGGAAAGCTGCTCGAACTCCTCCAGCAATTCGCGCTGGCGCTTGGTCAGGTTCTGCGGCGTTTCCACGACAGTCTGGATGTAGAGGTCGCCAATATTGGGCTGGCGCAGCACCGGCATGCCCTTACCCTTGAGGCGGAATTGGCGTCCGCTCTGCGTTCCTTCCGGCACCTTGACGCGGGTCTGGGTGCCGTCGAGCGTCGCCACCTCGAAAGACCCGCCGAGAGCGGCGGTGGTCATCGAGATCGGCACCTTGCAGTAGAGATCGGCGCCGTCGCGCTGGAAGAATTCGTGCGGCTTGACCGACAGGAAGATGTAGAGATCCCCGGGCGGTCCGCCGCGCAGGCCGGCCTCGCCCTCATTGGCAAGCCTGATGCGCGTGCCATCCTCGATGCCGGCCGGAATATTGACCGACAGCGAGCGCTCCTCGGTCACGCGGCCCTGGCCGGCGCATTTCGGGCACGGATCCTTGATGGTCTGTCCGCGGCCCTGGCATTGCGGGCAGGTGCGCTCGATGGAGAAGAAGCCCTGGCTAGCGCGCACCTTGCCGTGGCCGGCGCACATGGTGCAGGTCACCGGTTGGGTGCCGGGCTTGGCGCCAGTGCCAGAGCATTCGGCGCAGGAGATCGAGGCTGGCACGCGGATTTGCGCGGTCTTGCCGGTGTAGGCTTCCTCGAGCAGGATTTCCATATTGTAGCGCAGATCGGCGCCGCGCTCGCGGCCGGAGGACGAGCGGCGCTGGCGGCCGCCCATCATCTCGCCGAAAATATCCTCGAAAATATCGGAGAATCCGCCGCCGCCGAAGCCATGGCCGTTGCCCATGCCGCCATTCTCGAACGCCGCATGGCCGAACCGGTCGTAGGCCGCCCGCTTCTGCGGATCCTTCAGCGTCTCGTAGGCCTCGCCGATTTCCTTGAACCGGTGCTCGCAGGCGGCGTCGCCTGGATTGCGGTCGGGATGAAACTGCATCGCCAGTTTGCGGAAGGCAGCTTTCAGCTCCTTCTCGTCTGCGCCCCTCTGGACCCCGAGGGTCTCGTAGAAATCAGCCTTCATTTTTTCCCGCTGTCCGGATGATCGATGTCAAATCGCATCGCTGGCCCGCTTCGGTTCGGCAGGTGGCTTTCGATTTAGTAAGCCGGAGCCGCCGATTCCATAGCTCCCCAGCCCTTGTCCATGCTTTTTTGAGTTGATCCGAAAAAGGCCCGGCATCGCACCGGGCCCCTTCCGTCAGCTCGTTTAACGCATTCAGGCCGACTTCTTCTTATCGTCGTCCTCGTTGATTTCTTCGAAATCCGCGTCGACCACGTCCGCGCCGTCCTTGGCGGCATCGGCGGCGGCGTCAGCCTCGGCGGCCTCCTTCTGCGAGGCCTCATACATGGCCTGGCCGAGCTTCATCGAAACTTCGGCGAGGCTCTGGCTCTTGGCCTCGATTTCGGCAACGTCGTCGCCTTCGGCCGCAGTCTTCAACGCAGCAATCGCGTCGGAGATAGCGGTGCGGTCGGCTTCCGAGACCTTGTCGCCATATTCCTTCAGCGACTTCTCGGACGAATGTACCAGAGCCTCGGCCTGGTTGCGGGCCTCGACCAGCGCGCGGCGCTTCTTGTCGCTCTCGGCATTGACCTCGGCGTCCTTGACCATCTTCTCGATGTCGGCGTCGGACAGGCCGCCCGAGGCCTGGATGCGGATCTGGTGCTCCTTGCCGGTGCCCTTGTCCTTGGCCGAGACGTTGACGATGCCGTTGGCGTCGATGTCGAAGGTGACCTCGATCTGCGGCACGCCGCGCGGCGCCGGCGGAATGCCGACCAGGTCGAACTGGCCGAGCGCCTTGTTGTCGGCAGCCATTTCACGCTCGCCCTGGAAGACCCGGATCGTGACGGCCGACTGGGAATCCTCGGCGGTCGAGAAGACCTGGCTCTTCTTGGTCGGGATCGTGGTGTTGCGTTCGATCAGGCGCGTGAACACGCCGCCCAGCGTCTCGATGCCGAGCGACAGCGGCGTCACGTCGAGCAGCAGCACATCCTTGACGTCGCCCTGCAGCACGCCGGCCTGGATAGCAGCGCCGAGAGCCACCACCTCGTCGGGGTTGACGCCCTTGTGCGGCTCCTTGCCGAAGAACTGCTTCACCACTTCCTGGACCTTCGGCATGCGCGTCATGCCGCCGACCAGAACTACCTCGTCGATCTCGCCCGCCTTCAGGCCGGCATCCTTCAGCGCCGCCTTGCAGGGCTCGACCGTGCGCTGGATGAGATCATCCACCAGCGACTCGAACTTGGCGCGGGTCAGCTTCATCGTCAGATGTTTCGGACCAGACTGGTCGGCCGTGATGAAGGGCAGGTTGATTTCGGTCTGCGACGCGGACGAAAGCTCGATCTTGGCCTTTTCAGCAGCCTCCTTCAGGCGCTGCAGCGCGAGCTTGTCGTTCTTAAGATCGATGCCCTGCTCCTTCTTGAACTCGGCCGCCAGGTATTCGACGAGGCGCATGTCGAAGTCCTCGCCGCCGAGGAAGGTGTCGCCATTGGTCGACTTCACCTCGAAGACGCCGTCGCCGATCTCGAGCACGGAAATGTCAAAGGTGCCGCCGCCAAGGTCATAGACGGCGATGGTCTTGCCTTCCTTCTTGTCGAGGCCGTAGGCGAGCGCTGCCGCGGTCGGCTCGTTGATGATGCGCAGCACCTCCAGGCCGGCGATCTTGCCGGCATCCTTGGTGGCCTGGCGCTGGGCGTCGTTGAAGTAGGCGGGAACGGTGATGACGGCCTGCGTGACCTTCTCGCCGAGATAAGCCTCGGCGGTTTCCTTCATCTTCTGCAGGATCATGGCCGAAATCTGCGAAGGCGACTGCTTCTTGGCGCCGGCCTCTACCCAGGCGTCGCCGTTGTCGCCCTTCACGATCTTGTAGGGGACGAGCTTCTTGTCCTTCTCGGTCACCGGATCGTCGTAGCGGCGGCCAATGAGGCGCTTGACAGCGAAAATGGTGTTTTCAGGATTGGTCACCGCCTGGCGCTTGGCCGGCTGGCCGATGAGGCGCTCGTCGCTGTCGGTGAAGGCGACGATGGAGGGCGTGGTGCGCGCGCCTTCCGCATTCTCGATGACCTTTGCATCTTTGCCGTCCATGACGGCGACGCAGGAATTGGTCGTTCCCAGATCGATACCGATTACTTTAGCCATTTCTTTCTCTCCGCTAAGCAGGCCGTCAGGACCCGTTAAAGGCGTTCCCGCGACAGCCCCTGTTCACAAGATTTTTCGTCCGGCCGGCCGTGTTTGCGGCGAGCCGAACGAATGTGGCGCGTATATAAGAACAGGCTTGCCTAGGCGCAAGCGTCCGGTGGTGCAGCCGGCAGGCAAACGGCAATTGGTGCTTTCAGTACCGAAGGCCCCGGCTAGACATATTCCCAGCCCTCATGCTCGCCGGCGCGGAAGATGGCGTCGATGGCCTTCTGGTTGAGCACCGAATTCTCGAGCGTGAACACCGGATCCTTGCCGCCGAGGGCTGCCCGCGCGAAAGCCTCGACCTCCAGCCGATACTGCCTCGTTCCGGGAAAACGGAATACCGTCGCCTGGGTATGGGTCTGGTTGTGCAGTTCGATGCGGTGGTGGTCGTAATCGCCGGCATTGAAGGGCGCATGCACTTCGATGAAGCCCTTTTCGCCGTGAAACACAATGAACTGGCGCAGCGCCATTTGCGTAGAGCAGTAGAAAGTCAGGTCGAAGTCGCCGAAATCGGCCTTGGTGCTGGAATAGATGTCGGTGCCGAATTTCTCGTCGCGCTCGACCGTCGCCTGGATGCGCACCGGTTCCTTGCCGGTAACGAAGCGGGTCGCGACGGTCGGATAGACGCCGATGTCGGGCAGCGCGCCGCCGCCCAGCGAAAGCTGGTTGCGCATATTTGTCGGATCGACATTGAAATAGGCGAACGCGCCCTGCACATGGCGCAGCCTGCCGATCGCACCCTCCGCGATCAGATCGCGCACCTTCGCCCATTGCGGGTGGTAGAACACCATGAAGGCTTCGCAGACCAGCACTTTCTTGCGGTCGCGCACCTCGATCAGCTGGTCGATCTCTTTGGCGTTAAGCGCGATCGGCTTTTCGCAAAGCACGTGCTTTCCGGCTTCGGCGGCCTTCAGCGTCCATTCGACATGCTGCGAGGTCGGCAGCGGGATGTAAACGCCGTCCACCGTGTCGGACGCCAGCAGCTCCTCATAGGAGCCGAAGGCGTGCGGCGCCCCGAACCGGTCGGCGAGCGCGCGGGCCTTGGTCAAATCACGGCTGGCGATCGCAGAGACCACCCCGTTTTCCGCATCGGCCATGGCCGGCAGAAGCTGCTCGCGCGCGATCTTGGCCGTCGACAGGACACCCCAGCGAAACATGTTTTTTCTCCTCGTTCAAACGCCGGGGACCGTAGCGAGGCGAGGCTGAAAAGAAAAGACGGGAGTCCCGGCGTCGCCGAACCTCAGATCATGTCGAGCGGCTGCTTCCGGCTGGGCGGCGCAAACAGCCTGTCGAGTTCGGCGATATCGGCGGCGGAGAGGATGATGTCGGCGGCAGCGCGGTTGTCGCCCACATGGCCGAGCGAAGCCGCCTTCGGAATGGCGATGACATGCGAGCGGCGCAGCGTCCAAGCCAGCGCGATCTGCGCCGCTGTCGCCCTATGCCTCTCGCCGATCGCTGTGAGCCGTTTGTCGCGGGTCAAATCGCCCTGCCCGACAGGCGAATAGGCCATGACCGGGATGCCGTCCCTCGCCGATCGCGGCAGCAGGTCGTAGTCGACGCCGCGGCTGGAAAGGTTGTAGAGCACCTGATTCGTCTGCACGAATTCGCCGCCGGGCACGGAGGCCAACTCCTCCATATCGTCCATGTCGAAATTGCTGACGCCCCAGCCAAGGATCTTGCCCTGGCTCTTCAGCGTTTCGAAGGCGGCAACGGTTTCTGCAAGGGGCACGCTGCCGCGCCAGTGCAGCAGGTAGAGCTCGATATGGTCAGTGCCTAGCCGCGTCAGGCTTAGCTCGCAGGCCCGGATGACGCCGGCTCGCGAAGCGTTGGAGGGCAGAACCTTGCTGACCAGAAACACCTCTTCGCGGCGGCCGCCTATCGCCTCGTGCACGACCTCCTCAGCCCCGCCGTCGGCATACATCTCGGCCGTATCGATCAGCGTCATGCCGAGATCGATGCCGAGTCTCAGCGCCGCGACCTCATCGGCGCGGCCCCTGCGATCCTCGCCCATTTTCCAGGTGCCTAGGCCGAGGACCGGCACTTTCGTGCCATCGGGCAATGTGGTCGTGCGGACGGAAGACGACATGGATATTCCTTTCACCGAGTTTGGGCGGTGCGTCTAGCCAGCATGAACGGTATGCCGACCGGAGTGCAATGGCCTACCAGGGCACAACGCTGATTTCCGGCCACTGTTGTTTCGCACGCGCAGCCTTTTCCTCATGAGTCGCCTGGTTGTCGATCACGCGGTTCGGCACGATCCGAAAGGAAAAGATATCGTCGAGGCCGAATGGGGCCGTCACCTCGAACTCGCCGGCCCCTGCCGGGCGAACACCCACTGCATGAGTTTTGGACGAGAAATAGCTGAGTGCATGAGCCGAGGATCGATAGGCCGGGCATTGCCGGCCGAAGCGCTCCGGATACCAGAGATGCACGCGCGCCTGGTTGCGGATTTCGACCGCCACCGGCAACTCGGCGAAGTGCGTCTCGCCGGCCTTGATGACGACGTCCTCCGCCTCCCAGGAAAGGTCGGAAGCATCGAAATAGAACAGATCGATGTCCTTGATGCCGTAGCCAGACGGCTTTCGGGTAAGGCTGTTCCATACCGTGTTGTAGATGGCGCCCGATACGATCATCCAGTCGGCCAGGTCGAAATCGCGAGCAAGCTGGAGCGCCGACCGGGTCAAGCTGTCGGCTTTCAGAATGTCGATCAGGATTGCGCGCTGCTTCTCGAAATCCAGCCCGGAAAACCGAAGATGATCCATCGCTCCGTTGAAAGCGATTCGCGCGGCGACCGCAACATCCGTCCCAACCGGCGCGGCTTGCTGCCGGCACGTGCTGACACGCCCCTGCTAACCCCGCAGCACGCCGCCGGTCTGCTTCTTCACGTTCTCGACGATGCGGCCGGCCAGCGCCTCGAAATCCTCGTCGGTCAGCGTCTTCTCGACCGGCTGGATCGAGACCTCGATGGCCACGGATTTCTTGTCCGCGCCGAGCGAGGCGCCTTCGAAGATATCGAAGACGGAGACGCCGGCGATCAGCTTCCTGTCGGCCGACGCCGCCGCGCGTGTCAGCGTGCCGGCCTCGACGGCCTTGTCGACCACGAAAGCGAAATCGCGCTTCACCGCCTGGAACGGCGAAAGATCGAGGCGCGGCTTGGTCCGGGTCGGCTTCGCCTTGGGTTCGGGCACGGCGTCGACGAACACCTCGAAGCCGCAGAGCGGACCCGACACATCGAGCACCTCCAGCGTCTTCGGATGGAACTCGCCGAAATGGCCGAGCACCGTCTTCGGGCCGAGTTTGATCGTGCCGGAGCGGCCGGGATGATACCAGGCCGGGCCTCCGGTCTCGATCTGCAGCTTGTCCACCGGCGCGCCGCAGGCTTCCAGCGCCGCAAGCGCATCCGCCTTGGCGTCGAAGACGCCGACCGCGCCGGCATCGCCGGCCCAGTGGCGGCCAGACCCTTCGAGTTTCGCCGTGCCGCGGCGGATGCCGGCGGCGACCCGGCGCTGGTTTTCGGGCGCCGCGCCCTCATAGACACCCGACACTTCGAACAGAGCGACGTCGCTCAAGCCCCGGTCGGCATTGCGCTGCGCAGCCGCGATCAGCCCCGGCAGCAGCGAGGGCCGCATGTCCGACATATCGGCCGCTATCGGATTGGCGAGCCTCAGTTCCGGACGGCCGCCGCCGAACGCCTCGGCGTGCTTTGCCGGGATGAACGACCAGGTGACGGCCTCCATCATGCCGCGCACGGCGAGCGCCCGCCGCGCCGCACGGGTGCGGATCTGCAGCGTGGTGAGTATCTTGCCGTTGACCGCGTCGTGGCTGACCAGCGGCTGCGGCGCGATGTTGTCAACGCCGTGAATGCGCATGATCTCCTCGACCAGATCAGCCTTGCCGTCGATATCCGGCCGCCAGGAGGGGACCGCGACATCAACCCTGTCGCCGGATCCCTGTGGCATGAAGCCGAGCCGCGACAGGATGGAGAGGCTTTCCCCCTTGGGAACGTCGACGCCGGTGAGCCGCTTTACTTCCGAGACCGGAAACACAATCGTTCTCAGGTTCTCGCCGGCATAGCCGACCACTTCCTCTTCGGTCGGTTCGCCACCGCAGAATTCGAGCACCATCTTGGTCGCGAGTTCCATTCCCGACACCATGAATTCCGGATCGACGCCGCGTTCGAAGCGATAGCGCGCGTCAGTGATGATGCCGAGTTCGCGCCCGGTGCGGGCAATGTTGAGCGGCTCCCACAGCGCCGATTCTATCAGCACGTCGGTGGTGTTCTCGTCGCAGCCGGAATGCTCGCCGCCCATGATGCCGGCGATCGATTCGATGCCTTTCTCGTCGGCGATGACGCACATTTCGGGCGTGAGTTCATATTCGCGGCCGTCAAGCGCGAGCACCTTCTCGCCTTGCTTCGCCCTGCGCACGGTCAAGTCGCCCTTGACCTTCGCGGCGTCGAAGACATGCAGCGGCCGGCCGCGGTCGAAGGTGATGTAATTGGTGATGTCGACCAGCGCGTTGATGGGACGCAGGCCGATCGCGATCAGGCGCTGCTGCATCCATTTCGGCGACGGCCCGTTCTTCACGCCGCGGACGAGGCGCAGCGCGAAGCCGTGGCAGAGCGGCGGCGTATCGCCGAAATCGAGCCTCACCTTGACCGGGCACATGCCATTGCCGGCATGCGGCATGATCGCGCCGCCGGTCAGCCGGCCGAGCCCGGACGCCGCGAGGTCGCGCGCAATGCCATGGACGCTGGTTGCGTCGGGCCGGTTCGGCGTCAGGCCGATCTCGATGACCGGATCGTCGAGCTTGGCATAGGCCGCGAAGGACGTGCCCACCGGCGCGTCGGCCGGCAGGTCTATGATGCCGGTGTGCTCATCGGAAAGCTGCAGCTCGCGCTCGGAGCACATCATGCCGTGGCTCTCGACGCCGCGTATCTTGCCGACCGCCAGCGTCGTGTCGATGCCGGGAATATAGGCGCCGGGCGCCGCGAAGGCGCCAACCAGCCCCGCCCGCGCATTGGGCGCGCCGCACACCACCTGCACGGGCTTGCCGTCGCCCGTGTCGACGGTCAGCACCTGCAGCTTGTCGGCGTCGGGATGTTTTTGCGCCGTCAGCACCTTGGCGATGACGAAGGGCTTCAGCGCCGCCTTGTCGTCGACGGATTCGACCTCCAGCCCGATCGACGTCAGCCGCTCGACGATTTCGTTGAGCGTGGCATCGGTCTCGAGATGATCTTTCAGCCAGGAGAGGGTGAATTTCATGAGCTCATTTCCAGATGGTTCGAGGTTTCAGCGCTCGATGCTGAACCCGGCAAAGCGGGGCAGGTCGTCGGCAAGATGCAGAAACGGCAAGCGCCGGGCTTCGAATGCGTGCAGCGTAGGCGGATAGCGTTCCGGCGCGTCCATGAAGCCAAGCGACAGATACACCTCGCCGGGCAACTGGTCGTCGCGATAGCCGATCTGGCTGCCGCAATGTCCGCAAAAGCTGCGCTCTACTCCGCCCGCGCGCCATGTTTGCGGCTGGCCCAGCCAAACCAGATCGCCTTCACGAAAGCCCACGAACGCCATGACAGGCGCTCCGGTCTGCTTTCGGCAGTCGCGGCAGTGGCAGTAGGAACACCGGAACGGATCGGCACGAGCTTCCGCGCCAATCAAGCCGCAGCGGCAAGAGCCGGTGTGGGTCTTTTCTCCGTTCATACGATCAAGCAGCCTTTCGAGGTTTCTTTGCGCCTGGCATCTTCCAGCCCAGCGCCATGCTTTTCACAGAAATTCCTTCGTCCATGACTGGCCACCAAACGCCGTCAAACATCAGTTCAATATTGGTTCGATCTTGCGAGGAAGCTTTCTCCAAAAATGGGTACCACCACAGCGGAGCCCTGATCTGTCTCGCGTCCGCAAGGGTCACACAGACCAAGGTCTCGTCGCACCATGCGTCGACCGGTCGAACTTCGTCCGTCTCGAAGTAGGCGCTGTAGTCCACGGTAGGCATCGCTAGCTGCTCAGCCCTCCGAACAGCGTCGGCAGGTCCAGCGGCCTGAAGCCGTAATGCGAGAGCCAGCGCACGTCGGCGTCGAAGAAGGCGCGCAGGTCCGGCATGCCGTATTTCAGCATGGCGATGCGGTCGATGCCCATGCCCCAGGCAAAGCCCTGGTACTCGTCGGGATCGAGCCCGCCAAAACGCAGCACGTTCGGGTGCACCATGCCGCAGCCCAGAATCTCCAGCCAGTCATTGCCTTCGCCGAAGCGCACCTCGCCCGGCCGCGAGCGGTCGCACTGGATATCGACTTCCAGGCTTGGCTCGGTGAACGGGAAATAGGACGGCCGGAAGCGCATCTTCAGGCTCGGCACTTCGAAGAAGGCCTTGCAGAATTCTTCCAGCACCCAACGCATATTGGCGACGTTGGCCGTCTTGTCGATGACCAGTCCTTCGACCTGATGGAACATCGGCGTGTGGGTGGCGTCCGAATCCATCCGATAGGTTTTTCCCGGGATGACGATGCGGATCGGCGGCTTCTGCGCCTCCATGGTGCGAATCTGCACCGGCGAAGTGTGCGTGCGCAAAAGCTTCCGTTCGCCGTCCGGCCCTGGATTGAGGAAAAACGTGTCGTGCATTTCTCGGGCCGGATGGCTTTCCGGGAAATTCAGCGAGGTGAAGTTGTAGTAGTCGGTTTCGATGTCCGGCCCTTCGGCGATCGAAAAGCCCATATCGGCAAAGATCGCGGTGATCTCATCCGTCACCTGGCTGATCGGATGGATGCGGCCGCGCTCGGCCGGCGACTGGCGCACCGGCAGCGTAACGTCGACCTTTTCGGCGATCAGCCGGGCCGAGATCGCGGCGTCCTTGAGTTCGGCCTTGCGGGCGGCGAGCGCTTCGGTGACGCGATTCTTGAGGCCATTGATCGCCGGGCCTTTCAGCTGCCGCTCCTGCGGGCTCATCGAGCCCAGCGTCTTCAGCATGTCGGACACAGAGCCCTTCTTGCCGAGGGCGGAAACGCGCACCGCCTCGATAGTCTGTTCGTCGGCCGCCGACGCTATCTCCGCCATTAGCGAGGCTTCGAGCGTATCGAGGTTGCTTATGGTCTCATTCACGATTTTGATCCGCTTGCTTCGACGGCAATCCGCCGCCGGTTACTGATCCTGTTTTCGGCATAGGAAAAACCCGCGCCAGCCCTGCCAGCGCGGGTTTCCCAAATCAAGTGTCGAAAAGCTTGGGAAGCGCTGGTCTAGGCGACAGCGCTTTCAAAAGCGTTCGGCGTGGTGTTCTTCAGATATTCCAGCGCGACCTTGGCCTGCGCCACGAGCGCGGCGAAGGCCTGCGGCTCATGGATGGCCATGTCGGACAGGACCTTGCGGTCGATCTCGATGCCGGCCTTGTTCAGCCCGTCGATGAAGCGGCCATAGGTCAGGCCGTGCTCGTGCGTCGCGGCGTTGATGCGCTGGATCCACAGGGCGCGGAAATTGCGCTTGCGGTTTTTGCGGTCGCGATAGGCGTATTGCAGCGATTTTTCGACCGCCTGCTTGGCGATGCGGATGGTGTTCTTGCGGCGGCCGTAGAAACCCTTGGCGGCCTTCAAAACCTTCTTGTGCTTGGCGTGGGCGGTAACGCCCCGTTTTACGCGTGCCATGTCATGATCTCCTTAAACGTTGTGGCCGGGGCTCAGAGGCCGTTCGGCAGAAAATTCTTGATGACCTTGCGGGCGTCGGGTTCTGCAAGAACCATGGTGCCGCGGGCATCGCGAATGAACTTGTTTGAACGTTTGATCATGCCGTGGCGCTTGCCGGCGGCAGCCGACAGCACTTTTCCGGTCGCGGTTATCTTGAACCGCTTCTTCGCAGCGGATTTGGTCTTCATCTTGGGCATTTTGCTCTCCGTTTGGGTGCGCTTGATTGCGCTTTTGTGCTTCGGGCAGACCAGGCCCGAAAAGCATTGCGAACCGCCACGGCATGCCCTGCCGGACGGTTCTGAACGCGGCGCTATTACCAGCAAGCTTGCCTTTGTGCAATAGCATGCAAAAGCGCGGAATTGGTCAGTACAACCAGAACAACACCGGTATGACCCCGACCTCCTGTCCACTCTCCACCAGTTCGAAGAAGGGTATGGAGATCAGAAAGGCCAGGCCGTCGATCAGCGTGTGATTGAAAATGCGCGGCGTAAAGGTGACCTCGGCCTGATCGCGGAAAAGCCGGGGATTGGGAAAAAACCGCGGCACCCGTGCGACGTAGTCCTTGTACGGCGCCCCGAGTACGACCATCAAATGCCGTTCCTCGCGCAGTGTGACGATGTAGAACGCGGCTGCACACAAAACCGCGGACGCCACCGCGACGATCACGCTGCCGGTCTGGGAGCCGATCCCGGCGGCCGCTATGGTGGAGAAAAAATACAGCGGATTGCGCATCACCGAATAAGGACCGGTAGCCACTACTTCCGCCGATTTGCGACCGCCAATATAGAGGATAGACCAGAGCCGGCCGCCGATCCCGATCAGGATCAGGGCGATCCCGTGCGCCTCTATGCGCTCGTGCGCCAGTTCATCGTGCAGGGAGCCGCCGAAGACCAGCAAAGTGCAAAATGCGCCGATCAGCAGCGCCAGCAGGATGCGTCGGTGCCGCTGATAGCGGCCCATTTCGTCGAACGACTTTTCACTCGGAGAACGTGCCGCAGCGGCCATGGCGTTGATTTCCCTTTGGCCGCACGGGATGCAGCGGCAACCAGCCTTTGTCGATGCAAGTTGCGGAGAAATCGTGGCAAAACAAAAGGCCGCCGAAGCGGCCTCAAGCTATCGTTCGATGCCAGCGTCAGGGCTAGCGCGGCGCCAGCACCATCATCATCTGGCGGCCTTCGAGCTTCGGCTCCGCCTCGACCTTGGCGATGGGAGCGACCTCTTCCTTGACCTTGTTCAGGAGCTGCATGCCGAGTTCCATATGGGCCATTTCGCGGCCGCGGAAGCGCAGCGTCAGCTTGACCTTGTCGCCTTCCTCGAAGAAGCGCCGCACCGCCCGCATCTTCACCTCGTAATCGTGGGTGTCGATGTTCGGCCGCATCTTGATCTCCTTGATCTCGATGACCTTCTGGTGCTTGCGCGCCTCGGCGGCCTTCTTCTGATTGGCGTATTTCAGCTTGCCGAGGTCGAGGATCTTGGCGACCGGCGGCACTGCGTTGGGGGAGATTTCGACGAGATCGAGACCCGCCTCCTCGGCGGCCAGGAGGGCGTCGTCGATCGACACCTCACCGCGGTTGCTTCCGTCTACATCGATCAGCTGAACCCGGGGAACCCGGATATCTCGGTTGGAGCGCGGGCCTTCCTTGGTAGGCGCCGCTGCTTTAAAAGGTCTGCGAATGGTCGTGGTCTCCTCGAGCCGTTTACGTTCTTGATTAGTCGATTGCGCCTATGTCGGCGCGATGCGGGCCGAGTCAATAGCACAGCGATTCCCAAAAATCACCAGAAACAAAAGGCCGCGTCGACTGTCGGGTCGATGGCATGGTCCGGTCTTTTCGCGGGAATCGAGCTGTGCCACAAGGCTTGCACCGAAGGAGCATCATATGGCGACAGGCAGTCTGGATTTCCAGGAGGTTGGCGGCGAGCAGATCGCGGTCAGGCATCTCGCCGGCCGCGAACCCGGCATCGTCTGGCTCGGCGGCTACGTTTCCGACATGAAGGGAACCAAGGCCGAGGCCCTGCACGAATGGGCCGCCGCCAACGGCCGCGCCTTCCTGCGTCACGATTATTCCGGGCACGGCGAATCCGGCGGCGACTTCGCCGACGGCACGATCTCGAAATGGCTGGCCGAAAGCCTCGCCGTGTTCCGCCGGTTCAGCGCCGGCCGGCAAATTCTCGTCGGCTCGTCCATGGGCGCGTGGATCGCGCTCAGGATGATCGAGGAATTGCGCAAGAGCGGCGAGGGCGAACGCGTCGCCGGCCTGGTGCTGCTTGCCCCGGCGCCCGATTTCACGGTCGAGCTCATGGAGCCGCAGCTGAAGAAAACACAGCAGCGCGACCTGGACAAAAAGGGCTTCTTCGAGGTTCGGTCGAACTATTCCGACGAGCCGTATGTCTATACGCGGGCGCTGTTCGAGGACGGGCGCCAAAACCGGGTGATGACCGGGCCGATCAACACCCATTGCCCCGTGCATGTGCTGCAGGGGATGAAGGACAAGGACGTTCCGCATAGCCACGCGCTGAAGCTCGTGAGCTGCATGCCGGCAGACGACGTGACCCTGTCGCTGGTGCCCGACGGCGACCACCGCCTGTCGCGGCCGCAGGATCTGGCGCTGCTGATCCGCGCGGTCGAGGCGATCCTCGCCCAGGCCGGCGCGTAGCAGATGCGCGTGTCGATCCCGATTTCGGCTTTCGTCGCGGCGATCGTCGGCTTCGGCGGCACGCTGGCGCTGATCATCGCCGCGGCAGACGCGGTCGGCGCGAGCCGGGAGCAGACGGCGAGCTGGGTCACTGCCATCTGCCTGGCCATGGCCATCGAGACGGCTTGGCTCTCTTGGCGCACCAAAATGCCGGTGATCACCGCCTGGTCGACGCCGGGCGCCGCACTCGTCGCCGCGAGCAGCGGATTTTCGATGAACGACGCGGTCGGCGCCTTCATCGTCACCGCAGTGCTCTTGATCGCCACCGGCCTGTTCAAGCCGCTGACGAGGCTCATCGCCAAAATCCCGGCCTCGGTCGCCTCGGGCATGCTGGCTGGCATCGTTGTCAGCTTCGCCATCGGCGCGGTGAAGACAATCCCCGCGGACCCGGTGCTGATCCTGCCGCTGATCGCGGCATTCTTCGCTATCCGGCTCTACAATCCAGCGCTGTCGGTGCTGGCCGTGCTGGTCGGCGGCGGCTTCGCAGCCTTCCTGACCGGCCGTGTCGGAGGCATGCCGCCGCCGGAGCTTTCCTCGCTGACGCTGATCGCGCCGGAATTCTCGGCGACAGCGATCATCGGCCTGGCGCTGCCGCTTTACCTCGTCACCATGGCCTCGCAGAACCTGTCGGGGCTGGCCGTACTGCGCGCCGCCGGCTACCACCCAGAGCCGGGACCGCTAATCTCGGTGACCGGGCTGTTCTCCCTCATCTCCGCGCCGTTCGGTGCGCTCACCACCAATCTCGCGGCGATCTCGGCGGCGATCTGCACCGGCCCCGACGTGCACCCCGACCCGGCGGAACGCTGGAAAACCGGGCCGCTCTACGCGCTCGCCTACCTCGTCTTCGCAGTGTTCGGCGCGTCGCTGGTGGCGATCTTCGCGGTGCTGCCGGAGAGCCTGATCGTGCTGGTCGCCGGCCTCGCGCTGATGGCGCCGCTCGCCAATGCGCTGTCGATCGCGCTCAAGGACGAGAGCAAGCGCATGGCCGCAACCACGGCATTTGCCGTCACCGCCTCCGGTCTTCAACTGTTCGGCATCGGTTCGGCCTTCTGGGGACTGGTGGGTGGATTGGTCGTTCTTGCGCTGGAACGAACGAAAAAGGCGTAATCATTTCCGTCGCTTGTCCGGTTTCGGGGGCCATTGCCTTGAACAATTTGTTCACAATGGCCATCTCGAATCGAAGCAGCCGGGGTTGGCTGCCTCCAACCGAAGGAACGGGAGAAAATGAACACGACCGCATTGATCCGCCCGGCCTGGACGCCGGCGACCATCGCGCTGATGGTGATCGGCTTCATGGTGTTCTGGCCGCTGGGTCTCGCCATGCTCGCCTACATCATCTGGGGCGACAGGCTTGAAGGCTTCAAGCGCGACGCGAACCGGGCGACCGACGGTATTTTCGCCGGCTGCCGCCGCGCTTCCGACAAGGCGCATCGCTGGGGCCACGGTTCGGCCCGCACCGGCAACGTCGCCTTCGACGATTGGCGCACCAAGGAACTCGAACGCCTCGACGAGGAGCGCCGCAAGCTCGACGAGATGCGCGAGGAATTCGATACTTACGTCCGCGAGCTGCGCCGCGCCAAGGACCAGGAAGAGTTCGACCGCTTCATGGCCAACCGCAACAAGTCGACTGCGCCGACCACCAAAGGCCCCGACAAGGATTCGTCCACGGGCTTGCTCGACGAGGCGTAAGCGCCTCGGCCCGACTAATGGAACGGCGTCGCTGAAAAGCGGCGCCGTTTTTCGTTAAGCGCAGGGGGACAGTTTACTTTTTGCCCCTCGACCCAGCCGTCCCAGCGGCAAAGCCCTTCCCCGGCAAGAAAGTAAACTGTCCCCGGCAGCGAATCACGTATCCTCCAAAAATGTCCTTCGGCTTCTTCCGCAATCTCGCAAAGACCAAGCCCGCTCCGGTCCGGGAGCGGGAGCACGCCGTCGCCGGCCGCACGCTGCCGCTCCGCATCGTCGAGAATGACCGCGCGCGGCGGCTGACGCTGCGGATCGACGCCGGCGGGCAGGGGCTGCGCATCACCGTGCCGCCGGGCATATCGGCGCGCGAGGTCGACCGCTTCCTCCACCGTCATCAGGGCTGGCTGGAGCAGCGGCTGGCAAAGGTACCGGACCGGCCGCAGGTCAGGCCGGGCATAAAGATCCCGCTGCGCGGCGTGCCGCACACCATCGTCCATGAACCCGGCAGGCGCGGAACCGTATCGGCGGCCATCGACGAAAGCGGGCCCTCGCTGACGGTGCATGGCGACCGGCTGCATTTGCCGCGCCGCATCGCCGATTTTTTGAAGCGCGAGGCCAAGCGCGAGATCGAGGCGCTGGTCGAAAAGCACTGCGCCAAGGTCGGCCGGCGCGCCAAGGCCATCCGCTTCCGCGACACCACCAGCCGCTGGGGCTCGTGCACCTCGGACGGCACGCTGTCCTTCTCCTGGCGCATCATGATGGCGCCGCCGCCGGTGATAAATTACCTGGTGGCGCATGAGGTGGCGCATCTCAAGGAGATGAACCACGGCCCGAAATTCTGGAAACTGTGCGAGGAACTCTGCCCCGACACCGACCGCTGCAAGGCCTGGCTGAAGCGCAACGGCGGCGCACTGCAGGCGATCGCGTTCGAATGAGCGATAGGTGGATAGTGCAAGCGGCCGCCCCAGGAGCGTTCGATTTCCAAACTCGCTACTCCCGAGTATTACTCGCTCCCTTTTAGCCGCTCATCCATAAAATCGAGAAATGCTTGAACGCGCGGGGAGCGAAAGCGGCCCTTCGGCATCAGCACCCAGAGCGAGATCCTGTCCGAGCGATTGATATCTGCAAGGATTTCGACCAGCCGACCATCGCCAACGGCTTGCCCAACCACAAAATCAGCCAGGCGAACGATGCCGTGGCCCTCAATCGCCATGTCGAACAGCATGCCGACATTGTCGCAGGCAAAGTTCCCTTTCGGCAGATATCGGACGACACTGCCATCTTGGGCTGCGAGCGGCCAGGTGGTGGGCGGGGATGCTCCCGACAGCGCGATACAATTGTGTTGCGCCAGTTCAGCAGCCGAACGCGGCGTTCCCGCCCGCGCCAGATAGGATGGGGCGGCGCAAATCAGCCGCCGGCCCTCCGCCAACTTGCGAACCACCATGTCGGACCCGGCCGACGGGCTGCCGCGAATGACGATGTCTACTTGCTCTGCGACTGGGTCTATGAGGCGGTCGGTCAGAGTGAGATCGACCGTAACCTCCGGAAAGCGTTGCAGGAATGCCGGCACCGCATGCAACAAGGTTTGCCTGGCAAAGCCGGTGCTGGAATTGATGCGCAAGTGGCCTTTCGGCTTGTTGCGAGCCGATGAAACATCAGCCTCGGTGCGGCCGATAAGCTCGAGGACCTCGCGCGCCCGCTCAAGATAGAGCGAGCCTTCCGAGGTCAGCGCTAGCCTTCTCGTCGTACGGGTCAAAAGCCGCACGCCGAGACGGTCTTCGAGACGAGACACCAGTTTCGACAGCGCCGATGGCGTGACGCGCAAATCCTCGGCTGCCTTGGCGAAGGAACCAAGGTCCACGATGCGCGCGAAGGCGTTCATGTCGTCCGATGCTGCTATATTCATGATCCTAAGTCATGAGTGTGGTCTCAATCTAATTGATTATGTGCAGCCATGGAAATGATATCGAGTGGCATGACTCTCGACGGAGGTTGCCATGCGCTCAGACATCGAAATGCCGCAACCGGCCAATCTGGTACCGTTGCCACCGATCGACTATGACCATTTTCGAGCGATTGCCGTGATTGAGCGCCGGAAGGCCATCGCTGCCTTTCCAGGCAGCGTTCGCCGCTGGATGAAGTCAACCTTTCAACGGCTGTTCTCGACTTCGCCGACTTTTCGGCCACTTCCCGCTCATGCCACCGGACATCAAAATCTGTGGCTGAAGACCGACGAGCCGCTGGCGGCGGCGCTGACCGAACCACAATTCTAGCTCTCACGGCAGCGCTACCCGGCTGGCAGTGACACGGTTTTCGCCTTTGGCACCGCGGACAATGCCCCAGATCACCTGCCGGTCCGAGCGGTCCCAGGCAATGCCCTGGCCGGTGATGTCGAGCGATATGGTTGCAGCCCAGCGCAGCATCGAGCCCGCTTCCGGCAGCGTCACCGCATAGGCCTCGGCTTTGTCATGGCCGGTGATCCATAGCCGTCCGTCCGGTCCCCAGGAGCCGCCGGAATTGCTCATGTCGCCGAATTTTTCGAGGAGCGCCTTCGGCAGGATCCATGCCTCGGCGACCCGCCATTCGTCGTCGAAACGCACGATCTGCGTGTGCTGGTTGCCATCGGCAAAGGGGATTTGCGCCAGGGGCTGGTTGTAGTTCGCGAAGGCGCCCCACCAGACGCCATTGTAAAAATCCAGCCAGGTGAGCGAACCGCGGTCGATGCCGAAACTGTGGCTACCGACGTGCCTGAGCGTCGCGGCGTCCCAGATTTCGACCGAACTCACCATCGGCCATCCGGGATAATTGGAATGGGCGGCATAAAGCTTGCCGTCGACCACCACGCCGCTATCCAAGTGAACCATCGGACCGTCGCTCGGCCCTTTCCACTCGGCAACCCGGTCGCCCGTCTTTTTGTCGTATTTGACGATCGCACGGTTATCGATGGCGTAGAAGAAGCGGTCGTCGACCGCGACTGCCTGCCGTGCTTCGGGCGCCTTGAAGGATGCAACGCGCTCGGCAGGCACGGTGATCGGCTCTTCGGCAGCTGCCGGCGCGCAAAGCAAGCTCGCCGCGACGGCGGCGGCGCGAAGAGGCCCGGCTGAGAGCTTGAGCATATGGCTTTCCCGGCACGTTGCTGCGAGCATTGCCGAATGCGACATCCTGCGGGCCCAGGATAAACGTCAAACACGCCTCGGCAAAACGGGACTGGCCTATCGGGCGCGATACGGCAAATTGCTCGACTCTTCGGCCATTTCGTGCGACTTCCCCGCAATGCCACTCGACATCAAAATCTGCGGCCTGAAGACCGAGGACGCGCTGGCCGCGGCGCTGGCCGGCGGTGCGAGCCATGTCGGGTTCATTTTTTTCCCGAAGAGCCCGCGCAACATCGAACCCGCGGAAGCTGGGCGGGTTCGTGAAGCAGCGCGCGGACGAGCCACGGCGGTCGCCGTCACCGTCGATGCCGACGACGCTGCGCTCGATGCGATCGTAGCCGCGATGTCGCCCGACATGCTGCAGCTTCACGGCAAGGAAACGCCGGAGCGCGTTGCCTATGTGAAAGCCCGCTACGGCCTCCCGGTGATGAAGGCGTTTTCCGTGCGGGAGGCGGGCGATCTCGAGCCGATCGCGCTTTATCGCGGCGTGGCCGACCGTTTTCTCCTCGACGCCAAGCCGCCGGCTGGCTCCGAGCTTCCGGGCGGCAATGGCGTGCCGTTCGACTGGCAGCTGCTTGCAGGCATCGACGCCGGCGTGGACTATCTGCTTTCGGGCGGCCTCAACGCCGCCAATATCGGCGAAGCGCTGCGGCTAACCAATCCGCCCGGCATCGACATCTCGTCGGGCGTTGAAAGCGCGCCGGGCGTCAAGGACGCGGCGCTGATCGACGACTTTTTCCGGGCGGTGCGGACGGCGCAGGCGCGAAGCGTGGCCTGACGAGTTGCCGGCAACGGCCCAAGGGGACAGTTTACTTTTTGCCCCTTACGCGACATAGCGAGCGCTCGGGCTTTTCCGGGGCAACAAAGTAAACTGTCCCCGGCGCCTACTCGCGACGATTCAGGATTTCCGATGAACAAGCCGGCAGAACCCAATTCCTTCCGCACCGGTCCGGACGAACAGGGCATGTTCGGCATTTTCGGCGGCCGCTTCGTCGCCGAGACGCTGATGCCGCTGATCCTCGAGCTCGAGCGGCACTGGAACGAGGCCAAGGACGATCCAGAATTCAAGGCGGAGCTGAACGCGCTGTCGACCTTCTATGCCGGCCGGCCTTCAAAACTCTATTTCGCCGAGGGGCTGACGCGGCATCTTCGCGAGGTTTCTTCCGCCAAGGGCCTGAGCGGCGGCGCAAAGATCTATTTCAAGCGCGAGGATCTGAATCACACCGGCTCGCACAAGATCAACAATTGCCTCGGCCAGATTCTGCTGGCCAAGCGCATGGGCAAGAAGCGCATCATCGCCGAGACCGGCGCAGGCCAGCACGGCGTCGCCTCGGCGACGGTCGCGGCGCGCTTCGGCTACCCCTGCGTCGTCTATATGGGCGCGACCGATGTCGAGCGGCAGAAGCCGAATGTCTTCCGCATGAAGCTGCTGGGCGCGGAGGTGCGGCCGGTGAGCGCCGGCCACGGCACGCTGAAGGACGCCATGAACGAGGCGCTGCGCGACTGGGTGACCAATGTCGAGGACACCTATTACCTGATCGGCACGGCCGCAGGCCCGCATCCCTATCCGGAGCTGGTGCGCGACTTCCAGTCGGTGATCGGCACAGAGGCGCGCGCCCAGATCCTGGAGCAGGAAGGACGGCTGCCCGACGCGATCATCGCCGCCGTCGGCGGCGGCTCCAACGCCATCGGCCTTTTTCACCCGTTCCTCGACGACCGCAGCGTAAAGATCATCGGCATCGAGGCGGGCGGTCGCGGGCTCGACGGCGTCGAGCATTGCGCCTCCATGAACGCCGGCAAGCCCGGCGTGCTGCACGGCAACCGCACTTACCTGCTGCAGAATGCCGACGGGCAGATCCTCGACGGTCATTCGATCTCGGCCGGGCTCGACTATCCCGGCGTCGGGCCGGAGCATTCCTGGCTGCGCGATACGGGGCGCGTCGACTATGTGCCGATCCTCGACAACGAGGCGCTGGAGGCGTTCCAACTGACCACGCGGGTTGAAGGCATTATCCCTGCGTTGGAATCGGCGCATGCCATCGCCCACGCCGTCAAGCTCGCGCCGACCATGACCAAGGACCAGATCGTGATCGTCAATCTGTCCGGCCGCGGCGACAAGGACGTCCACACCGTCGCCGGCATGCTGGGCATGGAGATTTGACGGGTCCGATCTTCGAAGGCCCCGTCAGAGCAGCGACAAGAACCTGAAAGATTTGAGCCAGACCACCGGCTGTGCTAGCTTGCCTGAACAAATCGTGGGCAATTCGATATGGTCAGACGAGAAAGCACGACAAGTGATTTGGAGACCGAGCAAGCTGGCGACCCGTCGTTTGCGAACGGGCCGCATCGCGACTACGCTTCCTATTTGAGGAGCTCCGAAGCCGAGCGCAGGCTGTTGAAAGAACGCATAGCCGAGGCAGACAAAGGCGTATTTATCTCGGCCGAGGCGATGCATCGCTGGATCGAAAGCTGGGGCACGGATAACGAATTGCCGCCGCCGGAACCGGATGTCTTCCTGAAGCCTCGCCGTTCATGAGGCTGGTCTACCTCGCTTCGGCCAACGACGATTTGGCTTGGTTTCAGGAATATTATGGCAGCATCTTTCACACAGGTTCGGAGCACGCTACCAGGCAATACGTTAAAGCTGTTGCCACCCTTTCCGACCACCCTTACATCGGCAGGTCGGTGGGCGAGACAGGGCTGCGCAGTTATAGTATTCCGCGTCTTCCATTCGCGATCATCTATCGCGTAACCAAAGACCATATAGAGGTAGTCCGCGTTTGGGATCAGCGTGCCGATCCAGCGAAACTCGGACTGCAGGAAGAAGGCGCTACCTTGATCGACACCCGCATCGACCGCCGCATGGCGAAGCTGAAGGCCGAGGGCCGCCCGGCGCTCGTGACCTATTTCATGGGCGGCGACCCGGATTACGACACGTCGCTGTCGATCATGAAGGCGCTGCCGAAGGCCGGCAGCGACATCATCGAACTCGGCATGCCGTTTTCCGATCCGATGGCCGACGGCCCGGCGATCCAGGCGGCCGGCCTGCGCGCGCTGAAGGGCGGACAGACACTGGTGAAGACGCTCAAGATGGCGCGTGAATTCCGCACCGGCGACGACGAGACGCCGATCGTGCTGATGGGCTACTACAATCCGATCTATATCCACGGCGTCGACCGGTTCCTCGCCGACGCGAAAGCTTCAGGGATTGACGGGCTGATCGTGGTCGACCTGCCGCCCGAGATGGACGAGGAACTCTGCATCCCCGCGGTGAAGGCCGGGATCAATTTCATCCGGCTGGCGACGCCGACGACCGACGACAGGCGCCTGCCCAAGGTGCTCCAAAACACCTCGGGCTTCGTCTATTACGTGTCGATGACCGGCATCACCGGCTCGGCGCTCGCCGATACGGCCAAGGTCGCGGCCGCCGTGACCCGCATCAAGAGCCACACCGATCTCCCGGTCTGCGTCGGCTTCGGCGTCAAGACCGCCGAGCAGGCGCGGGTGATCGGGGCTTCGGCCGACGGCGTCGTGGTCGGCACGGCGATCGTCAATGCGGTGGCCAATGTTCTCGGCCCGAGGGGCGAGAAAACCGCCGATCCGGCCGAGGCCGTGGCGACGCTGGTCAACGGGCTTTCGCAGGGCGTCCGCTCCGCCCGCCTTGCACCCGCCGAATAGTTTCCCATTTTACCCAGACCACGGGAAAAACGATCATGAACTGGATCACGAACTACGTCCGCCCGAAGATCAACTCGATGCTGGGCCGGCGCGACATGCCGGAAAACCTCTGGATCAAGGATCCTGAGAGCGGCGAGATGGTTTTCCACAAGGATTTGGAGTCGAACCAGTTCGTCATCCCGTCCTCCGGCCATCACATGAAGATCTCGGCCCGGGAGCGGCTGAAGTTCTTCTTCGACGACGGCCGTTTCGAGGTCCTCGAAAACCCGAAAGTGCCGGTCGATCCGCTGAAATTCCGCGACGAGAAGCGCTATGTCGACCGGCTGAAGGATGCCCGCACCAAGACCGGCATGGAGGATGCGATCCTCAATGCGCTGGGCACTATCGAGGGCTTGCCGGTCGTCGTCACGGTCCAGGATTTCGCCTTCATGGGCGGCTCGCTCGGCATGGCCGCAGGCGACGCCATCATCCGCGCGTTCGAGGTCGCGGTGGAAAGGCGGCGGCCGATGATCCTGTTTGCAGCGTCCGGCGGCGCGCGCATGCAGGAGGGCATCCTGTCGCTGATGCAGCTGCCGCGCACGACAGTCGCCGTCGACCGGCTGAAGGAAGCCGGGCTGCCCTATATCGTGGTGCTCACCAATCCAACCACCGGCGGCGTCACCGCCTCCTACGCCATGTTGGGCGATGTCCATATCGCCGAGCCGGGGGCGCTGATCGGCTTTGCCGGCCCACGCGTCATCGAGCAGACCATCCGCGAAAAGCTGCCCGACGGCTTCCAGCGCGCCGAATATCTGATGGATCACGGCATGGTCGACATGGTGGTCTCGCGCCTCGAGCTCAAATCGACGATCGCGCGGTTGTTGAAGATCCTGATGAAGACGCCGGAGGAAGCGAAAGCGCTGGAGCCAGAAATCCTGCCGCCCGCCACCATTTCCGCCGAGGTCCGGCCGCAGGCCTGAAGCGACATTTAACGCCGCGGTCTGACATTGCGCGCAAGCCCGCGCTTGCCTAGGACTTCCTCATGACAACGCTCCTGGCCGACCGCGAAATCGACCGCCTGCTGGCGCTTCACCCGAAAGGCTTCGACCTTTCGCTGGAGCGGATCACGCGGTTGCTCGACCGTCTCGGCAATCCGCAGGACAAGCTGCCGCCGGTCATCCACATCGCCGGCACCAACGGCAAGGGCTCGGCCGCCGCCTTTGCGCGGGCCTTGCTCGAAGCCGAAGGTCTGCGCGTCCATGTCCACACCTCGCCGCATCTGGTGAACTGGCACGAGCGCTACCGGATGGCGGCGAAAGGTGGCGGCAGGCTGGTCGACGACGCGGTTCTGGCCGAGGCGATCTCGCGCGCCGCCGAGGTCAATCGCGGCGAGGCGATCACCGTCTTCGAGATCCTGACCGCCGTCACCTTCATGCTGTTTTCCGAGCATCCGGCGGATGCGGCCATCATCGAGGTCGGGCTCGGCGGCCGCTTCGACGCGACCAATGTGATTTCGCGGTCGGCCGCCAGCCTGATCATGCCGATCTCGCTCGATCACCAGTCGTTTCTCGGCGACCGCGTCGAACTGATCGCCTCCGAAAAGGCCGGCATCATCAAGCCGGGCTGCCCGGTCGTGATCGGCGCGCAGGAAAGCGGGATCGCGCAGGAGGTCCTCGTCGAGGTGGCCGAGCGTCTCGGCTGCCCGGTTTCGATCTATGGTCAGGACTACCTCGCCTATGAGGAGAACGGCCGCATGATCTACCAGGATCAGTCCGGCCTGATGGATCTGACGCCGCCGCGCCTGCCAGGCCGCCACCAGTTCGCAAACGCCGCCGCCGCGATCGCGACCGTAAAGGTTGCCGGCTTCGAGATCGGCCACCGCGCAACCGACCGCGCAATGGCAAGCGTCGCCTGGCCGGGCCGCATGCAGCGCCTGCCGCAGGGCCGGCTGTCGGATCTTGCGCCCGAGGGCGCAGAAGTCTGGATCGACGGCGGCCACAATCCGGGCGCCGGCCTCGTCATCGCCGAGGCGCTGGTCGAGCAGGAGGAAAAGTTCAGCCGGCCGTTGTTCCTTATCTGCGGCATGATCAACACCAAGGACCAGACCGGCTACTTCCGCGCCTTCGAAGGCATGGCGCGCCATGTCTACACGGTTCCGGTCAGCATGAGCGAGGCCGGCGTGCCCAATGCGGAACTCGCCGTGCGCGCCATCGAGGCCGGCCTTTCAGCCGAACCGGTCAGTTCTGTCGCCAATGCGCTGATGCTCTTGCGCGACACCTGGGACGAGAGCGAGACGCCGCCGCGCATCCTTATCGGCGGGTCGCTCTATCTGGTGGGCGCGGTACTGGCCGAAAACGGCACGCCGCCGACTTGACGACGGCGGCACAAGGCCCGGCCTTCCTCAGTCGGCATGCGCCGCCGTTTCGATCGCTTCGGCCACCCATTCGTTCAGGCTCTTGTCTTCAGCCGCCGCAGCAACCACGGCTGCCTCATGCGTCCTGGGGTCCAGGCGGACGTTGAATCGGCCGGAAAACTCGCGGAACGGCGCGATACCCTTTTCCCTGCACATGTCGAGAAACACCTGCAGCGACTTGCGCCCCTCGGCGAACAAGGCCTCGACGCTCTCGGCATAAAAGTCCGCGCCTCCAGCCAAGCCGAGAAATTCGCCGCGGAACATCCCGATTTCCGGATCCAGCGACACAACCGCCTTGTGGCCGTCTATCTCGATAACGTTCTTCATGGCCTAACTCCGTGGCTGTCGAGCCATTTCCTGATGCTGGCGACCGCACCGTCTTCCAATACCACAGTAAAGCGAAGGTCTCATTTCGCGTGTGCCAAAACAAAAAGCCCGGCGCGAGGCCGGGCTTTGCTTGTGCGATACGTTACGAGGAATCAGGCGACGTTGCCGCTGATCCAGTGCGACAGCGCGGTCTTGGGCAGCGCGCCGACCTTCATGTCGGCGACTTCGCCGTCCTTGAAGATCATCAGCGTCGGGATCGAGCGGACGCCGAACTGCGCCGCGATCTCCGGATTCTCGTCGATATTGACCTTGGTGATTTTCACCTTGCCGGCCATTTCGGTCGAGATTTCCTCCAGCGACGGACCGATCATCTTGCAGGGACCGCACCATTCGGCCCAGAAATCAACGACGACCGGACCGGCGGCGTCGAGCACATCCGCCTTGAAGCTGTTCTTGTCGACCTTCACAGTGGCCATGATGAAATCCTTTCAGGGTTCGAGGTGGCACCACATGTGGTGCCGGAGGCGGATGGCTTCAAGCAGAGTTTGTGTCACGCCTGCGTGAGTCGGACAAGAGCCTCGTCCATCACGGCTGCGGGAAGCTCGATCAGCCGCGGCTCCTCGGTGAAGAGAAGCGCCGCCGTGACGGTTTTGCCGGGGTAGAGCAGTGCAAGCAAGGCGCGGTAGAGCGCGAGCTGCACGATGTAGGCCGGCGGCACGGCATCCAGCGTCTGCGGGGCGGGGCGGTTGCTTTTGTAGTCGACGATCTGCACTTCGCCGGCGGTGATCGCGAGACGGTCGATTGTGCCGGAAACCGCGCGCTCCTTGCCCCTGACTTTCAGCCTGCCCATGACCGAGACCTCGGCGCGCGAACCTTCGGCAAACAGCGGTGAAAAGCGAGGCGAGGCGAGGATCGCCTCGACCGAGGCCAGTGCGGCTTCGCGCTCTCCAGCCGGCCAGCCCGCGCCGGCGCGCTCGAGATAACGCCGGCCGGCGGCGTTGCTCTCGGCTGCGGGCAGGGTGGGCAGCATCTGCAAAAGCTTGTGCAAAGCGATGCCGCGGGCGATGGCGAAGCCCGGCTCCACATCCGGATCGAGCACCGGCGAGCGGCCGGAAATCACCGGCTCCCTGGTCTCGTCGATCAGCACCGAGGCGCCGGACGGCGAAAGCGGCTTCGGTAGCGCCTCCGAAGGGGGCAGATTCTCGAACAGGCGTGGCGGGATTTCCACGACGGTCCGCTGTTTTTCGGCTGCCGCCTCCGCCGCGAAGCCGGTTGCTGGTCCGGTGCTGACTCGGAAACGGCGGACGGGATCGCCGCCGGCAGGGTGCGGGCGCTCTTCGCTGTGCACGGAGCCGCCAAGCGCGCCGCTGACGATGGCGTGCCAGGTCGTGTCGTTCTGGCCGCGCTTGCCGTGATAGCCGCAGACGATCAGCCGGTCCTCGGCGCGGGTCATGCCGACATAGAGCAGGCGGCGGTATTCGTCGTCGGCGCGCTCCCTGATGCGAAGCGCAGCCTCCCGCGAAACGCCGTTGGCGATGTCGGCGGACGATCGCCACAGATAGGCCTTGACGTGGCGAAGCTCGCCGCGCGGCTCGAACGGCACCAGGCGCGGCAGATGCTGCTCGCTGAAAGGCGCCGCCCCGCCGTCGACCAGGAACACCACCGGCGCTTCCAGGCCCTTGGCGGCGTGCACGGTCATGATGCGCACCTCGTCGCGCGTCTGGTCCATCTCGCGCTTGATGTCGGGGCCGGCGCTTTCGAGCGTCGCCAGGAAGGCTTCCAACCCCGGCAGGCCGGCGCGCTCCTCGGCGAGGCAGAAATTCAGGAACTCGTCGAGAATGTCGCCGGCTTCCTGGCCGAGCCTTGCGATCATGCGGCGGCGCACGCCGTCGCGGCCGAGCACGCCCGAATAGAATTCGAAGACCGGCTTGAAGGCGGCCTCGCCGGCCCAGGCATCGAGTTTCTCGGCGATCAGGCCCAGCCTGATGTCGGTCTCGCCGTGCTTGCGCAGCGAAGCAGCGAGCGACAGCCCCTTGCCGCGACCGGCGGCGAGCGCGAACAGATCGTCCTCGCTGAGCGCGAAGACCGGGCTCCTGAGCACCGCGGCCAGCGACAGATCGTCCTCGGGCTGGATCAGGAAACGCCCGAGCGCGATCATGTCCTTGACCGCGATATGGCCGGGCAGGCTCAGCCGGTCGGCGCCCGCCACCGGGATCTGCCGGTTTTTCAGGCTGCGCGCCAGCGCGTGGACGAAGCGGTCGCGCTTGCGCACCAGGACCATGACATCGCCGGCGCTCAGCCTTTTGCCGGTCCCCTCGATGATCTCGCCGGACCGGATCCAGTCCTGGATCGTGGCGGCCACCTGCTCGGCTACCCGCACCGCTGGGGCCTGCGCGTGGTCGATAGCCTCCCGCCAATCCTCCGGCTCCTCTATCGCGGCGGCGCCGACAGACGGCCAGACCTCGACATAGCCGGGCTCGTTGTCGCGGATCGCCTTGTGCCCAGGCGGGTCCGGATCGTGCGACAGGCCGCGGCGGGCCTGCTCGCTGGCAAAGACCAGGTCGACCGCGGCCAGCACGTCGCTGGTCGAGCGGAACGACCAGGTCAGCCCAACCCTCTCAAAGCTGCCATTCGCCCCGCGGATTTTTTGTGAGAATTCATGGCCCGTCTCTGCGAAGGATTCGGGCGCCGCCCCCTGGAAAGAATAGATCGACTGCTTTTCGTCGCCGACGGCAAACACCGTGCGGTGGACATTGTCGCGCGCGCCGAAGCCGGCAAAGAACTCCTCGGCCAGCCGCTTGACCACGTTCCACTGGTCCGGGCTGGTGTCCTGCGCCTCATCCAGCAATATGTGGTCGATGCCCTTGTCGAGCTTGTACTGCACCCATGGCCCTGCATCCTGGCGCGCCAACAGCCGCACGGTGCGGGTGATCAAATCGTTGAAGTCGAGGAAACCGCGCCCGGCTTTCAGTTGCTCGTAGCGGGCGATCAGCCAGTCGGCGATGGTCAATGCGGCGCGCGTGCCTTCGAGCATGCGAAACAGCGCCAGCCGGTCGCAGGCGGCCATGATCGCATCCGTGGCCTCCGCATAGCGCTGCGGCAGGTCCGGCAAACGGGCGAGCAGCCTCTTGGTGAACAATCTGCCGGTAGCATAAGGCTCGCCATCGCCCTTGAGAAAGCCGCGCGCAAGCAATTGAAGGCGCCTCACCGGGTCGGTTTCGGCGAAGGCGAGAACCGCGTCGGGCAGGATATCCTTGATCACCGAACGTGCGTCGACCTCCTCGGCGTCGGTTGCGAACCGCTCGAAGAACTCCAGCGGGAAACCGGGAAGCGGCCAAGCCATCGAAGCGATGCCCTCGGCGCTGTCCTCCGGCGTGAAATCGAATTCCGAAAACAGTGCCTCGTAAGGCGCGGGGTCGCCGCCCGCGGCGTCTATCAATATGCGGAGGCTGTCGCGCTTCTGCACGATCTCCTGCAGCAGCATGTCGAGGCCCCATTCGCCGCCGCGCTCCAGCACCGCCGCGAAAGCCTCGGCGAGTTCGGGATTGCCGGCCGCAGCGCCAGTGATCATCTCGCGCCGCGCGGTGGCGAACAGCGTCTGCTCCATCGCCGGATCGAGCATCTCGAAATGCGCGGCGATGTTGGCTTCCAGCGGAAACTGGTGCAGCACCGATTCGCAGAATGCGTGGATGGTCTGGATCTTCAGCCCGCCGGGGGTCTCCAGCGCCTGCGCGAACAGGCGGCGAGCGCGCCGCATCTTCTCGGCGTCCGGCTTCCTGCCGTCCAGATCCTCGATCCGTTGCGCAAGTTCGTCGTCGCCGAGCATCGTCCAGGACGACAGGCTGGAAAAGACGCGGTTCGACATGTTCGCGGCGGCGGCGCGGGTATAGGTCAGGCAAAGTATCCTGGAGGGGTCGGTACCCTCCAGCAAAAGCCGGATGACGCGCTGCGCCAGCACGTGCGTCTTGCCGGAACCGGCGTTTGCCGACACCCAGACGGAATGCTGCGGGTCGGAGGCCTTGGCCTGGCGCTCGGCGGTCTCGAAGGGGACTGTGAACTTCTTCTTCATTCGCCGGTGTCCAGATCGTCCGGCCCGTCGCCGCCGGCCGACCACTCCAGGACCCGCGCAAGATGATCGTAGTCGCCGTCGGTCTCGCCTTCCCGGAATGGCAGCGCCCGCGAAAGATAGCCGGCTTCAAGATTGTTGTAGTGCTCCAGCAGCGCCTCAAGCCGCTCCCAGGCTTCCTGCGAAAGCGCCGGGCCGGACTTGGGCGTCCCGTTGACCCGCAGGATCGATTCCTCAAGCACCAGGCCGTTGGCTTTCAGCCGCACGAATGCGAGTTCCGCCGGCGTACGGCTGCCGAGTTCCCGGAACGCGCCGCGCTGCAGCAGCGCGCCCTCCAGCGCCAGCTGCGGCGCAAGCAAAGTGTGCGCCTGCATTTTCGACGGCGAGGAGCCGGTCTTGTAGTCGATAATGTCTGCCATGCCGGCCGGCAGCAGGTCGATGCGATCGGCGTAGCCCGACAGCGTCACGCCCGAGCCGCCGACCTGCATTGCTTCGGCACGCGCCTCCGGATGGCGGCTGACCACGTTCGCGGCGCGGCTGCGCTCCCAGGCGATGAATTCCGCAGCCATCTTCATGAAGCGCGGCCACCATATGGCCTCGACGTCCTCCGGCAGCGCGCACTCGGCAAAGCTCTCGCGGCCAGCCTCGATAAGCAGCTTGTAAGCTTCTTCGTTGCGCGGATCTGCAACCGTTTCGGAAAAGCGGTGAAGTATCTTGTGGAACAGCGTTCCGCGTTCGGCCGCGCCGGGGTCGCGCACCAGCGGATCGATCGGCGCGAGGCTGAGTATCTTGCGCGCATAGATGGCGTAGGGATCGCGCCGCAGCGTCTCGATCTCGGTCACGGAAAAATGACGCGGACGAATGTCGAGCGGCGGCTTCGGCGCGGGCCGTTTGGCGAATCTGACCGGCGCGCCGGCATCGAGCGCCCGCGCCCAGTCGAGCAGGGCTGCGCCCCGCGCGCGCATGATCCCGGCCTGATCGGGTCCGGCGAAGGCCAGCAGGCGCTGCAGCCAGCGCGACGGAACGGCGGGCGCGTCGCCCGAACGCGCCGAGCGCGACAGGATTATGTCTTCCGTTCCCATCGCCATCTGGAAATCATGCGCCGACTGGCCGATCCGGCGCTCCGGCGGTTCGAGGTCGATGCCGGTCTTCATGACGCGCGACATGAAACGGTCGGCCTGCGGCTTGCGCGGCCAGATGCCTTCGTTCAGACCGCCGACGACCAGCGTGTCGACCGACTGCAGCCGGGCTTCAAGAGCGCCCCAGATCGAGATGCGGCTGTCGGTTGCGTGAGCCGGCTTGACGATCTCGGGCGCAAGCAGCGCCTCCAGCACGTCCGGCCATTCCGCCGCGTCGAAAGTGAGCGACGCCGTCGAGGCGACCAGCCCGCGCAGCAATTCGGCAAGCTTTTCGCCGGCGTCGCCGGCATAGAGCGTGTCATTTCCGCCTCCGGGACCGCGCGCGAAATTTTCGAGCGCCATCGCAGTGGCGCGCATGATCGCCGTCAGTTCGACCTCGCCGGCCTCCCGGAATGGAGCAAGCGGTGCGATGGCTTCGGCGAGCCGCCGCAACACGCTGCGCGCCGCGTTGATGCGCCGCTCGCTCAAGCGGCCGAACCAGGCCGGCTGCCTGTTCTGGCTGGCCAAACCGGCAAGCCGCACGTCGAACAAATCAACCAGCTCATGAATGTCCGGCCTGCCCGTGCCGCCGCGCAGCGCGACCAGCTCGATCGTTTCCACCGCCGCCCTGACAGAGCTCCGCTCCAGCCCGAGCGAGATCAGCGGATGCTTGAGCAGCGACAGCAGCGACAGCGGATCGCCAGGGCTGAACGCCGCCTTGACCAGCAGGCGCAACAGCGCTCCGGGCGCGGTGTTGGCGAGCGGGACGCCGCCGGAATCGTCGGCGCGCACGCCGAAGCGCAGCAGTTCGGCCGAGACCCGACGCGCCAGGTTCCTGTCGCCGGTGACCAGCGCGGCGGTGCGGCCCGGCGCCTCGACGGCTGCCTTCAGCGCGACCGCGATGGCCGCCGCCTCGTCCCGCTCATTGGCGGCTTCCAGGAGCGTCACACCGGAGAGCGCGTCGGCCAATTCGCCGGAATTCATGGCGATGCGCCGCCCGGCCCAGTCGTCGGTGGTTTCGGCCGGCCTTAGAGCCTCGCCGACCAGAGCCGCGCGGTCCGACATCGCCTTTTTGGGCGAGCCTATCTCGTCGACATCGGCACGCAGGATGCCGATCTTCTGCAGGAGCTTTGCCAGGCCGTATTGCGGGTGGCCTAGAACCGACGCTTGGGGCACGAGGTCCGAGATGATCGCCCAGGACCGCTCGTCGAGCGACTTATCCAATCCGGGCAGCACCACGGCGCCGTTCGGCAACCGGGCGATCGCCGACAGCAGCTCGGCGGTTGCTGGAATGGAGCCGGTGGAGCCGGCCGCTATCACCGGGCCGGCGGGCGGATTTTGCCGCAGCCGCTCAGCCTCCAGCCGGATCAACGCGCTTCGATGCGCGGCCGGGTTCGACTGCCCGCGCTCGGCGAGCAGCGCCGGCCACGCCGAGGTGACGATTTCGAGGAAATCGAGCGTCACCTGCCACCAATTGGCAAGGTCGCCGGAAACCAGTTCGCCGAGCTTCTTCCAGTCCGAACCCTCTGTCTCGATCTCGTCCATCAGTGCGGCGAGGTCGCGCGCCAGCCAGATGGCGTCGGCGGTCGACGCCGGCACGACGATGTCTTCTTCGAACAGGGCCGCGACATGTGCGGGCAGGCGGCGCTTCCAGGCGCGCACCATCGGCGCGAGCAGCAGCAGCCGGTCGGCCGGCGCGATCGGCGGCAAAAGATCGATCGCGCCGGCGCTTCCGGGAGCAAAGATCGCCTCGTCCTCGTCGAATTCGCCGAGCGGCCGGATCACCGGCAGGATCGCCGAGCGCCCGCCGGCCATGTCGACGAACACGCCCCGCAGCTCGCGTGCGGCGCGGCGGGTCGGCACGTAGATCGTCACATCGGCCAGATCCAGAGGATCGCCGTCGAAGCGGAAGCCGGGCACGAGCCGGCCGCCATTCAGCGCCTCGGCCATGGTCGGCAGGAAGGCGACGCCGGGCGGGATTGAAAACACCCGCGGCGGCTTTCCGCCGCCGGTCATGCGCCGACCACTTGAGCCCGCGCGACAGCCGCCTCGGCCGGCGCGATCGCGTCCGGGGTGCCGACCGTGATCCAGCTGCCATTCATGCGCAGACCGAACAGCCGGCCCGCCGCGATGGCACGGTCGAAATAGAGATTGAGCGACTGTTTCGCGATTGCTGCGCCGGCAAAGATCCCGGGGTGTACGATCGCCGCCCCGGCATAGATCAGGCCGGATGGGTCGCCGCCGGCGCGGGACAGGCGGCCATCGGGCGCGACCAGGAAATCCGTGCCGCCGCTATGGCCGGTGGCCGATCGCAGGTCGGCGAGCATCAGCAGCATGTCCATCTTCGACGCATCCCACGCCGCAGCCAGCCTGCCGAGATTCGATTCCGCCTCATCGACCCAGAAGGTATCGGCGTTGACGACGTAGAAGGGTTTTGGCCCGAGCTCCGGCAGCGCCTTGACGATGCCGCCGGCCGAATCGAGCAGCGCCTCGCTTTCATCGGAAATGACGATCCTCGGCTTCTGCCGCCGGCTTACATGGGCGACGATCTGTTCGGGCAAATAGTGGACGTTGACGACGGCCTTGGCGACGCCGACTTCGGCCAGGCTGTCCAGGCCCCAGTCGAGCAGAGACTTGCCGGCGACCTCGATCAGCGGCTTCGGCTTTGTGGCGGTGATCGGCCGCATGCGGATACCGAGGCCGGCGGCGAGGACCATCGCGGTATCAGGCGCGCCGTTCATTCCGCGGTATCTCCAAGCAGGCCGTTGCGGCTGTAGAAATCCTTGAGCCCGGCAAGCGCCGGATGCGCGAGAGCCCGGCTGAGGTAGTCGCGGATGCGCGGTAGATGGCGCAGATAGTCCGGCTTGCCGTCGCGCTCGTTAAGACGCACGAAAATGCCGAGGATCTTGGAATTGCGCTGCGCCGCCATCGCCGCATAGGCTTCGCTGAAGCCCGCCTCGTCGAACGGACCCGCCGATCGGCGCGCGGCGACGTAGGCGTCGTAGGTCGAATGCTCGATTTCAGGCGAAACGGTCACGCGCGCATCCATGGCCAGCGATGCCAGATCATAGGCCGACGGCCCGATCAGCGCATCCTGGAAATCGAGTACGCCGATGCGGTCGTGACCGTGGCGTTCAGCCTGCCAGATCAGGTTCGGCGAGTGGAAATCCCGTAACATCAGCGTCTTTTCCGCGTCTTCCAGTCGCCCGAAGATTTCGCGCCACGCTTCCTTGAAACCTGCGCGAACCTCATCATTAGCCGGCTTACCGGTTACGAACGGAATATACCAGTCGACCAGCAGTTCGGCCTCGATCATCATGGCATCTTGGTCGAAAGGCGGAACGACATGGTGCACGCCCTTCGCCGCTTCCATACGGCTTGGCCATTTCCGGCCATGCATCATGGCGAGCAGTTCGGCCGCCGCGGCATAGCGCGCCGCCACCGGCTTTCCGGCGTCAAGAAAGCTGCCGGAGCCGAGATGCTCGATCAGCAGAAAGCCCTGTTTGAGATCGGCGGCGAAAATTTCGGGAACCGCCACGCCCCCTGCCTTCAGCGCGCGGTCGATGGCGACGAAAGCCGAGACGGACTGCGCCGTGTGGGCGATCTCGGCATAGGGTTTGCCGTCGCGGACGGGCGGGCCGAGCACCAGCTTGGGCGAGTTCATCAGCACCAGCTGTGGCTGGCCATTGCCATCGACTATCTCGTAGGAGCGCGCCGATGCGTCGCCGGTGAAGTATTTCCGCTGCGCACCACCATGGCCTGACTGCGCCAGAAAATCGCGCGCAGCGAGCGAGCGGCCGATGCGCTCGATGGCAGCGCCTTTGCCGGTAATCCGGGCAAGCCGGCCGGCGTCCTGATGGGTGAGTTCGACATGAACGGCGCTTTCCGGCAGGCGGCCTACCGCCCGATCAGGCCATTCGACCAGGGCCGCACCCTGAGCGACCGCGTCGTCGAAACCCAGTTCGTTAAGCTCGGCCGCCGAGGCCAGCCGGTAAAGATCGAAATGATGGACCGGAATGCGGCCCTCATAGGCCTGCACAAGGGTGAAGGTGGGGCTCGGCACCTCCAGCTCCGGGTCGCCGGCCAGCGCCCGGATCAGTCCGCGCGCCAGCGTCGTCTTGCCCGCCCCGAGATCGCCTTCGAGCGCCAGCACATCGCCGGCGCGCAAGGCCAGAGCCAGATCCGCGCCAAGCATGGTCGTCGCACGCTCGTCGGGGAGGAACCGCTCAAGGGTCGAAAAATCCATCAGGCAGCACTACTCCGCCGCGGCGCGGACGCCGCTCGGTGCTGCCGGAAACTCGCAAGCCACGGTGGTGCCGCGGTCCCGGCCGGTGTCGATGCGCACCTTGCCGCCATGCAGTTCGACGAAGCTCTTGACGATAGACAGGCCGAGCCCGGCGCCGCGCCGCCTGCCGCCATTGACCCGCGGCTCGAAGCGCCGGAACACCGTGTCGAGGATTTCGGGCGGCATGCCCGGCCCGTCGTCATGCACGGAAAATTCGACCCCATGCGGCAACTGCCGGCAGGAAAGCGTGATCGTGCTCGCCTCGGGCGCATAGTTCACGGCGTTGCTCAACAGATTATACAGTATCTGGCGGATGCGGGTCTCGTCGCCGTGGAAGGTCTTCGGCGCGCCGGCCGCGTCGATCTCAAGCCGGATCGAATGCTCCTCCAGCCGGTCGGACACAAGTTCGGCCGCCGCCGCGATGGTCTGGTCGATACGAACCTCGGCTATCTCCAGCTCCATGATGCCGGCGTCGACGGTGGCGAGGTCGAGAATGTCGTTGACGATGGTGAGCAGCACGGATGACGACGAGCCGATATGCTCGACATATTCGCGCTGGCGCGGCGCCAGCGGCCCGGTGGCGGCCAACGACAAGAGCTCGGTGAAACCGATAATGTTGGTTAGCGGCGAGCGCAGCTCATAGGACACGTGCTGGACGAAATCGTTCTTGAGCTGGTCGGCCTTCTGCAACGCCTCGTTCTTCTCCTTCAGCGCGCGCTCGACAGCGACGCTGTCGGTCACGTCGACGAAGGTCATCATGACCTGGCCGTTGGGCAGGTGGATGACGGCGTAGCGCAGCACCGTGCCGTTCACCAGTTCGGTCTGGCCATGCCGGTCGCGCCGCTCGTCGTCGAAGCCGGTCACCGCCGCAACGAAGCCGCCCCAGGGGCTGTCCTTGGCGAGCGCCTCGCACTGGGCGCGGATCGCCGATATGTGCGTCTTCTGGCCGACAATGTCGGCCGGCAGCCCCCACAGGCCGGTAAAGGCCGGATTCGAGAGCCTGATACGGCCGTCGGGCCCGAACACGGCGACGCCTTCGGCCAGATTGTCGAGCGTCTCGCCCTGCACCCTGACCACCGTATTGTAGCGGCTTTCGAGGTTCATTTTCTCGGTCAGGTTCTCGAACACCCAGGTCACGCCACCCTTGGGCTGCGGGTTGGCGACGACGCGGATCGTGCGGCCGTCGGGCAGATGCCACCAATGCTCCTGGGTCTCGACCGCGCGATAGGCGGCAAGCAGGTTTTCCTTCCAGCGCCGCCATTCCGGCTGTTCGGCGATCTTGCCTTCGCTGCGCAACCGGTCGAGCAGCAGCGCATTATCCGGCGCGCTGGCCAGGAAGCCGCCATCGAGATCCCAAAGCTTCTGGAAGGCCTGGTTGAAGAAGCGCAGCTTTTGACCGCTGTCGAAAATCGCCACCGCGGTGGTGAGCTGGTCGAGCGTGTCGGCATGGCTGCGGACGGTCCGCTCGTATTCCTCGCGGATCGCCTCGATGGCGCTCATGTCGGTGGCGATGCCGGCCGAGCCTTCGCCGCCGGCGTAATTGGTGACCGTGAAGACCTTGCGGTCGCCGCCGATCACGGTCGAAAGCTTCTGTTCGAAGACCGGCGTGGCCAGATGCTGGCGGGCGATCGCCTCGCGCGCCGGCGTGCCGAGAAACTCCCTGCCTTCGCTGATCGCGGCCTCGGGGCTGGAAGTCTCCACGGCTTCCGCATAGGCGCGATTGACCCATTTCAGCCGCCCGTCGGCCGAGCGGATCCAGAACGGCATCTTCAGCGCATCGATCAGCCCGAGCATGTTCTCGTGCTCGGCCGAGAGCCGCTGGTTTTCCAGCCGCAGCCGCGCCTGGTTGCGCTGCGCCTCCGACAGCGACATGAACTTTATCAGCACATGGGCAGGAGTCTTGCGGCCCTGGACCTCGAGCGGTGCGCCGCTTTGCGTCTCGACCACGAGGTCGAAGGCGGCGGACCTTTCGCGCAGCCCGGCCATTGCGTGGTCGAGCGCTGCCGCCGAGCGCGGCATCAGCCAGCGCCCGAAGGCCAGGAAGGCCGCGCGATCCTCGGGCGCGCCGGTCTCCGCCGGCAAGGCACCGATCAGTTCCGGCTTCTGCTTCTCCGACGCCCACACCACCACACGCTGGTCGCGCAGATTGAGGAGCGCATCGGAACGCTGCAGCGATGCGTTGAGATCGGCGATGCGGTTGCGCAGCTCTACATTCTCGGCCGATGTCCGGGCCCGTTCGCGGATCAGGACGATGGCCGAGATCAGAGCCGCGCCCATCACGCCGGCGAACATGGAAATCTGGATCACCTCGACCGTGCCGACCGAGAGGCCGGACGAGCGCACGACGGCTTCGGTTTGCGCGAAGGCCAGATCGGTGGCGAGAAGCGTGGAAAGCGAGGTTGCGCCGAGCAGGCGCCGAACGGGGGAACGCGCGAACAGGCGCTTCGGCCATGCTCCGCCGAACCGCGCGCCGGTATGTGAATCATTGCGGCCGCCGGTAACGGCCAGTCCCGCTCTACGCGGGTATTCCCCCGGCATGCCTTGTTCCTCTCCGCCGTCCGATTTCAAGACCGCCCGGCAATGCCCCGGCGGTTCGCCCAAGAGCCGAAGCATCGCGAATCACGTCACCATACAGTCTGGGCGAATCGGCGTGAAGAAGGCCGCGGCGCAAAAAGAAAAACCGGGCGAAAGTCAATCGCCCGGCTTCAATATCTGGTAGTTTGGTAAACGCAGATCAGTATCTGTAGTGTTCCGGCTTGAACGGACCCTGCTGCGTCACGCCGATATAGGCAGCCTGCTCGCCGCTGAGCTCGGTAAGCTTCGCGCCGAGCTTGTCGAGGTGCAGCCGGGCGACCTTTTCGTCGAGGTGCTTGGGCAGGACATAGACCTCGTTCTTGTAGGCGCCGGGCTTGGTCCACAGTTCGATCTGCGCCAGCACCTGGTTGGTGAAGGATGCCGACATGACGAAGCTCGGATGCCCCGTCGCATTGCCGAGATTGAGCAGCCGGCCCTCGGAAAGCAGGATCATCCGCTTGCCGTCCGGGAAGGAGATCATGTCGACCTGCGGCTTGACGTTGGTCCATTTCAGGTTGCGAAGCGCCGCCACCTGAATCTCATTGTCGAAATGGCCGATATTGCCGACGATCACCATGTCTTTCATCATGCGCATGTGGTCGAGCGTGATGACGTCCTTGTTGCCCGTAGTGGTGATGACGATGTCGGCGGTTGGGGCCGCATCTTCCAGCGTCACGACCTCGAAGCCGTCCATGGCCGCCTGCAGCGCGCAGATCGGGTCGACCTCGGTAACCTTGACGCGGGCGCCGGCGCCCTTGAGCGAGGCGGACGAGCCCTTGCCGACGTCGCCATAGCCGCAGACCACGGCAACCTTGCCGGCCATCATCGTGTCGGTTGCGCGACGGATGCCGTCGACCAGCGATTCCTTGCAGCCATACTTGTTGTCGAACTTCGACTTGGTGACCGAATCGTTGACGTTGATCGCCGGGAAGGGCAGCAGGCCCTTCTTCTGCAGCTGGTAGAGCCGGTTGACGCCGGTCGTGGTCTCTTCGGTGACGCCGCGGATCGCGGCTTTCTGCCTGGCGAAGAAGCCCGGCGTCGCCGCCATGCGCTTCTTGATCTGGGCAAACAGTATCTCTTCCTCCTCGCTGCCCGGATTGGACAGCACGTCCTCGCCGGCTTCGGCGCGCGCGCCGATCAGAATGTACATCGTGGCGTCGCCGCCATCGTCGAGGATCATGTTCGACGTGCCGCCATCGGCCCACTGGAAGATGCGGTCGGTGTATACCCAATAATCTTCCAGCGTCTCGCCCTTGACCGCGAACACCGGAACGCCGGAGGCGGCGATGGCTGCGGCGGCATGGTCCTGCGTGGAGAAGATGTTGCAGGAGGCCCAGCGGATTTCGGCGCCGAGCGCCTTCAGCGTCTCGATCAGCACCGCGGTCTGGATGGTCATGTGCAGCGAGCCGGTGATGCGCGCGCCCTTTAGCGGCTTGGCCGAACCGAATTCTTCGCGGCAGGCCATCAGGCCGGGCATTTCGGTTTCGGCGATCTCGATTTCCTTGCGGCCCCAGTCGGCGAGCGAAATGTCGGCGACGATGTAATCCTTATCTGCCATGGCAGCGCTCCGGTGAAATGAGTTTGACGCGCGCCCCGGCGCAAAGCCGTTCAAAAGGCGCAATTTATCGGCGCCTGACTAACAGATAAGCCGGCCTCCGACAATGGGATATAAAGAAATCTTTATTCGTGCATGTCCCGGAGGGACGCCAGCGTCAGTATTCTTCGCCGAACCGGGTCGCGATCAGTTCCTCGAGCGCCGCCATGACCTCATGCGCCTCCGGTCCTTTTGCGGTCACGCGGATGGAGCATCCGGGGCTGGCGGCAAGCATCATCAGACCCATGATCGAGGTGCCGCCGACCTTCACCCCATCGCGTTCGACGTCGACCGACGCCTGGAATCCGCCGGCGACCTGGACGAATTTGGCCGAGGCGCGCGCGTGCAGGCCTCGCTGGTTGACGATCTGGAACTCCCGGCTGACGACGCCGTCCTCACTCGAAAACGGCATTCCGCTCATTTGGTGCTCAGGAGCTGACTGGCTACATTGATGTATTTGCGGCCGGCGGTCTGCGCTTCCTCGAGCGCGCCGGCCATATTGTCGGCCTTGCGCACGCTGGTGAGCTTGATCAGCATCGGCAGGTTCATGCCGGCGATCACCTCGATGCGACCCGGCTCCATCACCGAGATCGCCAGATTGGACGGCGTGCCGCCGAACATGTCGGTCAGCACCACGACGCCGGCTCCGGTATCGGTGTGCGCGACGGCGTCGACGATGTCGCGCCGGCGCTGCTCCATATCGTCATCGGCGCCGATGGCGACGGTTGCGAAATTCTGCTGCGGCCCGACGACATGCTCGACGGCATGGCGGAACTCTTCGGCCAGCTGACCGTGCGTTACAAGCACGAGTCCGATCATTCTGCGGCAGCTCCCGTCACGGCTCTTGTCATGAGCTCATCTTGAATGCCCGGCGCTCCATTCCATTTCCGGGATGGCGGGAGCGCTATCTTGGCGACGCGGCCAGCGTTGACAAGCCCCAAATTGCGGCTGTGCCGGCCATATTGACGCATTTTGGCCATTGGTGCGGTCGGTTTTCACGCGAATGGCGGCAGGGAAAGCCGCGCGGCGACCGCGGCCGCCGCGCCGGCCGCATTGCGTTCCGCAAGGTCAACGCAGGCGACCTCGCAGCCGGCGAGCGCGACCGTCGCCTCCTCCGGAAACCGCTCGGTGGCGTCGGCCGGCGCCAGCCTGACCACAAGGTCGACAACGGCGGACGGCTCGGCCGGGATCGGCCGCGGACCGAGACCGCGGACCTCGACCAGCCCGCTGATCGTCGGGGGTGCGCTGCAGACCACGCGCCCGCCACGATTGGAGAGAAAGACCTGATCGTCCGAGACAAGCCGGGCGAATATTCCCTCGCGCCTTGCCTGGGCGATGAGAGCCAGCGCCAGCGCGGTCTTGCCGGAGCCGGCGCCGCCGGTAATCAGCACGCCGCGGTCGCCGAGGATGACCGCAGTCCCATGCATGTTCTGCGGCGTCATTTTCAGCCTTCGGCGGGAAGCGTCATGACGAAGCGCGCGCCCTTCATGTCGCCCGGCTTGACGCCCGGAATGTTCTCCGCCGTCAGTGAGCCGCCATGCGCCTCGGCGATCTGCCGGCTGATCGACAGGCCGAGGCCCGAATTCTGGCCGAAAGCCTCGCCCGACGGGCGGTCGGTATAGAAGCGCTCGAATATGCGGTCGATGCTGTCGGCGCGGATGCCGGGGCCGTTGTCGTCGATGGTGACGATGATGAACTTGCCCTCGCGCGCCAGCGAGACGTTGATGTGTCCGCCCTCTTCCGGCACGAAGGAGCGGGCGTTCTCGATCAGATTGGTGATGACCTGGCCGAGCCGCAGGTCGTGGCCGTTGACGTAGTAGCCCTTGACGCCCTGCGGCAGCTTGGCAGCCTTGAAGTCGATAGTCATCTTGCGCTTCTGGCGGCCGGCATCCTGCGACACCGAGACGAGGTCGCCGACCAGCTTCTTCATGTCGACCCGTTCGGCGTCCTCGCGCGCCAGTTCCGCATCGAGCCTGGAGGCGTCGGAAATGTCGGTGATCAGCCGGTCAAGGCGGCGGACATCGTGCTGAATGACATCCATCAGCCGCTCGCGCGATTCCGCGCTCTTTGCCAGCGGTAGGGTCTCCACGGCGCTGCGCAGCGAGGTCAGCGGGTTCTTCAGCTCATGGCTGACATCGGCGGCGAAACTCTCGATCGCCTCGATGCGGGCATAGAGCGCGTTGGTCATGTCGCGCACCGCGATGGACAGATTGCCGATCTCGTCCTGGCGGTCGGAGAAATCCGGAATTTCCTCGCGGTTCTTGACGCCGCGCCGCACCCTGACGGCGGCGGCCGAGAGCCGGCGCAGCGGGTTGGCGATGGTCGAGGCAAGCAGCATTGACAGGATCACCGTGACCAGCGCCGCCACGCCGAAGACGCGCAGGATGGCCTTGCGCTCGGCGGCAACGATCTTGTCGATGTCGCCGCCCTCGGTCGACAGCATCAGCACGCCGAGCACACCGCGAAACCGTTGGATGGGAACCGCGACCGATACGATCTGCTCGCCCTGCTCGCTGACCCGGACGATGGTGGACGGGCTGCCGGTCAGCGCGTTCATCACTTCCGGGAACGCCGCGCCATTGCCGCCCGGCTGTTCGCGGTAGATCGGCAGGTCGGTGTCGCGGAAGAAGTCGAACACAGCCTTTTGCAACCGTTCCAGGATGTCCGGCTCTTCCTCTTGCACCGGCGGCAGGTCGTAGCGCAGGATTTGGCCGCGCGAGTAGAGATGCCGCGAATCGAGGAGCAGGTTGGCGTCGCGGTCGTAGATGCGGGCGCGCGTTCGGGTCGGCGAGATCAGCCGCCGCAGCACCGGCGCAACGCGCTCGGGATTGATCGGGAAGTCGAGATTGTCGAGCTGGTCGGAGCCGGGGCCGATGCTTTCGCCCGCCTGCAATTCGAGCAGCTTTTCCGGATCGATGCTGATCGAATCGGTCTCGACCGTCGCAGAGGCCGCGATGGCGCCGGCGATGATCTCGCCCTGGGTCATCAGGCTTTCGACGCGCGCGTCGATCAGGCCGTCACGGAACGTGTTGAGATAGAGGATGCCGACGACGAGGACGCCGAGGCCGGCCAGGTTGAGGAAGAGGATGCGGCGCGTCAGGCTCGAAAAGACATAGTGGCCGAGGAAGCGCCGCAGGGGCACGGTCACGTTGGATAGAAGCGAAGGCAGAATCCGGCGCGGCCGCTTCGCGGCGGCCGCCGGCTTCTTCAACTCCACTTCCATGGCCATTTGGAACGCCGCTTAAGCCTCGCGGAACCGGTAGCCGACGCCGTATAGCGTCTCGATCATCTCGAAATCGTCGTCGACGGCCTTGAACTTCTTGCGCAGGCGCTTGATGTGGCTGTCGATGGTGCGGTCGTCGACATAGACCTGCTCATCATAGGCCGAATCCATCAGCGCGTCCCGGCTCTTGACGACGCCCGGACGCTGCGCCAGCGAATGCAGGATCAGAAATTCAGTGACAGTCAGCGTCACTGGCTCGCCCTTCCAGGTGCAGGTGTGGCGCTCCTGGTCCATGACCAGCTGTCCGCGCTCGAGCGAGCGGGCCTGCTGGTTCGGCGTCTTGGCCGCGGCCTCGCGGGCCGATGCGCGGCGCAGCACCGCCCGGACCCGCTCGACCAGCAGGCGCTGCGAGAACGGTTTGCGGATGAAATCGTCCGCGCCCATCTTCAGCCCGAAAAGCTCGTCGATCTCGTCATCCTTCGAAGTCAGGAAGATGACCGGCAGATCGGTCTTCTGCCGCATGCGGCGCAGAAGCTCCATGCCGTCCATGCGCGGCATCTTGATGTCCAGGATGGCCAGGCTCGGCGGACGAGCAGCCAGACCTTCCAGCGCCGAGGCGCCGTCAGTGTAGGTTTCGACGCGATAGCCTTCCGATTCCAGGGCTATGGAAACCGAGGTCAGAATGTTGCGGTCGTCGTCGACCAGCGCGATTGTCGCCATTTCAAGCTGCTCCCTCATGAGCGGGTGTCCCTTCCTTGGTCGAGAAGGGGCTATTGGGGGACAAATTGGGTACAAAATGTGGCACATCAACCGGCCGATGTCACAGCCGGGCTGCCACAATCTCTCCGCCCCGAGCCGTTTCTTTACCTGTTTGGCCCAGAGATCACAACGCCTTATACCACCGAAACGATGCGGCCTAATGGCCGATCTAACCGATTTAAACAAAATTCAAAAACCTTAAATCGATTAATAGTTTGAAATCGTTTGGCTTTTCTGTTTGAGACCAGGCGTGCCCTAGGATCTGTTCCAGTTGGCGCAAAGCGGCGGCGGGCATCTGAAGGGGCTCACATGACGGAAACAGGAAAACGAAACCCCGCCTGCGGGATCGACGCGGCCGGCCTGAAAACCAGCGGAAGAGTGCATTACAATTTCAATGCCGCGGCGCTCTATGAAGAAGCGATACGCCGCGACGAGGCCCGGCTGACGGCGCATGGCGCGCTCGTCGCCTATACCGGACAGCACACCGGGCGCTCGCCCAAGGACAAGTTCGTCGTCCGCAACGCCGCGACCGAAGCACATGTCTGGTGGGACAACAACAAGCCGATGAGCGAGGCGCATTTCGATGCGTTGCTTGCCGATTTCACCGCGCATGCGGCCGACAAGGACCTCTTCGTGCAGGATCTGGTCGGCGGCGCTGATGAGAACCAGAAGCTGCCGGCGCGCGTCGTCACCGAATATGCCTGGCATTCGCTGTTCATCCGCAATCTGCTCATTCGCCCGGCGGCGGAGGAACTGGATCGCTTCGTGCCGAGCATGACGATCATCGACCTGCCCTCCTTCCGCGCCGACCCGGTGCGGCATGGCTGCCGCACCGAAACGGTTATTGCCGTCGATTTGACCCGCATGATCGTGCTGATCGGCGGCACCTCCTACGCCGGCGAGATGAAGAAGTCGGTGTTCACCGCGCTTAATTACCTGCTCCCCTCGCGCGGGGTCATGCCGATGCACTGCTCGGCCAATGAAGGGCCGGACGGCGATGCCGCTGTGTTCTTCGGCCTTTCGGGAACCGGCAAGACCACGCTTTCGGCCGATGCTTCGCGCACCCTTATCGGCGACGACGAGCATGGCTGGGGGCCGGATGGCATCTTCAACTTCGAGGGCGGCTGCTACGCCAAGACGATCCGCCTCTCGGAGGAGGCCGAGCCGGAGATTTTCGGCACGACCCGCCGCTTCGGCACCGTGCTTGAAAATGTTGTGCTTGACGACAATCGCGTGCCGGACTTCGACGACGGCTCCCTGACCGAAAACACGCGCTGCGCCTATCCGCTGGACTTCATCGCCAATGCCAGCAAGAGCGGCCGCGCGGGCCATCCGAAGAACATCATCATGCTGACCGCCGACGCGTTCGGCGTGATGCCGCCGATCGCCAGGCTCACGCCGGCGCAGGCCATGTATCACTTCCTTTCCGGCTACACCGCGAAGGTCGCCGGCACTGAAAAGGGCGTCAACGAACCGGAAGCGACGTTCTCGACCTGCTTCGGTGCGCCTTTCATGCCCCGGCATCCTTCCGAATACGGCAATCTGCTGCGCCGGCTGATCGCCGAACACGGCGTCGATTGCTGGCTGGTCAACACCGGCTGGACCGGCGGCGCCTATGGAACGGGCAAGCGCATGCCGATCAAGGCGACGCGGGCGCTGCTTGCCGCTGCGCTCGACGGCTCGCTGAAGAACGCGGAATTCCGCACCGACCCGAATTTCGGCTTCGCCGTGCCGCTTTCCGTTCCCGGCGTCGATGCGGCGATGCTCGACCCGCGCTCGACCTGGGCCGACCGCCAGGCCTATGACCGGCAGGCGAAGAGGCTCGTCGGCATGTTCATCGACAATTTCGGCAAGTTCGAAGCGCATGTCGACGCCGCCGTTCTGAGTGCTGCGCCGCGCGTGCAGGAAGCCGCGGAGTAGCTGGTCTCACAGCTCGCTTTTTTGAAGGCCCGGCATTTGCCGGGCCTTTTTCTTTTGGCTAAACCGTTCAATTGCGAGGACGGAGGAACCCATGCCCGAGCTGAAAGAAATTCCGCTGCGCTTCCGCGGGTATGCCGAGCCGGACATGTCGCGACGCGCTGCGGAGTTCCGCGAACTGATGTCGAGGCGGCGGACGGTCCGGCATTTTTCCGACCGCCCGGTGCCGCGCAGCCTGATCGAGGATTGCGTGATGACGGCGGCGACCGCGCCATCCGGCGCCAACCAGCAACCCTGGACCTTTGTCTGCATTTCGGACGCCACGATGAAGAGCCGTATCCGCAAGGCCGCCGAAGAGGAGGAGCGCGAATTCTATAGCGCCCGCGCCTCGCAGGAATGGCTCGACGCGCTCGGCCCGCTCGGCACCGACGCTGAAAAGCCGTTTCTGGAAACCGCGCCATGGCTGATCGCGATCTTCGGCCAGCGTTACGGCCTTGGTCCGGATGGCGGAAAGGTCAAGCACTACTACGTGCCCGAATCGGTCGGAATCGCCACCGGTCTGCTGATTGCCAGCCTGCATAATGCCGGGCTCGCCTCGCTCACCCACACGCCGTCGCCGATGGGTTTTCTCAATGCGATTTGCGGCCGGCCGGACAATGAGAAGGCGATCATCCTGCTCGTCGCCGGCTACCCGGCGGACAACGCGAAAGTGCCCGACATACGGCGCAAGGGAGCGGACGAGATCATCGTCTGGCGCGAGTGACCGAGCGCGACGGCATATCGGTAGCGCCCGATGTCTTCATAAGCGAGGACGAACTGGTCGAGAATTTCATCCGCTCGTCGGGTCCGGGCGGCCAGAACGTCAACAAAGTGGCGACCGCCGTTCAATTGCGCTTCGACGCAAGGAATGCGCCGGGCCTTCCCGAGCGCGTGCGGGAGCGCACGATAAGCCTGGCCGGCCAGCGCGCCACCAAGGACGGCGTCATCGTCATCGAGGCTGGCCGGTTTCGTACGCAGGAGCAGAACCGCGCCGATGCGCGCGCCAGGCTGACCGCACTTGTCGCCAAGGCCGCCGAGCCGCCGCCCAAGCCGCGCAAGAAGACCCGGCCGACCAAGGGTTCGGTCGAGAGGCGGCTGCAGAGCAAGGCCGGACGCTCCACCGTCAAGAAACTGCGCGGCAGGGTCGACAGCGACTGAGCGCCTCCTCAATTTATACGCGAGCCGACATGGCTTCCATTTTTGCATGGCAAATGCCAAATTTGCCGTCGCGCGGGGGCGCAAGGAGATGTGGCATGGGAATATTCGATTTTGTGAAGAATGTCGGCGAGAAACTGGGCTTCGGCGATGACGACGACGAGGCGGCGAAAGCCGCTGCCGTGAAGAAGGAACTCGAATCCCACAAGCTCGGCACCGACAAGGTCGATGTGGCGGTCAAAGGCGACAAGGTCATCCTCAAGGGTGTCGTCAAGGACCAGTCGATCTTCGAGAAAGCGGTCGTCGCCGTCGGCAACACGCTCGGCATTTCGAAGGTCGAGGCCGACGAGCTTAAGGTCGTGGCTCCCGATTCGGGCCTGAAGCTCGACGGCAATGTCGACATGACGGCGCTGGTCGCGGCCGCCAAGCCTGCGAAGCAGCCGGTCTTCTATACGGTCAAGAAAGGCGACAATCTTTCGAAGATCGCGGAGGCGAGCTACGGCAAGGGCAAGGCGTCGAAGTACACCGTCATTTTCGAGGCCAACAAGCCGATGCTGAAGCATCCGGACAAGATCTATCCGGGCCAGGTGCTGCGGATTCCCGACATCGAGCAGGCGTGACGCGCCCCGGGGCCGCCAATGTTCCGGTGCGTCCTTCGAGGCTCGCTGCGCTCGCACGTCAGAATGAGGAGGGCGGCGGTGCACCTCCTTATTCTGGAAAGCGCATGCTGGCTGTCCAGGTATTGAGTGCAGCGTTACGGCACGAGAATGGGCTAAGCGCCCTCATCCTGAGGTGCGACCCTGAGCTTGTCGAAGGGGAGCCTCGAAGGACGCACCTATATAAGGGCCATGATCCAGGTGCTTCCCAAAGGCGTTCGCCACATTCCGGGCTACCTCGACCGCGATGCGCAGGAAGCGCTGGTTGAGGACATTCGCAAGGTGGTGCTGGCAGCGCCGCTCTATGTTCCCGTCATGCCGCGCACCGGCAAGGAAATGAGCGTGCGCATGACCAATTGCGGGTCGCTCGGCTGGGTGACCGACAAGGAGCGCGGCTACCGCTACCAGCCGACGCATCCTGTGACCGGCGAACCGTGGCCGCCGATCCCGGACGCGCTGCTGCGCCTCTGGCAGGAAGTCGCCGGCTACCCGCACTCGCCGGAAGCCTGCCTGGTCAACTTCTATACGGATGCGGCGAAGATGGGCCTGCATCAGGACCGCGACGAACTCGACCTCGCCGCGCCGGTCGTGTCGGTCTCGCTCGGCGGCGATTGCCTGTTCCGGGTCGGGCAGACCAGCCGCGACGGCCCGACAAAGTCCTTCCGGCTGCGGAGCGGCGACCTGGTCGTGCTCGGCGGCGAGGGCCGGCTTGCCTTCCACGGCGTCGACCGCATCTACTCGGCGACATCGACGCTCTTGAAGAATGGCGGGCGAATCAATCTTACGCTGAGGCGGGTGACGCCTCCCGGCTCTTCCTAACCGATTCTACAGTCTTTCCGTGTAGGTGGCTCGGTGTGACAATTGCAGCGCCGGATCACGTTTCGATGACGAATCGCAAGTCCAAAAGCTTTCCTGACCAGAGCAGTGCGCCAATTCGCACCAACGCTGCGGCCTTGTGATGTCCAGCCTCGCGACAACACTGAAGCCGTTTCGCAGCAAAGATAGCGGCACGAGCGACGCGGAGCGGCGCTTCAAGATCGGCCTGCTCGTGCTCGGTTTTTGCCATCTCGTCTACTTCTGCGTAGCGAAATACAGCGAAGCCTCCGGAATTACCGGTGTTCTCTACCCGCAAGGTGACCCGGTCGGTGGGGACTTCATCAATCTTTGGAGCGTGGCGAAGCTCATCCTGTCGGATCGCATCCCTGACATCTATCAGGTCGATCATTTCATGGCCTTTCAGGATTCGGTCACAGGTGGAGCGAATATCGGCCTGCGCCTATGGGCGTACCCTCCGCATTCGCTGCTGCTGGCTTGGCCGTTCGGATTGATCGGCTATTACGCGGCGCTGGCGATCTGGTCCATGATCGGCTTGGCGGTGCTGATCGCCGGCGCCCGGCGCTTTGGTTTCGATCGGTTTGAGATCGCCATAATTCTCACATCGCCAGCGACTGTCTTGAACCTCTATTATGGGCAGTCCGGCAGCCTCGCGACCGGTCTGATGCTCCTGGCGCTATCGGCACGCACCGGACGCGATCCGGTCTCGATAGCCGCGGCGGCGCTGCTGACGATCAAGCCGCAAGTCGGATTTCTGCTGCCGCTGCTGTGGGCGTTCCAGCGCCGCTGGTGGATGATCGCGTGGACCGCACTCGCTATGGCTGCCCTCTTGGCGCTGGCCGTCGCACTGTTCGGCCTCGATCCATGGCGCGACTACCTCGGCGACACGCTGCCAGCACTGAACGCGCTCGAGCGCGAGGGTAGCGGACCTTTCATGACAATGATCCCCTCTACTTTCATGGCGATGCGCATCGTCACCGGCAATTCGGCGTCTGCGATGCTCATTCATTTCGGCTTCGCGGCCCTCGTCGCGGCTGTGCTCGTCTTTCGGCTGTGGCGGGTTGAGGACTCCGACCGTCGTGCCGCAATGGTGCTTATCGCCACCGCTCTGATGACGCCCTATATTCACAACTACGATCTGGCTCTGCTGCTTTGCGGTGCGCTGCTGATGGCCCGCCGCTGGTCGTTCTCTGAAAAGCGGCCACTCCGGGGCGAGTTGCTGGTGATGATCGCCTGGGCGCTGCCTCAACTCGTCGTCTTGGCGCTGCCTCAACTCGTCGTCTTGCTGAACACGATCGGCCTGCCGATCTCGCCCCTGCTCATCTTGCCGCTGCTGTTCATGGCTTGATGACTAGATGACAATTTGATTGTTCAAAGAATCGCCAACCGGCCAGCGACTGCCAATTCTCCACTCACAGCTTCCTGAGCGCCACTTCCTCGACCAGATGATCGGCGGCCTTACGCAGGATCAGATCGGCGCGCGGTCGTGTCGGCAGGATGTTCTCGCGCAGGTTCTTCAGGTTGATGTTGGCCCACAGCCCCTCGTGCTTGGCGGGCTCGCCTTCCACGGCGTCGACCACATCCGGCGATATCCACGCTCTTGAAGAATGGCGGGCGGATCAATCTGACGTCGAGAAGGGTGACTAGGCCCGGCACGATCTAAGCACTCTGTTGAGATTCTTGCGCTAAGAGCCTTCCCATCAACGCAAACGGCGAGGACCGGGCGTGACACGATCGCGGTGCTGGCAGGGGTGGAGGATTGTAGCACGCGAGAGCAGGCGCCTTGTGCGCGGGGATGCCGGACTCTACCTGCTGGTGGTCGCCTACACCGCGCTTGGGCTTCTGGCGCTGAGCGCCACCGGTAGGGGGGAGAGCGCGGCTTATGGTGTCTATGTCGCCAAATGGTTCACCTTATTCGGCTTCCTGTTCCCCGTGCTCAACCTCCTCCTGGTCTATGCCATCGTCATCCATCGCGTTGACCGTCGCCGCACGCTGGCGCTGCGCCTGGCGTTTTCGACCGAACGCCTTGCCTGCCTTGTCGCCGGCGTCGCGCTGCTGCTCTCCATGATGCTGTTTCAAGGCACTTACACATCCCTCAAGAACGCGCTGCCCCACTGGCAAGGCGGGTTTCCGCACGACCGTCTCCAGGCCGATATCGATCGCTGGCTCCATTTCGGCGTCGACCCTTGGATCTGGCTCTACCGGATTGGCGAGCACGACCTCGTGCGCCTGGTCCTGGAATGGAACTACAACGTGCTGTGGTTCGCATTGTGCTTCGGAGCCCTGTTTTATGTCGCCACGTCGCCTCGCACTCGCAGGATGCGGACACGCTACCTCGTCTGCTTCATGCTAGTGTGGGTCGTGTGCGGCAATCTTCTCGCCGGGCTGTTCCTATCAGCGGGGCCGGCCTTCTACGGCGCGGTGACTGGCGACGAAGGCCGCTTTGCGGCGCAGCTCGCCTTCCTTGCCCATGGTGCACAGAGCACCAACTCGGCTGTCACCTACCAGACTTATCTCTGGTCGCTCCACCAATACGGGACTGCGGGTTTCGGCTCGGGTATTTCGGCGTTCCCGAGCGTGCATGTGGCCCTGGCAGCACTCAATGCTCTCTTCCTGTGGGACCATTCGAGCCGGCTGGGGCTTGCCGCCTTCGCCTATGTAGCGGTCATCGTCGCGAGTTCGGTCTACCTGGCGTGGCACTATGCGATCGACGGCTATGCCTCGATCGCCATCGTTGCCGTGATCTACTTCGGGGTCAAGCATATAGAGGCATGGGCGACGGGAGAACGGCAGGCTCACAGCTTCCTGAGCGCCACTTCCTCGACCAGATGATCGACGCCCTTGCGCAGGATCAGATCGGCTCGCGGGCGTGTCGGCAGGATGTTCTCGCGCAGGTTCTTGAGATTGATGTTGGCCCACAGCCCCTCGGCGATGGCGCGGGCCGCGTCTTCCGACAGTTGCGAATAGCGGTGGAAGAAGGATTGGGGATTGCGGAACGCCGTCTCCCGGAGCCGCATGAAGCGGGTGATGTACCAGTTGTGGATCATCTCCTCGTCGGCGTCGATATAGATCGAGAAGTCGAAGAAATCGGAGACGAAGGGCACGTATTTGCCGTCCTTGGGCAGGTCGCCCGCCTGCAGTACGTTGAGGCCCTCGAAGATCAGAATGTCGGGCCGGTCGATGGTGACATACTCGCCGGCCACCACATCGTAGGTCAGATGCGAATAGACGGGCGCGCGCACGTTCGGCTGGCCGGATTTGATCGCCGACAGGAAGCGCAGGATCGCCCCGACGTCGTAGCTGTCCGGAAAGCCCTTGCGCTCCATCAGGTTTTCGCGGCGCAATATCTCGTTGGGATAGAGGAAGCCGTCGGTGGTGACGAGGTCCACCTTGGGGCTTGACGGCCAGCGGGCGAGCAGTTCCTTCATGACGCGCGCCGTGGTCGACTTGCCGACCGCCACCGAGCCGCCCATGCCAATGATGAAGGGCGTCTTGACGGCATCGTTCGAATTGAAAAAAACCTTGCGCTGGCGAAACAGCAATTGGCTCGCTTCGACATGCGCCGAAAGTAGCCGCGACATCGACAGATAGATGCGCCGCACCTCGTCGAGGTCGATCGGATCGTAAAGCGAACTCAGCCTGCCAACTTCGCTCTCGGTCAGCGTCAGTGGCGTGTCGGCACGAAATTCCGCCCAGCGTTCCGCCGAAAAAAACCGATAAGGCGAATATTTCTCGGTCGGGACGAGTTGATCCATCGCTTTTCCCACATTGCGCCGGCCTGTTCAGCTCCGGTCGCGCGCCGCCTTTTCGGCCGTGCCCGACCGCGCGGTGCGCCGCTCCAGTTCGGCCATCACATCCGAAGTCGAGACGCCTGCGATCGTCAGCACAACCAGCCAATGATAAAGAAGATCGGCGCTTTCCGAAATGACGGCTTTGGCGTCGCCCTTGACGGCTGCGATCACCGTCTCGACCGCCTCCTCGCCAAGCTTCTGCGCCGCTTTTTCGATACCGCGCTCATAGAGCTTCGCCGTCCACGATTCCGGATCGCCGGAGCGGGCGCGCGTTGCTATGATCCTCTCCAGATCGGCGAGCGAAAAATCCGTCATCGAAAAAACCCTGTATGACGGTCAGGCGATGGAGTCCAGCCGCATCGGCAGGCCGGCGGCGGCCATATGGGCCTTGGCCTCGGCTATGGTGAACGTTCCGAAATGGAAGATCGAGGCGGCGAGCACCGCCGTCGCATGGCCGTCGCGAATGCCCGAGACCATGTGGTCGAGCGTGCCGACGCCGCCGGACGCGATAACCGGGGCGCGCACCGCATCGGCAACCGCGCGGGTCAGCGCTATGTCGTAGCCTGCCTTGGTGCCGTCGCGGTCCATCGAGGTGAGCAGGATCTCGCCGGCGCCGAGGTCGACCACACGCCGCGCAAACTCGATCGCGTCGATGCCGGTTTTTTCCCGGCCGCCATGAGTGAAAATCTCCCAGCGGTCGGCTTCGCCCGGGCCCGAAACCTTCTTGGCGTCGATGGCGACGACAATGCACTGGTTGCCGAACTTGTCGGCGGCCTCGGCGACGAAATCCGGGTTTTTCACGGCGGCCGTGTTGATCGAGACCTTGTCGGCTCCGGCGAGCAGCAGCTTGCGAATGTCGGCGACCTGACGCACGCCGCCGCCAACGGTCAGCGGCATGAAACATTGCTCGGCCGTGCGGGCGACGACATCGAAGATCGTCTCGCGGTTTTCCGACGAGGCGGTGATGTCGAGGAAGCAGAGCTCGTCCGCGCCTGCCGCATCATAGGCTTTGGCCGCCTCTACCGGATCGCCGGCGTCGATCAGATCGACGAAGTTGACGCCCTTGACGACGCGGCCGTCCCTGACGTCCAGGCAGGGGATGACGCGAGCTTTCAGCATTATGATTTCCTCAGCGCCGCGAGAAAGTCGACCAGAAGCGTCGAGACCGCCGACGGGACCTTCCGGGCTACGTCGACCGATGGATCGTATGCCGAGATTGTCATGCCGGAAACCGGAAAGGACTGCGCCAGGTCGCAGACAGTCCTTCGAAGCTGCGCTGGATAAGGCCCGCCCGGTGTAGCGTAGCGATTCACAAGCAGCGTCTCCGGATCATGGACGTCAAGATCGAGATGCAGGTGGAGACGGCTAGCTCCAGCCGCAATGAGTTTGCCGGCCTGACCGACCGCTTCCTCGCAAGGCGCGCGAACGACCGGCAGTCTATCGAGCAGCAATTTCTCGTCTGGGTCGAGATCGCGCGCATCGACCAGCAGGCAGCGTTCTGGCTCGATCGCTCGGAAGCCCGGTATCGCAGCCGTCATCGGGCGCCAGCACAGTCCCAGAATGGAAGACAGAGCCATCCCGTCCAGAAATCCAAAACTGGACGTTTCCGGCGTGTTGATATCGCCATGCTGATCGAACCAGGCAATTGAGTCTGCGTCTTCGCCGGCGACCGCACCCGCGGCGGTCAGGCAATTGCCGGAAAGGACGATCGGGAACCGTTCATCTTCGCATGCAGCGCGAACCTGCGCGGCAACAGCAGAGCAAACGGCAAAGCCGGTTGCAATTTCTCTTCCCGGAACATCTCCGACCCTGTCTATGTCGTGAACGATCAGGTCGTGGCCACGAGACTGGAGGGCGTCGACAAGTCCGGCGGAAAGCAGCGCTTCGGGGCCAAGTCCACATCCGGACCGATAGTGACCGCTGTCGTAGGGCGCCAGTACTATGGCGAGTTTCATCGTTGCGCTCCTAAGGTCGATCAGCGCGCAAGATCGCCAGCGCTTCCTGCGGGTCGATGCGCCCGTCATAGAGCGCGCGGCCCGATATCGCACCTTCCAGCTTTTCCGCGTCGGGCATAGTCATGCGCACGATGTCGGCGATCGAGGCGAGGCCGCCCGAGGCGATCACCGGGATCGACACGGCGTCTGCGAGCTCGATCGTCGCTTCCCAGTTGATGCCGGCCAGAATGCCGTCGCGGTCGATATCGGTATAGATGATCGCCGCGACGCCCGCGCCCTCGAATTTTTGCGCCAGCTCGATCGCGCCGAGTTCCGACGCCTCGGCCCAGCCCTCGACCGCAACCTTGCCGCCCTTGGCGTCGATGCCGACCGCGACCTTTCCGGGAAATTTCTTGCAGGCCTCCCTGACCAGATCGGGATCACGCACCGCCACCGTGCCTAAAATGACCCGCGCCAGCCCCTTGTCGAGCCAGCCTTCGATGTCGGCCAGCGTGCGGATGCCGCCGCCGAGCTGCACCGGGTTTTTCGTGGCCGCAAGGATCGCCTCGACCGCCGCGCCGTTGACGCTGCCGCCGGCGAACGCCCCGTTCAGGTCGACGACATGCAGCCATTCGAATCCCTGGTCCTCGAAAGTCTTGGCCTGGGCCGCGGGATCGGCATTGTAAACCGTGGCCTGCTCCATATCGCCGAGCTTCAGGCGCACGCATTGGCCGTCCTTCAGGTCGATGGCGGGGAAGAGTATCACCGCCTCAAGCGCCTTCGACTATCGCGAAATGCGCGTTCGAATAGGCCTGCCTGAGTTTCAGCGCCGCCTGGTATTCCGGCGAGTGATAGCAGTCGAGCGCGGTCTGGTAGGAATCGAACTCGACCACCACCAGGCGCGTCGCCGCCGGTCCCTCGAAGACCTGCCCTTGGCCGCCGCGCACCAGAAACTTCCCGCCGTATTTGTCGAAGGCCGCTTTGTTGGCGGCGATGTATTTCGGATAGTTTTCCGGGTCGGTCACGTCGACCATCGCCATCCAGTAGCCTTTCTTGCTCATGGTCTCCACCTCAGGAAGTTGGCGATCAGCGCCAGGCCCAGCGCCTGGCTCTTTTCGGGATGAAACTGCGTGCCCGCAAGATTGTCGCGCGCGACGGCCGCGGTAACCGGCCCGCCATAGTCGGTCACGGCAAGGATTTGCGCGGGATCGGTGGCGTCGAGATGATAGGAATGGACGAAATAGGCGTGCAGGCCGCTCTCGCCGGTCGCAATGCCGTCGAACAGCGGGTGCGTGTGTTTCAGGTGAATCGTGTTCCAGCCGATCTGCGGGATCTTCAGCGCCGGGTCGGCCGGCGTGATCTCCTTCACGTCGCCGGCGATCCAGCCGAAACCTTGCGTGACAGTTTTCTCCAGCCCGCGCCCGGACATAAGCTGCATGCCAACGCAGATGCCGAGGAAGGGCCGCCCCTTCGCGATCGCCACTTCCTCGATCGCCTCATCCATGCCCTCCACCGCCGCGAGGCCGGCGCGGCAATCGGCATAGGCGCCGACGCCCGGCAACACGATGCGGTCGGCGCTGCGCACGCGCCCGGCATCGGCCGTCAGGTCGATCTCGGCCGCGACCCCGGCTTCCCGCGCTGCGCGCTGGAACGCCTTGGTGGCCGAGCGCAGATTGCCCGAGCCGTAATCGATGATCGCGACCCGCATGTCAGGCTTTTCCGGGATAATTGAGCAGACCGAGCGCCGGACCGGAGCGCCGGGGCAGCGCTGCCGGCTGCGGCGAAGCGGGCGGGCTCGGCTCGCGCGGCTCGCCGCGTTCAAGCCGCTCGGCATCGAAGAGGTAACGCGCCTCGGCATCGTCGAACGAATCCGCCTCGACCACGCCCCATTCACACCAGCCGCGGCGGCGCAGCGCCGCAAGGCGAAGCGCGGCGCCCTCGATGCCGACATAGACCGAGACGAGCAGCGACAGAAGCGTGCCGGCAAAGCCGAGATCCGCTACCTCGCCAACCGTCGCGAGCACCATCGCCGCGGCGAAAGCTACGATCGCCTCGATCCACAGCCGGTGCCAGAGCAGCCATATCGGCGGCGTCAGGAACCCGAACAGATGGAAGCCGTCGCGCACGAGCACGGCGTCGGCGCGGGTGGGCGGCTCCATGACGACATAGACCGCCACTACTAGCCTCCCAGCGTGCCCTTGGTCGAGGGCACAGCGTCGGGCTGGCGCGGATCGCGCTCCAGCGCCGCGCGCAACACTCGCGCCACCGCCTTGAAACAGGTTTCGGCGATGTGGTGGTTGTTGGCGCCATAGAGGTTGGCGACGTGCAGCGTCGCGCCGGCATTCTGCGCCAGCGCCTGGAAGAATTCGCGCACCAGTTCCGTGTCGAACGTGCCGATCTTCGGCGAGGAGAACGAAACGTCCCAGACCAGGAGGGGCCGGCCTGAGACGTCGATCGCGGCTCGCGTCAGCGTCTCGTCCATGGCAAGGTCGATCGAGGCGTAGCGCATAATGCCGCGCCGGTCGCCGAGCGCCTTGGCCAGCGCCTGGCCGATGGCGATGCCGCAGTCCTCCACCGTGTGATGGTCGTCTATGTGCAGGTCGCCCTTGGCCGTGACCTTCATGTCGATCAGCGAATGCCGCGACAGCTGGTCGAGCATATGATCGAAGAAGCCGACGCCGGTCGCCATTTCAGAGCGGCCGTCTCCTTCGATATCGACGGAGACGGCGATCTCGGTTTCCCTGGTCTTGCGGCTGATCTCGGCGGAGCGGGAGGCCATCGGGCGGTCCTTGCGTTTCAGGAATGCGAGCCTTCTATCAGCATGATCCTGCGAAGGAAAGTTGGCTGGTCGGCGTGCAATGATGAGGTGCGCTGTGGCGTCAGGCTATCCTTCTCGCATAGCAAAGGGGAGAGATAAAGCGCCCGGTCGCGCTCGACGGTTCGTCAGCCGCCACCCCGGTTCCACCCTCTGCCGCGGGCGCCGAACATCTCATAGCCGCCGGGCTTCACCGCGACCGTGTCCTCGAGCTTGATGAAGCCACGCGTCGGGTGCAGCATGGTGGTCTCGACCGATAGCACCATGCCCGCCTCCAGCGGCCGCGCAGCATCCACGCCCTCATAGGTCACCGGGTGGTTGGTCATCAGGAACGGCGCCTCATGGGTGATGAGGCCCATGCCGTGCGCGAAGAAGTCGGTGGAGGCGGCGCTCGGTGAGGCTTTCAGCACGGCCTCAGCATGGGCGATCATATCGCCGCCGAGAACGCCGGGCGCGATCCTGGAGAAGGCTGCCTGCTGAACCGCTTCGATCTCGGCCAGCAGGTCCTGCAATTGTTGGTCCGGCTCGCCGAGCACCGCCATGCGGCAGAGGTCGCCGATATAGCCGTGATAATTGCCGCCGGAATCGAGCGACATCACCTCGCCGGGCTGCCAGGCTTGCGGCGAGACGGCGCGATTATGGCTCGAGCCAAGCGTCAGCAGCGCATATTCGAAGGTCAGGCCGCGGTTCGTCTCCTCGCGGCGGAGCGCATCGACGATCTCCTGCTTCGTCGACCCCGGCCCCTGGCCCGCAAACACCGCCAGCATGGAATCGGTTATCAGTTCCGAGGCCATGCGAAGCTTATCGAGCTCCTCCGGCGTCTTCAGCGCCCTCATCCTTTCCAGCATCGAAGTCGCGTCCACCAGCTTCGCGTCGAGCCGGTCCTGCAGCACGCCATGCGCGTCGGCCGGCAGGAATGGCGGCTCGATGCCGATCCGCGCACCGGCCTTGCCGATCTTCTTGAGGTGCTCGATCGCGAGGCCTGCGGCGTCCAGCGTCCCCCATGTCGCGGTGTGGACCGACGGCGTCCAGAACCGATTGTTGTGATGCTCGCCGCCTTCCATGCGATTGCCGATATAGGCGGCATGCTCCGGCCGGCCTTTTTCATAGATGACGACCGGCAGATAGCGGCTGTGCCCGATCGCATCCATGGCGGCGAAGAAGATGAATTTGTAGCCGCCCAGCAGATACTGGACATTGTGCTTGGAGGTGGCGACCAGGACATCGAGGCCGGCCTCTTCCATGAGGCGGTCGACGCGGGCCTGATCGAACGGGATTCCGATGCCGGAACTTTTGCCGGAAGGTGCATTCATGATCTCTCTCCCTGGCCGCATATATAACTGGTAGGACCAGTTATATGCAATATCCAGCCGGCATGCGGGAGGCCTCAGGCCGCCGGCGATTCCCGAGCCGCCGCGCGCTTGCGGGCAAGTTGCAGCCCGGCAATAAGTGCGGTTGCCGCCAGTGCCGCTCCGACAGGGATCAGGCTGGACGGCTGGTCGGCCTTTTTCAGAACGGCCGTGACATCGTAGCCCACATCGAGTCCGATGCGCTTGGCATAGGAGCCGAAGGCGACATTGGTGATCATCAGCGTATCGCCGGCCGGAGTGACCGTGAGGCCGATGGCACGCAGCCGCTCCAGCGGCTCGGCCGGCTCGCCGAGCGGCACGTTGACCGTCTTGCGCACGTCGTCGCCCATCAGGTCGATGCCCTCGACGATGAAGTTGATCCGAGCATCCTCCGGCGCCTGCTCGACCGCCGACAGGAACTCGCTGGCCGGCAACTCGTCATAGGGAGGCGACACCTGGTTCAGCCACCAGTCCGGCCGGAACAGGGTGAAGCAGACGAGCAGCAGGACAGCGCTTTCCCAGAGCCTGCTCTTCGTCACGAAAAAGTTCATCGTCGCCGCCGAGAAGATCAGGATGGCGGCGAGCGAGACCGCGGCGACCCATATCGTCTGCGGCCAGGTGTCGACGCCGATCAGCAGTATGGCTGGATTGAAGATGAAGACGAAGGGCAGGATCGCCGTGCGCAGCGAATAGAACGCACCCTGGAAACCGGTGGCGATAGGGTCTTCCTTGGAAATCGCCGCCGCGGCGAAGGCGGCAAGCCCGACCGGCGGCGTGATGTCGGCCATGATGCCGAAATAGAAGACGAAGAGATGCACGGCGATCAGCGGGATCGCCAGCCCCGCCTGCGCGCCGAGATCGACCACCACCGGCGCCATCAGCGTCGCCACCAGTATGTAGTTGGCCGTCGTCGGAATGCCCATGCCGAGCACGAGGCTGATCGCGGCGACGAGGATCAGCATCAGGATGACGTTGCCGCCCGAGATGAACTCGACAAGTTCCGTCATCATCAGTCCGAGGCCGGTCAGCGTGATCGTGCCGACGACGATGCCCGCCGTGGCGGTGGCGACCCCGATGCCGATCATGTTGCGCGCGCCGAGCGCCAATCCGTCGGTCAGATCCCATGCTGCGGCGCGCACCGAGCTTGGGAAATGCTCCTTCCGGAAAATCGCCATAAGCGGCCTGCGGGTGGCGACGATGCCGAGGATCGTGACCGTCGCCCAGAAGGCCGACAGGCCGGGCGAAAGCTGCTCGACCATCAGGCACCAGAGCAGAACGGCGATGGGTATGAGAAAGTCCAGCCCGGTCCGGGTCACGTCCCAGGCGCGCGGCAGTTCCAAAATCGGCGCGTTCGGGTCGTCGAGTTCCAGGTCCGGATAGCGCGACGAATACCAGATTGTCGCGACGTAGAGGACGATGCCGGCTATGGCGAGCAGGGTCGGCGCGGCTGTGCCGAAGGTGGCCTGGATGGCGACGATGCCATAGTAAAGGATGCAGACCGCGAGGATGCTGCCGGAAAGCCCGAGCCCCATGCGCAGCCAGCGCTCCCGCCGCGGCGTCGGACGTTGCGGTATAGGCTGCATGTCGAGCTTCACCGCTTCCAGATGCACCATGTAAAGCAGCGCCAGATAGGAGAACACGGCCGGCAGCACCGCATGCTTGACGATCTCCGCATACGGGATGCCGACATACTCGACCATCAGGAAGGCCGCCGCGCCCATGACCGGCGGCATGATCTGGCCGTTGATCGACGCGGTCGCCTCGATCGCGCCGGCCTTCACGCCGGACAGGCCGGTGCGCTTCATCAGCGGTATGGTGAAGATGCCGCCGGAGACAACATTGGACACGGACGAGCCGGAGACGACACCGTTCAGCGCCGAGGAGACCACCGCAACCTTTGCCGGGCCGCCACGCAGATGGCCGAGCAGAGCGATCGAGATCTGCATCATCCAGTTGCCCGCGCCGGCCTTTTCCAGAAGCGTGCCGAACAGCACAAACAGGAAGACGAAGCTTGTCGAGACGCCGAGCGCGATGCCGAACACGCCCTCCGTGGTCAGCCATTGATGGTTGAGGAATTTGACCAGCGAGGCGCCGCGATGCTGGATAACATCCGGCATGTACTGGCCGGCAAAGGTGTAGAAGATGAACACCGAAGCGACGATGACCATGGGCAGGCCGAGCGCGCGGCGGGTCGCTTCGAGGAGAAGCAGGATGCCGACCGTGCCGGTGACGAGGTCGAGCGTCGTCGGCTGGCCCGGACGCCCGGAAAGCTGGACGTAGAACAGGAACAAATAGGCGCCGGCAAAGGCGCCGACGAACGCTAATACCCAATCCAGAAGGGGAACGCGATCGCGCGGCGAGGATCTGAGCGCCGGATAGGCGGTGAAGGTCAGGAACAGCGCGAAACCGAGATGGATGGCGCGGGCCTCAGTATCGTTAAGGATGCCGAAGCCGAAAACGAAAGCCAGGGGCGAGGCGTACCAGAGCTGGAACAGCGACCAGGCGACCGCTACCCAAAGCAGCACCTGTCCGGTGAGCCCGGCCGCATGGCGCCCGCCCGTATCGACCTCGGCTACCAGTTGCTCGAGTTGCTCGAGGTCTACGTCGGCCGTCTGTTCCTTGACTTCGCTCATGACGCCCTCCCTTTTTATGGATTGTCGCCGGCAGGCTCCCCACGAACCCGCCGGCGTATCGTCAGGTTGCGAAGCTTACTTCAGCCAGCCCTTTTCCTTGTAGTACTTTTCCGCGCCGGGGTGCAGAGGCGCCGAATTTCCGTCAGCGACCATCTTCTCCGGGTCGAGATTGGCGAATGCCGGGTGCAGCGACTTGAACTCGTCGAAATTCTCGAACGTCGATTTCACGAGCTGGTACACTGTCTCCTCGGGAACATTGGCCGAGGTGACCAGCGTGGCGAGGACGCCGAAGGTTTCGACGTCGTCGGGGTTGTTGTTGTAAAGACCACCCGGAATGGTCGCCTTGGCGTAATAGGGGTTGTCGGCGACAAGCTTGTCGACCACTTCGCCCGTCAGCGGCACCAGCTTCGCGGCGCAGGTGGTCGTCGGATCCTGGATGTTGGCCGAAGGATGGCCGACGCCGTAGAAGAAGCCGTCGATCTTGCCGTCGCAGAGCGCCGGGCCGTGCTCGTCGGCCTTCAGTTCCGAAGCGAGCGAGAAGTCGGCCAAGGTCCAGTCCATGGCGCCGAGCAGGCGCTCCATCGAGGACCGGGTGCCTGAGCCGGGGTTTCCGACATTGAAGCGCTTGCCCTTGAAGTCCTCGAACTTGGTTATGTTCGCATTCGGATGCGCCAGCACGGTGAAGGGTTCCGGATGGATCGAGAACACGGCCCTCAGATCGGTATGCGCGCCGCCGTCCTTGAAGGATTCCTCGCCCTTCGATGCGTTGTACTGGACGTCCGACTGGGCCATGCCGAAGTCGAGTTCGCCTTCCTTGATCGTGTTGACGTTGAAGGCCGAGCCGCCGGTCGATTCCACCGAGCAACGGATGCCGTGGGTCTTGCGATCCTTGTTCAGCAGCCGGCAGATCGCGCCGCCAGCGGCGTAATAGACGCCTGTCACGCCGCCGGTGCCGATCGTCACGAAATTCTGCTGCGCCATCGCGCCGCCAGAAAACAGCAGCGCGGCCGACAAGGCCACGGCCTGCGCTCCGCGATGCATAATGCGGTCATGTTTCATCTAGTTCTCCCTTGGTGTTGCGTGCCGATGCGGCCATCGCGCTTTTTGTATCGAAGGCACGTCGCGCCATGCTACGATTGTTGCGCTTTATCAATCAAGGGGAATACTTGTTACATGGATGGGCGCGACACGGGTTTCGAGGAGGTCCAGGGCCGCATACTGGCCGATCTGCCCGAACTGAGCTCGGAACTGCGCAAGGCGGCGCGTTTCCTGGTCGATCATCCCGACGAGGTGGCGCTGGTGTCGATGCGGGTGCTGGCCTCGCGCTCGGAGGTGACGCCCACGACATTCGTGCGGCTGGCGCGGCGGCTGGGTTTTGGCGACTGGGCGGCGCTGCGAAAACCTTTCGAGGATCGCCTGCGCTCAGGCAACGCGCCCTTCGCGGCCAAGGCCGATGCACTGGTGAAGCGCGGAGCAGAAGCGATCTTCGCTGAATCGCTGCGGACGATATCGGCCAATCTCGCCGCGGCCGAAGCGGTCAACGGCGGCGACGAAATCGCCAGGGCCTGCGCCATACTGGAGCGGGCGCAGCGCATACGCGTCGCCGGATTCCGCAGCTGCCGCGCACCGGCCCACGCGCTCGTCTATCTCTGCCGGATGTTCCGGCGCGACATCACGCTGCTCGGCGGCGACGGCGGCGCGCTGGAGGCGGAACTGGCTGCGCTCGGTAAGAGGGAAGCCATCGTGGCGATCGGCTTTTCGCCCTATTCGCGCGAACTCGGGCCGGTGGTGGAAGCGGCGCGGCGGCATGGCGTGCCTATCGTCGCAATCGCCGACAGCATGGCGGCCCCGGTCGCACGGCATGCGGAGGTAACCTTGCGCTTCTCGACCGACAGTCCGTCCTTCTTCCCTTCCGTGGCGGCCGCAATGGCCATCGTCGAAGCTCTCGCCGCGACGATGCTGGCGCGCAGCGGTCCGGCCGCCGCCGAGCGGGTCAGGGAGACGGAACTGGAGCTGCAGGCTTTCGGCGCGTATCTGGCGGAGTGAAAGCCTATACGGTGACAGCTGCGTCGATTGCGTCGCCGAGCCGTTCGACGACGGCATCGATCGTCGCGGCGTCTATGATGAAGGGTGGAGCGATCAGCACGTGGTCGCCGTTTACGCCGTCGATCGTGCCGCCGCCGGGATAGGCCGCAAGGCCTCGCGCCATCGCCTCGCGCTTGATCTTCGCATTGAGCTTCAGCTTCGGGTCGAAGGGCGCTTTGGTGGAGCGGTCCTGGACCAGCTCGACGCCCATGAACAGGCCGCGCCCGCGGATGTCGCCGACATGCGCATGATTGCCGAAGCGTTCGCCGAGCCGCCGCGAAAGATGCGCTCCCATGGCCCGGACATTGGCGAGCAGATCGTCGCGCGCAATGACCTCCTGGACGGCCAGCGCGGCGGCGCAGGCCATCGGATGGCAGATATAGGTGTGGCCGTGCTGGAACAGGCCGGAGCCGTTGGCGAAGGCGTCGAAAATCTTTTGGCTGAGCAGCACCGCGCCGATCGGCTGGTAGCCGCCGCCGAGCCCTTTCGCCACCGTCATCAGGTCGGGCGCGACGCCATCCTGCTCGCAGGCGTGCAGCGTGCCGGTGCGGCCCATGCCGCACATCACCTCGTCGAGGATCAGCAGGATGCCGTAGCGGTCGCAGATGGCGCGGATGCGCTTCAAGTAGTCGGCGACCGGCGGCACCGCGCCCGCCGTCGCGCCGACCACCGGCTCCGCCACGAAGGCCATCACCGTCTCCGGGCCAAGCTCCAGCACCTTGTCTTCCAGCGCCTGCGCGGCGCGCGCGGCATAGCTTTCGTCGCTCTCGCCCGGCTCCTGGAACCGATAGGCGTAGCAGGGGTCGATGTGGTGCGTCTCGATCAGCAGCGGGCGAAACTGCGTGCGCCGCATTTCGTTTCCGCCGGTGGCCAGCGCGCCGAGCGTGTTGCCGTGGTAGCTCTGGCGGCGGGCGATGATATTGCGCCGCTGCGGCTCACCGGTCTCGACGAAATACTGCCGCGCCATCTTCAGCGCCGCCTCGATCGCCTCCGAGCCGCCGGAGACGAAGTAGGCATGGCTGATGCCCTGCGGTGCGCCCGCCACCAGCATCTCGGCCAGCCGCTCGGCGGGCTCGTTGGTGAAGAAGCTCGTATGCGCATAGGCGAGCCTGTCCGCCTGGGCATGCAAAGCCGCGGTCACATCCGGATGGCCGTGGCCGAGGCACGACACCGCCGCGCCGCCCGAAGCGTCGATGTAGGAACGCCCGTCGGCATCGAGGAGATGCGCCCCCTGGCCGCCGACGGCCACCGGCAGGCTGGCATGGATCTGGCGATGCAGGATTTTGGTCATGATGTCCTCGGAGGGCCGGCTAGATTACGGCAAGAACCTAGACCCGCCGCCGGAAAGATGCAACATATGTTACATCATCGCTTGAAATGAAACAAATGGATTGATCGCGTGACCGAACCTGACCTGAACGTTGCCGCTCCCGTCGCCATCGCGGTCGCGCCCAACGGCGGCCGGCGCACCAAGGCCGACCACCCGGCGCTGCCCATGACGCCGGATGAACTTGCCGCGACGGCTGCAAGCTGCCTGGAGGCGGGCGCGTCGATGATACATGCGCATGTGCGCGACCTGGAAGGCGGGCATCTACTGGACGCCGATGCCTATCGCGCCGCGATTGCCGCGATCCGTGCTGCCGTGGATGACCGGCTGGTGATCCAGATCACCAGCGAGGCGCTTGGCATATATTCGCCCGCCGAGCAGATGGAGGTGGTTCGCAAGGTGCGGCCGGAGGCGGTGTCGCTCGCGCTGAGGGAATTGCTGCCGGACGAGAGCCACGAGGCCGGTTTCGCGGAGTTTCTGGGCTGGCTGCGCCGTGAAAAAATCATGCCGCAGATCATCCTCTACACGCCCGAAGAGGCGGTAAAGCTCGCCGGACTTAAGGCGCGAGGCCTGGTCCCGTTCGAGGATATTCCGGTGCTGTACGTGCTCGGCCGCTATACCGCCGGCCAGAGATCGTCGCCCGGCGACCTCCTGCCGTTCCTAGCGCCCGGCATGCCGCGCTTTGGCCACTGGTCGGTCGGCGCTTTCGGCGCGCGCGAGACTGCCTGCGTCACGGCCGGAGCGCTGCTCGGCGGCCATGTGAGGGTCGGGTTTGAAAACAATCTATTCCTACACGACGGTTCGCAGGCGTGGGACAATGCGCAACTGGTAGCGGCTGCTGCTGCGGCTGTCTGCGCCTGCGGTCTGCGCCCCGCGACCGCGGAAGAACTGCGCCAGGACTGGCAGCGGATCGTCTGATCAGGCGTCGGGTGGGCCTAGCTGGAACTACTCGCTTGCGCGGTCGACGGGTCGATCTGCAGATTCTTCGGCAATGGTAGACTTGAGCATCGCATATGCATCTCGCGGGCGAGTAGCTTTCGTTGCTTTTCCTGGTGCTCTTTGCCAGCTGCTACGAGCGCAAGCCCATACGGGCCAATCAAGAGACCGGCCGTCCAGTTGAGGTTCCTCTCCTTGTAGTTCAAAGCCTGCACGCGGATTTGTTCGCACTGCGGCGAACGCCATTTTGGGTCTTGGATCGAGAGCGTGGCTGCATAGTCGGCGGGCGAGGTCGTGCAACCGGCGACCATTGCCGCCACAACGCCTACCGCGATCCAAATCTTAGCGGTTCGCATCATTTCCGGTCGAGCCTTCTCCGGCTTGCCATCCTTCGGTGAAGCCATCGAACCGCATTGCCCACACATGATGTTGAAAAAATCTACGGGCCGTTAACCCGTCGAAATTTGGTGGAGCCAAGCGGGATCGAACCGCTGACCTCCTGCATGCCATGCAGGCGCTCTCCCAGCTGAGCTATGGCCCCATTCCGGCTTGAAGGCCGGCGCCGTTTCCGGCGGGAATTCCGGTTCGGGCATCTGGCCCGAGCCGTCATCGAAGGCGGCTTCTAAACCGGCTCCGTTCGCAGATCAAGCCTTTGCATCAGGCTTTGATCGAATTGTGCGGCGCCGCGGCATCACGGCCAGCGCTACCGCATTCCCGGCTCAGACGTCGTCGTCGTCGCCGACGCCGATAATGTCGGAAACGTCGTCGTCGTCTTCCTCTTCGTCTTCGAGGAACACGTCTTCGTCATCGTCGCCGAGGTCGACATCTTCCTCGTCCTCGATCTCGGGAAGATCGTCGGCGGTCTTGGCCTCGTCATCGGCCTCCTCGAGCGAAACGACTTCCGCGCCTTCCTCCTCGGTGTCGAGTTCCTTCTCCTCGACTTCTTCTTCCTCTTCGAGGGCCTTGCTGCTTGCGGAATCGAAATAGGACCGCGGATAGGTCTTCCCGGTGTAGGGGGAGACGATCGGGTCCTTGTTCAAATCATAGAACTTCCGACCCGTTTCCGGGTCGATGCGCTTTGTACCGAGTTCGGATTTCGCCACTGCTGAGCCTCGTCCTTGAAAGTCGGTCCCCTTAGCGGCTGATTCCTGGTCTGTCAAAGCCAAAATCCCGGCTTTGCGGAACGGCCGTCGCGGGGGATGACCAAGGCTCCGACGCATGATAGGAACCGCCGCGAAGATAAGGAAAATGCGGGTTTTCGCCGCCGTTTCCGCATGAGGAAGAATATGGCGCACAACTCGCCCGCACAGCCGGCAACGGCAAAAAAATCGGCGGCACTGGCCGGAACGGTCCGGATGCCCGGCGACAAGTCGATCTCGCACCGCTCATTCATGTTCGGCGGGCTGGCTTCCGGTCAGACGCGCATCACCGGCCTGCTCGAAGGCGAGGACGTGATGCGCACCGGCGAGGCGATGAAGGCGATGGGCGCGCGCATCGAAAAGCGTGGCTCCGAATGGATCATCGACGGCACGGGCAATGGCTGCCTGCTTGAGCCGACCGCGCCGCTCGATTTCGGCAATGCCGGCACCGGCTCGCGGCTGACCATGGGCCTCGTCGGCACATACGATATGGAGACAACCTTCATCGGCGACGCCTCGCTGTCCGGCCGGCCGATGGGCCGCGTGCTCGACCCGCTGCGCGAAATGGGCGTCCAGGTGCTCAAGGCTTCGCCGGGCGACCGCATGCCGATCACGCTGCGCGGGCCGAAAACCGCTGCGCCGATCTCGTACCGCGTGCCGATGGCCTCGGCGCAGGTCAAATCCGCCGTGCTTCTCGCCGGGCTGAACACGCCGGGCATTACGACAGTGATCGAGCCGGTGATGACTCGCGACCACACAGAGAAGATGCTGAAAGGTTTCGGCGCGAACCTCGAAGTGGAGACCGACCGCGACGGCGTTCGGCATATCCGCATCGAAGGCCAGGGCAAGCTCGTCGGCCAGACCATCGCCGTGCCCGGCGACCCGTCTTCGGCGGGCTTTCCGCTGGTGGCGGCGCTGATCGTGCCTGGCTCCGACATTATAATCGAAAACGTGCTGATGAACCCGACCCGCACTGGCCTCATCACGACGCTTCTGGAAATGGGCGCGTCCATCGATCTGCTCAATCCGCGCAATGCCGGTGGCGAGGATGTCGCCGATTTGCGTGTTCGCTCGTCGCAACTGAAAGGCGTCGGCGTTCCGGCCGAACGCGCGCCGTCGATGATCGACGAATATCCGGTGCTGGCCGTCGCCGCATCATTCGCCGAGGGCGAGACGCTGATGCAGGGGCTGGAAGAACTGCGCGTGAAGGAATCGGACCGGCTTTCGGCGGTCGCCAATGGCCTGAAAGCGAACGGCGTCGACTGCACCGAGGGCGAGGCTTCTCTCGTCGTGGGCGGAAAGCCGGGCGGCAAGGGACTTGGCGGCGGTCTGGTAAAGACCCATCTCGACCACCGCATCGCCATGAGCTTTCTTGTCATGGGCCTCGCCGCCGAAAAGCCGGTCACCGTTGACGATAGGGCCATGATCGCGACGAGCTTCCCGGAATTCATGGGCCTGATGACCGGAATGGGAGCGGAGATCGACTGACATGTACCAGCCACCGCAGTTTCGCGAAGACGACCTAACCGTTCAGCATTCGTTGATCCGCGCCCACCCGCTCGGCCTGCTGATATCGGCCGGGCCTGATGGGCCGACGGCGAATGCCTTGCCTTTTCATCTGGTCGCGGAGGGCTCGCCGAAAGGAGTGCTCCAGGTCCACATGTCGCGCGCCAACGGGCAATGGAAGAAAATCGCAGCGGGCGCGCCGGTGCTTGTCGTCTTCCAGGGCGACAACGCCTACATCACGCCCTCTTGGTACGCGACCAAGCGCGAGACCGGCAAGGTCGTGCCGACCTGGAACTACGCCATCGTCCAGGTGCGCGGTACCGCGAAGGTCATCGACGACACCGGGTGGCTGCGCACCCAGATCGAGGCGCTGACCGGCGAGCACGAAGGTCTCCGTCCTACGCCCTGGTCGGTCGGCGATGCGCCGGATGCGTTCGTTGGGGCCCAGCTCAAGGGCATCATCGGCGTGGAGATCGCGATCACCGAGATCGAAGGCAAATGGAAGGTCAGCCAGAACCGGCCTAAGGCGGACATTGCCGAGGTCATCGAGGGGCTGGGCGCTGCCACTGAGGTTCACGCCAATCCGGGAATGGCCGACCTCGTGCGGCGCTATGGTGACGATCTATGATGGTGTCACCGCTGACGGCACCATGATCGCGACCAGCTTGCCGGAGTTCAGGGGCTGAGGGTCGGGCTCGGCGCGGAGTTCAAATGATTGCCTTGGCCAATTGACAGAATGAGCGAACACTGACTCATGATGATTGCGGTAACCAGGAGCAACAGCATGGATGCGCTGATCGGCGTTGGCCTCTACACCCCAGCGGAAGCTGGCCGGCTCTTGCAAGTGCCGCCGCCTAAAATTGTAAGGTGGATGCGCGGCCATAACATTGGCAACAAACAATATGCTCCGCTTTGGAAGCCAGAAATCGAACTTGGCGACGAGCGCATTTTTCTGGGATTCCGCGACCTCATGGAGGTTCGCGTTGCTAATGCGTTTATTAAAGCTGGACTTTCGGCAATTAGAGTGCGCGCTGCCATCGAGCTAGCGCAGGAAATAATAGGACAGGATCACCCGTTGTCCACTAATCGGTTCCGGACAGATGGAAGAGAGATATTCCTGCAGGTGATAGAAACGGATGAGACGGGCGAACAGCGGGAAAAATTGCTCAACCTGTTTAGACGTCAGTATGAATTCAAAGGAATAATTGATCCTATTCTAAGAACCGTAGATTTTGACGATGACGGACAACCCATGTTGTGGTGGCCGAGAGGTCGGCAAGGCCAGATCGTAGTCGATCCCGCCAGGGCTTTCGGCCAACCAATTGACTCATCCTCCAGTGTTCCTACTGCTATTCTTGCAGCGGCCGCGCGTATAGAAGGTGTCAAGGGTGCGGCCCATGCTTATGAAGTATCAGAAGCATCGGTCGTCAGATCGATCGAATTTGAAGAACAGGTCGGGCAACGGCTAGCTGCGTGAGAGTGCTGTTTGACAACTGCACGGCTCCGGTGTGGGCTTCAACGCTCCACGGCTTCATCAGCCTTTCGGGCCATGCAGCTAGTCATATCAAGGATGTCAAAGGTCTGCCAAAAGGGCGGCATTCTGCCGATATTGATTGGATAAACCATCTACGCAAAAGCCCTGAGGGTTGGATTTTCATATCTGGCGATGGGAGAATTCTCAAGAACGCGGCGGAGCGCGCGGCGCTTCGATCTGCCGGCTTGCATGGCTTTATTCTCGCTCCAGCATATCAGAAGACTCCGATGCATCAGGTGGCCGCGACGCTGGTTTGGAAATGGCCTGAGATTTTACAAGTGACAGAACTTTTGGCCGCGCCCTCCATGCACGAAATCCCGATAGGAAAAAACACCAAACTTCGGCAGTTGCTTTTCTAACCAGAGTAGAGTTTAGCCTCGTTGCAGACCCCACTTACCATAGCCATCGACGGTCCCGCCGCCTCCGGCAAGGGTACGCTCGCCCGGCGGTTGGCGGATTATTACCACCTGCCGCATCTCGACACCGGCCTGACCTACCGGGCGGTGGCGCATATGCTGATCCGGAATGGCTGGCCGCTGGACGACGAGGCGCACGCCATCGAAGCTGCAAGGCAGGTCGATCTCGCCAGTCTGGACAAGCATGCGCTCTCCGCGCATGAGGTCGGCGAGGCAGCCTCGCGCGTGGCGGTCATTCCTGAACTGCGCCGGATATTGGTCGAAAAGCAGCGGGCCTTCGCCCGAAATCCGGCCGGCGCGGTGCTTGACGGACGCGACATAGGAACCGTCGTCTGCCCCGATGCCGATGTGAAGCTCTACGTCACGGCGAGCGCGGAAGTGCGTGCGGAACGGCGGCTGCGTGACATCGAATCGCGCGGCGGCAGGGCGGATTTCGCTGAGATCCTGGCCGACATCGTGCATCGCGACGAGCGCGACATGGGCCGCGCCGACTCGCCGCTCAAGCCCGCCGCCGACGCGCACTTGCTCGACACGTCGGAAATGTCTATAGAAGCCGCGTTTCTGGCAGCCAAAGCCATCGTGGACGATGCCTTGGCCAAAAGAGACAAGGCCTGAAATCCGGCCGGTCGCGTTTTCCCTGAGGGGAACTGCCGCACTGGATTTGGACCAAGCACCAGCATGCCTGCATTCTCATGCGCCGGAAATCGCCGCGAAAGCGGCACCAGGGCCTTTTGGTCCGGAATACGGGCAAGCTAAACGCAACGCAAACAACGGCGCCGGCTCCAGCGACAATGCTGGAGCGTTCCAGGAGAAAATATGTCAACTGCAAACCCCTCTCGCGATGATTTCGCGAGCATGCTCGAAGAATCCTTTTCCGACGGCCATTCCGGCGAAGGTCAGGTCGTCCGCGGCATCATCACCGCGATTGAAAAGGACATGGCCATCATCGATGTCGGCCTCAAGGTCGAGGGCCGCGTGCCGCTGAAGGAATTCGGCGCCAAGGCCAAGGACGGCCAGCTCAAGGTCGGCGACACGGTCGAGGTCTATGTTGAGCGCATCGAGAACGCGCTGGGCGAAGCCATGCTGTCGCGCGACAAGGCCCGCCGCGAAGAAAGCTGGGTCAAGCTCGAAGAGAAGTTCACCAAGGGTGAGCGCGTCGAAGGCGTCATCTTCAACCAGGTCAAGGGCGGCTTCACCGTCGATCTCGACGGCGCCGTGGCCTTCCTGCCGCGCAGCCAGGTCGATATCCGTCCGATCCGCGACGTTTCGCCCCTGATGCACAACCCGCAGCCTTTCGAGATACTGAAGATGGATCGCCGCCGCGGCAACATCGTCGTTTCGCGCCGCACCGTTCTCGAGGAAAGCCGCGCCGAACAGCGTTCGGAAATCGTGCAGAACCTCGAAGAGGGCCAGGTGGTCGAAGGCGTGGTCAAGAACATCACCGATTACGGTGCGTTCGTCGACCTCGGCGGCATCGACGGCCTGCTGCATGTCACCGACATGGCGTGGCGCCGCGTCAACCATCCGACCGAGATCCTCAACATTGGCCAGACGGTCAAGGTGCAGATCATCCGCATCAACCAGGAAACCCACCGCATCTCGCTCGGCATGAAGCAGCTCGAGAGCGATCCGTGGAGCGAGATCGGCACCAAGTTCCCGATCGGCAAGAAGATCAAGGGCACCGTCACCAACATCACCGACTACGGCGCGTTCGTCGAGCTGGAGCCGGGCATCGAGGGCCTCATCCACGTTTCGGAAATGTCGTGGACGAAGAAGAATGTGCACCCCGGCAAGATCCTGTCGACGACGCAGGAAGTCGACGTGGTGGTGCTCGAGGTCGATCCGGCAAAGCGCCGCATTTCGCTCGGCCTCAAGCAGACGCTCGAGAATCCGTGGGAAGCGTTTGCGCGCAACCATCCGGTCGGCGCGATCGTCGAGGGCGAGGTCAAGAACAAGACCGAGTTCGGCCTGTTCATCGGCCTCGAAGGCGACGTGGACGGCATGGTCCACCTCTCCGACCTCGACTGGAACCGTCCGGGCGAGCAGGTCATCGAGGAGTACAATCGCGGCGACATGGTCAAGGCGCAGGTACTCGACGTCGACCAGGACAAGGAGCGCATCTCGCTCGGCATCAAGCAGCTGGCGCGCGATGCGGTCGGCGAGGCTTCGACCTCGGGCGACCTGCGCAAGAACGCGGTCGTCACCTGCGAGGTCACCGGCGTGAAGGATGGCGGGCTGGAAGTCCGGCTCGTCGACCACGGCATCGAAACCTTCATCAAGCGCAACGATCTGTCGCGCGACCGTGACGAGCAGCGCCCCGAGCGCTTCACAGTCGGTCAGAAGGTCGATGCGCGCGTCATCGTCTGGGACAAGAAGACCCGGAAGATACAGGTCTCGATCAAGGCGCTGGAAATCGCCGAGGAGAAGGAAGCGGTCGCCCAGTACGGCTCGACCGATTCCGGCGCGTCGCTCGGCGACATCCTGGGCGCTGCGCTCAAGAACCGCGGCGGCAAGGACGAGTAATCGTCCTTATCTCCCGAAGTTGTAGAAAAGCCCCGCCGGATCGCTCTGGCGGGGCTTTTTCTTGAGCTTCGCTGGTCGCGCTCGCCCACGGGCATATCAGTTACGCGTCGTTGTTTTCCGGAATTGGGCTCGCATTTGTCTTCACGGCCTTTGCACCGGCGAGCTCGAAGCTCGCCGAAATATATCAGCGCCCGGGCCACCGCAGCCTTCTGCCGAATATCTCCTGATCGTTCCAGGCTCGGCCGTGAGCGATCAGGCGACCTCTATCTCGATGAGATAGGTTCTGCCCGAGGCCCGCCTGAGCGCCGCCGGGAGATCGGAGACATTTGCAACCCGCTCGGCCGCTACGCCATAGGCTTCGGCGAGCTTGCAGAAATCCGGCGGCGCGGGCGAAACGCCGACCGGCTCGACGCCGACATCGCGCATCGAGGTTTCGATCTCGCGATAGCCGCGATTGTTCCAGACCACGAAAATGACCGGGGCTCCCGCGTCCAGCGCCGCGCCCAATTCAGGTAATGTGAACTGGAAGCCGCCATCGCCGGTCAGGCAGACCACCGGCGCTTTCGGTTCGGCGAGCGCCGCTCCAATCGCCGCCGGCGGCCCGTAGCCCAGCGCGCCGAAGCCGGTTGCTGCGTTGAACCAGCCGCCCGGCCGGTCGTGGTCGTAATAGAGATTGGCGGCATAGACGGGCTGCGTTGAATCCCCGACGATGATGGAGCCGGGCAGCGTGTCGCGGATCATCTCGACCACCGAGACTTGCTCGCGCATGGCTGGGCCTATCTCGGCGAGGGCGGCGTCTCTTGCTTGCTTGGCGCGGGCAGCGCCGCCTGACCGGGTTCTGCCGGCGGTTTTTGACCCGGCCATTGCGGCAGCAAGCGCTTCGAGCGCTGTCGCACAATCCGCCTGGATGCCAATGATTGCGGGATGGCGCATGAGTTGATCTGCCCCGACGTCGATTCGGATCAGTAGGGCCGGCAGCACGAAGCCGCCATCGGCATACATGTCGTAGTCAGTCGGTCCGAATTCCGTTCCGGCGGCGATGACAAGATCCGATTCCGCCATCAGCGCACGGACGGCCTGAAGGCTCGGGCTGGCGTGAACGCCGAGCGGATGGCGATGGAGCAGCCCACGGGCATTGGCCGTGGTGACGACGGGCGCGTCGAGGCGCTCGGCAAGTCTCGCCAGTTCGGCTCCGGCCCGTTTGGCGCCGCCGCCGGCAAGGATCAGCGGGTTTTCGGCCGCAAGTGCCAGCCTCGCCGCCTCGGCAATTGCGGCTTTGTCAGGCGCTGGGGGCACAACGTTGCCTGGAAGCATCGCCAGTTCGCCGGCGGGCTTGCCCATCACATCGGTCGGTATCTCGATATGCACCGGACCGGGCCGCGCGGTTGCAAAAAGCGTGAAGGCGCGCGCCAGAATTTCAGGCAACTCGGACGCCTGCTCGATACGGTGCGAGAACAGCGCCACCTTCTCCATCATGCCGCGCTGGTCCGGCAATTCGTGGAGATAACCGAGCCCCTTGCCGAGGGTGCCGGTGGCGTTGACGCCGGATATGACCAGCATCGGGACGGAATCGGCGCGCGCCTGGCCCATGGCTGTGATTGTGTTGGTCAGGCCGGGACCGGTGATCACGAACGCGACGCCCGGACGTCCCGAAACGCGGGCGTAGCCGTCGGCCATGAAGCCCGCGCCCTGCTCGTGACGCGGCGTGACGTGGCGTATCTTCGAGCGCGCAAGGCCGCGGTAGAGCTCGACCGTATGGACGCCGGGAATGCCGAACACGGTGTCGACGCCGTGCGCCTCGAGCAGCGAGATCAGCGCCTCGCCGACGGTTTTCTCGTTGCTCACCGCCGCAGCACCGGGCGTGTCAGGCAGGTCGGCCCGCCCTCGCAGGCGATGCACAGCGCGTCCGCCTCGAAAGTCTCGACCGCGCAGCCGGCCGCCTCCATGGCTGCCCTGGTTTTGGGAAAGCCCGCGACGGCGATGACCTGGCGCGGCGCAGTCGGCAGCACGTTGAGGCTGAGGCCGTGGGAGAGGTGGAACTCCTCGGCGTCGCCCTCAACCAGCTCGATGCCGCGCGTCTTGAGCATCTGGTAGAACGCGGCGGGCAGAAGCGGCGCATAGACCAGCGCGAGATCGTCGGCCAGCGGGCTGATCACCGACATCAGGTGAAGGCAGGCCTCCTCGCCATGCCAGAGCGGCAGGTCGTAGCCGTATACCTCGACGCCGAGCGGCGACAGCAAATTTGCGACCTGCTGGATGCCGTCTTGGTTTGTGCGCACGCCGCGGCCGATGGCGAGCGTCTTGGCGTCGACCCAAACGCAGTCGCCACCCTCTACGGTCCCCGGATCTTCGACCCTGCCGAGGATCGGCACGCCCATGCGCCTGTAGGCGGCCTCGTGCAGCGAAGGTTCGGTGCGCCGCAGCGCCTTGCCCATGGAAAGGATGATCGCGCCATGATCCGTCATCAGCGACGGATCGTGGGTAAACACCGAGTCGGCCAGTCCATCCTGGCTATCGTCGAGCCATTCGATCGAAGCGCCGGACGCAGCGACGAGATCGGCCAGCGCCTGGTGCTGTTTCGCCGCGTGTTCAGCATCGAAGCCCGGTCCGTAATGCCAGGTTTCCCGGTCCGCGCCGTTCATCGCGCTGCCGGCGCGGCGCATCAGCACCCGCTTCAGCGGCGCCGCCATCGATTGCGATCCGAACATTTTTCCGGTCTGCAGGTTCAAATCGTCCTCCCGGTTTGCCAACAACATGAAGCCACTAAACATTTTGCGCGACCGCCCGGCAAGGGCCACGGTAGGCGGGTTGACGGAGGCAAGCCGCCGGGTCCATCCTGTCGCAGGGACGTGAGTTTGTGACTTGGGTAATGGGTACGGGATTCCACCGGAATCGAAATCGCCGCAAGGGCAATACGGCATGAGCAACGCCGGTGCAGAGGCGCTTTCGGCAGGCGCGGCCAATGAGGCGGCCGAGGCCATTCACGTCGAGAACCTGCACAAGAAGTTCGGCCAGCTGCATGTCCTGAAAGGCGTCTCGATGTCGGCGCGCGACGGCGAGGTCGTGGCGATCATCGGCGGCAGCGGCTCGGGCAAGTCGACGCTGCTGCGCTGCATCAACTGCCTGGAAAATCCCACCAGCGGCCTCATCCGTGTCAATGGCGAGGAGATCCGGCTGAAACCGGACCACCACGGCGGCAGCGTACCGGCGGATCGCCGCCAGATAGAGCGCATCCGCTCCAGGCTCGGCATGGTCTTCCAGAGCTTCAATCTCTGGAGCCACATGACGCTGATCGAAAACGTCATCGAGGTGCCGGTGCATGTGCTCGGCGTCAAACGCGACGAGGCCATCGCCGGCGCGGAAAAGCTGCTGGAGCGGGTGGGGCTCTCGGAAAAGCGCGACGTCTATCCGGCCTTTCTGTCGGGTGGCCAGCAACAGCGCGGGGCTATCGCCCGGGCGCTCGCGGTCCAGCCGCGCGTCATGCTTTTCGATGAGCCGACTTCCGCGCTCGACCCCGAACTGGTTGGCGAGGTGCTGAAGGTGATCGCCGATCTGGCGCGGGAAGGCCGCACCATGGTGCTGGTGACGCACGAGATGAAGTTCGCACGCCAGGTCGCGAGCCATGTCATCTATCTCTATAACGGGCTGGTCGAGGAGGAAGGGCCGCCGGAGCAGATTTTCGGCGATCCAAAGTCCGAAAAGCTGAAACAATTCATCCGCAACATCCACTGATTGCGGGCGAATAGTGGGAACATATCAACCAAAAACAAAATGGGAGTGCGTGACATGAAGAACATACTGAAAACCGCCGCGCTGGCGCTGGCTTTTGGAATAGCGGGCCTCGCCGCCGCTAGCGCCGAACCGGTCAAGGTGGGCTTTTCGCCGGAAGCCTATCCGCCATTCTATTCCGCGGACGCCTCGGGCAACTGGACCGGCTGGGAGGTGGAGATCGTCCATGCGATCTGCGCGGAGGCCAAGTTCGAATGCGAGCTGACCCCGATCCCGTGGGACGGTCTCATTCCGGCGCTGACGACGAAGAAGATCGACACGATCATGAATTCGATGTCGATCACCGATGAGCGCAAGAAGACGATCGACTTCTCAGACAAGTACTACAACACGCCGACCGCGATTGTTGGCCCCGAGAGTGAAAAGTTTGGCGCGACGCCCGAAGACCTCAAGGGCAAGATCATCGGCGTCCAGGTTTCCACGACGCACTCGGCCTACGCCAAGAAGCACTTCACGGAAGCTGCGGAAATCAAGGAATACCAGACCCAGGACGAGGCCAACCAGGATCTCGCCGCAGGACGCATCGATGCGACGCAGGCCGATTCGATCGCGCTCGACGCCTTCCTGAAATCCGAGCAGGGCGCCGCCTGCTGCGACCTCAAGGGCTATGTCGCCGAAGATCTTGAAATCCTTGGGCCGGGCGTTGGCGCCGGCGTGCGTAAGGAAGACACGGAGTTGAAGGAAAAGATCAACGCCGCGATCAAAGCCATCCGCGCCAACGGCAAATATGACGAGATCACCAGGAAGTACTTCGACTTCGACATTTTCGGCAGCTGACCGGCTGTGATGGGCGGCGGCTGCGCGGATGAAAAGTCCGTTGCAGCCCCGTTCACAGCGAAGGCGGGATTAACCCGCTCGACAAAGTAGGACCGGGCCGATCGAAGCGTTTCTTCTTCCGCTGTCGCAGGCGAGTATTTTCGATCTCTTGGCGCTAGAGCCGCCGGGCTGGGGCGGCAATCTGTTGCGCGGGCTGACCAACTCGGTGATCATCGCGGTCGGCGCCTTCGGCTTCGGCCTCGCCATCGGAACCGGCGGCGCCTACGGCAAGCTGTATGGCGGGCCGATCACGCGCGATCTGCTGGAAGTCTACACCACGATCGTCCGCGCGGTGCCGGAGCTGGTGCTGATCCTGCTGCTCTATTTCGCGGGAACCGACCTGATCAACCGAGTTCTCGAAGCCTTCGGATACGCACGCATCGACGTTAACGGCCTTGTCGCCGGCATCTGGGTGCTGGCTTTCGTGCAAGGCGCGTATTCGACCGAGGTCATTCGCGGCGCGATCCTGGCCATTCCGCAAGGCCAGATCGAAGCCGCCCGCGCCTACGGCATGTCGCCCGGACTGCTTCTGCGCCGCATCACTCTGCCTGCCATGCTGCCGTTTGCCATACCCGGTCTGGCCAATCTCTGGCTGATCGCCACCAAGGATACGGCTCTGCTTGCGATCGTCGGCTTCAGCGAACTCACCCAGGAGACGAGGACTGCGGCCGGCCAGACCAAGGCCTATTTCACCTTTTTCATGGCGGCAGGTGTGCTGTATCTCCTGCTGACGCTGTTCTCCAACGTCATTATCGCTCAGGTCGAGCGCTGGGCCCGGCGTGGCATGCCGCGAATCGCCGGGGGTGGCCAATGAGCACCACCCATACCGCAAGCGGCCTCGTCGATACCGCAGCGCGTGCTTCGCTCTGGCTGCAGCCGCATCGCATCGTGCTGATCGCCGTGGCCCTGGGGCTGGTGGCGTCGGCTGCAATCTTCATGCGCTGGGACTGGATCCCGGCCTATTACGATCTGGCGCTCCGGGGTATCTGGCGGACGATCTGGATACTCATCGTCACCGGCATACTCGGCTTTGCGCTGGCGGTTCCGCTTGGCCTTGTTCAGGTGACAGGCCCGCGCTGGCTTGCATGGCCGGCCAACGCCTTCTGCACCGTGATCCGAGGCACGCCGCTGCTGCTGCAGCTCTGGCTTCTCTATTACGGGCTGGGCTCGCTGTTCCCTCAATTTCCCTGGGTCCGCGACTCGTTTCTCTGGCCGTACCTCAGACAGGCATGGCCCTATGCGGTGCTGGCGCTGACGCTCTCCGTCGGCGGCTACGTCGGCGAGGTCATGCGCGGCGCATTCGCCGGCGTGCCGCGCGGCCAACTGGAGGCGGCGCGCGCCTATGGCATGCGCCGCCGGACGGTCTTCCGCCGCATCTGGCTGCCGCAGGCGATCTACAGCGTGCTGCCGACGCTGACCGGCGAGGTGGTGCTTCTGCTCAAGGCGACGCCGCTGGTGGCGACCATCACCGTCGTCGACATCTACGCAGTCGCCTCGCGGGTGCGGCAGGACACGTTCATTGTCTATGAGCCACTGCTGCTGCTCGCGCTGATCTATCTCTGCATAACCGGCATCATCGTCTTCGCCTTCCGCAAGCTCGAAGCGAGGATCCCGGCGCGGCTTGGTTAGATCGCATGATTGGAACCGTGACGATCGGCATGGAAGAAGCGCTGGCGCTCTGCGAAAACGCAGCGAGGGCCGCCGGCGCGAACACGGAAGTCGCTATTTCGCTGGCCAGATCCGCTGTCGCCGCCGAAGCCGAGGGGCAGGCATCAGTCGGGCTGGCGCATTTCGTCGACTATCTGGAAGCGTTGGAGGCCGGACGTATCGACGGCCACGCCACGCCCGACATCACGCGCCCGGCCGGCGCGATCATCCTGTCCGACGCCAGAGGCGGCGCGGCGCATCCCGGTTTCGACCGCGCCTTCGACGACCTCGTCGATACGGCCCGGAAATTCGGTGTCGCCATTTTCAGCCAGAAGAACGCCTTCACCTGCGGCGCGCTCGGCTATTTCGCCGGGCGGCTTGCCGAGCGGGGGCTGGTTTCTATAGCGGCTACCAACGGGCCAGCGCTGGTTGCCGGCGCCGGCGGCACGAAACCTGTCTATTGCACCAATCCACTCGCTTTCGCTGCGCCGGCGGCGGGAGTGCCGCCGCTGCTGATCGATCAGTCCTCGAGCGCCACCGCTTTCGTCAACATCCGCAAGGCGGCCCATGCCGGTCAGAGCATCCCGGATGGCTGGGCGCTGGACGCGGCGGGCAACCCGACCACCGATGCAAGCGCTGCGGTCAAAGGCGCGCTGCTCGCCTTCGGCGGCAGCCGCGGCGCCAACATCGCTTTGATAGTGGAAGTCTTGTCAGCCGGGCTGTCGGGCGCGAACTGGTCGCTCGACGCGCCGCCCTTCGCGACCGGCTCGGAAGGACCCGGCACGGGGATGTTCGTGCTCGCCATCGAACCGAAATTCCTCGACCCGGATTTCGAGGCGCGGCTGCGATCGCAGATGGACCGGCTGTCCGGAGAATACGGTGTCCATGTCCCAGGCAGGGGTAAAGTTGCCATGCGGCAGAAATCTCGCGAACGAGGTTTCGCGGTTCCGCAACCAGTCTATGACGAGATCGCCCGCCGGGCAGACCAGCTCTTTCTGAGGTAGCCAACTTCGGACTTCGCAACATCTGCTGCAGTGGCAAGATGAATGCGATCAGGCCTCGTCGTTCCGTTAACGTCGTCATAGCCGAAACCATACGGATAGGTTAAGCTTGGGCCAGAACTGCATCGGCGAAATGCAGCATCATTTGAGGGGGCCGTGATGACTTCCAGACTCAAGACGCTGCGTTCCACTATCCTGGCTGTGGCGCTGTTTACGCTGGTCGGCCTAATCGGGACGAGCGCGACATCGCTCGCGCAGGCGCAATCCGCGACGCCTGCAGCCAATGAGAAGATACAGGAACTCATCCGCCTTCTGGACGATCCCGACGTTCGCGCGGCTCTGGAAGCGGCCAAGCCGGCTGCCACTGAGCAGGAACAGCCCGCGGCGGCGCAGATCGCCGCCTGGGAGAACGGTATTCGCGGACACCTCACCGAGATCGCGAAAGCGTTTCCGAGACTCCCGGAAGAAGCCGCCAACGGCCTCGCGGTTGTCCGCTCGCAGATCGAGAATCACGTATTCGGAATGGTCTGGATGCTCCTAGGCGGTCTGATCGCGCTCGGCTTCGGCGCGGAATGGGTGTTCAGGAGAATGGCGTTTGGGGCGCCGGGGAATTCCATCGGGGCAGGCTCCCTTTCCACGCCGCGGCGCGTGAACCTCGCTGTCAGCCTGCTTTACGAGATCGCGCCCATCGTCGTTTTCACCATCTTCAGCGCGGGCGTCTTTCTTATCGTTTCCTGGCCGCCTTTGCTGCGCCTGATGGTGCTGACATACTTGGTCGCGTTCATCGCCTTCCGGCTAGTGGCGGCCATCAGCCGCATCGTGCTCGATCCGCCCGTCGGTGCCGGCGTGCGTGAGGACGGCGCTTCGTCGCGGCTGCTCCCCCTGGATGACGGCGAAGCGCACTTCTGGCACCGCAGACTGACTGTTTTCACCGGCTATCTGTTGGCCGGATGGGCGACAATCAGCCTTCTTTCACCGCTCGGCTTTTCCGAGCCTGCGAGAAGCCTGCTCGCCTATCTGGCAGGTATAGGCCTGGTGCTGCTCGCCATCGAAATCGTGTGGCGTCGTCTCGGCGTGCAAATGGCGACTCAGGGAAGTCGCGCGCGAGATTGGCTGCTCAGCATCTATATCGTCGCTCTTTGGGGCCTCTGGGTCGCCGGCCTCAACGGCCTTTTGTGGCTCGGCATCTATGCACTGCTGTTGCCCCGTCTGCTGACGGTCACCGGCCAGGCGGCCGCCTCGGTCGCCGAGCGCAAGGACGCTTCCACTTCGGCAAATTCGTTCCGGACCGTATTGATCGTGCGCGGCGCGCGTGCCCTTGTGATCTTGCTCGCCGTGCTGTGGTTGGGTCTGATCTGGCGCATGAATCCCAATGCCCTGACTGAGAGCGATTCCGCGGCCAGCCGCATCTTGCTCGGCCTGCTTCACGGCATCGTAATCCTGCTCGTCGCCGACCTGCTCTGGCATATGGCGAAGACCTATATCGGCCGGAAGCTCGAAACGGCGACCGTGGACGGCTCAGTCAGTCCGGCTGAGGCGGCGCGCAGGGGTCGCCTGCGGACATTGCTGCCGATTTTCCGCAACATGCTCGGCGTCTTTATCGCCACCGTGGCTGTCCTCATCGTCCTTTCCGGGCTCGGGGTACAGATAGCCCCGCTGATCGCCGGCGCCGGCATATTCGGCGTGGCGATCGGCTTCGGCTCGCAGACCCTGGTCAAGGATGTGATCAGCGGCGTGTTCTACATGTTGGACGATGCTTTCCGGGTCGGCGAATACATCCAGAGCGGCAGCTACAAGGGGACCGTCGAATCGTTCAGCCTGCGCTCGGTCAAGCTGCGCCATCACCGCGGTCCGGTGTTTACGGTGCCGTTCGGAGAACTTGGCGCGGTGCAGAACATGAGCCGCGACTGGGTCATCGACAAATTCAGGATCCGCGTCCCGTTTGATACCGACATTGCCAAGGTGAAAAAGCTGCTCAAGGGCGTCGGAGCTGAGTTGAAGGCGGATCCCGAACTGGGGCCCGAAATCCTCGAGACAGTCAAGATGAAGGGTGTCGAGGAGATCGGCGATTTCGGCATCCAGTTGAGCTTCGCCTTCATGGCCAAGCCTGGGCACCAGTCGGTCGTGCGGCGGCGTGCTTACACCATGATCCAGCAGGCGTTCGCGGCGAACGGCATCCAGTTTGCCCAGCCCACGGTTCAGGTGGGGGGTGACGAGAAGTCGGCGGCGGCCGCCGCCACGACCACCTCAATGATGCGCCAGAAGGCAGCCGAAGCGGTGCAGGCCTGACGTTTCAGGCGCCGCGGCGCGCGACCAGTGGAAAGTAGTCTTCGAGTTCCGGCGCGGGAAAATGCACCGTCTCGCCGATCTCGGCCGAACGGTGGAGCCCCATTAGAATCTCGACGACCCCGAGCCCGTCCTCGAATGTCTCCAGCGGCGTTTCGCCTTTGCGGAAGCATTCCACCATGTGCCGGTTCTCATCGGTATAGCCATAGATGCCGGCCTCGTCCTCCAGCACCGGCATCAGCCCCTGCTCGGCGTTCGCCCGCTACGCTGTCGAATAGCGCGATGCGATTTCAACGGGATTTTGAGGGTGGAGCTTCGTCAATTTTGAGCAGACGGACCAGCTTGGGGGTCAGCCCTGGCGAGCCGACTTGTTTACTGCTCGTTCCACACCCCATCGCCCCAGTCGAGACGTCTCGCAGTCTTGAAAGCCGCGCCTTCGCGCCGAGTGATTAGCTGCTCGGTCGCAGTGCCGTCGGCCTGGCATAGCTTCAGCCGCACTGTCCCGCTCGCCGTCTGCGGCGGCGCCAGCACGCGCGAGGCGGTTGCATCGGCGAGCGTTCTGGAAGCAGCAAAGAAAACGTATTTCTCGTCCTCCCACGGCACGTCGCCGCTCTTGGTGAGGCGATGCAGCCTGGAGCGCGCGACGCGGCGCGAGAAATGGCACCAGTCGGGCGCTGAGAGCGGGCAAGCGGCGCTATGCGGGCAGGGCGCGGCGAGATGGGCGCCGGCCGCGATGAGCCGCGAGCGGACCACGAGGATGCGCCGCCACCCAGCCGGCGTGCCGGGTTCGACGACGACAAGCGTGTCCCGCGTCAGCGCCCATAGCCGATCGATCAGCGGCTCGATCGCCGATGGCGAAAGCTCGTCCAGCACATAGGCCAGCGTCACCAGATCGGCGGGTTTCAGGCCGGCTAGCCCGGTGGCGAGGTCGGTGGCGATCCACTCGGCGCGCACCGGCGCGGCTTCTGCGAGCTGTTTTCCGACGCGGCGGATCGCTTCGCTGGTCTCGACGAGCGTTGCTGCTTCCAGGCTGTCGAAGCAGTCGCGGACGGCCCACAGCGCCGTTCCCGGACCCGCGCCGATATCGAGAAGACTTTTCGGAGCAAGTTCCGGCAGCACTTCGGCGACCGATCCGAGACTGGCGCGAACCGCCGCATAGGTGGCCGGCAGCCGCGTCGTCAAATAGGCTTTCGCCGCAAGATCGTCGGATATATGCAGCCTGCCGTCCCGGACTTCGCTGCGGTAGCGCCGAGAAAGCAGGTCTGCGGCCTGCTTCAACTCGTAAAGCGACGTGCCTTCCAGAACCTGCTCGACGGCCTGCCGAAGTGGGGGCGGAAGCTCCATCCTGCGCCCTGTTTCTCAGCCCGCGCCGAATTTCCGGTTGGCGTCGAGCGCCAGGCCGAGACCGACGCTGCCGAACATGTCGCCCTCGACCGCGACCGCTGCCGGAAACATCGCCAGCACGCTCTGTTTGAGCAGCGGGATCGCGGTCGATCCGCCGGTCAGGAACAGTGTCGTGATCGCCGTCGGCTTTACCTGCGCGTCGCGCAGCGTGCCGGAAATGACATCGGTGATCTTCCGCACGGCTTCCTCGATCGTCGCATTCAGGCCGGCTCTGGTCATCGGCAGGCTCAGCCGCTCGTCGGTCAGGCGCAGTTCCATCGCTGTCTCCGCCAAGTCGGTCAGCTCGATCTTGGCGCGTTCGATCTTCGATGCCAGCAAATGCCCCTGCCTGTGCTTTACGATGTCGATCATCCGGTCGACCAGTTCCGGCCGCGCCGCCTCGTAGCGGATCTGGCGAAGATCCGTCATCGCCTTGTTCGAGTAAAGCAGGTTGATGCGCTGCCATGTGGCGAGATCGAAGAAATAGCCGGCCGGCAAATTGCGCTTGCCGTCCTTTGTCCCCGTTTTGTAGCCGAGCTCCGGCATCAGATGCGCCATCGACAGCAGCCTGTCGAAATCGGTGCCGCCTATATGGACGCCGGTGCTGGCCAGTATGTCGTCCTTGCGGTCGGCAGCGGCCGCGCGCTCGGGCGAGACCCGCACGATCGAGAAGTCGGACGTGCCGCCGCCAATGTCGACGATCAGCGCCAGTTCCTCTTTGGTCACGCTCTGCTCGTAGTCGAGCGCCGCGGCGATCGGCTCGAACTGGAAGGCTATGTGCTTGAAGCCCTGCGCGCGGGCGGCCTTTTCGAGCTGCGCCTGCGCGTCCGCGTCGGCCTGCGGGTCGCCGTCGACGAAATGCACCGGGCGGCCGAGCACGACGGTGTCGACCGCCTCGCCCAGTTCGGAATCGAGCCGGCCTTTGAGATAGCCGATGAACGAGCCGATGATGTCGGAGAATGCGATCGAGCGCGCCTTGATCCGGGTCTTTTCATGGATCAGCGACGAGCCGAGCACGCTTTTCAGCGCCCTCAGCAGGCGGCCTTCGGCATGATCGGTGTAGTCCTCGATGGCGCGCCTGCCGAAATAGGTGCCGTTGTCCTCGAAATTATAGAACACCGCGCTCGGCATGGTGACGTGCTCATCCTCGAGCCGAACCAGCCGCGGGCGGCCGCCATTCATCACCCCGACGGTGGAGTTCGAAGTGCCAAAATCTATTCCGCCGCTGACCGGTCGCATGGTGGTTCCTGAGATCGTGGAGAGTGCCGCCCGAGCGGAGTGAGGCGGTTACACAACGAAGCCGGCAATGTCGAGGCCGGCGGGCGCATTGCAGCTCTGCGTCAATATCGCCCGATGCATTGCGGCCATACCCACGCCGGCCGAAACGCGCTATAGACGCCGCGCTGAAAGCGGAGATTCCACCCGGCGCGATGGCCAAGATTGCCCTGAAACTCGACGAGCTGATCGATAGCGCGGCACTCCGCCGCGAGTTGACCGCGCTTACCGCGGCGACGGAAGGCGACGGCTCCAGCCCGGCCGTCCGGGCAAAAGTTCTCGCGGCCCTGAAGGAGCGTATCACGACCGGACGGGCGGTTGCCGAACGGATGCTGACCGAGGACGGCGGCGGCACTGCCTGCGCGGCCAGGCTGTCGCATTTGATGGACGAGGTAATCCGAGCGCTCTACGACTTCGCCGCCACCCATGTCTATCGCGCAAAGAACCCGTCATCGGCCGAGCGTATGGCGGTGATCGCCGTCGGCGGCTATGGGCGCGGCACGCTGGCGCCGGGCTCGGACATCGACCTCCTGTTCCTGCTGCCCTACAAACAGACGCCGTGGGGCGAGCAGATTGTCGAGTACATGCTCTATATGCTGTGGGACATGGGGCTGAAGGTCGGCCACGCCACCCGCAACATCGACGAATGCCTGCGCCTGTCGCGCTCCGACATCACCATACGCACCTCGATTCTGGAGGCGCGCTATTTGTGGGGCGAGCATAAGCTCTACGACGAACTCCTGGCGCGCTTCGACAAGGAAGTGGTGAAGAGTACCGGCGCGGAGTACGTCCAGGCCAAGCTCGCCGAGCGCGACGACCGCCACGCCAAGGCCGGCGAAAGCCGCTATCTGGTCGAGCCCAACATCAAGGACGGCAAAGGCGGCCAGCGCGACCTGCACACGCTGTTCTGGATCGCCAAATATTTCTACCGGGTGCGCACCGGTGATGAGCTGGTCGAGCAGGGCGTGTTCACGCGGGCCGAATACAACCAGTTCCTCAAAGCCGAGGACTTCCTGTGGGCCGTGCGCTGCCACATGCATTTCCTGACCGGCAAGGCCGAGGAGCGCCTGCACTTCGACATACAGCGCGATATCGCCGAGCGGCTCGGCTACACCAGCCATCCCGGCCTCTCGGCGGTCGAGCGCTTCATGAAGCACTACTTCCTGATCGCCAAGGATGTCGGCGATCTGACCCGCATCTTCTGCGCCGCGCTGGAGGAGGAGCAGGCCAAGCACGTGCCGGGCTTCAACCGGATTTTCCTCACCTTCTCCAGGCGTCGGAGGAAGCTAGCCGGCACCAGCGACTTCATCGTCGACAACCAACGCATCAACATCGCCGACGATCAGGTTTTCGTGCGCGATCCGGTCAACATGGTGCGGCTGTTCTGGTTCGCCGACCGGCACGGGCTCGAATTCCATCCCGACGCTCTGAAGCTTTTGACGCGTTCGCTCCGCCTGGTCGACAAAGGCCTGCGCCGCGACGCCGAGGCCAACCGGCTGTTCCTCGATATACTGACCTCGGACCGCAACCCGGAGCTCAATCTGCGGCGGATGAACGAAGCCGGGCTTCTCGGCAAGCTGATCCCTGATTTCGGCAGGATCGTCGCGATGATGCAGTTCAACATGTATCATCACTATACGGTCGACGAGCATCTCCTGCGCTGCATCGGCGTTTTGTCGGAAATCGAGCGCGGCGGCGGCGAGAAGATACACCCCCTGGCGCACAAGCTGTTGCCGGGCCTGAGGGGCAAGCGCGAGGCGCTCTACGTCGCGGTGCTGCTGCACGACATCGCCAAGGGCCGGCCCGACGACCATTCCGAGGCGGGCGCCAGGATCGCGCGGCGCATCTGCCCGCATATGGGTTTGTCGCCGGCCGATACCGAGACTGTGGCTTGGCTGGTGGAAAACCATCTGGCCATGTCGATGACGGCGCAGACCCGCGATTTGAACGACCGCAAGACGATCGAGGATTTTGCCGCGCTGGTGCAGTCGGTTGAGCGGCTGAAGCTGCTGCTGGTGTTGACCGTCTGCGATATTCGTGGAGTGGGACCGGGCGTCTGGAATGGCTGGAAAGGCCAGTTGTTGAGGACGCTCTATTACGAGACCGAGCTTCTCCTGACCGGCGGCTTCTCGGAAGTGGCGCGCGTCGAGCGGGCGGCTCAGGCGCGTGAAATGCTGGCCGAAAACCTTGCCGACTGGCCCGAGGCGGCCCGCAAGCGCACCATCGGCCTGCATTACGAGAATTACCTGTTGGCCGTCGATCTGAAGGATCAGTTGCGCCATGCCGAGTTCATCCGGGCGGCGGACGAAGCCGGCAAGAAGCTCGCCACCATGGTCAAGACGCACGAATTCGAGGCGGTGACCGAGATCACCGTGTTGGCGCAGGACCATCCGCGGCTGCTCTCAGTGATCGCCGGAGCGTGTGCAGCCGCCGGCGCCAACATCGTCGACGCGCAGATTTTCACCACGTCTGACGGGCGCGCGCTCGACACGATCCTGATATCGAGGGAATTCGACCGCGACGAGGACGAGCGGCGCAGGGCCGAACGGGTGGGCACGCTGATCGAGGATGTGCTGTCGGGCAAGAGCTGGCTGCCGGAGATGATAGCGAAGCGCACCAAGCCGAAGCGCGGCTCCAAGGCGTTCCGCATCGAGCCGCGCGTCGAAATCCGCAACACCCTGTCGAACCGGTTCTCCGTGATCGACGTGTCGGGTTTGGACAGGCCCGGGCTGCTGTCGGAAATCACCGGTGCGCTGTCGGACCTATCGCTCGACATCGCCTCCGCGCACATCACCACATTCGGCGAAAAGGTCATCGACACATTCTATGTCAGCGACCTGACCGGCCAGAAGATCGACAATCCGGCGCGGCTGAAGACCATCCGCGACCGGCTGATCGCCACGCTTGAAGGCGAAGCCGGCCAGCGCGCCGTGAAGGCCCGCGCCGCGGCCGCCGCCGCATGATCGCCAACAACGCAGCCGTTCCGGAAACTCGCAATCCATGAGCCTGGTCAAAAAATTCGCCGGCGTCGGAAGCGCCACCATGGCAAGCCGCCTGCTGGGCTTCGTACGTGAGGCGCTGATCGCCGCGACGCTTGGCGCAGGACCGGTGACCGACGCCTTCTACGCCGCCTTCCGCTTCCCGAACCTCTTCCGCCGGCTTTTCGCCGAGGGCGCGTTCAACACCGCCTTCATCCCGCTCTTCGCCAAGGAACTGGAGGGCGGAGGCATGGAGGCGGCGCGAAAGTTCGGCGAGGACGTGCTTTCGGTTCTGATCGCGGCGCTGCTCGTCCTTTCGGCAGGCGCGATCATTGCAATGCCGTTCCTCGTCTCCACTGTCATCGCGCCGGGTTTTTCCGACACGCCGGACAAGTTCGACCTGACCGTGGTCATGACGCGCATCATGTTCCCGTATCTCTTCTGCATGTCGATGGTCGCCATGCTGTCCGGCGTGCTGAATTCGATGCGGCGCTATTTTCTCGCCGCCTTCGTGCCGGTCTTACTCAATATCGTTCTGATCCTGGTCCTGTTGGCAGCGCTGCGCGGCGGCATGGACGACCGCCTGACCGGCCTTTGGCTTGCCTGGGGAGTGTTCCTGTCGGGCGTGCTGCAGCTCGTTTTCCTCGTCTGGGGCGTCTGGCGGGAAGGTTTTTCGATGCAGCTCCGGTTGCCGCGTCTGACGCCTGACGTGAGGCGCCTGCTCGTTCTGATGGCGCCGGCCCTGCTCACAGGCGGCGTCGTCCAGATCAATCTCCTAGTCGGCCAGATCATCGCTTCGGCCCAGGACAACGCGATCAGCCTGCTTAATTTCGCCGACCGCATCAACCAGCTTCCGCTCGGCGTCATCGGCGTGGCGGTCGGGGTCGTGCTGCTGCCGGAACTGTCTCGGGCGCTGCGCAGCGGCGACCATGCCGACGCCGAGCATCTCCAGAACCGCTCGCTCGAATTCGCACTCGGCCTGACGCTGCCCGCCGCGATCGGACTGATCGCCATGCCCGGCCCGATCGTCGCGATGCTCTACGAACGCGGCGAATTTACCAGCGAGGCGACCCTGCTCACTGCCCAGGCTCTCGCCGCCTTCGCTGCCGGCCTGCCGGCCTATGTTTTGATCAAGGTGTTCTCGCCGGCCTTCTTTGCCCGCGAGGACATGAAGACGCCGATGTGGTTCTCGATCGTCGCCGTCGCGGTCAACATCGTCGCGAGCCTGGCGCTGTTCCCGATCTACGGCCATGTCGCGATCGCGCTGGCGACCACGGTCTCGGCCTGGCTTAATCTTCTGCTGCTCGCAGGCACGCTGTGGATGCGCAACGATTTCCGGCCGTCCGCCGTGACGGCCAGGCGCGTCGTGCTGATCGCGGTGGCGAGCTTCGCCATGGGCGTGCTGATATGGGCGCTGCAGATGCTGCTCGCGCCGATCATGGAAAACCCGTCGGGCCTGATCCGGCTGGCCGCCGTACTGGCGATCATCGCCGCCGGGGCGATCGCCTATTTCGCCATCGTCATCGCTACCGGCGCGGTCGACCGCCAACAACTGATCGGCATCGTCAGGCGCAGAAGAAGCCGTCCGATCGAAGCAGGGACGGCGACGCCCGATCCTGAATAGGCGGATCAGCGAGCGCGTTTGTTAAAACTGTTCGGCTTTCAAGCACCGGTTTTTTAACGAAATGCGTCCAGAACGATGATCTGCCGGCTGGTGCGTGAGCGCCGGCCGCCTGTCGGGTGGGGTGCATGCAGATGAGCGGCAGACTCTATTACGTCGACTGGCTGAGGGTCATCGCCTTCGCCATTCTCGTCGTCTATCACTGCTCGGTCGCGTTCTTTCCCGACATGTCATGGCTGATGAAGAGCGCTCAAGGCAGCGAAATGCTTTCGCTGGTGATGAAGTTTCCGCGCGCCTGGCGGCTGGCGCTGCTGTTCTTCGTTTCGGGCATGGGTACGTGGTTTGCGTTCCGATCCAATGCCGGGCTGACCTTCCTGAGAGACCGGACCACTCGTCTCTTGGTGCCGCTGCTGTTTGCCATGTGCGTCATCATCGTGCCGCAGGTCTGGTTCGAGCGCGTCTATGAGGACGGCTATGACGGCTCGCTCATGAGCTTCTGGCTGACCCGTTACTTCACCGAAGGCAAATACCCGCAGGGCAATTTCACTTGGGCGCATATGTGGTTCGTCGCCTACCTGCTGGTGATGGCGTTCCTGTGCTACCCGATCTTTCGACTGATTATCGATCCGAGGATGCGCCGGCTGACCGGCTGGTTCGAGAGCGTCGCCCGCTCCAACGCGATCTACCTTCTGTTTCTGCTCCCGCTGGTTCTCAATGTCGCGCTTTCGCCGATCTTTCCGCGCCAGACCAATGCGCTCTACAACGACGGCGCCTGGTTTGCCGTATGGGCGAGTTGGTTCGGGCTTGGCTTTCTCGTCGCCCGCCACCACCACGCGGTGATCGAGGCGATCGTCGATCGCCGCTGGTTGAGCGCGTCCTTTGCATTGACGCTGACCGTAACGCTCTACCGCCATTCATGGGCCGCCGGTCCGGATGACGCCTTCATGGGCGACTACGACAACATGACAGTGCTCTACAAGGCGGCGCTGTTCGGCCTTGCATGGAGCATGATCCTGACCGCGGTGGGCTTCGGCGCGCTTCATTTGAACCGCAAGAGCGCGGCGCTCGCCTGGCTGAACCGCAAGATCTTCCCGCTCTATATCGTGCACCAGACCATCATCATCGCCGCGCTGTTCTACGTCCTGCCGCTAGAGGCCGGCGTGGCGGAGAAGATGTCGCTCGTGCTGCTGGTGACGATCGGCGGGTCGCTCGCTCTGTGCCTGCTGTTCGAGCAGCTTCCATGGCCGTTCCGAGCCCTTGTCGGCCTGCCCGAGCAGCCTGCCGATGCGCCCGCGCCTGAAAAGAGCACGGTTCCGCTGCGCTATTAGCATGTCCGCAGCCAAGGACTCGCCTTCACGGGAGGCTTGATAGCGCCCGCGCCTTCGTCCATAAGCGCAACTCGATTTTCGCCGCCCACTTTCTCAGCCGCATGATCTTTGGCCGAAAAGTCTGCAACTTTTTGCTGCGCTGACCTTCGGTTCGGGATCATGCTTGGAAACGGCCCTCCACAAGCCACGAGGAAAACCATGACCGCCTTCAAGCCGCTCGTCTTTTCGGGCGTCCAGCCCACCGGAAATCTCCATCTAGGCAATTATCTCGGAGCAATCCGCCGCTTTGTCGCCCTCCAGGGCAGCCACGACTGCATCTACTGCGTGGTCGACCTGCATGCGATCACGCAGTGGCAGGAACCTGCCGAACTGATGAAGGCGACACGCGAAGTGACCGCGGCCTTTCTGGCAGCCGGCATCGATCCGAAGAAGCATATCGTCTTCAATCAGAGCCGCGTTATGCAGCATGCCGAGCTCGCCTGGGTGTTCAATTGCGTGGCCCGCATGGGTTGGCTGTCGCGCATGACCCAGTTCAAGGAGAAGGCAGGCAAGGACCGCGAGAACGCCTCGGTCGGCCTGTTCGCCTATCCAACGCTGATGGCCGCCGACATCCTGGTCTATCGCGCCACCCACGTTCCGGTGGGCGACGACCAGAAGCAGCATCTCGAGCTGACGCGCGATATCGCCCAGAAGTTCAACAACGACTTCTCCGACCGCATCGCCGATCTTGGGCTGGGTATCGAGATGAAGGTCGGCGAGGAGAAGGTCAACGGCTTCTTCCCGCTTACCGAGCCGCTGATCGAGGGTCCCGCGCCGCGTGTCATGTCGCTGCGCGACGGGCTGAAAAAAATGTCCAAGTCAGATCCTTCGGACCTATCGCGCATCAACCTGACCGACGACGCCGATGCGATCTCGAAGAAGATCCGCAAGGCAAAGACCGATCCCGCCGGCCTTCCTTCAGAGATCGAAGGCCTGAAGGACCGGCCGGAAGCAGAAAATCTCGTCGTGCTCTATGCGGCTCTCGCCGAGATATCGAAGGAAAAGGTGCTTGCCGAGTTCGGCGGCCAGCAGTTTTCGGCATTCAAGCCGGCGCTGGCCGACCTTGCCGTGACGAAGCTCGCGCCGATCGCCGCCGAGATGCGGCGGATTTCCTCGGACGAGAACTATGTCGACGGCGTGCTGAGGGACGGCGGCGAACGCGCCGGCGTCATGGCGGAAGCCAACATGAAGATGGTGCGTGACATCGTCGGCTTGCTGCAGAGCTAAGAGGTCTCGCCAAGCCCACTTGCCGACGCCCGGCGCGAATGACAGATTGCTCCGGAATGGCGTCGCTTCTCAGCAGGGTTAACACATGGTCTCCAAACGACTGATCCGGGAAGCAGGCCACCGTCGGAAATTCCTGGCGATCATCGATGACACGCCCGAATGCGAGCGCGCCGTTGCCTATGCCTCGACGCGCGCCAAGACGACTGGCGGCGTTCTGGTGCTGCTCTATGTGATAGAGCCGGGAGATTTCCAGCATTGGCTGGGAGTCGAGAAGATCATGCGCGACGAGGCCAATGCCGCAGCCAACGCAGCGCTCGACGGCTATGCCGCGACCGTGCGCGCCAAGCTCGGCATCGAGCCGGAACTGGTTGTACGCGAGGGCAAACCGGCGGAAGAGATCCACAAGCTGATCGAAGAGGACCAGGACATCGCCATCCTGGTGCTGGCCGCCGGCGCCGGCAAGGAAGGTCCGGGCCCGCTAGTCGCTTCGATCGCCGGCAAGGGCGCGGCATTCCCCATTCCGGTGACCGTGGTGCCGCAGAATCTTTCGGACGAGGACATTGCCAGCCTCGCCTGAGCCATCTGCCTCGACAAAGCGGACGCTTAGGGAGAAAATCATTTCCAAGGCTGGCTCAAAGCGCGGCGCATTTGGCTTGAATGTCGCCGGAACCAGGCTTATTTAGAACTATTCCAAACTTTGAGCGCACGGAGATGCGGCCATGTTCATCCAGACCGAGGCGACCCCCAATCCCGCCACGCTGAAATTCCTGCCCGGGAAGGAAGTGTTGATCGAAGGCACCGCCGATTTCCGCGACGCTGAAACTGGGCGCGCCGCCTCGCCGCTTGCCGGAAGGCTGTTCGACATTCCGGGCGTCGTCGGCGTTTTCTTCGGCTATGACTTCATCACCGTCACCAAGGACGGCGCGGACTGGCAGCATCTGAAGCCGGCCATTCTCGGCGCCATAATGGAGCAGTTCATGTCGGGCGTGCCGGTGATGGCAAGTGGCGGCCAGGCCGCGACCGATCGCGCCGACCAGGCAGGCGAGTTCTACGACAAGGCAGATTCGGAGATCGTCATCACCATCAAGGAGCTGCTAGACACCCGCGTCCGTCCGGCGGTCGCCCAGGATGGCGGCGACATCACATTCCGGGGCTACGAGAATGGCACGGTCTTCTTGCACATGAAGGGCGCTTGCGCCGGCTGCCCGTCCTCGACCGCGACTCTGAAGCACGGCATCCAGAACCTGCTTCGTCATTTCGTTCCGGAAGTAGAGCATGTCGAGCAGATCGGCTGATCCTGGCGCTGAAACGCCTCACAAATAGCAAAAAGCCGGGCAAATTTGCCCGGCTTTTTGTTGTGGACGTCCGTTGTTGCCGAGACGGTCCGCGTAGTTATTTGACGATCACCTTGGCGCCGACTTCGGCGCGATTGTAGAGGTCGATAATGTCCTGGTTCATCAGCCGGATGCAGCCCGACGACATCGCCTTGCCGATCGAGGCCCATTCCGGCGTCCCGTGCAGGCGATAGCCGGTGTCGCCGCGCTTGTTGTAGAGATAGAGAGCGCGCGCGCCGAGCGCGTTGGTGATGCCCGGCTCCATGCCGCCGGCATATTTCGCGAGTTCCGGCTGACGCCTGATCATCTCGGCCGGCGGCGTCCAAACCGGCCATTCACGCTTCGCCGCGACACGGGCGGTACCTTTCCACTCGAAGCCTTCGCGGCCGACGCCGATGCCGTAGCGCACCGCTTCGCCATCCGGCAGGACGAAGTAGAGATGCTTTTCGGTCGTGTCGACGATGATCGTTCCAGGTTTCTCGCCGCCGTTATAGGCCACGATCTGGCGATGGTATTTCTTGGGCACTTTGTAGATCGGGATGCTGGGCAAACGATAACCGGCGTCGGTTCTGCTGCCGTAGTCGGACGAAAACACCTTGTATGAGCCGAATGTGCTGCACCCGGAAACCGCGGTTGCGAGCGCCAGCCCGGCTGCCAGGACAAGTGTTTTCATCTGCATGATTAAATTCGCCGCTCCGGTCCAAATATCAATTTGGCCCGATTCGGGGCCGCAATTTCGCCTTTATTTACGGGCGCGCGTTCCTGCTTGCCAAGAGCTTAGTGATGCAACTGGCTGCTTACGCAAACGTAACCGGTTTGCTATGGCATTTCGGCAACAGCATATCACGCGAACGTGATTGCTTGCTGCACGGAGGGTTGATGCTGCTCTTCACCCCAGAGAACAAAAAGGGTTCAAAGCAGCGCTTTAAAATGTCACTATCCTCGGCATGCCGATCATCAGCCCGATTCTCGCCAACCCGCTCGTCGACGGCCGCCAGTCCGAACGGGCGATGGTGGTCAGGCGCGGCGTCCAGCGCCTGCTTATGCAGATGGGCGCGCATGTGTTGCCGGAACTGAGCCTCGCCACGGGCCGGCGGGCCGACCTCGTGGCGCTGACCAGGTCAGGCGATATTTGGATCATCGAGATCAAATCGTCGATCGAGGATTTTCGGGTCGACCGCAAATGGCCCGAATACCGGCTGCATTCGGACCGCTTCTTCTTCGCGACTCACCCGGAAGTGCCGGCCTCGATATTTCCCGAGGAATGCGGCTTCATCCTCTCCGACGGCTATGGCGCGGAGATCATGCGAGACGCGCCGGAGCACCGGCTGGCGGCGGCCACCCGCAAGGCGCTGATGCTGCGCATGGCGCGCGCCGGCGCGGCGAGGCTTCTGGCGGCGGAATTGGCCGGCGTTTCAGTGCCGGCGCTGGATGGGGAAAGTGAGTAGGAAAGCGAATAGTGAGTAGGGAACAGTGAGTAGTGAAGATTGACGGGCGCGGCATTCGTATGCCGACACTACACTACACTACACTACACTACTCACTACTCGCTATTCACGTTACCTGGGCGCCCGCTTGGCCAGTATGCGCTGCAGCGTACGCCGATGCATGTTGAGCCGCCGGGCGGTTTCCGAAACGTTGCGCTCGCACATTTCGTAGACGCGCTGGATATGCTCCCAGCGCACGCGATCGGCCGACATCGGGTTTTCCGGCGGCGCGGCGCGCTCGCCGGCGGTACGGGTCAGCGCAGCGAACACGTCGTCGGCATCGGCCGGCTTCGACAGGTAGTCCACCGCGCCGAGCTTTACCGCCGTCACCGCCGTGGCGATGTTGCCGTAGCCGGTGAGAATGATGGTGCGGGAATCGTTGCGCTTTTCTCGGATGGCCGCAACCACGTCGAGCCCATTGCCGTCGCCGAGCCGCATATCGACCACGGCATAGGCGGGCGGATGTGCGCGAGCCTTCGCAACCGCTTCCTCAACGCTTTCGGCGGTCTCGACCTGAAAACCTCGTGTCTCCATCGCGCGCGCCAGGCGGGTCAGGAACGGCTTGTCGTCATCCACGATCAGCAGCGACACATCGCCGGCGCCGACGACGCCCTGAACGGTTTCTTCGTTGATCATTCTTGTTCGTCCGTGTTGCCCAGATTTGCTTCAGATATAGGCCCAAACCACATCATTTGCCACCTTGGAGCCTCTATGCCGTGTCGAACATGGACGTTACCGCCGATCCGGGATTGAGGAAGGCCTCGCGCGGCCAACTCACCTGCACGACCGCGCCTTGGCCGCGCTCATTGGCGTTGTAGAAGGAAAGCGTCGCGCCCGAGCGCTCCAGCAGTGTCTTGGCGATGAACAGCCCGAGCCCAAGCCCTCCGCCCGGCTCCGCGCCCTGCCGGGTCGACATATAGGGCTCGCCGATGCGGTCTATGATTTCCGGCGGGAAGCCCGGCCCGTCGTCGACGATTTCGAAGGCGACTTCGCGCTCGTCCCAGCGCCAGCGTATAGTGACTGTACCAATGGCGAAGTCGACAGCGTTCTCGACCAGATTGCCGAGGCCGTAGATCACGCCCGGATTGCGCCGCGCGACCGGCTCGGGGCCGATCCGCTCGCCGGGTTCGAGCCTGATGGCGATGCCGAAATCACGGTGCGGCGCAATGACCTCCTCGACCAGCGAGGTCAGGGGCAGCCTGGCGAGATGCGCTTCACCCTCCGACGACAGGCTGGTCAGGCGCTTCAGGATCTCGCGGCAGCGCTCGCTCTGGGAGCGCAGAAGGGTGACGTCCTCGTGGTATTTCGGATCGCCTCGCAGCGCGCGTTCCATCTCCTTGGCGACGAGCGCGATGGTGGCGAGCGGTGTGCCGAGTTCGTGTGCGGCCGCTGCCGCAAGTCCATCCAGCGCTGAAAGATGCTGTTCGCGCTGCAGCACGAGTTCAGTGGCGGCGAGCGCGTTTGCCAGCAGCCGCGCCTCCTCCGCGACGCGCCAGGCATAGACTGCGGTGAAGGTGGTGGAGCAGAACACCGCGGTCCACATGCCGGCGACATAAATGAAAGGCATGGAAAGCTCGGCGCCTTCGAACCACGGCAGCGGCAGATGGTAGAAGGCCAGGAGCGTGGCCATGGCCATGACCAGGCCGCCGAGCAGGGCCGTAAGCCGCAGCGACAGGGACGTTGCCGAGATGATGACCGGCACCGTCATAAGCAGCGAGAACGGATTGGTGAGCCCGCCCGTCATGTAGAGCAGGCCGGCAAGCTGCAGTGCGTCGAAGGTGAGCGTGATGAAGGCTGCGCGCGGTGTCAGCCGGTGTGCCGCCGGATAACGGAAGGTGAGCAGCAGATTGAGCCAGGCCGAACAGGCGATGAGCGCGAAGCACAGGCTGACCGGCAGCGGGAAATCGAGCCAATAGGCAACGACAACAACGGTGACGCTCTGGCCAACGATCGCCAGCCAGCGCAGCCGGATAAGCGTGTTCAGCCGCAGCCGGTGGCTCTGCTGGAGGTCGGGCGTTCGCAGCTTTTCGATCATGGCCGTTTATGCCCCTCGCGGGCGGGCAACGCCAAGCGCTATTTGACGCGCGGCTTGGCTCGCGCCGTGGCCTCGGCCGAAACCGGATCTTCCGGCCAGACGTGTTTGGGGTAGCGGCCGCGCATGTCTGCGCGAACATCGGCCCAGGAGCCGCGCCAGAAGCCGGGCAGGTCGCGCGTGGTCTGGATCGGCCGGTGCGCCGGCGATAGAAGTTCCAGCGTCAGAGGAACCGTGCCGCCGGCGATCGACGGGTGTCGATCGAGGCCGAAAAGCTCCTGAACGCGCACGGCCAGCACCGGCCATTCGCCATCATAGCGGATCGGAAGATGACTGCCCGATGGGGCATCGAAATGGGTCGGCGCCAGAGACGCGATCCGGCGCTGCAGATCGTGCGGCACCAGCGACATAAGCCCCGCATGGAGAACGCCGGCGTCGATTCGCTGGAACGATGCCTCGCCGGAGAGGAATGGCGCCAGCCAGTCGTCGAGCGAAGTGAGCAACGCCTCGTCGGAGACGTCCGGCCAGGGCGCGCCGAGTCCGCGATGCAGCCATTGCAGCCGATGGCGCAGCGTTTCAGCTTCCCTGCTCCATGGCAGCAGCGCCAGTCCGTGCGCGCGCAATGCATCGAGTATGGCGCGGTCGGCTTCCGCGCCGGTCGGCGGCGGCAGCATGCGTTCCGAAAGCACGATCGCCCCGAGGCGCTCGGTCTCGCGCACTCTGACCGCGCGCTTTTCGGGGTCGAAGCTCGAATCCACCTGTTTGACGATGCGTGCGCCGAGCGCGTCGCGTATCTCGCTTATGGAGACAGGGGCAGCTGCGGCTATGCGCGCATTCTGCGCCTTGCCCTGGAGGTCGGCGACGACGAGGAAGGCTTCACCCGCAAGTGGGTCGGCGGCGTCAAGCATGGCGCCGCTGCCGTTTGCGAGCACGAAACGCCCGTGCGCACCGCGCGCTTTGGCGACGCGGTCGGGCCAGGCACTGATGAGCAGGGCGCCGACGCCTTTACCCTCCCCCTTGAGGGGAGGGTGGCCCGGAGGGCCGGGTCGGGGTGGAGACGACCGTGCCTTCCGCTCCGAAAACGAGTGCCGATCAGGCGCCGACAGCGAAGCGGAACCACCCCCACCCGTCGGCTTCGCCGACACCCTCCCCGCAGGGGGGAGGGAGGGCGCTTGCCGAGCCAGCCGCTCCGCCAACTGCCGGGCCGCATTCGCACGGGGCGATTTTTCGGCTCGGAAGCGCATCAGCCGGCGTTCGAGGTCTACGCTGTCACCGCCCAATCCACGCTCGGTGATCAGAACGGCCAGCATGGCGGCTTCGTACGGATGTCCGTCCTTCGCCGCTTCCGCGACCATGTGGGCGAGCCGCACCGGCAGCGCCAGCTTGCGCATCGCTTCGCCTGCGGGCGTCGGCCGTCCGGCGGGATCGATGGCGTCGAGATCGGCGAGCAACGCCCATGCCTCGGCAAGCGCCGGCGCTGGCGGCGGATCGAGAAAGGCGAGGCTGGCCGGATCGGCGACGCCAAAGGCGACGCAATCCAGAACCAGTGACGACAGGTCCGCTTCGAGGATTTCGGGCGGCGTGAAGGCAGGCAGCGCCGCGGTCTGCTCGGCGCGCCAGAGGCGGATCGCGACGCCAGGCTGGGTACGCCCGGCGCGGCCGGCGCGCTGATCGGCCGAAGCGCGCGAAACGCGCACCGTTTCGAGCCGGGTCAGGCCGGTCGCCGGCTCGTATTTCGGCAGGCGGGACAGGCCGCTGTCGATCACCACGCGCACACCGTCTATGGTGATCGAGGTTTCGGCGATCGAAGTCGCCAGCACCACCTTGCGGCGGCCCGGCCGCGCCGGCTTGATCGCGGCGTCCTGCGCCATGCCGTCGAGCATGCCGTAGAGCGGCGCGATGTCGACATCGCCGCCTGTCCGGCCTTCGAGGCGTTCGGCAGTCCGCTCGATCTCGCGCTGGCCGGGCAGGAAGGCGAGTACGCTGCCGGGTTCGGCAACAAGCGCCTCGCGGATGGCTTTTGCCATCGCATCCTCGACAGGCATCCCTGCGGGACGCTCGTCGTAGCGGACGTCGACCGGAAAGCTGCGCCCCTGGCTTTCGATGACCGGCGCGTCGCCGAGCAATTTGGCGACACGCGCTCCGTCGAGCGTCGCCGACATGACAAGCAGCCTGAGGTCCGGGCGCAATGCGCCCTGCACGTCCAGCGCCAGCGCCAGCCCGAAGTCGCCATCGAGCGAGCGCTCGTGGAACTCGTCGAACAGGATCGCCGAGATGCCAGGCAGTTCCGGGTCGTCGAGTATGGTGCGCGCCAGCACACCCTCGGTCACAACCAGTACTCGGGTCGCGGCCGAGACGCGACGCTCCATGCGCATGGCGTATCCGACCGTGCCGCCGACCTCCTCGCCAAGCAATTCGGCCATGCGCCGGGCGGCGGCTCGCGCGGCCAGGCGGCGAGGCTCCAGAAGCAGGATCCTGCCGGCGCCGAGCCATGGCGCATCGAGCAGCGCCAGCGGCGCCAGCGTCGTCTTGCCGGCTCCAGGCGGCGCGACCAGGACCGCCTTGCCCTTGTTCTCCAGCGCCTGCAGCAGAGCCGGCAGGATCGCCGTTACGGGAAGATCGGGAAGCGTTCGCACGGTCACTGCCCGACGCGGATGACCCGCCCGCCCGCTGCTTCGGCGTCGGCCTCGTCATGAGTGACCAGCACTACGGGAAGGCGGCTGGTGCGCGCCTTGGCGAAGACGAGTTCGCGCATCTGGCTGCGCAGTTCCGCATCGAGCTTGGAGAAGGGCTCATCGAGAAGCAGCATGCGCGGCGCCGAAAGCAGCACCCGGGCCAGCGCCACACGCGCCTTCTGGCCGCCTGACAACGTGTCGGGGTCGCGTGACGCCGTTCCGGCCAGCCCGACGCCGTCGAGCGCCTCCTCCACCAGGGCCAAGCGCGCTGCCTTGCCCTTGACCGCAGGCGGAATGGCGAACAGGAGATTGCCGCCCACCGACATATGCGGGAAAAGCAGCGGATCCTGGAACAATATGCCGGCGTGACGCTCTTCGGCGGGCAGCGCGGTGATTTCCTCTTTGCCGGAAAACACCTTGCCCGAAGCCGAGAACGCCGGGTCGAGAAAACCGCCAATATAGGCGAGCAGGGTGGACTTGCCGGAGCCCGACGGCCCCATGACGGTCAAGACTTCGCCCACCTCGACGCGATGCGTGACGGCGACGAGCACGCGCGCATTCAGCGCGATGCTCACCCCGTCGAGGAAAAGTTGCTTGTCGGCCATCTGTCCCGCCGCGTTCCGCCTGAACCGGTCCTATACCCGCATGGCGCGGCGGTTGCGGAATACCAGCGCGGGGACGAGAGTGGCAACAGCAAAGCCCGCCGCCGGCAAAAGCATCTGCAGGAAGGCGTAGACGCCGATGACGCGGCGATTGCCGCCCGATGCGAGCGCTACTGCCTCCGTGGTGATCGTTTCCAACCGGCCGGCGCCGATCAGCACGGTCGGCAGATATTGCCCGACCGACACCGCAAACCCGACGGCTGCGGCGACCAGTATGGCCCGTGACAGCATCGGCAGGCGGACCCTTAGCAGCGTCGCGATCCGCGATTTACCGAGGCCGGCGGCGATCGCCTCATAGCGCCGGTCATAGGCTCGCCAGGGGTCCGACAGCGACAGGAATACATAGGGCATGACGAAGGTGAGATGCGCCAGCACCAGCGCCGGCAGGCTGGCGACGCCGCCTGTGAATACGAACAGCAGTTGCAACCCGAACAGGAAAGCCGCCTGCGGTACAAGCAGCGGCAGATAGAGGAAAAGCAGCGCCCGCCGGCCGGCGACGCGGCCGGTCTCGTTCTCGCGCATCAGGCAGAGCAGCGTCAGCGCTATCGCCAGGGTGGTGGATGCGGCGGCGACAATTAGCGTGACCGACAGCGGCGCGGCGAGCCGTGGTGCTGTCTTCATCCAGGTCTTCGCCGTGAACGTCTCGGGCAAAGCGTCGGGAAACTGCCAGAGCCCGGCGAACGACCAGATGGCGAGCGTTGCGAGGCCGGCAAGGACGGTCATCGCCGCAGTGACCATGGCGGCGAGAGCCGCACGTCGAAGCCAGGCGTCGCGGCGGAAACGCAGCCCGGACCTGCGGAGCCGGCGCAACATTGCTGCGCCGAGGCGTTCGAGCGCAATCCAAATGAGCAGCGCCGCCGCCGACACACAGAGCTGGAGCAGCGCGCCGGCGCTGGCGAAGAAGCGCATCGACAGTTCGGGATCGTTCATCCAGCCGACCAGGCGCACGGCGAGCGGGGCCGGCGTGGTCGGCCCGAGGATCGCGGCGACGTCGACGACGGACGTGGCGAAGGCGACAACCGCGAAAACAGCCAGCCGCATCTGCCGGTAGAGCGGTGGCCAGACGCCGTGCAGGAAACCGGCGACGCGGCCATACCCGAGCGATGCGGCCAGCGCGCGGGTGCGCGGAAGGTCGACCTGCGGCAGCGCCGCGAGCGCGATCAGAAGCAGGAAGGGAATTTCCTTGACGATGAGCCCTGCAATCATCGACAGGCCCGTCGGATCGTTGACGATCAGCAGGTCTGGCGGGCGCTCCCAGCCGGTCAGCCATGGCGACAGCATCCGCGCGATCATGCCGGACGGCGCGATCAGGAATGCGAGGCCGAAGGCGGCTGCGGCATGCGGGACCGAAAGCAGCGGCGAAACCAGATGCTGGATGCGCGAGAAGATGTGCGTTCCGGCCCAGCCGGCGATGAACAGCATGACAACGCCGAGCGAAACGGCCGTCGTGACCAGTCCGGCGGCAAGGCTGATCAGCGCCGACATCATTATGCCGGGCTGGGTCAGCAGCTTTTCCGCGTGGGCAAGCGTGAAGCCGGTTCCGCCGAGCGCAGGCAAGTAGCCGAAGGCCGGCAGGATGGTTCCGGCGAGGCCGAAAAGGATCGGGCCTGCCAGGACGGCGATGGCGAGCGGCGGGCCTAGACGGGGAAGCATAGAACACATGAAGAGAGCGTAGGCCCTCTATGTTGCCCCCCTCTGTCCTGCCGGACATCTCCCCCACAAGTGGGGAGATCAGCTCTCCCAACGTGCTTTGCACTTCCTGCGACGCCGAAGGTGGGCGGCCTTCTTCGAGGACAGGCAATCTCCCCCCTTGTGGGGGAGATGTCCGGCAGGACAGAGGGGGGCGCGAAGGAACACGTGCCTTGCGACGTCATCAAACGCTCAATGCGCCGCGCCGTAGCGCCGCTTCCATTCCGTCTCGATCCTGTCCATCCAGCTTGGATGCGGCTCGTCGAGTGCCGGGCCGAGCTCGTCCGGTTTCAGTGTGGCGACGCCGAGGTCGAGCGTCTCGAAGCGGGCGCGGTCGGCTGCGTGGAGCTTCGAGATAGCGAGCACGGTCGGGTCGCCCCAGATCTGCGGATCCTGCTTGCGCGCCTGCGCCTCCGGCGAGATCAGGAAATCGGCCGCCACCAGCGCGCCAGCCTTGGCGGCGGCATTGTAAGGGATCGCCACGAAATGCGTGTTGGCGAGCGTCCCGCCCGGAAACGTGAAGGAGCGCACCGTGGCCGGCAATTCGCCATTGGCGATCGCGCTGGAGGCTTCCGACGGATTGAAGGCGAAGATGATGTCGACCTCGTTGTCGGCGAGCAGCTGCTTCATAGCGGGGTAATTTTGCGGAAACGCCTTGCCGCCGCGCCACAGCAGCGGATTCAGCTCGTCCAGATATGAAAAGAGCGGCGCGACGGTTTTGTCGAACGATGCTTCGTCCACCGGCTTCAAAAGCACGGACCGATCGGCCACGAGTTCGGAGAGCACCTGCTTCAGGAACGATGAGCCGATGAAGTCCGGCGGCTGCGGATAGGTGAAGCGGCCCGGGTTCTGCTGCGCCCAGGCAAGCAGGTCCTTCGCCGATTTCGGCAGGGAAGCCAGGTCGGTGCGCGCCGAATCGTGGAAGAAGACCAGCTTGGCCATGCCCCACGGGCTCTCCAGCCCTTCGACAGGAACGGTGAAGTCCGTCTGAATGGTCGGCTTGTCCTCGACATCGACGAAACGCCAATTGGGCAGCTTCTCGGCCCAGCCGGGCGAGAACAGCAATTGCTGGCGCTTCATGGACGAAAAATTCTCGCCATTGATCCAGATTAGGTCGACCGTGCCGCCTTCGTTACGGCCAGCGGCTTTTTCGGCGACCACCTTGGCGACGGCGTTTGCTGTGTCGTCGAGCTTCACATGGACCAGCTTGACGCCGTAGCGCTTTTCCAGCTCGGCGCCGGCCCATTCGAGATAGGCGTTGATGTTTTCAGCGCCGCCCCAGGCGTTGAAATAGACCGTCTCGCCGCGTGCGTCGGCAAGAACCTCCTGCCACTTCTCCGGATCGGGCTCACCGGCCAACGCCGGAAGCGTCATGGCCGCGAACGCGGCGGCGGCCAGAAGCAGCTTCTTCATCAGATTCTCCGGTCCCGTTCAGTCGGGCGCGATTGAGCATCGTTGGGGGAAGCCGGTCAATGAGCCCTCTTCGAGGGCAGGGTCAATTCGGTGTGAGAAACGCGTGAGACCGCTTCATGCGACATCCACCCAGCGGCTTTCGCGAAACGAGCGCGCCATCGCGTCGACGGTGCGCTCGATCAGTATGCCTTCCTCGAAGTCGATGCCCACCGTGGCCTCGCCGCGCATGCGCCCGATAAGCTGGCGACATTCTATGATCTTCAACTCGTTGAAGCCGAGCCCGTGGCCCGGGGCGGGAATGAAGCGATCGTAGGGCGCGTGGTGCGGAGCGGTCAGCACTGTGCGAAAACCCTGTTCTGTCGCCCGGTCGGAGGTGAGATAAAGCTGGAATTCGTTCATCCGCTCCTGGTCGTAGAGGATCGAGCCCTTCGACCCGAATATCTGCATGGCGATACGGCCCTTGCGGCCCCAGGCGGTGCGGCTGAGCGCGATCATGCCAGATGCACCGTTGGCCAGGCGCAGCAGGATGGTAGCGATGTCGAAGACCTCGACTTCGCGTTCGCCGGCGTCGGTCCTGCGCGTCGGATAGGGTTTGGCCATGTCGCACATGACCCGCGATGCCCGGCCAAACAGCGTCGAGATCAGCGACAGCGGATGCACGCCGAAGTCGTCGATCGCGCCATGGCCGTTGGCCGCTTCGTGCCGCTGCTGGAACGGCGCCTCCGGATCGGCCATGAAATCCTCGTCCATCTCGATGCGGACATTGTTGACCGCGCCGATGGCCCCCTCGTCGAGCAGCTTTCGGATGTGGCGGATGGCCGGGTTCTGGATGTAATTGTAGCCGAGGATGGCAACCTTGCCCGAGGCACGCGCCGCTGCCAGCATCGCCTCTGCTTCGGCGAGCTTCGGCGCCATCGGCTTTTCGCACCAGACGTGCTTGCCGGCCTCGAAGGCCGCGACCGCCATTTCGGCATGGAACCGGTTGGGGGTCGTGATCGAGACTACATCGACCTCAGGATCGGCGATCACGTCGCGCCAATCGCCGGAAGCTTTCGCGAAGCCGAATTCGGCCGCCTTCCTTGCCGCGAGTTCCTGGCTGGCTTCGCCTAGATGAACGAGATGAATGTCGGGTACGTCGCCGAACGCCGGCCTGACCCCGGTCCAGGCCATGGCGTGGCACTTGCCCATATAGCCCGTGCCGATCAGTCCGACGCCGATCTTCTTCATGGAGGGTCTCGCACCTTCGACCGGAAAAAGACCGGGGCGTTGGAACACCCCGGTCCGATAAGCGCGCAGGCTTATTTGTACTGTTCGGCGTTGCTCTTGTCGACGAGCACCGTGCCGGTGTCGATTACCGGCGGGATGGTCTTTCCGGCCTTCAGATCGACCAGCGCCTGGATGCCGAAGCCACCCATGTTCTTCGGCGCCTGTGCGACAGTTGCTGTCATATCGCCGGCCAGGACGGAAACAGCGGCGTCCGGATTGGCGTCGAAGCCGACGACCATCACATCGGCCAGCTTGCCGGCCGATTTCAGCGCTTCGACCGCGCCGAGCGCCATGTTGTCGTTGGAGGCGAAGACCGCCTTGATGTTCGGGTTGCCGGTGATGATGTTTTCCATCGCCGCCTGGCCCTTGGCGCGGTCCCATTCGCCCGTTTGTTCGGCGACCACTTTCAGGCCGCAGGCTTCGAGGCCGGCCTTGGAACCGTTTGCTCGGGCCTGGCCGGTCGACTGGGTGATGATGCCCTGCAGGATCGCCACCTCGGAGCCTTTTTCGAGCTTGCCGCAAATATAGTCGGCGGCGAGCTTGGCGCCGGCCTCATTGTCGGTGCCGATGAAGGTGACGCCTTCATTGGAGCCCTTGGTGTCGACGAAGACGACCGGAATGCCGGCGGCTTTCGCCGCGTCGACGACCGGGGCGAGAGCGTTCGGGTCAGTCGGGGCAAGCGCGATGCCGTCCAGGCCCTGCGCGATCATGTCCTCGATCTGCGCGATCTGCGCGGCCACGTCGGATTCGGTCGGCGGCGACATCACCATCACTTCGACGCCGAGTTCCTTGCCCTTTTCCATCGCGCCGGCTTCCACCGCCGCCCAGAACGGGTTGCCAGCGCCCGGGCCCTTCATGTCGAGCAGGAATTTGTCGGCGAGCGCCGTGCCGGACATCAGCGCGAGCGCCGCACCGGCCAGAATGAGTTTCTTCATATTATCCTCCCAGATGTTCAAAACGTCTCCGATTGAGGATTGCGGCCGGCGCGGAGACGGCGCCGGCCGCAATTTCGACTATCGCCTCACCGCTGCATGGCGGCGCAGGACGTCGATATAGACGGCGGCGATGATGACCAATCCGATCAGGATCTGCTGCCAGAAAGGGCTGACATTGTTCAGGTTGAGGCCATTGCGCATCAGTCCCATGATCAGGACCCCGGCCATGACGCCCAGAACCGTGCCGCGGCCGCCAAAGAAGGATGCGCCGCCGATGATGACCGCTGCGATTGCGTCGAGTTCGGCATTCTGGCCCGCGAGCGGAAAGCCCGAATCGGTGCGGCCGGCGAGCAGCAGGCCGCCAAGCCCGGCGAAGAAGCCGCTGATCGCATACACATAGACCAGCACGCGGTCGACATTGATGCCGGACACGCGTGCGGCATGCGGGTTGCCGCCGATGGCGAAGATATGCCGGCCCATCGATGTCCGGTTTAGGAAGAACCACATGCCGACCGCGCTGATGCCGACCACGAAAAGGCTGGCCGGAAGGCCGGTCGGCGGCGGGAAGAAGCCGAAATCGTAATTTGCCTGGCCGAGATAGCGCACCTCTCGCCCGAGCCCGGACACCGGGGCGCCCTCGGTGATCAGGCTCGACAGGCCGCGCGCGATGTTGAGCGTGCCGAGCGTCATGATGAACGGATGCGGCAGCCTTAGCACTGTCAGCCCGAGCCCGTTTACCAGGCCGGCGGTTATACCGACCAGCGGCCCGATCAGGATGACGATCGGCCAGGGGACGCCGGCCTTGGCGGTGACAGCCAGGCACATCATGCCGAGCGCCATCACCGAGCCGACCGAAAGGTCGATGCCGGCGGTCACGATGACCACGAACATGCCGAGCGCCAGCAGCGCCAGCGTGGCGTTCTGCTTGATGATGTTGGTGAGGTTGGCCAGTGACATAAACACGTCCGGCCGGCTGGCGTAGAGGAAAGCCATCATCGCCACGACGATGACGACGATGCCGTAATGCTCGAGAAAGCTGGAAATTCTTGGGCTGTTGCCGAGCATCAGTGCTGCACCTTGTCGTGGGCGAAGGACTGGGTGTGGCCCTTGGTGCCCATGATCCAGCCGATGACCTCGTTGCGGTTGGTGTCCTTCAGCGGCGCGTCGGCGAAATTGGCGCCCTGGTAGAGCGCCATCACCCTGTCGCAGCAGTAGAAAATGTCATCCATGCGGTGCGAGATGATGATCACCGCGACGCCGTGCTCCTTCAGCGACTTGATGAGGTCGAGCACCTTGCCGACCTCCTTGATGGCGAGCGCTGCGGTCGGTTCATCCATAATCACGACCTTGGCGTCGAAGGCGGTCGCCCGCGCTATCGCCACCGCCTGGCGCTGGCCGCCGGACAGTTCCTCGACGTTCTGGTCGATGCTTTTGACATGGATCTTCAGCTTGTCGAGGTGCTCGGCGGCCATGCGGCGCGCCAGGTCGCGGTCGATGATCGTCAGGCCGGCGAATTTCCTGCCCGGCTCACGGCCGAGATAGATGTTCTCGTAGATCGGCATGTTCCCGGCCAGCGCGAAATCCTGGTAGACCATTTCGATGCCCATCTTGCGGGCGTCGCGCGGCGAATGGAATTTCACCGGGGAGCCGGCAAAGTAAAGTTCGCCCTCGCTCGGCGTGTAGAGGCCGGAAAGAACCTTCATCAGCGTGGATTTGCCGGCGCCGTTGTCGCCCACCACGCCCAGCGCCTCGCCCGGCGCGACGTGGAAGCTCACGCCGTTCAGCGCCGTGATGGCGCCGAAATACTTTTTGACGCCTCGCGCCTCGAGCAGCGGCTCGGCTGCCGGCCCCGTCCGGTCGGTCATCGCTGCAACTCCTCCCACACCATTTCTCCGCAGCAGAATTGGAACAAACGGTGCATTTAACTTTTTAGTGTGGAATATTCATTCCATTTCTGATTGACTGCGTCAAGGGACAAAATGTCCGTCAAGGATGCCGGCCGATGAACGTCACGGATGCCTCTCCCAAGGACTATCAGGCGCTGCGCGCGCTGATCGCGCAACGCGCAGAGGATCTGCCGCGGCGGCTGATGCAAGTTGCCGGTTACGCGCTCGAAAATCCCGACGAGATCGCCTTCGGCACCGTCGCCGGCATCGCCGCCAAGGCGGATGTGCAGCCCTCGGCGCTGGTGCGGTTTTCGCGCGCGCTCGGCTATCAGGGATTCACCGAACTGCAGGACGTGTTCCGCTCGCGGCTGAGGGAGCGGGTGCTGAACTACGATGAGCGGCTGGCCAAGATGCGCGAGCACGGCATCGCCACAAGCAAGTCCGGGCTGGTGCTGGACGGGTTCCTGGAAGCCGCCGAGCAGTCGGTCAGTCGGTTCCGCGAGAAGGTCGACCATGACGCCATAGAGCGCGCCGTCGATCTGATGGCCAAAGCGGAAACCATCTACCTGATCGGCCTCAGGCGCTCGTTTCCGATTACCTCCTATATGAGCTACGCTCTCGGCAAGCTTGGCATTCGCAACATTCTGGTGGATGCAGTGGCCGGCATGGGCGCCGAGCAGGCGAGTTTCATCACCGAGCGCGACGCTGTCCTTTCGGTCAGCTTCACCCCTTATGCCAGCGAAACGGTGACGCTCACCAACGCCGCCAAGGCGCGGGGCGCGGCCATAGTCTCCGTGACCGATTCGGTGTTCTCGCCGATTGCACCCTCGGCCGACGTTCTGTTGGAAATCGTCGAAGCCAATTTCGAGGGCTTCCGCTCCATGGCCGTCACGATGGCGCTGGCAATGACGCTGACGGTTTCAGTTGCGGCACGAAGGGGAGAGGAGCCTTCTTGAACTCTGCTTCAGCTTAGCGGGTGAGACGAGGCTAAGGTCGCGCCATTCCCTCCCCTCAAGGCATCGAGGACACCCGTTAAACCGCCGGCAGCGGAGCCGGACTGTCGCCGGCGCCCAGAACCTGCTGGTCGAAATCGATGATCGAGCCGGTCATCAGCCCGCTTTCGGCGCTGGCGAGAAAAGCCACGGCGCGCGCGACCTCGTCGGGCTTGAGCAGCCTTCCGAACGGCTTTTGCGCCTCCGCGCCCTGCAGCCAGCTATCATCAGCGCCGTGAAATACCTTCATGATGCGGTCTTCGCCGGGTGTATCCATATGGCCGATCGTCAGCCCGTTGACGCGGATCTGCCGGTTCATGACGCTGTAGGCGACGTTTTTGGTCAGCGTGATCAGTGCGCCCTTCGAGGTGGCGTAGGCGGTGATGAAGCTCTGCCCGCCATGGCCCGACATCGAGATGATATTGACGATCGAGCCTTTTATCCGCTCGCGGTCCATCACCTTCAGCGCCTGCTGCATCAGGAAGAAAGGCGCCCGCACATTGATGGCGAACATGCGGTCGAAGAGTTCCGGCTGGGTGTCCCAGATCGTGCCGCGATCGGTCAGCCCGGCCGAATTGACGAGGATGTCGACCCGGCCGAACGCGCTATCTGCGGCGGCGATGATCTTGTCCGTATCCTTCATGACCGAGAGGTCGGCCGAGACGAAGACAGTCTTCACTCCCTTGCCTTCCAGCGCCGCCTTGACGCGCCCGCCATTCGCTTCGTTGCGACCGGTCACGACCAGGCCGGCGATGCCGCGCTCGGCGAAAAGGTGCGCGATGGCTTCGCCCAACCCTTGCGTCGAGCCGGTGACGACGGCGATCTTTCCTTCCAGCGAAGACAGCGCGAGCGAGGCCGGATCGAACATCGTATCTGCTCCTATCGGACGGCCACCGCCTGTCCAGTCTTCAGCGATTCGGCCGCGGCTTCCGCAAGCTTCTGCGCCATCAGCCCGTCATGGCCGGAAGCGCGCGGCGCCTCGCCCTTTTTCATCGCCGTCAGGAAGGCGTTGATCTCGATGCGGTAGGCGTCCTCGTAACGCTCGATGAAGGAGAACGGGATCAGATCGCTGGTGAAGCCGGCGCTGTCGGCTTTTTCCAGCGTGGTCAGATGGATGTTGCCGGCCCGCAGCATGCCGGCCGAACCGTGCACTTCGATGCGTTGGTCGTGGCCATAGGTGGCGCGGCGCGAATTGGTGATGATGCACATCTTGCCGGTTGCGGTCTGCATGTGCACGGCGGCAGTGTCGATGTCGCCGGCCTGCCCGATTGCCGGGTCGACAAGCGACGCGCCGAGCGCATGGACCACGACAGGGTCCTCGCCGAGCAGGAAGCGCGCCATGTCGAAATCGTGGATCATCATGTCGCGATAGAGCCCGCCGGAGCGCTCGATATACGAGACGGGCGGCGGCGAGGGGTCGCGGCAGGTGATGGTGACCATTTCGACGTCGCCGATCTCGCCGGCGCGCAGGCGGCGCTCGAGCACCGAGAAATTCGGATCGTAGCGGCGATGGAAGCCGATCATCAGCGGTACGCCGGCCTGCTCGACGACCTTCAGGCACTCTTCGATGCGCTCGACCGACAGTGAGACCGGCTTTTCGCACAGGATCATCTTGCCGGCGCGCGCCGCCTGCTCGATCAGATCGGCATGGGTGTCTGTCGGCGTGGCGATCAGTATGGCGTCGACATCGCTGGCCGTGATTACATCGTCCACAGAGGCAGTCTTGGCCCCGACAGAACCCGCAAGCGAGGACGCTGCGTCGGGCATGGCGTCGGCGATGTAGGCGACCTGCGCCCGCCCCGATTCATGCAGCGCCTTTGCGTGCACCTTGCCTATGCGTCCTGCTCCCAGAACTCCGAAACGCAACATATGCCGTCTCCCTGACCTCGATTCAAAAACGGAATAAACATTCTGAATTGACTAATCCGCAGAATGTCTGTTTCATGGAGCAATCTCTTATGCCGTATCGTGCGGCGCGTCCATAGCGAACTCAGCCGGCGTGCCGAAAAATGGAAGGACCGGGTCATGTCCGAGGCGGACGCCAGGCGGCTTGACGTTATCACCATGGGGCGGGCCTCGGTCGACCTTTATGGCCAGCAGATCGGTTCCCGGCTGGAGGACGTGACCTCCTTCGCCAAGTCGGTCGGCGGTTGTCCGGCCAACATCGCCATCGGCACGGCGCGTCTCGGCCTTCGCTCGGCGCTGCTCACTCGCGTCGGCGACGAGCAGATGGGCCGCTTTATCCGCGAGCAGATGCAGCGCGAGGGTGTGGCGGTCGATGGTCTCGTCACCGACCCGACCCGGCTGACGGCGCTGGCCATTCTGTCGGTCGAGAATGACAGGAGCTTTCCGCTGCTGTTCTATCGCGAGAACTGTGCTGACATGGCGCTGTCGGAAGACGATGTCGACGCGGAGTTCGTCGCCTCGGCCCGCGCGCTGGTGGTCACCGGCACGCATTTCTCGCGCCCGAACACCGACGCCGCGCAGCGTAAGGCGATGCGGTTGATGAAGGAAACGGGCGGCAAGGTGGTGCTCGACATCGACTACCGGCCGAACCTCTGGGGGCTTGCCGGCCACGCGGCTGGCGACAACCGCTACATCGCCTCGGAGCGCGTCTCCAACCAGATGAAGACGGTGCTGGCCGATTGCGACCTCATCGTCGGCACTGAGGAGGAGGTGCTGATCGCCTCGGGCGAAAGCGAATTGCTTGCCGCTCTGAAAACCATCCGCGCGCTTTCGGCGGCGACGATCGTGCTCAAACGCGGGCCGATGGGCTGCATCGTCTATGAGGGGCCTATCTCCGACGATCTGGAGGACGGCATTGTCGGCGAAGGCTTTCCGATCGAAGTTTACAACGTGCTCGGCGCCGGCGACGCTTTCATGTCGGGCTTCCTGCGCGGCTGGCTTGGCGGTGAAACCCTGGCGACGGCGGCAACCTGGGCCAATGCCTGCGGCGCATTTGCGGTTTCGAGGCTCCTGTGCTCGCCGGAAATCCCGACTTTCGAAGAACTGCAGTTCTTCCTGAAGCACGGCAGCCCGCACCGCGCGCTGCGCAAGGACGAGGCGATCAACCACGTCCACTGGGCGACGAACCGGCGGCGCGACATCCCCTCGCTGATGGCGCTCGCCATCGACCATCGCGCGCAGCTGGAGGAGATCGCGAGCAGAGCCGGCGCGGATACGCAGCGCATCGGCGCCTTCAAGGTGTTGGCGGTGAAGGCGGCGGCGCAGGTCGCCTCCGGCCGCGACGGCTACGGCATGCTGATTGACGAGAAGCATGGCCGCGAGGCGATGTTCGAATTCGCGCGCTCATCGATGACCTGGCTCGGCCGTCCGGTCGAACTGCCCGGCTCGCGGCCGCTGCGCTTTGAATTTTCGCAAGACATCGGCTCGCAACTGGTCGAATGGCCGGTCGATCACTGCATCAAGTGCCTCTGCTTCTACCATCCCGACGATCCGGCGGAGCTCAAGGAAGAGCAGCAGCAGAAGCTGCGCGCGCTGTTCGAGGCCGCGCGCAAGGTCGGGCGGGAACTGCTCATCGAGATCATCGCCGGCAGGCACGGCGCGCTTGCCGAGGACACCATCCCGCGCGCGCTTGAAGAGCTTTACGCGCTCGGCATCAAACCCGACTGGTGGAAGCTCGAGCCGCAGGCGTCCAGTACCGCCTGGGGCGCTATCGGCGCGGTGATTGAAAATCACGATCCGTGGTGCCGCGGGGTTGTGTTGCTCGGGCTGGAAGCGCCGCAGGACGAACTGGCCGCCGCCTTTGCCGCAACGGCCGACGCGCCGATCGTCAAGGGCTTCGCGGTCGGGCGAACGATATTCGTCGAAGCCGCCGAGCAATGGTTCGCCGGCCGGATCTCGGATGAAGCGGCGGTTGCCGATATGGCCGAGCGGTTCGAAAGACTGACTGAAGCCTGGCTTGCAGCACGCGGCAAGAAAGCAGCATAGTCGGTCAAAATTGGCCGGGAGGAACCCATGAGCAAGACCATCCGCCTGACCATGGCGCAGGCACTGACCAGATTTCTGGCGCGGCAGATGACGGAGATTGACGGCAAGACGCTGCCGCTGTTCGGCGGCGTCTGGGCGATCTTCGGCCACGGCAATGTCGCCGGCATAGGCGAAGCGCTGTATCAGGTAAGGGAGGGCTTACCGACTTACCGAGCCCACAACGAGCAGGGCATGGCGCATGCAGCGATCGCCTATGCCAAGGCCAATTTTCGCCGCCGCATGATGGCGGTCACCACCTCAATCGGTCCCGGCGCTACCAATCTCACCACCGCCGCTGCCCTTGCGCACGTCAACAGGCTGCCGTTGTTGTTGTTGCCAGGTGATGTCTTCGCCAACCGCATTCCCGATCCGGTGCTACAGCAGGTGGAGGATTTCAGCGACGGCACGGTGTCGGCCAATGATTGTCTCCGTCCCGTTTCCTGCTATTTCGACCGCATCACGCGGCCGGAACAGATCGTGCCGGCGCTCAGCCGAGCGATGCAGGTGCTGACCGACCCGGCTGAGTGTGGGCCGGTGACGCTGGCGCTCTGCCAGGACGTGCAGGCCGAGGCCTATGACTATCCGGAGAGCTTTTTCGACGAGCGGCTGTGGCGGCCGCGTCGGCCGCAGCCGGACGCCAGCGAGCTGGACGCTGCGGTCGCTGCGCTGAAAGGCTCCACGAAGCCGGTGATCATCGCCGGCGGCGGGGTTCTCTATTCGGAGGCCACGGCGACGCTGAAAGCCTTTGCCGAGAAGCATGGCATTCCGGTCATGGAGACCAATGCCGGCAAGTCGAGCCTGCCGCACGACCATCCGCTCAACATGGGCTCGGTGGGAGTGACCGGGTCCTCGGCCTCGAACCTGCTTGCCGAGCAGGCCGATGTGGTGCTCGCTGTCGGCTCGCGGCTGCAGGATTTCACTACCGGCTCCTGGGCGCTGTTCAAGGCCGATGGCGTGAAGATCGTGGGGCTGAACGCTCAAGCTTTCGATGCCGGCAAGCATCGCGCGCTGCCGCTGGTGGCCGACGCGAAAGCCGGGCTCGAGGCGTTGGAAGCACGGCTCAATGACTGGAAGTCGCCCACCGCCTGGGTCGCGACGGCGAAGGCCGCCAAGACCGACTGGCTGGCGGCAGCCAAGGCCGTGACCGATCCGACCAACGCGTTGCCTTCCGACGCGCAGGTGATCGGCGCGGTGCATCGTGCGCGCGGCTCGAAGGCGACGCTTGTCTGCGCGTCGGGCGGATTGCCCGGTGAGTTGCACAAGCTGTGGCCGGCCGGCGCGCCGGGCAGCTACCACATGGAATATGGCTATTCGACCATGGGCTACGAAATCGCTGGCGGCCTCGGCGTCAAGCTAGCCAGGCCCGACGACGACGTTATCGTCATGCTCGGCGACGGCAGCTACATGATGATGAATTCCGAGATCGCCACCTCGGTGATGCTGGGCAGGAAGTTGACCATTGTAGTGCTCGACAACCGAGGCTTCGGTTGCATCAACCGTCTGCAGATGGCGACAGGCGGAGCGAATTTCAACAATCTGCTGAAGGATGCCAAGCACGAGGTGCTGCCCGAAATCGACTTCGCCGCGCACGCCGCTTCGATGGGCGCGACAGCCAGGAAAGTTGCATCGATCGCCGAGTTGGAACGCGCGCTGAAAGAGGCGGAAGCCGACACGAAAACCTCTGTGATCGTCATCGACACAGACCCGCTGATCTCGACGGAGGCCGGCGGTCATTGGTGGGACGTGGCGGTGCCGGAGGTCAGCAGCCGCAAGGAAGTCAACGCAGCCCGCAAGGACTATGAGCAGAAGCGCAAGATGCAGCATCTGGTGAACTGAGCTTGCCCCTCGCCCTCCCTCTACCCGTGATCCTTCGACGGGGAGAGGAGGTCGTCAGCGTTGCGGCCTTGCTCCTCTCCCGGTCCTTACGGGGAGAGGAGGCCGGCAGGCAGGTGACGGGCAGCGCTGCCCATGGAAAGAAACCGGAGAATAGACTTGAAAGCCAAACTCGGCATGTCCCCCATCGCGTGGTGGAACGATGATCTGGCCGAACTCAGCGATGACGTGTCGCTGGAGGAGTGCCTGCGGCAGTCGCGGTCGGCTGGCTTCACCGGCATGGAAATGGGACGCCGCTTCCCCAACGATCCGAAGGTCATGCTGCCGATCCTGAGAGAGGCCGACGTGACCCTTTGCGGCGGCTGGTTCTCTGGCACGCTGGTCAATGAGGACCTGGCGGCAAACAAGGATCGCATCCAGCCGATGATCGACCTGTTCAAGGCCGTGAGCGCGCCCTGCATCGTTTATGGGGAGGTCGGCCGTTCCATCCAGGGCGACCGCTCGAAGCCGCTCGCCACCAAGCCGAAGCTCGACGACGGCGAGATGAAGGCCTACGCCAAAAAGGTCACCGAGTTCGGCGAATGGTGCGCCGATCAGGGCATGCCGCTCTCCTACCACCATCACATAGCGGCAGTGGTCGAGACCGAACCCGAACTGGACGCCTTCATGAAATATTCGGGCGCCGGCATTCCCTTGCTCCTGGATGCAGGTCACCTGGCTTTTGCCGGAGGCGACGTTTTGCGGGCCATCGACAACCACCACACGCGCATCAACCATGTGCATGTGAAGGATGTTCGCATGGACGTGATCGACCGGCTCGACCGCACCAGGCAATCTTTCCTCGACGCGGTGGCCCTTGGCGCCTTCACCGTGCCCGGCGATGGTTCGCTCGACTTCGGCTCGATCGTGAAAAGGCTTGCGGACTATGGCTATGAAGGCTGGTTCGTGGTCGAGGCCGAGCAGGACCCGAAGAAAAATCCGCCACTCAGGATGGCGCAAATCGGCTACAAAGAGTTGATGCGGGTCATGACGGCGGCCGGCTACACAGTTGAGACACAGGGCTTTCCAAATGCTTGATCCCTGCACTCCCGGTACCGGCATTATCTGATGGCCGGCGAGAACCATCCGTTCCTGCGGCCGCTCTGGCGGCGAGTTGCGCTTGTCGCTTTCTGCGTGGCGTGGGCCATATTCGAAATATTCTACGGTCAATCGTTCTGGGCGATGATCGCCATCGGCATGGCCGGTTATGGCGCGTGGATTTTCCTGATCGCCTACAAGCCTGGCCCGGAAAAGGAAAAGGAGTAAGCCATGCCGAAACTGCTGGTGAAATCGGAAAAAGGAACCGGCCGCGTTTCCCATGTAACGCCCGCGAGCGCCGGCTGGACCTATGTCGGTTTCGACCTCCACCGCATGAAGCCGGGCGAGGCGGTGTCGGCCGCCACTGGGGATCGCGAGGTCTGTCTGGTGCTCGTCACCGGCAAGGGCAGGGCCAAGGCGGGAACGGAGGATTTCGGCCTGCTCGGAGAGCGAATGTCGCCATTCGAGGGCAAGCCGTGGTCTGTCTATGTGCCGCAAGGCTCCGACTGGTCGGTTACCGCCGAGACCGGTCTCGAACTCGCGGTCTGCTCGGCGCCGGGACTGGACGGCGGGCTTGCCGCGCGCGTCATCGCGCCGGACCAGCTTGGGCGGGAGGTGCGCGGCAAGGGCGCCAATACGCGCTATGTCACCAACATACTGCCGGAGAACGAGCCGGCGGATTCGCTGCTGGTCGTGGAGGTGATAACGCCCGGCGGCCATACGTCGAGCTATCCGCCGCACAAGCACGACCGGGACGATCTGCCCAGGGAATCCTATCTCGAAGAAACCTATTATCACCGGCTGAACCCGCCGCAGGGCTTTGCCTTCCAGCGGGTCTATACGGATGACCGGTCGCTGGACGAAACCATGGCGGTAGAGGATGGCGACGTCGTACTGGTGCCTAAGGGCTATCACCCCTGCGCGGCCTGCCACGGCTATGATCTTTACTATCTCAACGTCATGGCCGGGCCGAAGCGAACCTGGAAATTTTACAACGCGCCCGAGCATGAGTGGCTGCTCAAAGCCTAGACTCGGCAGGTCTCCGGCAGCCCACTTTGCGGCACCGGCTAATGACTTTGCAGGGGGCATCTGCTATCAGCCGAAATCTGCCCTGCTTCGTCAATCCGTCATACAAATCGCCTATGGCATCGAGGCTGGCGAAGGAATTTCGATGCGTTACGCGATCTATTTCACACCTGATAAGGACGATCCGCTCACGCGGCTCGCCGCAAGCTGGCTCGGCCGCGATCCGTTCACCGGCGCTGCGACCGAACCGCCGGCGAGCACCATTCTGTCGCCAGCCGAGATCGCCTTTCACACCGCCTCAGCCCGCCGCTACGGCTTCCACGCGACGCTGAAGGCGCCGTTCGGCCTCGCCGCGGGCGAGACTGAAGCCGGCCTCGAACGCGCCATGTCGGCCTTTACTCAACGAACCGAGCCCGTGGTCATCCCGCGCCTCGTAATCAAGCAGATGGACGGCTTTTTCGCCCTGGTTACTGGCGACGGAAATCCCGGCCTGCAGCGTTTCGCCGACGACGTCGTCACCGGCTTCGACCGCTTCCGTGCGCCGTTGAGCGAGGCGGACATGGAGCGCCGCAACCCCGACGCGCTGAGTCCTGTCGAGTTCCGCAACCTCTGCCAGTGGGGTTATCCCTACGTATTCGACGCGTTCCGCTTCCACATGACGCTGACCGGCCGCGTCGGCGCGGTAGAGAGCGCACGCATCCGCGCCGCGATCGAAGAGGTGTTCGGAGCCGCCCTCGCGAGACCGGTCGCGATCGACGGCCTTGCCCTTTTCGTGGAACGTGAAGCCGGCGCGCCGTTCACTGTGCTATCCTACCATGCGCTCGGCGACCGGCGTGACAGAAAGACTGCCTGACATGAGTTCCGAAACCATCCTGACCAATGCGCGCATCGTCCTTGCCGACGAGGTCATCGACGGCTCGCTTCTTATGCGCAACGGCAAGATCGTCGACATCGCCCCGGGCGCGACCCGGACCGGTGAGGATATGGAGGGCGACTTCGTCATTCCCGGGCTGGTCGAGCTTCACACCGATCACCTCGAAGGCCATTACGCGCCGCGCCCGAAGGTGCGCTGGAATCCGATCGCCGCGGTTTTGGCCCATGACGCGCAAGTGGCGACCGCCGGTATAACCACTGTGTTCGACGCGCTGCGTGTCGGCATGGACCAGGATGGCGAACTCGCGATCGAGGACATGCGCAAGTTGGCCGACGCCATCGAAGACAGCTCCCGGCAGGGCCGGCTGCGCGCCGATCATTTCATTCACCTGCGCTGCGAAGTGTCGGCGCCGGATTGCCTGGAGGGTTTTGCCTATTTCGACGGCGATAGCCGCGTCAGGCTGGCGTCGCTGATGGACCATGCGCCCGGACAGCGCCAGTTTGCCCGGCTCGAAGCCTATGCAATCTACTATATGGGCAAGCTGAAGATGAACGAAGAGCAGTTTCGCGAATTCTGCGAAAGGCGGATGGCGGAATCGGCACTGAATTCACCCGCTAACCGCAGCGCCATCGCTGCCGCCTGCCAGGCGCGCGGTATCGTTCTCGCCAGCCACGACGACGCGACGGTCGCCCATGTCGACGAGGCGGTGACGCAGGGCATCAAGGTCGCCGAGTTCCCGACCACGGCCGAGGCAGCCAAGGCGTCCAAGGATGCCGGGCTCGGCGTCCTTATGGGGGCGCCCAACGTCATGCGCGGCGGCTCGCATTCGGGCAATGTCTCGGCCCGGTCGCTCGCCGAGAACGGCCTGCTCGACATATTGTCGTCGGACTACATCCCGTTCAGCCTGATCCAGTCGGCCTTCTTCCTCGGCGAAGTCGTCGATGCGATTTCGCTGCCGCAAGCAGTCGCCATGGTCTCGAAAACCCCGGCCGAGGCCGTCGGCCTCTCCGATCGCGGCGCCATCGAAGCCGGCCGCCGCGCCGATCTGGTGCGGGTGCGTGTCGACGAGCATGTGCCTGTCGTTCGCACAGTCTGGCGCGAAGGACGCCGCGTCGCATGATGGCGTCCGCGCTCATCGAGCGCGAGCAGGCGCGCGCCGAATTCCCGATCCGCAATGGCGTCTTCATCGCCGTGGTCGGCCCGAGCGGCGCCGGCAAGGACACCGTGATCGGTTATGCGGCAGATCGGCTATCGGCGGATGAGGGCGTCGATTTTGTGCGCCGCGTCATCACCCGCCCCTGCGACGGCTCGAGCGAGATCCACGACACGCTGGCCGACGCCGCATTCGATGAGGCCGAGGCGTCGGGCGCGTTCGCGTTGACCTGGGAGGCGCATGGGCTGAAATACGGCATCCCGGCCAGCGTCGACGACGCCATCGCCAATGGCCGCGTGGCGATCGCCAACGGTTCGCGCAGCGCTATTCCGGTCCTGCGGGAACGCTACGCCAACGTGGCGGTGGTCGAAATCACCGCTCGCCCCGAAATCCTGGCCGAACGGCTTGCCTCGCGAGGGCGCGAATCGCGTGGTGAAGTGCTGGCGAGGCTGGCGCGCGCGGCCGCGGTCGAGCTTTCCGGGCCGGGCGTGGTTTCGATCGACAATAGCGGCCCGCGCGAGATCGCCGGTGAGCGCTTTGTGGCCATCGTCCGCAAGGCCATCGCCCATTCGGACGTGTCCGGCACGGTATGACGCTCGCCATTTTGGGGTAGAGAGTGCGTCCTTCGAGGCTCGCTGCGCTCGCACCTCACCCGATCCGGGACAGGTGGTTGTCCCAGACGTATTCCTCGGTCGCAATCAAGCCGCCCTCGGGACCGAGGATCTCGCCCGCGCCGGTCGTGGCGAGAAATCCCCTCCCGTCGGGCGCGACCCCACAAACCTCTGTGAGCCGGCTCGTCGAAACGATGCGCCCGCCAGCCGTTTCGATGATCACCAGCGCGTTCCCCTGCGGCGACGACACTGCGATCATGCCGGCCTTGGTATTGGCGGCGACCGAGCCTACATAATTGCGCAAGCCGCCGAGCACGTCTTGCGGCATATCGATCAGCCCAAAGCTTTCGCCGGGCCTGGCGCGCCCGACCAGCGCCGGCCGCTCGCTAGCGGGTCCCTCGTGCTGGCAGCCGAACCAGACAGCGCCGCTCCGGTCGACGGCCATGTGGCGGATCGACAACTGGTGCAGTTCGGGCTGCAGTTCGTGGCGTTCGATGAGATCGCCCGAGAGCCGGTCGATGAAGACCAGCGACGGTCTCATGGTCGAAAGGTTCAGCTTGGCGCGGCCGAAATCCGGGTGCGTCTCGATACCGCCATTGGCAACCGCCAGTGTTCGGCCATCGCCGAGCAGCAGCAGTTCGTGCGGTCCAACCCCATGGGTGGGGAATTCCTCCAGCCGCCGGAAATCTGCGCTGGCGTCATAGACGCCGATCATGCCTGCCGCATTGTCGAAATCGTTCTCGGTGGCGTAGAGCAGCCGGCCGTCGCGGGAGAACACGCCATGGCCGAAGAAGTGCCGGCCGCCGATGCTGGCGATGGTCACGGGCTCTTTTCCGCCGGTATGGTCGAAGACCATTGCGAAGGTGCCCGGCTTGCGGGCGAACACCACCGAGCGTCGCGACACCGGGTCGAAGGTCACGTCGTGCCCCCGGTCGGGCAAGTCGATCCGATGCAGGACTGCGCCCGCTTCGGACAATATCGCAGCGCCGTAGCTGCCGTCGCGCCGTTGGTAGGCGGTGGCGAACACGGCATCCGCCTGCATTGTTTCGGCGAGTGCGCGGCCGGTCAGGGCTGCGAAGAAACCTGCGCCCGCGGCCTTCAGGAGCTCCCGGCGGTCGATGAGCGGCGTGCGCACGCTCAGTCTCCGTCGAGCGACGAGAAGCCGGCGGTCAGGCCGAGCGCGCCCGCGAGCCTGACGCCGAAAAGCTCCGACAGGCTGGAGGTTACGAGGCGCGCATAGGCCAGCTTCCCCCGTCGCGCCGCGTCGGCGAGTATTTCCGCAACCGGCCCGTCCGCAGCTTCCAGAGCGCTCTCGGCATTGTCGAATTCGAAGCCGATCGAATCCGCGATCCAGGCTGAATCCGGTGGCAGCAATCCCGCAAGTTGGCTCGCCTCGAACAGCTTTCGCATGCCGCGCAAGTTCGCCGTAATGGAGCCCGTCGTTGCACCGGATCGCCAGAAGATTGCCTGCTTCGGCCGGTCGCCGTCGGCTTCCTCGCCAAGAAAGCCGTTGATGCGCACGTCGCGCACCATTTCAAGACCATGAATGAAGATGTCGAACAGTTCGGTGACCGCTTCTTCGTCGGTGCGGAAGAGCGGATTGTCCGCACCGGGATTGGCCCATTGCGCCGAAATGCCGGCGGGGTCCTGCCAGCCAGCAACAACGGCCGAGGCTATTCCCTGGACATTAGATACAATCGCGCGTCCATAGGCGCATCGGTAGTCTTCGCCCGGCTCGGCCAATCTCTCCGAACCCGTGCCGAAAAGGATGAATTCGAGCGCGCCCAACCCCTGCATGGCGACACTCTTGCTCTTGAGCGTCGCGGGGTCAGTGGCGGTCGCATCCTTCTCCGCAAGCGCCCGCTGCACCTGCTTCAGGCCAGTGCTCTTGCGGTCCGGCCAGAAAAGGATGCGCTCCAGCCGGTTCTCCTCCATCACCGGGCCGAAGCGGATGATTTCGGCTTCCGACCACGCGGTGACGAGGCTCGCGAAAGCTTCCCGCGCCGCCGCGAGCCTGTCCGGCGACGGTTCGGCGCATAGCGCGTCCATGTCGTCGCTGAGTTCGGCCGACGCGGTCTGGAACGCGCCATAGGCCGGCTTCACGAAGCCCGATACTGCAGCGGCTATAACCTGGTTTTCGGCCCTGGCCGGAGATGCAAAGGCGATCGCCATCGCTATGAGGAAGAGCAGCAAGGATCGCATCACAGCGACTCCAGGAATTTTGCAAGCGCATCGCGATCAGCTTTGGGCAAAGCGGCGAAGCCGTCGCGGGCGGCCTGCGCCTCGCCGCCGTGCCAGAGGATCGCCTCGGTCAGATTGCGCGCGCGCCCGTCATGCAGGAAAAAGGTGTGGCCGCTGACCTGCTCGGTAAGCCCGATTCCCCAGAGCGGCGGCGTGCGCCATTCGCTGCCGCCGGCGTCGCCGACGCTCTGGCCGTCGGCCAAGCCTTCGCCCATGTCGTGCAGCAGGAAGTCGGAATAAGGCCATATCAGCTGGAAGGCATGCGCCTTGTTGGGCGCGTCGCGCCGCGTCACGAATTTAGGCGTGTGGCAGGAGGCGCAGCCGAACTGGTAAAAAACCTTCTTGCCGGCAAGCACTTCCGGCTTTCCGACGTCGCGCCGCGCCGGCACTGCGAGATTCTGCGAATAGAAGGTGACGAGGTCGAGCACCGGATTGGGCGCTTCGGTTTCACCGAGGCGTTCCTGCACGCCGTTCGGCAACGCAAGGCAGTCTTTCTGCGCATCGCTGCAATCGCCCCAATGGTGCGGCACATCCGGCGTCGAGATGCCAATGTCGCCGGCGAAGGCTTCGGCCGACTGCTGGCGGATCGACGGCGTGGACGCCTTCCAGCCGAACCGGCCGAGCGTCGGTTCGCCGCTCGCTGCGTCGCGCACGATCGACGCCTTTCCCGAAATGCCGTCACCGTCGCTATCTTCCGGGTCGGACTTGGCGAGAATGTCGGCCGGGTGGATCTGCTCGACCAGACCGAGCCCGATCATCGGCGGCGTCACCCGCGGCGACAGTGTCGTTGCGGGACGCAGCGGGCCGAGCGACAGGTCGCTGACCGAATAGCTCGGCTTGCGCAGCGAAACGACGCTCCCGTCGTCAAGCATGACCGGCGTCTCCTCGTAGGCGATTTTCATCCTGCCTTCGGCGGCAAGGCCCGGAACGGCGAGATCCTGCAGCTGCCCGCCATAGACGGGATCGGGAAAGTTGAGCGCGGCCTTCCGCGCCAGCATCGTCTTCTCCTCAGCGGTTTCGGCGGCGCGGGCGAGCCGCAGGAACATTGAGGTCGCGTCGGCATTGCCTTCGGGAGGATGGCCGCGGCCATCCTTGAGATGGCAGCTCTGGCAGGCGCGCGCATTGAACAGCGGCCCGAGCCCGTCGGACGCCTGCGTGGAAGACGGCGAAGATACCCATAGCTTGCGAAATAGCCCGTTGCCGAGCTTGAACGTGCCCTGCTCCTCGAAGCTTAGATTGGCCGAGGGATGAGAAAACGCGTCGTGGTTGACGCGTTTGCGCGAGGTCGCGGCACCCCCCGGCATCGGCTCGAAATCTTCAGTCTTGGAGAAATCCGCAGTCGGTTCGGTTATCGCCCTGACACGGGCGAGATCTTTTTCAGTCAAATCGTCGCGAACGGACGGAAGCGCATCGGGCTCGGACGAGACGGCGACACCCGATAGCGCAGCCAGCGCCGCGGCTACGGCCAACCCAATGCGAACGCGGCGCGTCAGGTTTATGGCGCGCCGCATCGCATGACCTATTCGGCGTCTTCCGCCGAAGCCGCGTTGAGCAGGCCGTAACGTTCCTCGCCGATGCTGGCGAGCAGTTGGAGCTGGGTTTCGAGGAAGTTAATATGGCCTTCCTCGTCCTTCAGCAGGTCCTCGAAAAGCTGCATGGTGACGTAGTCGCCCAGTTCTTGGCAGATCTCGCGCGAGCGCTTGTAGGAGGTTCGTGCGTCATACTCGCCGGCCAGATCGGATTCGAGCACTTCGCGGACGTTCTGGCCGATGCGCAGCGGCGCCAGCGACTGGAGGTTCGGGTGGCCCTCCAGGAAGATGATACGCTCGATGATCTTGTCGGCGTGATGCATCTCCTCAATGGATTCCTCGCGTTCCTTCTTGGCCAGCTTGAAGAATCCCCAATCCTCCAATAGCCGGTAATGAAGCCAGTATTGGTTGACGGCGCCTAGCTCCAGAAACAGCGCCTCGTTAAGCCGCTCGATGACTTGTATTTCGCCCTTCATGGCGTCTGCTCCCGAATTGGGTCCGCAATCCTCGGACGCGGTCCAGATGTGAAACGACATCCGCCCCGTTCGCCTCCGAACGAAGGTGGTAGTTCTCGGTTACCCGAATGATCGTTTCCACCACATTTGGGAAGCAGCCGCAACAGCGACCGCGCTTCTGAAGCCAATGATATACCTTGGCGGGCACGATGAGGTGCCAGGGATCCTCCTCGAGAAGCTGGATGATGGCCTCTTCGATCTCCTTTTCGGTGATAAGGTTGCAATGACAGACAATCATGATCAGCTCTGGTAGTGGTCCGGCGGCTTGCGCCGGACCTGATAGGTTTTTGCGCTTACTGGAAGACCTTGTCAGGCGCGTCGAGGCTGTCGGAGCCTTCGAAGGCGATCGAATCGAGCTTCAGCGCCGCGACCGCACGCTCGATCGACCTGGTCTGGTCGATCAGCCCGTCGATGGCCGCCTGCACCACAGCGTTGCCCTCGGCATTGCCTTCTCCGATCTGCTGGTCGTAGGCCTCGCCGCCTTCGGTTCGTTTCGCCACCGCTTCCATGGCGGCGATCGTCGCGTCAAGCTTGCCCGTCAATTCAGTGTCGAGCGCTGGGTCGGCTTCCTTGACTATGGCGGAGAGCGACGGCCCTTCGACCACGGTTCCGTCGACGCGCTTGTAACTTCCGAGATAGGCATCGCGGATGCCGATCGCATCGTAGAGATGCGAGATATGGGTATTGTCGGAGAAACAGTCATGCTCCTCCTCGGGGTCGTGCAGCAAAAGGCCAAGCTTCATGCGTTCGCCTGCGAGTTCGCCGTAGGAAAGCGAACCCATGCCCGTCAATATGGCGGAAATCCCGGCCTTGGGATCGCCGTCGAGCAGCGCCTTGCGCGCCGCGCCTTCAGCTCCCCAATTGGCGACCATCTCCTCGAGGTCGGCCACCAGAAGGTCGGTCGCGGCCGCCAGATATTCAGCACGCCGCTCGCAATTGCCGCCGGTGCAGTTCGCCCTGTCGTAGTCGGTGAAGGGGCGGGTTCCCGCGCCGGGACCAGTTCCGTTCAGATCCTGGCCCCAAAGCAGGAATTCGACCGCATGGTAGCCGGTGGCGACATTCGCCTCGATGCCGCCGGCTTCCTGCAGCGTGCCGGCAAGGAATTCCGGCGTGATCCGGGAAGCGTCGACCTCAGCCCCGTTGATCTCGATCTGGGGGTTGGCGATGACGTTGGCCGTGTAGAGCGTATTCTCGTCGGATTCGGTGCCGTAACCTGCGTCGACATAGTCTATCAGCCCTTCGTCCAGCGGCCAGGCGTTCACGCGGCCTTCCCACTCGTCCACGATCGCATTGCCGAAGCGGTAGACCTCGGTCTGCTGGTAGGGGATGCGGGCTGCCTTCCAGGCGGCGCGCGCGGCCTCCAGCGTTTCCGCGGAAGGCTTGGCGATCAGGGCGTCGGCGGCCTCGTCCAGCTTGACGGCGGTCGCCAGCGCATCTTCGTATTTCGCCTGGGCGATATCGGCATAATTGGCCAGCACCGCCTTGGGATCGGTATCGGCCTTTGCCGGCAGCACGAAAATGGCCGCCGTCAGCATCGCCGTAGCGGCTATCGCCGCCAATTTGCCGCCCTGCGGCACTGTGACCCATGCTTGCATCATCGTCTTCTCCTCAGGATTGGCCGGCAAGCGGCACGTGACTTGGATGTCTGACGGTATGCAGCGACGCGTGGCAGGGCGCGGAAACGCGCAGTGCTGCCGCGAGGCTGGCTGGATTACCGGAGGGCGTGCGCCGCTTCAATTGCGGCCTGACCGCGCAGGGGCGCGGGTCGGGAAATCGAGACACAAAGGTCCTCCAATCGAAAGGGTTCAAGGCCCAGACATCAAAGGGATACGCTCTTCGAGCACGCGCCATAAAGACTTCGGACGCGCAAAAGTCAAGAAGCATTCCTACATTAACATTTGAAATCAATAGATTAGAACTGTTCTAAAGAGGTCAACTTATGCTCGCTGCAGCAGAACTCGCGGCAGGCGTGAAGACGGTTCGCTTGACATGGCGGCATCCGGAGTGCGACCCGGAACCGGTCTGCAATGTCGGATCGGGACGGTCGGCGGGTCTCGCGCCATCCTATCCTGCGCGTCGGAAACATAGGCATCATGAAGAACGGCGCTGTCATTGTCGGTGCGGGACATGCGGGTGTGCAGGCAGCCGCGAGCCTGCGCGAAGAGGGTTTCAACGGCTCCGTCACGCTGATCGGCGATGAGAACGAACTCCCCTACCACAAGCCGCCTCTGTCCAAGGCTTTCATGAAGGACGCCGACGCCAAGCCGCAAATGCTGCGCGCCGAGGCCTTTTACACAAATGGCCATATCGATCTGATGCTTGGCTCCAGCGTCGAACAGATCGACCTTTCCGGCCGCCGGCTCGACCTTTCTGGCGACCGCCATATAGCCTTCGATCGCGTAATCCTCGCCACCGGCTCGCGGCCGCGTACTCTGGCCCTGCCGGGCTCCGACCTTGCCGGGGTGCTGTCGCTACGCTCGGTCGCCGATGCCCGCGCGATCCGCGAGGCGAGCGCCGGCTGCGAGGACGTCGTCGTTCTCGGCGGCGGCTTCATCGGACTGGAGATCGCGGCGACGCTGGCGCTCGGCGGCCGCAGTGTTGTTGTCGTCGAGGCGCAGGACAGGCTGCTCGCCCGCGCAGCCGCGCCGGTGATCGCCGCCCATGTCCGCTCACGCCTCGAAGCGTCGGGCGTACGCCTTTTGACCAATACGACGATCGAGCGGCTGGAAGGCCAAAGTGGCCATGTCGTCGCGGCGGTAACTTCGTCAGGTGAGAGGCTGCCGGCGGGGCTTGTTCTTATCGGCGTCGGCGTCGTGCCCAATTCGGAGCTTGCCGAGGCGGCAGGCATCGCGGTCGCCAACGGCATCCGCGTCGACCCGCAAATGCGCAGCTCGCAGCCCGAAATCCTGGCGATCGGCGACAATGCCAATTACCGGCACTGGCTTTCCGGCGCCGATGTGCGGCTGGAATCGGTGCAGAACGCTACCGATCAGGCGCGGCTCGCCGCCCGCACCATAACCGGCCAAGAAGACGCCTATCGCAGCGTCCCCTGGTTCTGGTCCGATATCGGCGACATGAAGCTGCAGATGGTCGGCCTGGCCGCCGGCGTCGACAGGTCCGTCGTGGTCGGCGAGGCGGCCGAAAACCGCTTTTCGGTGTTCCATTATCTGGGCGACAGGCTGATCTGCATCGAATCCGTCAACCGGCCTGCCGACCACATGCTCGGCAGGAAAATGCTCGCTGCGGGTTTTTCGCCGAACCCGGCAACGCTTGCCTCAGACGATCTCAAGGCCCAGTTCGCTGCATGGCAGCAATTGCAGCCGGTCGAACCGGCCTGATCCACCGGGAACCCGCTCCGCCCGTATACGTTCTGCGGGGAAGGTGAGGGCATCATGCCGTCTCCGGGCCGAAAGAGGTTCAAGGCATGACATTCAACGGCACGTTCACCAAAATTGCCAACACGGTGGCGCACGCCGCCGGCATGCCGGCGGCTTTCATCGCCTGCTGCCTGGTCGTCTTTGTTTGGGCCGTCAGCGGTCCTCTGTTCGGCTTTTCCGACACGTGGCAGCTCATCATCAACACCGGCACGACGATCATCACCTTCCTCATGGTCTTTCTCATCCAGAACACCCAGAATCGCGATGGCGCAGCCCTTCAGACCAAGCTCGACGAACTGATCCGCGTCACGGCCGCGTCGAACAAGTTCATCGGCATCGAGCACCTGACCGAGCAGGAGGTCGAGGAGTTCCGCCTGCGCTGCGAGCGCGCCGCGAAGAGGAAGAAGAACGCCTTGGAGAACACGCGCTGATCCGCCTCGACAGGGCGCGCGCCAGCCGACGCATGGCCAAGCCCGGCCGGAGCCTATTTTCCGTCCGGCGCGGCGGCGGGTCGCTCGATAGGTTTCAGCCACGGTTCGCGCCGATGCGCCCACAACTCGTAATGCGGCGAAAGATCGGTGGGCGCCGTGTCCAGCGTGCCGATTTTTATCTCGGCCTCGCCACCATCGATCTCGAACAGCCGCGAGCCGCATTTGGGACAGAAATGCCGGCGCTCCCACTGCCGCGTTTCGCCGCTCGTTTCAAATGCGGATTCGGGCCAGACCGCGAAAGCCGTGAACACGCTGCCGGATTCCTTGCGGCAGCTCGTGCAATGGCAGATGCCGGCGCGCAACGGTTCGCCGGCGACTTTATAGCGGACCGCGCCGCAACTGCATCCGCCTGACCTGTAGCGCATCGGCGCGCCTCCTCGGCATGATCCCGAACCAAAGTCAGCTAAGCAGGATCATGCAGCAAAAGACTCCTGGACCTGAAAACCTCGCCGGCTCGAACTGGTTCCAACTGGCGGGTCGATTGCACCCCGACGGCGGAACGCAAATCCGATTTCGGCGTTGGTGTGCGTTCGCGCGAACAAAGCTCCCGAAGCACCGGACCCGAATTTTGAGCACTGCAATCGAATAGTCGGCGGCGAACGAAAACGGAAAGCTGTAAAGGTGGCGTCCTTCACTGTCGGTCCCATCGAACTCCGCTCCGCGCGGAACTCCAACCTCCCGCGCCGGGCCAAATTGCGGGCTCGCCGAATATGTTCCAGACATTGCAGCGCGAGCCTTCAGCGATGACCAGAGCGATAAATGGTTTGGCGGCGAAGGCCGCCATTCCGACAGCAGATCCGGACAAGGGAACGACGACCGACGCTCGCAAAGTCATATCGGCCGCGCGTCCACGAAACATGCTTTTGAGGGGGCTGAGCGCTCAGGATTTTGCGATGATCAGGCCTCACCTCGAGCCGTCGACTTTACAGCGCAGGGATGTGCTCGAAGAGGCGAACAGGCCGATAGAGCATGCCTATTTTCCCGAAGATTGCCTGATCTCCGTCGTTGCCATGCTGCGCGACGGCAAGGCGGTAGAAGTCGGAATGGTTGGCCGCGAAGGCATGACCGGAACCGCTATCGTTCTCGGGAATGGCGAAGCGTCGAACGAGTGCCGCGTACAATTGGAGGGGTCGGCGCTGCGAATTCCGGCGGCAGGGCTGCGCGAGCTTCTTCCGCGCAGTGCGTCCCTCCACGCGCAGTTTCTGCGCTATGTGCAGGTCGTGCTGGTGCAGGCGACGCAAACCGCTCTGGTGAATTCGCATCTGACGGTCGAGAAGCGTCTGGCTCGCTGGCTGCTCATGATGCAAGATCGTGTCGGCGAGGACGAGTTCGACCTGACGCATGAATTCCTCGCCGCCATGCTGGGAGTGAGGCGGCCTGGCGTCACCGTGGCCCTGCACATGCTGGAAGGCAGGCATCTTATCCGCTCCACCCGCTCCCATATCGGTATCCGCGACAGGGCGGGGCTGGAGGAATTCGTCGCCTCAGGCTACGGGATCCCTGAAGAACGTTACAGAAGGCTTTTTCCCGGCGCGGGTTTCTGAACGACGACTCCGATTGGCCTTCGCTGGCAAGGGATCGGCATCGCCGCTGCTAATCCTCTCCCGTTTGATGCCCCGCTGGGGAGGAAACCGCGCCCCGCCAGCCTCCACCTCAAATGTCGCTTTCGTACAACGGTCGCGTTGGTACGTTTTCAACCTAACTTTTTGATCTTGCGGGATTTAATTCTGCTAGCCCGCTATCTGGAGCATTGATTCCAATGCCGCGCTATTTTTTCCATTACCGGGACGGGGATCGTTTCAAAGAGGATTACGAGGGCGAATTGCTCTCGGGAATCGCGGCTGTCGAGGAGACCGCGATGGCCTCGGCCAAGGAGATCATTGCCGAGGGGCTTTTGGGCGGCAATCCGGTTTTGACCGGATACAGCTACGAAATCCACGACGAAGCCCGAAATCTGGTGCTCGTCTTCCCGTTTTCGGAAGCGGCTGAGAAGCCGGGCGTGCGGCCTTGATGGCGTTCTTCATTGCTAGCCGATAAATTAGAGCGTAAAAATATGTATCGTTTGCACATTTCAGTGGGCGCGAACGGCTGGGAGATTCGTGAGCTCTTGCCCTGCAAAAGGCTTTCGAATGTATAAGCCGAACAACAAGAGATACAAGAACGAACTGCTCCGCCGATTGAGCCAGGAAGATCTTGCTCTGGTGGAACCTGAACTAGTCCGATGCGAGCTTCCACTGCGGATGATGCTTGAGAATCGTAATGCACCGATCGAGTTTGTCTACTTTCTGGAAGATGGAATAGGGTCGATTGTCGCCAAGATCCCCATGGGGCGCGACACCGAGGTTGGCCTCATCGGCTTCGAAGGTATGACCGGCGGCGCTCTCGTGCTTGGCGATGACCAGTCGACCCACGAATGCTTTGTGCAACTCGCCGGCGAGGCCCACCGGCTGCCGGCGGATCAGCTTCGCTCCGTTTTGTCGCAAAGCGAGACCCTTCGCCCCTTCCTGCTTCGCTACGTACAGGCGCTGTTTATCCAGACCAGCTATACGGCGCTGGTCAATGCGCGATCGAAGCTCGAGGAGCGGCTGGCGCGCTGGCTTTTGATGTGCGACGACCGCGTCGTCGGCGACAGGCTTACGATCACGCACGAATTCCTGGCCATCATGCTCGGCGTCAGGCGGCCGGGGGTCACCGTCGCGTTGCAGATCCTGGAAGGCAAGGGCCTCATTCGCGCCAATCGTGGCGAGATCATCTTGCGCGACCGCAACGGCCTCATCGACCTCGCTGACGGCGCCTATAGCGAGCCGGAGGGGGAATATCGGCGTCTTATCGGCGAGATAGGATAGGGTCTTCGCGTCGTGTCGGAACGACCTTAGACGAAAGTAGTGTCACCCACCGTACAAAGCCCGTTTTAGGCGTCGACAAGCGTCGTCGCCCCTGCCACATTTATTTGCTGCCTGAACGCGATCAGACAAAATGGGAGGTAGAAATGAGTCTCGTTTCAATCTCTGTGCGGTCGGCTCAGGACGCCGCTGAGGCCTATGTCCTTTCGCGGCGAAAATCGCCAGTCCTGTCCACCGCAATGGCCATCCGGGCCATTCGCACGCTGCTGCCCAAATGCCAGTCCACGGACCGGGAACTCGCCGATATGGTCGCGTCTGCCGCTATCCAGCGCGGGCTTTCAGTCTCGTTCGACGGCGCAGATCGCGGCGAGGTTCGCGTTCCATATGAACTCTGATCGGATTCCGAAGGCTGGAATTCTTGCGGCGCTTGCGGCCAGTTCCGAAGGCGATCCAAGGATCGGCCGGGTGGTCTCGACATCCAAAGCGCTCGAAGCGTTTCGGCATCTGACGGGAGACCGGACGACGCCCGACGAGGAACTGGTGGCGCTCCTGGCCGACGCTGCTGTCGCGTCGAGCTGTTCGGTCATTTTCGACCATCGCGAAGGCGATTCGAACGGGCGAGCGGCTAAGACCGGTTAGCCGGCTAAGCCTCGCCTATGGCTCTTTCCAGCTTGTTTTGAGCACCCGGCGGCGTGGTTTTGCTGGTTTGCGTTCGGGGCTGATCTCCAGGCCGTGCGTGGCTGCGTAGCGCCTGATCATTTCCGCGAGTTCGGTCTCGGAAATCGCCGCCCGGCCGATATGGGCGCGCACCCTGCGCACGCCGTCAGCAACAGACACCGGCCATTGCCCGCCCTTGGTCGCGGCGAAGAATTCCTCGATCGCCGTTTCGATCTCGACGGATTGACCTGCGCTGTGGCGTGTTCTCATCCAGGCGGCGCGCTCCGGTTCAAGCGGCGAGCCGCAACCGGCGCTGGGAGGAGCATTGTCGATGAAAACGCCGGCCGCGTCTCGTCCGGCCTCCCAACAATTTGCCCTCGCGAAATGTTCCTTTAAACACGCGCGCCGCCGATCGCTTCCCGATCTGCCTGGAACAAACCATCCGGCGTGCCGTTCAGCCCGGCGTGCCTGCCCGCGGCATCCCGACCAGGAGATTCGATGGGAGCACTGTGCCGGCATGGCCGGTCAAACTCTGCCTGACCCGATGGGCGACCGGCTGTCGCCCGCTCGGCTGAGTGCGGTGCTGCTCAGGCCGGCTCGACCGCCGGCCTGCGGCGCGGGCCTTCTTCTTTCGTCACGAGATTCGTGAGCGGCGCCTCGATGCGGCATTCGACGCCGGAGCGCGGGTAGCGGAGTTCGACCTTGGCCCCCAGTTCCGATGAAAGCATGCGCTCGATCATGCGTGTGCCGAAGCCGGTCTTCGAGGGCCGCTTCACTGGCGGGCCTTCATGTTCGGTCCATTGCCAGGCGAGACTGTTGTCCGAAACCGTCCATTTGATGCGTACGCAACCGTCGGTATTTTGCAGAGCGCCGTATTTAGCGGCGTTGGTGGCCAGTTCGTGCACCGCCATGGAAAATGCCAGGGCGGCTTTCTCGCCGATGCGTAGCGGCGGCCCCTCGATCTCGAACTGCTCCTTGCGGAACGGTTGCAGCGTGTTGACGACGGTTTCCCGCAGATCGGCGCTCGTCCAGTTGCTGGCCATCAGCTGCTGGTGGGCGCTGGCCATGGCGCTCAGGCGGCCACTGAACACGGACAGCGCGTCGCTCGAAGCCGCGCCCCTGAATGTTTGCGAAGCCACGGCCTGAACGGTTGCCAATATATTCTTGATCCGGTGCTCCAGTTCTCTGGCGAGCATGTCGCGGTGCTCTTCCGCCTTTCGGCGCGCCGACCTGCCTTCGACCACTTCGTCCATGAAACCGTCGATCGCCGCGCCAACTTCCGAAAGCTCGCCGCTGTCATGCGACATGCCTGTGCGCGATTTCGTATCGCCGGCGCGCCACGCCTCAATGGTGGCCAACATGCGGTTTACCGGACGGCGCACCAGGCGGTTGCCGGTCAGGGCTGCGAGTGCGAATGCGATCAGGGCTCCCAGCCCGGCAATGACGACGCCGCGTTGCGTCGCTTGGTAAACCGGCAACATGGCCGCGTCATACGAGACGCCCGCGCTGACATAGATGCCGCCATCGGGCGCCGTCGCCACGGGACGATAACCGAGGATCCGTCGCGTGCCGTCCTGGCTCATCACCTCGATCGTTCCCGGCCCCTCCGCGGTGACCAGATGCAGGTAAGGCTCGGGTATGCGGGTTCCCACGAACCGCTCGGGAAATGGGTGGCGCGCGATGATCACTCCATTGCGGTCGGCCAAGGTCAAAGCGTCATTTTCGGGATACTGGCGCTCGGCGAGCGAATTGTTGAGCCAGTCGAGGCTGAGACCGGCGACAAGCACTCCCTTGAAGGTTCCATCCTTATCGCGGATCGGGACGGCGAGAGGCAGCGACGGCTCACCCGAGATCCTGCTCGTCTCGTAGGTTCCGACGACAAAATCGCCGTGCGCCATAACCTCGCGGAAATAACCGCTTTCATCCACCCTCAACGGCGTCGCCGGCGCGTCTGGCCGGCACTGGACCACTCCTTCCGCGTCCGCTACCGCGATCGAAGTGAACTGCGGCGATTGCGCCTTCACGTCCGCCAGGAAAGGGACGCAAAGGCCGGCGTCGAAATCGCGGATCGACGGGGCGTTGGCCAGCGTGCGCAGCACACCTTCCGACCCATCGATGATCCGCTGAATCTCGAGCGAAGCCAGTTCGCCGATGCGCATGGCGGTGCGATGCACCTCAATCTCGCGTTCCCGGCTGGTGACGACCTCGTTGTACAGGAGGATTATCAGCGCAGGCGCCAGCGCCACCGCTGTCAGCAGATACAGACGCTGACGCAATGAAAGCGTGCCTAGTCTCACTCCGTACTTCTCCGCGTCGCCACGCCCGCAACGCGGCAACCTAACCATGAATGCCCCCTGCCTGCAAATTGGACGGAGACTGGATCGAGCCTCGTGCCGGCGCTGGAACTCCGGGCAAGGATCGGCGTTCATCCGAAAGGCGGGCGATGGAGCGAAGCTGATGTTGCGACTGTTGCTTCTCGGGCTGATCGGCGTGGCGGCCTACCGGATCGGCAGCGAATTTTTGCGCACAATCCCGTCCGATTTCGAGCCGGTGCCGGCGCCGGCCGGAAATCCGGAACAATCCCGCGCGACCGACCAGGGACAGAGCAATTCCAAATCTCGAGGTGGCCATGTTGGCGACCGCTAGCGCGCTCGTGGCCGGCTCGATCGGAATGGCGGTGGTCGATGTGAGCTTTCTCGTGCTGGCCTCGACGATAGGGCTGCTGCTCATCCACTACGAAGGCAATTGATCCCGGGCAGGCTAGTCGCCGTTCATGGTCTCGCGCCTTCGTTGCAGCGCGGCCTGCAATTGGTAGGCAAGCTTGGTCAGATTTTGCGGAACCGGCTCTTTTTCGATCTGAGCCAGGATATTCCTGATTTCGCGATCGAGGCGTTGCGTCTGGGGCGATTCCCGACGGTCCGACTGATGATTGGCGTCGTTCGAATTCATGCTTCAAGCCCAGGCCCGGTCCCTTGACCGGCGATGTTCCGGTAACCGAACCGCCATTTCAACAGATTGTTGCCGAAATGGCCGAAGTTTCGATCGCCATCCACACTTTGCGCGTTCATGAAAAGCGGCGACTCAAGAAGGGTGACCCGGCCAACCCGAAACGCCAGGGCGTTTCGATGGCCTTGGTGATGCCCACTCTCCTTCCGATCGCGAGATCGGCGATTGCTGGCGCATCGAAAATCCGGAACGGCGGAACCGTCAGAGAAAGGCCGTCATGGCTTTTGTCGATCGCAAGAGCCGAGCAGAGCCGGCCCGGCCCCGAGCATAGCTTCAGTGGGTCGGCGGCGCCCCGCCGCTGCCGCATTTGCTCGATCCCGAAAACCGGCTGGATCGCCCTGATCAGGACCGCGTTGGCGGGCAGACAGACGAAATTCAGACACCAGTGCACGCCGTAGGATCGGTACACATAGGCGTGGGCCGGCGGCCCGAACATCGTGGCGTTGGCGTTCTTGAGGCCGCGGAAACTGTGCGAAGCGGGATCGTCCGGGCTATAGGCCTCGGTTTCGACAATGACGCCGCCCACGCCATCAACGGTGAGCTGCTTGCCGATCAGGTCGCGGGCGACGGCAACCGCTTCACGGGCGTAGAAGGCGACTGGGAGCGTTCTCGCTGCCTCCCCAGGCAATGTTTGTTCCAACGGCTAACGTCCTTTCTGATGCCCGCCCCCGACGAGGCGGGGGCTTTTGCTTTGGCCCTTGGTAGGAACCAAATCCGTTACTGTCCGCAACCGTACTTTATAGGAACCCCCCTCTTTGCGCCTGCGTTGGTTCGTCAGTTGCCCCTAAGCAATCCTGAAATTCAAAAGGAATCGGTCATGAATCATACCGATATTCCAGCCGAAGCCACAACCCAACGGGACGGCCGGCGCGCAGACCGGGGCGAAGTTGTGACACTCATCCCTGCACTGCGTGCTTTTGCCCGAACCTTCTGCAGCGACGCCAACGATGCGGACGATCTCGTCCAGGAAACGTTGATGAAGGGCATCGCCAACATCAGCCGCTTCCAATCCGGCACCAACATGAAATCCTGGCTTTTCACCATCATGCGCAACACCTTCTACACGCGCATCAAGATGGCGAACCGCGAGGGTCCCGGCCTGCTCGATTGCGCTTCGAGCCGCCCGGCCACGGCAGCCAGCCAGGAGTGGTCGCTGCGCAGTCAGGAGATGGCGCGCGCCATCGAAGCGCTGCCCGATGATCAGCGTCAGGTCATCGTGTTGATCGGCGTCCTTGGCACCAGTTACGACGACGCGGCAAGCATATGCGGCTGTGCCATCGGAACGATAAAGAGCCGCCTAAGCCGCGCGCGCAACCGACTACTTGAAACGCTTGGCGAAACGTCTCCGCACGACGCGGTGATCACGCCCGATGTCTCGGCGACCGCCATCCGTTCCGACGAGGCGGTCGTCTGACCTTGCCGGCATCCGCCAAGTGGATTGCGCCAGTGCCACTTGTAAATGCAGGTGTCTTGCCCGGCAGTTGTCGATAATCTCCACGCAACCGGGTTAAGAAGGGTTGGGCGAACGAGTCGCCCAGCTTCTTACGCCGGGTTCGTGGAGGCGCTTTTGAGTAAATCGCTCTTTGATTTGACGGGACTTCGAGCCCTGGTTACTGGCTCTAGCCAAGGCATAGGCTTGGCGCTGGCTGAAGGTCTGGCGCGACATGGCGCCGAGATCGTGTTGAACGGCCGCAACGCCACGAAAATCGGCGAAGCAGCCGATGGGCTCGCCACCAAGGGCTACAAGGCGGGCAGCGCTGTATTCGACGTTACCGATGGGGCGGCGGCTGCGGCAGGCGTCGCCGACATCGAAGCGCGGCTCGGCCCTATCGACATATTGGTCAACAATGCCGGAATGCAGTTTCGCGCGCCGCTGGAGGATTTTCCGGCGGAGAAATGGGACGAGCTGCTGCGCACCAACATTTCAAGCGTGTTCCATGTCGGCCAGGCCGTGGCGCGACACATGATCCCGCGCCGTCGGGGCAAGATCATCAATATCGCCTCCGTGCAGAGCGAATTGGCGCGGCCAAACATTGCACCCTACACGGCGACCAAGGGTGCTGTGCGGAACCTGACGCGCGGCATGTGCGCGGACTGGGCAAAGTACGGTTTGCAGATCAACGCGATCGCGCCCGGCTATTTCAAGACGCCGCTCAATCAGGCGCTGGTCGACGATCCGGAATTTTCGGCTTGGCTGGCCAAGCGAACGCCAGCCGGGCGCTGGGGCAATGTCGACGAGCTCGTCGGCGCGGCGGTATTCCTCGCCGGGCCGGCTTCGTCCTTCGTCAACGGGCATACGCTCTATGTGGATGGCGGCATTACGACTGCGCTTTGATCCGCGCTGCTGGGTCCGCCCGGAAGTGCTGCGACATCGTCACTTTTCGGTGGGAATTATGCTTAGGTGGCCGCCGACCTCGAGAACGGCGAACTTGATCTGATCCAGTCGCTCCAGCCCATGTTGCTCACGCGCCGCGTCCAGTATGTCCTCGAGCGCGACCCGCGCGCGCTGCATGGCGCGCCGGTCGAGCTTGCCGAGGCTGATCAGTACGGTGGGTGTGCCATCTATCCATCTACTGGCGCTCGGCCTCCACTCCTTCACGTAGGAGAGCATTATGTCGGTGAGGAACAGGGTAACAATCAGCAGCACGGCGTTTGCGATCGAAAAATCGTCGCCGAGCAAAGCCTGCTGCGTTGTTTCGGCGACAATAAGCAACAGGACGAAGTCGAAAGCCGTCATCTGCGCGAGGGCCCTGCGGCCCGAAAGCCGGACGATGATAAGCAGGATCACATAAACCGCCACGCCGCGCAGAACCGATTCCATCTCTGTCTCCTATGGCAGAACGACCGTGGTCACGCCGACCGGGTCGCCGCCGTTGAGCGAAACCTCGTAGCCGGCAAGGCCCGGGCGCTGGGGTCGCAAATGCAGAACGACTTTCGACGGTGGGCCGTTCTCGGACCGGAACACCATCACCTCGCCGGCAGGGCTGGTTAGAGACCGTTCAGGCAGGGGCTGGATGTCTTCGATCTGGAAGTACTGCGAAAACTGCGGCGAGAGCGTCAGCCGATGCTCCTCGCCGGGCGAGCCGAAGGTCACGGTCACTTCGTCCGCCGATTCCCAGCGGGCGACACGGGGATAATCGACCTTGCCGGCCTCCGTGGCAATCGTTGCGTGGGCCAGAACTCCACCGCCACCGCCCAGGCCCGCAAGAGCGGCGAGAAGAATCAGGCCGAAACCCACCCATGCCCAGCGCTCGACTGTCCAGAAGCGCTCCTGGAAGTCGCGATGTTCTTCAAGCTGCAGTCCGTCGTCTCTGATGGGGATAGGAGGTTGAGCAGTGTCGGCCTTGTTCAACTTGCGCTCCCTTTCGCAACGAGAAACAAAGATGCCGCTAGTTTGGTTCCGGAACCTACAGAGCCGGCAGCGGGCTCAGATCGCCGGAACCCATTTCCAGAACACGCCTTCCATGCGCTCCGGGTAGTACTTGAACTCGCATTCGAAGCGCCAGCCATAGGCCTTGGCCGCGCTGAGGGCCTGATCGCTAGCCGGCTTCATGCCGGTTCCGGGGGCAAACCAGTCTTCAAGGAGATCGTCGGGCACGTAAGCGCCGATCCTGAGCGGCAAATGCTTCAGAACGGCGTCCATCGATTTCGGCGGCACGACTCTTCCCTCCGGGCGGAGCACAGCATCAACAATTTCGCTACCCATTGGTTCCAGGGGCTGAAAACGATCGCGCCAAGCCGATGGGTGAACGCGGCGCCGTCGTCGCCGCCACGCTTGGCAAAACTGCGAGGAGCTATAACAGCGCGCTGATCGGGCGACTGGAGCAAAAGGTTGGAGCCCCGGCTTAGCGGGGCTCCAACAACGTTCTGATTAGACCATGGGTGGCCGATTTACATCGAACCGACCCAGGAGCAGAGCTGCGTCATCGCGGTGCTGTAGGTGCCGGCGCCGGCCGTACCGCTCGCCGCCATGTCGGATGAGGTTGTGCCCGTACCGGTGGTCGTATCGGGGGTCGTCGAAGCAGTCGTATCGGTGGAGGTGCCGGCCGCCGGGCCGGTCGTATCAGGGGTCGTAGAGGCTGTTGTGTCCGTCGACGTCCCGGGGGCGGAGGCCGTGCCCGACGAAACCGTGGTGCAATCCTGCTTGACCTGCGCCTGCTGCTCTGCGCTCAGCGAGGCCCAACTGGATTGGATCTCAGCCTGGCTCTTGAGGGTGGTCATCGAGTCGTCGGTGAAGAAGGCATCGCCGATCGGTCCCGACCAGTCCTTGGTCAACGCCTTGTCGGCTTCCGTCATCATCATCGTGTCGGTCGATGTGCCGGCGGCCGGGCCGGTGGTGTCGGTCGTGCTGCTTTGCGCAATGGCGCTTGTGCCCAGCGCCAGTGTGAGCATCGAAGCTGCAATAAGTTTGTACATCATATCTATGAATCCCGTTTGTGGTTGGAGTTCCCCCCGTTTGGGGCGAACAAAACCGGTCTGTACGGCTGATGTTCCGATATTTTTCCAAAAAGTTCCCGACCGGCGCAGCATCCGCGGCGGCCATAATCCGCAAGTTTTCATTCGTCTTTGCCGGACCGCAGGAACATCGTTGGCGTCCCGCGGTTCGACTGAGAAGTGGGAGGCGAAGCTGATGAAACGGTCGTGGGAATTGACAAGCATCATCGTCGTGGCCGCCATAGCTGTTTTGATGCTGATCGCTTTTCTGTGGATCAACGGCGGCTTCGGCACTGCTCCTGTTGCAACTCCAGGGGGCGAACACCCGGCCACCAGGGCGCCTGCCGGTGTCGAACCGCCCGAGCCGAATACGCCTGCCGCCGAGCCGCAATGAGGAATGTTATCAAAATAGCTACGCCCACAGGTCAGAGGTGGTTCGGCGCGGCAGTTGCCAACTCCGGCTGCTTTGACGCCTTCGAGACCACCGCACCGCTGGTTTTGGGTGACGCCGACTT
>NZ_JAAKZF010000069.1 GCF_011045125.1 Allomesorhizobium camelthorni | reverse complement strand
CGCCGAGCGGCTTTCCTATAGCGAGGCCAGCGACGATCGCGGCCATGAGCCAGCCATGCTCAACGAAGACGCCCGGGTTCATCCCCACACCCGCATTCGCCAGTGCGAAGATCGGGAGGATAGCGTAGCTCGAGCGCGCGCCGGCGTGCCGCAGCAGCCGGTCGGCGGGCGATTCAAGCCTGTCGTGTATTGCGTCAAGGGCGTGCAATGCCGGAGTAGATGGGCCGTGCCTGAGAACCTCGCCCTCGTGCCGAGCCTCGGAGGCGATGATGGTACTGGCCTGCGTCATCAGGGCAGCCAGGTCAGCAGGCGGGCGCGTCGGAATGAACAGCGCAAGTACCACGCCGGCCAGCGTCGCATGGAGGCCGCTTGCGTGAACGAATGCCCACAACACGACGCCCAACAGGATGTAAGGCGAGAGTAAGTAGACTCTCGATCGGCTCAGCAGCGCCAGCGCAACGACCACCGCCGCGGCCGCAATCAGGTAGCCCGGATGGATATCATGGGAGTAGAACACAGCGACGACGATGATCGCGCCGATGTCGTCTACGATGGCCGCCGCGGTGAGAAAGATACGCAACTCGACGGGGACGCGGGCGCCCATCACCGCGATCAAGGCAATCGCGAAAGCAGTGTCGGTCGCCATCGGAACGCCCCACCCGTGCGACCATGGCCCCGCGGGGATGACCAGGACATACAGAAGCGCCGGCACAACCATGCCGCCGATCGCAGCCGCGATCGGGAGTGCGGCAGCGCGACGACTTGCGAGGTGGCCCACTGTCATCTCGCGCTTCACTTCCAACCCCACGACGAGGAAGAATACCGTCAGCAGGCCATCGTTGACCCAATGGAGGAGTGACATCCGAAAGGCTGCGTCGCCCAAGCTCACACCGAGCTCCTGGCGCCAGAACGCCTCGAACGTCGGCCCGATCGGCGAGTTCGTCAAGACGATCGCCGCCACGGTCGCGAGGACCAACAAGAGGCCGGCGGACGGTCCCCAGCTCGCGAAGTCCAATGCCGCCGTACGGACGCGGTGGCCGAGCGTGCCAAGCATCGCATCGACGAGAGAGCTCTCGTCCCAAGGCCCGTCGTAGCGCCGGCGGTTGAGGTAGAAGGTCGGCGTGAATCTCACGCCACTCGCGTGTGAGCTTGCAATGTCCGCGTCCACCTTCGCCCTCGCGTGCCGCTGGGCATCGTCGTCGCCGCGCGCGAAGTCGGCGTTCACGCCGAGGTCTGCAGCCACCGCGACGAGGTCGTCCTCTGTGAGTTGCATTGACCTTGTCATCAGCTTGATGTGCGCGGACCAGAACGCTTCAGACGTCTGGGCAAGCTCAGCAAGCTGGGCGGCCCGAAGGGCAAGGTCGTTGCCCGTGAGCGGCAAGTGTCGGAAGGCGTAGCAGACGCGATCGCCGAGTTGGTCGCGCGCCTGTGCTATGCGCTCGTTGGCAGCCCTGCAGTGCGGGCATGCGTAGCTGCCGTACTCGATGAGGACGATTTCGGCATCAGGATTGCCGAGCACGTGGTCTGTGGTGTGGTCGACCGGGCGGTCGAGGCGGTCGCGCGGGATCATGAGCTCCATCGCTGAAACGGTCTCCAGGTGCTCGCGCCGGCTACGACGTCGGCGCGGCTGTCGCTGGGTTGATGAGGTGGAATACGCCGCCCTCGGGTGCCGGCGTGTATGCGATCTCCCCACCGACGATACTGCCGGGGAGAACAGCAACGTGCACGTGCGAGAGAATGAGGCGCACCAGCGTGCCGGCGCCCCGCTCGCTCCCCATGCCGACCGCGCCGCCTCGTCCTTCGGCGAAGCGCTGGACTTGGGGCAGCCCAAGGCCGGTGCCGATGCCCGCGGCCTTTGTCGTGAAGTATGGGGTGAAGACCCGCGAGAGGACCTCCTCGGGCATATCCTCCCCTCCCCGTCGTCGGCGACGATGGATCTCGACCAAGCGCGCCAGCGGAAGTCTCGACATTCCGCGCCGCAACGGTGATCGCGCCGCCGTTCGGCATGGCATCGGCCGAGTTTCGGCAAAGGTTCAGCAGAGCGAAGTACAGTTCTTTCACGTCGGCATTGAAGTCCCATAAGTCAGGGTCGATCTCGGTGCGGACTGTGATGTCCGGACGCAACGCCTGATCAAGCGTGGTTGCCATCGCAGCGAACCGGTTGCCATCGACAAGTCCGTCGATCGAGTTGGGACGCACTCGCGCCGTGTCGAGAAGCTGCCGGCTGAGCAACGCGCCTCTCGTGATCGCCTCCTGCATTTTGCTGACTATCGCCTTTCGTTACGAGGCATCGCTCTCGAGCAGCCGCAGGCCGCTTCCGATCACGGCGAGAAGGTTGTTGATCTCGTGGACCGTGAACTGCGCCACGTCCCCGGCACGAGGGAGGGCGACGACAGATCGAAGCTTGGGGTTACGACGACGCGAAGGAAAATCACCTTTGGCCATGGAATCGATAGCCGACCGTTATCGGAGGCGCGGAGAGACGCTTGGCACATGATAAGGGGGAGTGCGGCGCCACGCTCAGAATGGGCTCGAGCGAGATTCTGTGCACCCGCGCAGATGTATTCGTACGTGAGGTCATCATAACGCGCGGCTATCGACTCGATAGCGTGACGTGACTTCCCATTCGGTGAGCGGAGTCCCATCATTGGCGGGTAGCGAGCATCATCTGATGCACTACCTGCGGCACCGTAGGAGCGAGACAGGTCGATGTTTTCAGTGATTTTCGAGGTCCTCCCGAACAAGGAGAATTGGGACGACTACCTCGACAACGCCGAGATGCTCCGTGGCGAGCTTCAACAGGTCGAGGGCTTCGTCGACAACATCCGCTACAAGAGTCTGACCCGCGAGGGCTGGATTCTATCGCTTTCGAACTGGCGGGACGAGAAGTCGCTCGTCCGGTGGCGCACCAGCAAGCGTCATCACGAAGCCCAGCAGAAGGGCCGCGACGAAATCCTCGCAGACTACCACCTGCGGGTCGGCCAAATCACCGCCGACAATCAGGTGCCTGTAGGGTACGCCCTCACAAAGCAGCGGCTGGACGAGACCGAGGTCGGGGAGGGAACAACTATCATGCTGATCAACGCTACCCGCCCCGCGGAGTGGAAGCAGACGAACAACCCGTACGACTGCGCCGAGTGGCTCGGATTGAACCCGTGGGCTGCCGACGGCACGTCTTGGGACATCTTCGACGCGGTACTCGCGCCCGGCGAGCTGATTCTGCTCATATCCTGGAAGGACGCCGCTGCTGCACAGGCTTATGAGGATGCTTCCGCGCCAAATGACAAGGCCAGGATGCGAAGAGTGCGGATCGTGCGCGACTACGGCAAATACGACCGACGAGAGGCTCCTCAATACTACCCGGACGCGAAGGGCGGCGAGACCCTTCATGCGTGACATCGTTATTTCGGAAGATGTCGCGCAGCATAGCACCAGCTCCTGTTCTCGGTGTTTTTCTCACCCAGAGGACGGGCATCCGCTGACGCGCCCGACACAAGAGCAACCCCAGTGTGGAAAAGACGATGAAGATCCGAACTGTTGCCGCCGCCGCCGCCCTAGCCTTGCCGATGGCCAGCCCGGCCGTCGCCCAAGAAGCGGAAACCGTTGCCAAGAATTTCGAAGGGACCATTCCCAATATCCCCGGAAAGTCCCTGCTCGCAGTGGAGGTCGACTATCCCCCGGGTGCAGCCTCGCCGGCCCACACCCACGCAAAATCGGCGTTTATCTACGCCTACGTGGTCTCGGGCGCGATCGAGTCCAAGGTGAATGACGGAGAGACACGCATCTACCAAGCTGGAGAGAGCTGGTCAGAAGAGCCGGGCGCAACCCATTTGATCAGCCGCAACGCGAGCGAGACCGAGCCGGCAAAGCTGCTCGCCGTCTTCGTCCTCGACACGGGTGACAATCCGCTGACCACGCCCATCGGATAACCAGTCAGGCGTGACCACGGCCTATGCTTTCGCGGCGCGGCATGAAAGGATTATTAAATGAGCCGGAACCCAGGTCTTGAGCCGCATTACCCCCAGGCGGCAGAGCTCGGTGCGATCGAAACTCAGATCATCCCGCGTGCCCGCGACTCGGCAGCTTCGAGGTTCGCAGAGCCCTTCCGGCGCCGGCCGGCAGATGGTTGGCCCTTTCATCTTCTTCGACCAAATGGACCGGCTGAATTTCTGACCGGGAACGGAATCGACGTGCGGCCGAATCCGCATATCGGGCTGGCGACGGTGACGTATCTCTTCGACGGTGAATTCCAGCATCGGGACGAACCAGATGATCTATCCCAGGTGAGGTGATCGGATGATCGCTAGACACGCCGACCCATTCCGAGCGCACGAGCGCGAGCGCGGCCACCCGCGCCGGCACGAGCATCCTCTTTGGCATTCAGACGTGGGTGGCACCTCCTGAGCGCGCGGAAGGGACCAGTGCAAAAAATTTCGAACATCACAGTAAAGATCCACTTCCGTTGCTCGAAGGTGAGGGCAAAAACCGAAGGCGCGATCGAAGTCACTGGCGAGCGTTTAGAGAGCGGTCGGATGATGGTGTTCCGGCCGGGCGACGCCATTTCTGTGCGGCGAGGCGAGCGAGGGGCGCGACTGATGGTGCTCGGCGAAACGCCGAACGGCCGGCGGTACATCTGGTGGAATTTTGTCGCCTCCTCACAGGAGAAGATCGAAGCTGCGAAGCATGCGTGGGCCAAAGGCAAATGGGCTCATGGTTGCTTTCACCTGCCTCCGGGCGACGATCATGAATTCATCCCGCTACCGGACTGAAGGCGGCAGAAGAGAAGGGCACCCTGTCCGTGAGCACTAAGCGAGTCAAGACGTCGGGACTTCATGACTATGGCGCGCCATCAGTTTCAGAAGCAGATTCGTCGCCAGCCAGCGCCTGAACGGGGTTCTGGCTTCGCGCGGGAGTTGCTTCCTTAAAGGTGCCTACCGATGTGGACACGGAAGACGAAGACTCAAGAGTCCGGTGCACCGGGCATTTATTGGCGATCTCGATGATCTTCGCCCGGAGCTCGTCGGTCAGTGCGGTGTCCAAGGCGATGGTTCGCGTGAAGCGGTCGATCTTCGCGCCCGGTGGGGCGTCTGTGGCGCAGTCGGAGCAGTCGACGGCATGAACTTTCTCATGGGCAACGTCGACAATGACACGGCCCAGAGGAATGTTCTTGCGGTCTGCGTACAGGCGAAGCGTCATCGACGTGCACGCTCCAAGAGCGATGGAAAGGAAGTCGTAAGGAGTCGGTCCGGAGCCCAGGCCACCCATTTTCTCGGGCTCGTCCGCAAAGAGCCGGTGCCGGCCTGCACGCACCATGTTCTGGAACCTTCCCTCGCCGGTTTCCATGACACGGACGTTGCCGTGAACGTCGTCCTCCTGGTGGGTGTCCGCCGAAATGTAGCGTGACAGCCAACCCGCCATCGTTTGACCCGCGAACGCAGCGTCTGCTGGATCGGAAAGCAGGTGGTCCGCCGCATCCAGGGAGATAAAGCTCTTAGGATGCTTGGCCGCCAAAAATATTTCGGTTGCGTTCTCGATGCCAACGGTCTCGTCGCGCGGCGCGTGCATGATGAGAAGAGGTTTCCGCAATGAGGCGATATCTCGCACCAAAGGTTCGCGGCGAACGTCTTCAACGAACTGCCTGCTGATTCTGAACGTGCGCTCACCAATCCGCACGTCCGCAGCTCCATCGCGATCGATTCTTGAAAGTTCGGAGGACGACACGAGTTTCAACACATGGCTGGCGTCTGCCGGGGCACCGATCGTCACGACGGCGCGGGTCTCTGGAATCTGCTTTGACGCCGACAGTACGGCGGCGCCGCCGAGCGAGTGTCCGATCAGCACGGAAGGAGCATCAAAATGTCGGCGCAAGTAGTCGGCCGCAGAAACAAGGTCCGCGATGTTCGACCAGAAGTCAGTCGACGAGAACTCGCCCTCGCTCGAACCGAGACCAGTGAAGTCGAAACGCAAGACCGCTATGCCGGCGCGGGCGAGTTCGGTAGCGATCCGTCGAACTGCGGCCAAGTCCTTCGAGCACGTGAAGCAATGTGCAAAAAGCGCGAAAGCGCGGACCGGCCCGTTGGGTAGGTCGAGCCGCGCCGAGAGGCTTGCACCTGAGTGGCCGGGAAAGTTCAGACGTAGGGGCTGTGAAGTCATTTGCGACGTCCATGTCAAATCTACTGCATCGTGCATCTAAGCTCCGCGGGGTTTCGGCGTCCGGGTCTCCTACGGCGAGATGCAGGCTATTTCCCAGCCTATCTAATGGAAGCGCTTGCCCGAAATGCATCCGGGGCATGTTATCCATAAAGTGAGGTTATCACCGCACGGGCGAATCCGAGCCGCTCACCCGAGGCCGCTGGCCGCCCGCCGACGGCACGATGGGGAGAAGTGGGCGAGGCCGAAGCCTCGCCGATGCAGCTTATCCGAAGGCCGCCAATTGGAGTTCGACGCCCTTGCGGTCGAGCGACTAGCCGGGGTTCTCGACGGCGCGATCGAATGGCTTCCACTTTTCGCCGATCACTTGCTCATAGCCGGCGACGACGCCCTCTGCTGCCATACGCAAGGAATGAGACTGAAGGCACATTTCGGCGGCGAACTCGCGCTTCCTCTGGGCAGCACTGTCGAAGCCGACCGAACCGTCGAGGTCTTCGTCGCGGATATCGTTCGCGAGCTTGCTGGTCGCGTCCTTGGCCCCTGTGACCACGCGGCTGTAGAAGTAGAACCAATGTTCAATTACGACAAGATGCTCCAGCGTTTCGAGTTTTCGAGGTCCTATGTCTGAAGTCGACTGGCTAAGCCATCTCCTGCAAATCATCACCGTTACCGGCCAGCTCGAGGTCCGCTGCGCCTACGGTGCGCCGTGGCGGGTTGCCTGGAGCCAGGCTGAGGCGAACGAAATTCCCTACCACGTCATAGTCAAAGGCCGAGCCATTCTCGAGGATCCGGAGACGAGAACAGCGCGAGAGCTGCTGAGTGGAGATATCGTTCTGCTGCCACATGGTGCGGCGCATGTGCTGCACGACGGTAGCAAGCAAACACCAATCCGTACCCACGAAAGTCGGGCCTCTGCCGGATGGATGCTGAGCGAGAACGATGGCCAGGGCGAGCAACTCGATCTGTTGTGCGGGCGATTTTTCATTGCCCCACCTCATGATCGGCTGATCCGTAATTACATGCCGGCCAATCTCGTGGCGCGAGCCATGGACGGTCATGGAGAAGAGGGCATCGGGTCCGCCTCCAACCAACTGGCGAGCCTGGTGGGGCTGATGCGAACGGAGTCCGCCCGCGACCGAGCGGGAGGACGCGCAATTCTCAACGCGCTTTCTTCGGCACTGTTCACACTCGTGCTGCGAGCGGCGAGCGAAGCCGAGAAAGCCCCCAAGGGCTTGTTGGCGCTGGCCGGCCATCCGCGGCTGGCTCCAGCAATCGCCGCTATGTTCGCCGATCCTGCACAGCCTTGGAAACTGCCGGATCTGGCGGACTTGTGCGGCATGTCACGCGCGACCTTCATGCGGCACTTTCAAGACAGGCTAGGCTGCTCCGCACTCGACCTGTTGACCGATCTTAGGGTGAGTCTCGCCGCCAACGAGTTGAAGAAGCCAGCGATCAGCACCGAGGCTGTGGCCGAGACGGTCGGGTATCAATCGGTTTCCGCATTCCGACGTGTGTTTGCCGAAAGGATGGGGATAACGCCGGGGGAATGGCGCCGACTGGCGCACAAGGGCGGGTAGACGGGCGTGGCTTGGGGCCCATAAGCGTCAAGTTGATCCTTTTGCGCATTATGTTGAGCAAGTCCAGTCTCGAAATTTGCACCGTCGGCCGTAAATTGAGCTCCGTAATCACTTGATGAGGGAGCCCCCCAATGAACTGGGCCATAGCCGCCACCGAACCCGCAACCGGCGCCATCGCTGAAATCTATGCTCGGGCCGAGAAGAGCGGAAACACTCTCGCGCCTCAACCTTCCCATCCACCCACGCGACCAACCATGACGAACGCCGTCATCGAAACTATTCTGAGCCGCAGTGCCGCCAAGTATTACGACCCTGCCGCCACCCTGAGCGACGATCAGATCCGCGACTTGGTGCGTATCGGCACCTCCGCGCCGACATCCTTCCACCTGCAGAACTGGCGCTTCATCGCCGTGCGCACGCCTGAAGCCAAGGCTCGGTTGCGTCCGATCGCCTGGGGCCAGCCCGCGATCACCGAAGCGGCTGTCACTTTCATCATCATCGGCCAATTGGCCGATTCCAGCACGATCCCAGAGCGCCTGGCGCCGGTGGTGGAAGCAGGCATCATGCCGGCAAAGATGGTCCCGGAATGGGAAATCCCTGCACGCGGCCTGTATTTCGAGCAGCCGCAGCGCCAGCGCGACGAGGCTGTGCGCTCCGCGACCTTCGGCGCAGCGGCGATGATCTATGCGGCCCGCTCACTGGGCTGGGGTTCGACACCGATGATCGGCTTCGACGCCGAACCTGTGCACCGCGAGTTCGGCCTGGCCGACGATGAAATCCCAGTGATGCTGTTGACCGTAGGCGCGGAGCGTCCGGGCAACTGGCCGCAGAAGCCGCGCATGCCGGTGGCCGATGTGCTCGAATTCGTTTGATAGCGAATATTAGTAACTTATGGAGACCACAATGCCCAGAACTGCAGCGCCGAGCCTGGAACGGGTGCCGGCCGATTCGAAGCCGACTCTCGATATGTTCACCAAGAACATCGGGTTCACCCCAAATATGATGGCGGCCTTCGCGCAGAGCCCTATCGCGTTCAACTCGTGGGCCACCCTGCTCGGATCCCTGAGCAAGGCGCTCGACGTGAAGACACGCGACAGTATCGGCCTCGCCGTCTCCGAGGTGAATGGCTGCAACTATTGCCTGACGGTACACAGCTTCACAGCCGAACATATGGCCAAGCTGTCGCCTGATGACATCATTCTTGCCCGGAAGGGCCATGCCAATGATGCGAAACGGGACGCCGCCGTCCAGTTTGCGCGCAAAGTCATCGAGACCCGCGGCAACGTCAGTGACGCCGATCTGAAAGCCGTCCGCGATGCTGGCTACACCGATGCGAACATCATCGAGATCGTCGCGCTGGTGGCCATGTACTCCCTGACGAACTTCTTCAACAACGTGTTCGATCACGAGAAGGACTTTCCCGCCGTTGCGCCAGCGGGCTCGATCTGAATTCTATCCGGTCACACCTCATGAAGCCATTGGGATCGATCGCATGAATATCCTCCATATTGATTGCAGCCCGCGTCAAGAATCGCATAGCCGCCAGCTTTCGGCAGCGATCGTCAAAAAGCTTCTCGAGGTTGTGCCCGGGGCGAGCCATCACTCGGCGTGATTTAGGGGCTGAACCCTTGCCCCACGCCGTGGGCGACTACGCGGCTGCGCTGTCGTCGCCGGCCACGTTAGCGGCCCCGCCGACGGGTTCCCTGGATGTTTCCGAAGCGCTTATCCAGGAAGTCGAGGCGGCTGACGTGATTGTCATCGGAACGCCCATGCACAACTTCACCATTCCCTCGGTACTCAAGGCGTGGATCGATCAAATCTTGCGCGTCGGTCGCACGATGACGTCGACGACGGCCGGGAAGGTGGGAATGCTGCGGGACCGTCCGGTATTCATCGGAGTCACTTCCGGTGGCGTCTTTACCGGCGACCGAGCCAACCAGCCCGATTTTCTCACGCCTTATCTGTCGCTGGCATTTGGCTCCATTGGGCTAAAAACCCTGCAATACTCCCCGTACAGGGCACCGGATTCATTGACCGGGACCAGGCCACATTAGCGAGGGAGAACGCTATCGGCCTGACGGTCATTGGAGAAGTTCGCCCCAACTATGATTGCTCTACGGATCAACGGCAACTTTCAAAGCTGGCGCATCAGACAATGAACCACTGGAATGAACTCGAGAGCTGCCCGGCGGAGATCATCGATCTCGGCAATAAGGTCATCGGAAATCCCGCGTTTCACCCTGATCTGGTCAACGGGGCCGTATGAGCCGGCAAGATCTCTGTCGTTCTCCCACTCGCCGGCTCTGGCCCCACTGCGTCTGTGGGATGTCTCACCGACCGGCCGTTCACAGCCACGGAATGGATGTGCCCGCAAGGCAGCATCAGGTCCGATCGGCCATCGACCAGAAGCCCCGCAGAGGCTTCACCTTCCCGGCCGACGTCATCTAATGCCGGAACCACGTCGCTACCGAGCGGCAATGAGCGGCTAGCCTCAGCGGCGTGAGGCCGCGATAATCCTCGGGCGTCATCCGGACAGCCCATTTCGGTTCCACCAGCACGGTCTGAAGCATGCAGGTGTTCACATAGACCAGTGACGCCTGCAGCAGGTGCAAAGCCAGAGCGGAGATCTCTTGGTCATCGATCCGGTTCGTGGCGATTTCGCCGCCCTTGCCGGAAAAAAGACGAAGCCGTTGGCGCTGTTCCAGTTTTCGACGACATTCAGCCCCTCGTGAATTTCGCGGCGGGATGCCTCCTGACGAAGATAGCGGCATAAGAATATTGTCTTGAACACGCGGCCGAGCTCGCTCAGCGCCTTGTAGGTCGGGTGCATCACTTCGGCACGGCCGAAACGCCCCAGGATCGCTTCCGGGTCTGCCGTTCTCGTCTGCATGGCGGCGGTGTATTTGACCATTTCGTAATATTGCTGCTCGAACTCCTCCCAAATTGATCGCGCTGGAACGGATCGGCAAGAGATTCGGTAGCCTTGTGCGCAGAGCGGCTTCCGGGATGGCGAGCTTCTGACGGGCTATCGCCTTCAGGCGGGGGCAAGTTCAAAGCCGAGAAGGCGGCAAAATGCGAAACCGACGGCGCTTTGCCCGTGGCTATCGACATATTCCGAGCATCAGAAATCCACGACCGCGCTCGACACGGGATCCGCACAGCAGCGGCAGGCGCAGACCTGCGATACCGTTGGCGTATTTCTGATCGGCGTCCCGGTGAGCAGCCTTACAGGCCCGATAGGGAGGGAGCAGTGGCGCAGCACAAAGGCGAGTTGATCGCCATCAGTTCGGTGCAGCGGAATAAGGGCTGTTAGCGCTTGCGCTTCACTGTTGCAGGCAACCGGATCGTCGTCGCCGATCAGGATGCCGGCTTCCTCGGCAGCGTCAGAAGCCTTGGGGACATGGACTGCGGACGTTCGGGACCCCAGTCCACCAGTCGAACTGACCTCCAGGGCAAAGGTCCAAGAGGTCGTAAGCCGGTGCGCTGAGGTACGAGTCAATCGAGCAGTAGAAATTGGCGTAAGGGTGGACGCTGCGGGGAGTTGCCTGAACCCTCCGCCCAGTTGCCTAGACGGCTCACCGCCGCGTCCAAAGGCCTACTGTAGAGTCGCCGCGGCCTTCGGCATGGATATCGGCTACTGGAACCGCTCGGACACGGAAGCCGAGCCTGACTGGGGACGTCATACGACACCCGTCGAACTCGCCCACGCCAGTGACGTCCTGGCCGTGTGCGTGGCGGGAACGCCGCAGACGGAGCGCATGGTGGGCGGCGAGGTGCTTGCTGCCCTCGGACCGAATGGCGTGCTGGTCAATATCGCCCGCGGCACTGTTATCGACGAGGATGCGCTGATCGCGGCGCTGAAGGACGGAGGGATCGCCGCCGCCGGCCTGGACGTCTTCGTGGGCGAGCCGAAAATCCGTCCCGAATTTTTCACCACTGAAAACCTGCTCCTGACACCGCATCGGGGCAGCGCAACCATCGAGACGCGCCGCGCCATGGGCGAAATCGTCCTAGCGAACCTCGCCGCCTTCTTCGACAGCGAGACGCTGCCCCACTTCCGTCGTCCCGATACAGCAGGGTACTGCCCGATGATCGTCCGGCAAGCATTTTTTGAAGGCGCGATTCATGAAAGCCGAGAGGCTGAGTTCCGGGCCTTTGTCGAGGAACGGCTGATGCCGATGTGGCGCCGTTTCCCCGGCGCTCGCGATGTGCGCGTGATGTTTTCTCGCCAGCGGGACGAAGGCGCTCCGCCCTTCGCGCTCTCGCTGGCGATTGTCTTCGACGACGGCAAAGCACTCGCCGCCGCGCTGGAATCGCCGGTGCGCTTCGAAAGCCGCGCGCTAACCGACGAACTCATGCAGATGTTCGACGGACGCATCCATCATCACGTCTTCGAGTTGTCGGAAGGACCAGGGCGCGCGAGTGCCCGATGAGCGGCCGCCGGCGACGCGGACGGCTTACGACGCGGGTTGCCTTTCCGGGCAATATGCGCTTGTTGACTCAAAAGGTGATTAGTCGAGTCAGGAAATAGCACCTTCGAGAGTAGTCGCATCGAAAGATATCCGATTTGAGTTTCAGCCCTCGAATGCAAAGCCGCGTACACGGTTTCTCTGTCGTGGGCGAACTCCGATGGCGCGTATGGGACGGCGTCGTCGCCGACGTGTGGGAGGTTACTTGCACGGAGACCGCGACAGGCGAATACATATCGCCGGATCCGAGACTTTTCGTCGCGCTCGACCTCAATCCCGGCGGATCGTTTGTGCTCAGTCATGACGGAACCGAGATCGCCCGTCACGACAAGTTGGGGACGATGAGTTTCGTTCCCGCGGGATTTGCGGTTCATGGTGAGGCGCGGGGTCTGACACGCATAAGGCACCTGGACCTTCACTTCTCCGAAGCCGCGGTGACACGGCGATTTGGCAAGGCGCTGGACCGTGCCAGGCTGGCCCGTGTGCGCCTGCAGATCGACGATACGAAAATGGCTTGGCTGGCGGCATCCATCGCCGAAGAGTGCGCCAATCACCCTGCGTTGCACGATCTCTATGGAGCGGGATTGGTCGACGCCCTGCTTGCATTGCTCTTCGACGTCCGTCGTGACGCCGAGCGTCGGCGGCCCGGCCTCTCTCGCCAGCAATTGGCTCTGGTCACTGACTTCATTGAAGCGAATTGCTTTGGAACAATACGGCTTGGCGAACTGGCAGAATTGGCGCGTCTCTCGGAGACCTATTTCAGTCACGCCTTCAAGGCGTCCACCGGCCAGCCTCCGCACCGTTGGCAGATGCAGGCGCGTATCCGAAAAGTGCAGGCTCTGTTGCTGAAGGACGACGTGAATCTCAGCGAAATCGCCACGACTGCGGGCTTCGCCGATCAGGCGCATTTCACACGCGCCTTCAAAGGCATCGTCGGCTTGACGCCGGCCGAGTGGCGGCGGGGTGCTCATCGGGCGCAGAAGTGACATTTCTGCACCATTTCAGCCTCCAATCGCATGTCGGACCAAGAATCATCAAGGCATCGCAGAATCATCCAAGCCTTCGCCCGAAAATATGAGATATGCAGTCAACTTATGGCTACGGGGACATGCTGGCCGGAGATCGGGGCGCATAGGATGAATATTTCGGACTTAAGATCGCTTTTGGCATGCGGCGTTGCCACCATAGCTTTGATGGGGGTGACAAAAGCGTTTGCGCAGGAAACGACCAATCTGCAGGAGGTCGTGGTCGAAGGTGAAGGACAGGGAACCATCGCAGGGGGCGCCGTCGGTCCGGTCAATGGCGTGGTCGCCAGGAAAACGCTGACCGGCGCCAAAGCCGCAACCGACATCACGGAGATCCCGCAATCCGTCTCCGTCATCGGCCGCGAGGAAATCGACGATCAGGGCGCCCAAAAAGCCGACGAGGCGCTGCGCTACACGGCCGGTGTGTTCGCACAGCCTTTCGGCCCGGACAGCGACACCAACTGGATATTCATTCGCGGCTTCCAGGCGACGGCCACTGGCGTCTATCTCGATGGGCTCCAGACATTCAGCCAGAGTTTCGGCGGCTTCTTCGTCGACGCGTTCGGGCTGGAAAGCATCGAGGTGCTGAAGGGTCCTGCATCTGTGCTCTATGGCGGCTCCAATCCGGGAGGGCTGGTCAATTATGTCAGCAAGCGCCCGAGCTTCGGGCGCGAGCGCTACGTCGAGACGGGCGTCAACGATGCCGGTAATGTCTACCTGGGCTTCGACATCGGCGATGTGACGAGTAATCAGGCCGCGAGTTGGCGCGTCGTTGGGCGTGTCGCCGGCGGAGACACTTACAGCGACTATCAGGACGGCTGGCGCGGTTTCATCTCGCCAAGCATCACCTGGCAGCCGGACGAGCAGACCAGGCTGACAATCCTCGCGAACTACACGCATATCGACGAGAACCACGGCGGCGGCAGCTTCCTGCCCTATTTCGGAACGGTCACGGACTACTTCACACCGGGCGGTGTGAACCTTGGCCGCATCGACGCCGACTTCAACTACAGCGAACCTTCCATCGATCTTTATGATCGACAGCAGGGATCGATCGGGTACGAGTTCGAGCACACATTCGACAGCGAGTGGACCGTTCGCTCGAATGCCCGCTTCGCCGGAGCCGACATTCAGGAGGTCGCCGTCTATCCGAATGGCTGGTCGTTCCTTGATCCGACCAACTTGGCGCGTATCAATTTTGGCCACGATACGCAGGTGACAACTTTCCTGATGGACAATCAGATCGAAGGAAAGGTGGAGACAGGAACCATCGAAAACACGCTTCTGGCCGGTCTCGACTACAAGCGATACAACATCGACCAGGTTCAGTCGTCCGGGCTTTTCGACCCCACCTACGACAATCCGATCGATCCGTTCGATCCGGTCTATGGCACACCTTTGACGCCGCGCGTCAGCTACCTCAATCAGGATCTGACGCAGCAGCAGATCGGCCTCTATGCGCAAGACCAGCTGCGCTTCGGCGGTGGCTGGCTCGTGACGCTTAACGGCCGCTATGACTGGGTAAAGACGGAGGCCGACAATCGCCCGAATTTTTACAACGCCGATCCGGCGGATTTCGATGATACCCAAGGGCAGTTTTCGGGGCGCGCCGGTCTCGCCTACGGGTTCGAAAACGGTGTAACGCCCTACTTCAGCGCTTCGACATTCTTCAATCCGCTGATCGAAACCAATGCCGTCACGGGCGAACTGTTCGAGCCGGAGGAAGGCGAGCAGTATGAAGTGGGCGTAAAATACACCCCCACTTTCATAGATGGTCTGTTCACGCTGTCAGTATTCGACCTGACGCGCAGGAACGTGTTGACCGCGGCCGCGCCGACGCCGGACAACCCGTTCCCCAGCAACGAACAAACGGGCGAAGTGCGCTCGCGCGGCGTTGAGTTGGAAGGCAAGGTCAACATCACCGAGGACTGGAAAGTTACTGCTGCGCTGACGGCCTACGAACTCAAGGTCACGAAAGATGCGAACCCGGCTCTCGTCGGCAAGCAACCTTTCCTGGTGCCGGAGGTCATGGCCTCGATCTGGACCGATTACACTTTCCGCGGCGACGCATGGTACGACGGCGTCAGCGTCGGCGGCGGTGTGCGCTATCTCGGCTCGTCCTTTGCCGACAAGGAGAACACGCTGAAGGTCCCGGATGTGACCCTGCTGGACCTGAAACTCGGTTACACGAAAGACAATTGGGGCATGGATTTCAACGTCACCAATGTTTTCGACAAGGAGTACGTATCGGGCTGTCAGGGCGTGAATGTCTGCAGCTACGGCGAAGGACGATCGTTCAAGTTGAAAGCACACGCCACCTGGTGAGCCAAGGTCGACGGGCGAGTGATTGGCGGGAACGGCGCGAGCCGTTGCCGCAAAGTTTTGAAAAGGATGCCGGGATGAAACCCGCCAGTTCCGACCAGATACTCTACGACATCGAGAGCGCCAGCTTCATCGCGGGCGGCCGCACCATCCTCGAACCGCTGGACCTGGAGCTCGCGCCGGCCCGTATCTACGGGCTGGTCGGTGCCAACGGATCCGGCAAGACCACGCTGATCAAGCTGCTCGCCTACCAGCAGAAGCCGGCCGCGGGAGCCATTCGCCTGCTCGGCCGCTCGATCGATTCCTACGGCGACCGCGAACTGGCGCGATGCGTTGCCTACATGCCGCAATTCACTCCGCCGGCCGAAAGCATGACCGTGCGTGAGCTGGTCGGCCTCGGGCGCTTTCCATGGCACGGCACGCTGGGCCGCTTCAGCGCTGACGACGCCGCCAGAGTGGAAATAGCTCTTAGTCAGACTGACCTCCTCGTCCTAGCGGACCGGCTCGTCGACAGCCTGTCCGGCGGCGAGCGCCAGCGCGCCTGGCTGGCCATGATGCTGGCGCAGGACACACGCTGCCTGCTGCTCGACGAACCGACCTCGGCGCTCGACATTGCGCATCAGGTCGACGTGCTGGCGCTGGTGCGCGACCTCAGCCGCGAGCGTGGCATCGGCGTGATCGTCGTGCTGCACGACGTCAACATGGCCGCCCGCTATTGCGATGAGATAATCGCGCTGCGCTCGGGCCGGATGGTCGCGCGGGGCACGCCGGAAGAGATCTTGCATCCGGACATGCTGGATCGCATCTATGGCATCGCCATGGGCGTGACGCCGCATCCGGTTACCGGCGCACCCATCAGTTATGTTGCCTGATTCGGTGCATTGAGATGTCCGTTCAACGCCTGTGTCGCCCGCGTGACGGTCTTGATGGGTTGGTTGCCTTGCCCACCCGTCGTGACTTCCTGGCGCTTGCGGCTGCATTGCTGACCTCGTCTGCTGCAAGTGCCAGTGCAACGCGCGTGGCCGCAATCGACTGGGGCATGCTGGAGACGGCGCTCGCCATCGGCGTCGTGCCCGTCGCGGCAACCGAACTCATACAGTTCCGCAAGATCGCGGTCGAACCTGCCGTACCGGAAGACGTCGCTGACCTTGGCCTGCGCGGCACACCGAACTACGAGCTGTTGCGCATCGTGGCGCCGGATCTGATCCTCATCTCAGGCTTCTACGAGTACCAGCGCGCCTCGCTGGAACGCATCGCCCCGGTATCGTCGCTGCCGGTCTATGAAGCCGGAAGACCTCCCTATCCTCTGGCCGAGGCTTCCATGCTCGCTTTGGGAGATCGCCTGGGACGGGCAGCCGATGCAGCGCGCTATGTGGCTGAGACAAGGGACGAAATCGAAGCGCGGCGCGGAGCGTTGAAGCATGTCGCGACCCGTCCCGCCTTCATCATCAGCCTCGGCGACTCGCGTCATTTCAGGGCGTTCGGCGCGGACTCGATGTTCGGCGACGTTCTGGAGCGCCTCGGCATCGTCAATGCATGGACGGACGGCACCAGCTACAGCGCCGCCGCCCCGGTCGGCCTGGAGGCGCTGGCGCGTGTGCCGGACGCCTCGATAGTCATGGTGGCGCCGCTTCCGCCGGAAGTGCGCCGCACGCTGCCTGCGAACGCCTTGTGGAACGCGCTGCCCGCGGTCCGCGAAGGCCGGGTAGCCGTGCTCGATCCTATCAACCATTTCGGCGGACTGCCCTCGGCGCGCCGTTTGGCCCGGCTGCTCGCCGGAGCCTTTGCCCCACAGGCCGGCAATGGTTGAGCGCGCATCGCTTCCCATCGGCCTGTGGGGAGCCATGGGACTGCTCGCCACCCTGCTGTTCATGCAGCAGGTCGGTCTGCAATGGCCGGCCGCAAGCGCCGGCCCGACCGGCCTAGGCCAAGTCATCTTCTTTTACAGCGTGCTGCCGCGTGCCGCCGTGGCGTTGCTCGCCGGCGCGGCGCTCGCCCTGGCGGGGCTGCTCCTGCAGCGCATCCTGCGCAATCCGCTGGCCGAGCCGTCGACGCTGGGCATTTCGGCCGGTGCGCAGCTCGCCATGGCCACCGCGACCATCCATGCGCCCTTGCTGATGGAATATTCGCCGGGCCTCGTCGCCTTTGTCGGCGGCATTGCCGCGGTCGCGCTGATCCTGTCGCTCACCTGGCGGCGCGGGCTCGAGCCGGTTTCCGTGGTGCTCGCGGGCATGATGGTGGCGCTGACCGCCAACGCGGCAAGCGCTGCGCTTATCCTGGCCAATGGCGAATATCTGTTCTCGCTGTTCATCTGGGGTGGCGGTTCGCTCGTACAACAAAGCTGGTACCCGGCCCTCACCATTGCCTGGCGCCTCGTCTTCGGCTTCGCCGCCGCCGTGCTGCTGCTGCGCCCCCTCGCCATTCTGGGCCTCGACGACGCATCGGCGCGAAATCTCGGGGTCTCCCTGCACGCGACGCGTTTCCTGATCATCGCGCTTGCCGTTTGGATGGCGACCACAGTTGCGGCCGAAATCGGCATCATCGGCTTCGTCGGCCTGGCCGCACCGGCGCTCGCGGCATTGTCGGGCGCCCGTTCGCTCAAGCAGAAACTCGTCGCGGCGCCTGTGATCGGCGCGATCCTGCTGTGGCTCACGGACGGATTGGTCCAGCTTGCCTCGGGGCCTGGCGGAGAGCGAATCCCAACCGGCGCGGCGACCGCGCTGCTTGGCGGACCACTGCTGCTGTGGCTCTTGCCGCGCCTGCGCATGTTCGAATGGCCCTCGCTTGCCGCCAGCACAAGCAGCGGGCGGCGCGTCTCCCGACCATGGGTTCTGGTTATCCTCATCGGCATTGGCGCGCTGGTTGCAGCCGTAGTCGGCCTTCTGGTTGGCAAGGGTCCGGCCGGTTGGTCGATCGCCTCCGGCACTGTAATGACCGATCTCGCCCAATGGCGCGCACCGCGCATCGCGGTTGCCGCCGCCGCGGGGGGCCTGCTCGGCGCCGCCGGCGTGGTCATCCAGCGCGTCACCTCCAATCCGCTCGCCAGTCCGGAAGTGCTTGGCGTCGGCACCGGCGCAGGCGCCGGACTTGCGGCAGTGCTGCTGCTTGCCGGCATGCCCGGCCTGGCCTGGCAATTGACCGGCTCCGCTATAGGTGCGCTTGCCGTGCTCGCGGCCATCCTCATCCTCGGAGCGCGCGGCAATCTCGGCCCCGAACGCCTGCTCTTCGCGGGCATCGCGCTCAACGCTCTATGCAGCGCCGTGCTCACGGCCGTCATCGCGCTCGGCAACGTGCAGTCCTACGTGCTGCTGCGCTGGCTCAGCGGCTCGACCAGCGAAGCTGGCGCCGTACACGCCTTAGTCGGGTTTGCCGCCCTGCTCGTCCTTTCGACGCCGCTGCTTGTGCTTGGGCGCTGGCTGGAGGTGCTGCCGCTAGGCGACGCAACCGCGCGGGCACTGGGTCTGCCGGTACGCGCGGCGCGAACAACGCTCGTCGTCATCGCCGCGCTCGCCAGCGCCTTCGCGGCGATGTTCGTCGGACCGCTCAGCTTCATCGGCCTCATAGCGCCGCATCTCGCGCGCCTGCTCGGCCTCGGTCGTGCTCGCCAGCATCTGGTGGGCTCGATCCTGCTCGGCGCCCTCTTGATGATCGTATCCGATTGGCTTTCTAGAATGGCCGCGTTCCCCTATCAACTGCCGGTCGGCCTCTTCGCCTCGTTGCTGGGCGGGCCGTATCTGATCTACCTGCTCGGAAAAGGAGTCCAGCGTCATGGCTGAGATGCCTCGGTTTTTGATCGCCTCGGCGGAAATTTCGCTTTCCTCGCCCGAAGAGATCATGCTGAAACTCTGCGCTCACTTCCGTGAGCACGGCGATGTCACGGTCGAGGGCAAGTGCAGCCGCATCGAAACCGGTTTCGGCACTGCCGGCTTCGAGGCCTGCGAACGCTGTCTGAAGGTTTTCGCCGAAGGCAAGGACGACACGGCGCTCGCCTATGTGAAGCTCGCGGTGGCCGAGCATCTCCTGCATTTCGCGGCTGCCGACAAGCCGACGATCCGCTGGCAGGGTGACGGCGTGGCGGGCCAGCCGCTGCCATATTTCCGCGAGATGCGCGTCGTGCGCGCCGTCGATGTAACGCCGCACATGCGCCGGCTGACGCTCGCCGGCAACGATCTGAGACGCTTCGCTTCAGGCGGCATCCACGTCCGCCTTTTGCTGCCGCCCAGCAAGGACGTGACTCCCGCCTGGCCTGTGACCGGCGAAGATGGACGGCCGAGCTGGCCTGAGGGGCATGATCGTCCTCATGTCCGCATCTACACGCTGCGCCGCGTCGATGCGGACCGGGGCGAGGTGGACATCGATTTCGTCATACATGAGGGCGACGCCACGCCGGGCGCCCGCTTCGGCGCGGAAGCGCGACCAGGCGACGTGGTCGGGATGACCGGTCCCGGCGGCGGCTCCGCCGGCGAGGCTGACTGGTATCTTTTCGCGGGTGACGAAACCGCCCTGCCCGCAATCGCGCGTATCTTGGAGGGGTTGCCCGCTGCGGCACATGCCGTGGTCCGCATCGAGGTCGCCGACGCGCGTGAGGAGCAGCCGCTCACGACATCGGCCAGCCTCGACCTGCGCTGGCTGCACCGCAACGGACGGGAAGTGGGATGCGCGGGTCTTCTGCCGCAAGCCGTGCGGGAGGTGAAATGGCCGAATGACGGCCGCAGCGTCTTTGGCTGGGCCGGATGCGAGCACCGGGATTTTCGCGCTATCCGCGGCTACTTCCGGCAGGAACTCAAGCTCACCCGGGAAGAGCATCTCGCCGTCGCTTATTGGCGTCGCGGATTCGACGGCGACAATGCGCGCCGGGAAATCTGACACGATCACAACAATCACATAGTCACACCGCCATGATCCGCCGTTTCTTCGAATATTACCGACCCTGGAAGGGATTGTTCCTTCTCGATTTCTGCTGCGCGGTCCTCTCGGGCCTGCTCGAACTCGGCTTTCCGATGGCGGTGAAGACATTCGTCGATGACCTTCTGCCGACCCAGCAGTGGACCATGATCGTGCTGGCCGCGCTCGGCCTGCTTGCCGTTTACCTGTTCAATACGGGGCTAATGGCCGTGGTCGTCTATTGGGGCCACATGCTTGGCATAAACATCGAAACGGAGATGCGGCGGAAGAGCTTCGACCATCTGCAAAAGCTGTCGTTCAGCTTCTACGACGACAACAAGACCGGTCATCTGCTCGCGCGCGTCACCAAGGATCTCGAGGAGATCGGCGAGGTCGCCCACCACGGGCCCGAGGACCTGTTCATCGCGGTGATGACCTTTCTCGGCGCCTTTGCGCTGATGTTCTGGATAAACCCGCAACTCGCGCTCATCACCGGCGCGGTCGTGCCGGTGGTCGCCTGGGTCACCAGCCGCTACGGCGGCCGCATGACGCATAACTGGCAGATGCTCTACAGACGCGTCGGCGACTTCAACGTGCGCCTGGAAGAAAACATCGGCGGCATGCGGGTCGTGCAGGCCTTCGGCAACGAGGATCACGAGCGCGGACTGTTCGCGCGGGACAACGACAATTATCGCAGCACCAAGCTTGCCGCCTACAAGATCATGGCCGCCAGCACGTCGCTGAGCTACATGAGCATGCGGCTGATCCAGCTCATCGTCATGGTCGCCGGCAGCTATTTCGTCCTGACGAACCAGCTTACGGCCGGCGGCTTCGTCAGCTTTCTGTTGCTTGTGAACGTGTTTTTCCGGCCGATCGACAAGATCAATTCGGTCATCGAGACCTATCCGAAGGGTATTGCCGGGTTTCAGCGCTACCTGGCACTGCTCGATACCGAGCCCGATATCGCAGACCGGCCGGGCGCGGTCGCCACGAGCGGACTCAAGGGCAATATCCGGTTTCGAGACGTCAGCTTCGGCTATACGGCCGAGCGGCCGGTGCTGAACGAGGTCAATCTCGATATCCCCGCAGGAGAGACCGTCGCGTTCGTGGGACCGTCGGGCGCCGGCAAGACGACGCTCTGTTCGCTGCTGCCCCGGTTCTACGAAATCCAGTCCGGCTCGATCACCATCGACGGCATCGACATACGCGACATGACGCTGGCCTCGCTGCGGCGCCATATCGGCATCGTGCAGCAGGACGTATTCCTGTTCGGCGGCACTATCCGGGACAACATCGCCTATGGCCGCCTCGACGCAGCGGAGTCGGAGATCGCCGAGGCTGCGCGGCGAGCCCGCCTCGACCAGATGATCGCATCGCTTCCCGATGGTCTTGAAACCGTGATCGGCGAGCGGGGCGTCAAGCTATCGGGTGGTCAGAAGCAGCGCCTTGCGGTCGCCCGCATGTTCCTAAAAAACCCGCCGATACTCATACTCGACGAGGCGACGTCTTCGCTCGACACCGAGACGGAGCGGGAGATCCAGCAGTCGCTTGCGGAACTGTCGCAGGGCCGCACCACGCTGGTCATCGCGCATCGGCTCGCGACCATCCGGCATGCCGACCGTATAGTCGTGGTTGATGGCTCCGGCGTCGCGGAACAGGGCTCACACGAAAATCTGATCGCCGGAGGCGGCATCTACAGCCGGCTCCACGCCGCCCAAAGCGCCCGCGAATGGCGTCCCAGCAAGAAGCGCCATTGAGTAGCCGCATTAGTTGAGTTTAATTATCCACAAATAAGATACAGGAATAGACATGAAGTTCGGTTCCCTTTGGATCGCGGTCGCGATGACGTTTTTGGTGGGAGGATCTACCGCCGCCCAGGAACAGCAGGCGTCGCCTCCCGCGGCAGCCGCAACCGAGGTGCCTGCGCCTTCACCGACCAATCCACCCGCGGCCCAGGCTCCGGCGCAAAGCGGCGCACCTGCCTCGCAGACGCCTCCATCCCGGGCCACCGCGGATCGGGCGGCGCCTTCCGCCGCCACGGCCCCTCTCGAGGCGATGGAGATGACGCCGGATACGGACGTCGCCGAGATCGAGGGCGGGTCTACTCGAATGCTGCCGCACGATCTCTCCCCCTTGGGTATGTTCATCAACGCCGACATCGTCGTCAAAGGCGTCATGATCGGCCTAGCCTTCGCTTCGCTGGTTACCTGGACAGTGTGGCTCGCCAAGACGCTGGAACTCTTCACTGCGCGCGTCAGGGCACGGCGGGCCATGGGCGTCATCGTGCGGGCCAAAACGCTCGACGAGGCCAACACTGTGCTCGGCAACGGCAGCAGTCCAGCGGTGCTTCTGGTGCAGGCGGCGCGGCAAGAGGTGGCCATGTCGGAGCCCGCACTCGACCATGTCGAGGGCGGCGGCCTCAAGGAGCGTGTTGCCTCGCGCCTCGCCCGCATCGAGGCCCAGGCCAGCCGCCGAATGACTCGCGGCACCGGTCTTTTGGCCACCATCGGTTCCACGGCGCCGTTTGTCGGCCTGTTCGGGACCGTTTGGGGCATCATGAACGCCTTCGTCGGCATCTCCGAGGCACAGACCACCAATCTGGCCGTTGTCGCACCTGGTATCGCCGAAGCTCTCCTCGCTACCGCGCTCGGCCTCGTGGCCGCCATCCCCGCCGTGGTTATCTACAACGTTTTTGCCCGCACCATCGCCGGCTACAGGCAGGTTTTGGCGGACGCTTCAGCCGGCGTCGAACGGCTGGTCAGCCGCGACCTGGACTACCGCGCGGTGCCTGCCCAAGCACTGGCAGCCGAATAGGAGCGCAAGGATGGCAGGCAAGGTTCGCGAGAATATCGGCGACGAGCTCGAAGAAGCACATGAGATCAACGTCACGCCGTTCATCGACGTCATGCTGGTACTGCTGATCATCTTCATGGTCGCAGCACCCCTGGCGACCGTCGATGTCAATGTCGACCTCCCAGCCTCGACAGCTGCCGCTGTGCCGCGGCCTGAGAAGCCGGCATTCCTCACCCTCAAGGAAGACCTGTCGCTTTCGCTCGGCAACGAGATGCTGCCGCGCCAGGGTCTCGGCGAGGCGCTCGACAGCCTTACTGGCGGCGACAAGGAAACACGCATCTTTCTGCGTGCTGACGAGGCCGTCGATTATGGCGAACTGATGCAGGTCATGAATCTGCTGCGCGCCGCCGGCTATCTCAAAGTGGCGCTCGTAGGCATCGAGACCCTGCCCGGCAGCGCAACAGGCTCACCATGAGCGCGCCGGCCGAACTCACAATGGGCGGATCGCCCTCGGCCCGTGAGGCTGGCAGATGGGCCGGCGCCGCGGTGCTGGTTGTGGCTGCTCATGCGGCCTTCGTGTATTTGTTCCACGACCTGACTGCGTTGAATCCGGCGCCCGAGGCGGCGGAGCAGGCGCTCATCGTCGATCTGGCACCATTGCCGGTATCAATGCCTGAATCGGTGGAGTCGGAAATTCTTCCCGAGAATGAGCCAGTCGAAACTATCGAGCCCGTCCAGGAGCCGGCTGAGATCAGCGAAGTCGAGCCGGAGGAGACGGCGCCGATGGAGCCGGAGCGCCTCGAGGAAGTCCAGCCCGAGGAGGTTACCCAAGTCGAGCCGGAACAGGTTGAACCCGTCGAACCGGAAATCGTCGAGCAGGTGCAGGCGGAGCCACAGGCGACGCGGCCGGAAGTGGCCGAACCTGTCGACCCTGAGATCGTAGAAGAGGAAATCGCCGCGGCGATCACCCCAGAAGTTGTACCGCTCCCCGAACCGAGACCGGTGGCCGAACCTGAGAAGCGGGCCGAGACCTCTCGCAAGGACGAAACAAACAAACCCGTCCGGCGCAAGGCGGAGATAGCCAAACCGAAGCCCCAACGTGAAAAAGCGGCGGAGCGGAAAGTCGCAAAGGACATGGCCAAATCCAAGCCTTCGACGGCATCACAGAAATCGAGAGCCTCCCGAGCGCCGAACGTCAGTCCAGCCCGCTGGCACAACTCGGTAAGGGCCGCGATCGCACGGCGTGTCGGCGGGTTGCGCGGCGTGGAAGGCACGGTCAACATCAGCTTCATGGTGACGGCCTCGGGCCGAGTCAGATCTGCTCGCGTGTCGCGCTCGTCCGGTAACAGTCGATTGGACAATGCCGCCGTCAGAGCGGTGCGCTCCGCCCGGGTCCCTGCTCCACCCGCTGAACTTGGCGGTTCAACCCATTCCTTCTCGATCCCACTCACGGTGCGCTGAGAGCACGAAATCTCTTTCTCCCCAATTGCGGCGGGCGGCGTGAGAGAACCCCATGTCTGCCTGGAACAGAGGCCACATAGTCGGCCAGAAGCGGCCGCTTAAGCCAAGAGACGCTGAAATATCAAGACACGATTAGGGATGTCCGTGAAAGCCTATGTCAAGCGAGGCAAGACCGATGCTGCCGACGCGGAGGCGATCTGCAAGGCCATCACGGCCAACCCTGCGCTTTGTCGAGGTCAAGAGCATGGAACATCCGGGCGTGCTGATGATGCACAAAACTCGAGACCTCCTGGTCCGCCAACGCACCATGTTGATCAACGCGCTACGCGGGCACCTTGCTGAGCGCGGCATTATCGCCGCGCAGGGAGCCGCCGGTGTGAAAGCGGCGATCGAGGCTTTTCATACGGCGCAGGACAGCTTGCCGGCACTAGCACGCAACGCGCTGCACGGACTGATCGACCAGATGCGCGCCCTCGCCCGTGAAATCGACAAGATCGAAAAGACAATCCTGACCTGGCATCGCAAGAACGCGGCGAGCCGACGTCTGGCTGCCATCCCAGGTATCGGGCCAATCACGACGAGCGCCATCACGGCAGCGATACCCGATGCGACACTATTTTCTGAAGCAGCCGCAGAGAGAAACCGAGTTCTCGATCGCACGCCTTCGCAATCTCAGTGCGCAGATCCTGACCTATGTCCGCTCGAACAACGGCACGATCATCGACAACGGAAAGCGCTACGGGAGCGGGCTGCGGGTCGCCACTACCGTCGCGGAGTCAGCGGTAAACTCGCTCGTCCGCAAGCGTGGTCAGAAACAGCAGATGCGATGGTCGCCCCACGGCGCTCACATGCTTATGCGGGTCCGCACGGCGGAGGCATGGCGATCTTCGCAACCGGCTGCGGGCACCGTTCAGACAGCATGAACCAAGCGTACCGCCAATATTCAAGCCCAAGCCACCCCTGTTGCACGCCGCCTAACCCCAGAGAAACTACCGGTCTTCCCCAAGCAGGCCCTGGTGCGATGGTTGCGGCACAGGCGAACACGAGACTGACAGCCCCTCGGTCCGCAGGCGAGGCTGACGGACCGCAAGGCACGCCTCGCCGATGGTCTGAAGCGGCTAGCTCGGGCGACACGAATCTGCACGATCCCGCACGTATCATCGAGGATGGAACATTGCAGATCGACCGATTGACGGCGGACGTTCCAGACGGCGCCGACGAACTGATACTCGATCTCTTATCGCCAGATGCCACGCGTTTGGATCGCCGAGGTAGTTCGGTCCTCTATCCAGCCGCGTTCACGGCGCCTGTGTCCGGCGCGACGGCGCACCAGCCAGTTCCAACCTTGCATCGATTGAGTATTTCCCAGCGCCCGCGACGTACAACAGAAAAAAGCCGCCCGTGAGGCTGATGTTCTTGTAGAAATTGATCATGTTCATGAAGTGCTCGTAGCCCGTCATCATCCAATAACGATGACCAATTAACGCGGCTATAATGTTGAACAACCCGATCAACAACGCCACCGGCCGTGTCCAGACGCCCAGTACCAGCGCGATGCCGCCAAAAAACTCGATCACCATTGCGATAAGCGCGGCGATGGGCGGCAGAGGAGCGCCGGTTTGCGTCATGTAGACGACGGTCCCGGCATAGTCAGTGAGCTTGCCCCAGCCGAATACGAGGTACAGCACGGCAAGCAAAATGCGAGCGATAAGAAGGGCTTCGTCCCTGATCCTCCCGGCGCCTAAATCGGTCATAGTAATCCTCTATATCTTGTAAAGAAGCTGCAATCTTTCCCAGGTGTTTTCGATGCGTCACACTAGCAACGTCGATTCGTTTAGTTCGATGGATGCGACCAAAGACATTGATCTCGAAGCTGAAAGCCCGGATTACGCCGACTGTGGTCCAGTTCCTGCGCGGTCCGTTGCCGAACGCCCTCCTCTGCGAATGGCCCGAGGGTCTCGTACAGCTTCGCCGGATCGGTGCGGATCTCATAAAGAGCGCGCGGGGTCGCCGGGGAGATTGCGTTGCGCTTGACCATTATCTCTACTCCCGATTTTGCGCTAGTGAGCACATCCGTTCGTCAGCCGCGCCATGTAAATGCGTTTGTCTAATGTCTGCATGGGCGGTCCAAGGTTGGTGCTGTTATGAATAAATGGTGCAAAAATTTCCAATAGCCGGCAGTTATAGTTTCGATAGCTCGGCGCGC
>NZ_JAAKZF010000068.1 GCF_011045125.1 Allomesorhizobium camelthorni | reverse complement strand
CACGGCGGACCGCTAAAAGCATTATACTGAGTTAATGTGACATCCCCCTTCCAAGGCATCTGCCTTCGCTTTATCACCATCATCGATGCCGTTTTCGTCTTTGTGATCATCCTGCTCCAATCGGGCGAACCCGCCAGAGCCTCGTCGGTGCCTTCAGTTTTGGCGGCAGCCGATGCGGGTCAATGGCAGCGGGCAGCATTCTCCAGAGCGTTCGACGACCGCCGGGAACAAAGCAGCAAATAAGGGGTTGAACCAGCAGCAAAAGCCGAAGCCGCGGTTCCACGGAGGCCGGTAAGCAAGTCCAAGATGATCAGCACTCATCCTGACGTCCAAGGAAGCACGGCAGACCGGCTGCTTCGATGCGTTGAGGAATGTTATAGCTGCGCCCAAACTTTACGTCCTGCGCCGATCCATGCCTGGCGGACGAAAATGGTCGATCAGATTAGGCGGTGCATCCGGCTCAATCTCGGTTGTGCTGACATTTGTGCGGCGACAGGTTCAATGGCCTCTCGCCAAACCGGGTCGAACGTTGATGTCCTGCGGGCAGTGGTCCAGGCCTGTGAGCAAGCCTGCCGCGAATGCGGGCGCGAGTGCCAGCGTCATAGAAGCCAGCACGAGCACTGCAGGATCTGCGCTGAACAATGCATCCGCCGTGCCGGTGCCCGTAGGGACGCGCTATCCAACGTCCGCAGATCCCAAGTGCTGCTTCATTGCCGCCGATCACACAACCGTTGACGCAGACTGAGCCGGCCAACAGAAACAGGAGGAGACCATGAGATTGCTGAGAAAACTGACCAGCTTGCTAACGGCTGGCGCTTTCATGCTCGCGGGTGCACCCGCTTTCGGCCAAACTAGTGAGACGACTCCCGGACAGACGACACAGGAGCAAGGAACCCAACAGTCACCGAGCGGAATGGGTCAGGAGTCAATGCGCGAAATGATGCGCGAGATGATGCAAGACATGATGCGGCAGAGCGGGCCGCGAGCGTATGGCGAAGGTGAAGATCGCGCTGAACGGCGCGGCTGGGGCCGCTGGCACGACGGGAGGCGAATGGGTCGGCAAGAAATGATGGAAGGCGGGGGCATGATGGAAGGTTTCGGTGGCGGCAGGAGGCCTGGAGCCATGCATGGCGCCGGAATGAGGATCCTGTTTGCAATAATCGACTCCGATGGTGATGGCGCGCTGTCCCTGCAGGAGGTTCAGAACTTCCACGCGAGGATATTCAACGCCGTCGATGAGAACGGCGATGGTCGCGTCACCTCGGAGGATATCCAAACATTTTTTCACGGCCCGGGCGAACAAGGCAGTCCTTAACGGCAACATGACCGCAATTGCGCGAGCACTCGCGGGATCTCGTCGCGGCGGAGCAATCTGTGTCCGATCCGTTTCAGCGGGCTTCGCCAGAAAGACAACAGGGAGCCGACCGGACCTCACTGGGATCGCAGGAGCAGGTTCGGTCCTTGGATCGCCGTTCTGAATCCGGGGGCGGAGACCTTCATCACATGCCGGCCGCTTATCACCGAAGCCTACGACAAGGCCGTCGCCACCTTCAACGCGCGCCTCTGCAAAGCACGATGAAGACCGCTCTGATGCCTCCCGGTGCTCATGGATGCAGGCTTTCCACATCTGTCAGCCGGATGAATGGCAGCGTCGCGCCGGGTGCAGTCGGGGTTTCACAAAGTTGTCAGTTGACCACTACGACACACCCGCTTAGACTTTGGCAATCGCAGTGCTGGCGAAGACACTTGGCTTCGGCTCCTCAAAGGGAGGTAAGTGATGAAGGGCTTGCGCGTCGCCGCCTTGCTGACGGCTTCGGCCTTGCCGGCCGCGACAAGCATGGCGGAGGAGATACCAGTGACAATGGCTGGCATGGCCTACGCGCCGGCAACCATCGCCGCCAAGATTGGTGACAACCTCGCCCTCTCGAACGACGACTCCGAAGATCACAACGTCTTCGTGGCGACCGTCGGACATGCCGTCGACCTTGGCACCCAAAAGCCCGGCGAGGCGCGCAAATTGGCACTCGCCAAAGCCGGCAGGTTCGAGGTCGAATGCGTCATCCATCCGGAAATGAAGGCGATCGTGGAGGTCCAGCAATGAGACGTCAGTTGATCGTTGCGCTCGCCGCCGGCGCGGCCGTCGCCGTGGCGGCTCCGCTTTTCGCGACTCCGGACCGGGTCAAGCTTCCGGAAGCATACAAGACCGATTTCGTCCTCTACAACCACGTCGACCGACCGGACCGCAAACGGGTCCGCTTCATGTACGTGAATCCCGAGGCCCATGCCATCGCGGAACCTGGCAAGGTGCTTCCCGAAGGTACTGTCCTCGTGATGGAGGATCATGAGGCAGCGGTTAGTGCCGACGGTAACCTTGTTCTCGACAAAGACGGGCGGCTGGCGCCGACCGACGCGTTGACAGGTCTCTTCGTCATGGAGAAACGGGCGGGCTTTGGCGCCGCCAACGATCTTCCCCCGGAGAAGGACAATGGCGATTGGGACTACGCCGCCTACAAGGCCGATGGGTCTCCAAATACCGAGGCGAAGCTCGAAAACTGCTTCGCCTGCCACATGTCGCGGTCCGGCCGCGATTTCACTTTCACCTACTTCAAGAACGTCGAGGACGGCCTGCCGAAGTGACCGGCGGCGCGAGCTGCGGGACGGCGAGGCTCGCTCCCGCCCGCCCCGCATGGATGTCCTTCAACGTCTCCGCGGCGCCGGCCAGGAAAGTCCGAATGTAGAGCCGCACCACCGCCTCCCGGTCGGCCGGCATTGGCATCCGGTAGACATGTTCGCGAATGCCGAAAAAAACGATTGCGGCATGAAGCATCATGGCGAGTTCGCGTTCGCCGCGCATCATTGCTTTTTCACGGAAAGGAGCGAGGCCTGCCTGTTTCCGCAGCTCTCCTATGAGCGGCTCGAAGATCAGGCCGGTTAGCGCCGCACCGCGCCTTTTGGCCACGGGCCAGCCATCGAGCGCGGCGCGCACGAAAAGACGAATACGGACACTGTCGGTTGCCTGAGCCGTTCGCCGGTAGAATGTGATGAGCCGGTCTTCAAGCGTCTGCGTGCGGTCGGAAAGAAGGGTACTGGACTGTTTCCTCCAGCCCCGGTCAAATACGCTTTCGAACACCGCGGCGATGAGCGCTTCCTTCGCCGGAAAATACTTGTAGAGGAGTGCCTGCCGCACGCCCAATCGCTCGGCCAGGTCGCGGGTCGTCGCCTCGAAACCCTTCTCGGAGAAAAGCTGCGCGGCTTCATCGATAATCATCCGCCGCCTTTCCTCGGCGGAGAGGCGCGGCGCGCGGCGGCGGCCTTGATCGTGCTCAATCGCCGCGAGCGCGCTTTCCGTCTCGACGGCGGCGGACTGTTTCGTAGACGACATCGTTGATGGCACCTTCCAGGCCGGCATACTACCGGTGTTCGACGACTTGCTGGAAGTAGCAAGCCGTCCGATAAAGTGTGTGGTTTTCATATGTTGTCATCGGGCATGGGCGGCGACAAGTGGCGGGCCGCTCTTGGCTATGGCATGCCGTAACGTGTCGTTGATCCTGTCCTGCCAGCCCGGTCCGTCCTGCTGAAAATAGTCCAGCACACCCCGATCGATCCTAATTGAAACAAGCTCTCTGACATTTGGAGCCGCCGAGGTTTCGCGAACTGGTGCCGCAGGCTGCTTGATTGGCTTGAAGTCGGCGGCAGCCATCGGATTTGTCGGTCGGCGCGGGGGATTTGCCATTGATGAGCTTGACTGAAGACACTCGCGGTGACGGGAGAGACTCTGCGCGAATACGCCACTATAGCCGATGTAGTGTCATGCCATGGATTAGTGGGACCAAAAGAAAAAGGCCGGACTGTTAAGCCCGGCCAAGCATGAAGGTTCAAAACCTCCAGAGGGGAACGCGCCGGACGCAATGGGAGGAGGCATCCGGCGCAATGCGCATATGGGTCAGCATAGGTGCCCTTTCAACGACATCGTGGTGGACCACTGTCGCCGCAACATAGAGTCAGGGCTACAAATACTCGCAATGATCGACGGTGATATTGCATCGGATAGCCACCGCGCTGCTGGAGCTTGGTGCCTAGAGCGAAAAGGCGGGGAGCTACCCGCCTTCCATTGCCCAACAAGCTGATCTCACATGATCGTTTTCTGAAGACTTGCAGCAATCTGCTGCCCCGGTCTCCGCATCACACCATGCTTCGCGCGCTCTTATTGGCGCGGCCGCCAGTACATTCGTGACTTGCCGCGCCCTTCCGGCTGCTGCCGGGGCGCGCGAGAGAAATCAGCCTGCTTTGCTGAGATTGCCAGCAGAGGACTTGCCGGTGCGGCGGTCCTGCTCGATCTCGTAATTGATCTTCTGGCCGTCCGCGAGGGTCGAGAGACCCGCGCGCTCGACAGCGGAGATGTGGACGAAAACGTCCTGACCGCCACCATCGGGCTGGATAAATCCAAAACCCTTGGTGCTGTTGAACCACTTCACGGTTCCAGTCGCCATATGCGTATTCCTTATAAGTTTGCAGCGCGTTTGGCTCGGCGGTGAAACCGAACCGGTTCGTATCGAGAGGTGGAGATAGACGCAGCAAAAGCGAGAAATCGCAAGGCCCTGATCGATCGGCCGAAATATCAACATCGCTTATATGGGTCCGCCGGACGGTGCCTGCAGGGAGTTTGCAGGAATATCTTCCTTGTCAGCAAGACAAAGTCCGTGAAGCTTTTCCGCGACAATCGGTTTGATCGCACCTCCGCTAGACGTCGCGATCGGGACGTCGGATAAATTCCAACCCGTCAGAAACGCAGAGCGTTACGGTCGACTTTTCGTGGGGTTAAACTTCGTGGACAGTTCAGGTCGATGGCGTGCATGAGGCGCCGGGCCCCCGGCTTTTTCCGTGTCGGGCGAAGCGCAAGCGGACGGTACGGAGGGCGATGGAGTCCCCTTCGGATCATCATCGTGCTCTTGCGTGAGGCAAGCAAAGGTGATTGCGGCCTGATTGGACCGCGTTCCCCTCAATCTAGATAATCCGTCGCCGATCGCCCGTTGCGGGATCGACAAAATCCAAGGGGCGCCTGCTCTTTGGCGCCACTTGGCATCCTTGTTGCTCAATGGAGAAAGAGGAGAAAGATACCATGAGTAGAGGGGTCGCGTTGCAAGGTTTTTTCTGGGTCGCGGCGGTTGGCCTGATGGCGGCGGCTATCATGCCGCCAGAATGGTGAACTGCTCTGCCAGGGAGGGATTTGGATTGAAGGCGTACCTCGCCTGTCGTTTGCGCATCATATGAACCATTTCGATGCCCGACAGGATGATGCTGGCGGTGATCGGCGAGTTGAAGCCCAGCATCGGCCGCACGCGGCGTTTGATCCGCCGATAGTCCTGCTCGATCCGGTTGTTCATATATCGACTTTTCCTGATCGTGATCGGTTGCAGCTGGCGCCGGAACGATCCTGCAAGCGATTTGCCGCATCGCAGGAAATGATGGCTTCCCGGTTGGCCTGGCTGCCATCGATGACGATGCGATGGGGCCGGCCATGGCGCTCCAGCGCCTTTTTGAAGAAGCGCTTGGCCGCCGGCAAATCGCGCTGCTCGCTGAACCAGAACTCGACCGTGTCGCCGACGCTGTCGATGGCGCGGTAAAGGTACATCCACCGCCCGCGGACCTTGATATAAGTCTCATCCGCATGCCATTTGCCGGTCACGGCACGCTTGCGCCGGTTGAAGCGCTCCAGCAGGAGCGGCGCGAAATGAACGACCCAACGATGGATTGTTGAATGATCGACGCCAATGCCGCGTTCGGCCATCATCTCTTTCAAATCGCGCAGGCCGGCTCAAGCCGTAGGCCAGGTACCAGCGTACGCATAACAAGATGACAGACTGATCGAACTGCCGGCCCTTGAACATTCGGAACCTCTCATAAATGGATGAAGGGTTCTCTCACGGGATCAGTTACCAAAACTTTGCAACACAACCCGCATTGATCGTCGGCCTCGTCGTGGCAAATGTCATTCAGCCCGGTGCCGGCCTCAATATCGATCCGGCCTCGCTCGACGTCCAGGCCGTGAATAGCTACGCTGCAAAGGCGCACGAGCAATCCGTGACGGGCTTCCTGATGAACATCATCCCGTCCACGATCGTCGGAGCCTTTGCCGAAGGCGATATCCTGCAGGTGCTGTTCTTCGCGATTCTTTGGTATCGCGCTCGCCATGGTAGGAGAGAAGGGCCAGCCAGTCCTTTCCTTCTCCAGGCGCTCACTGCTCCCGTCTTCAAGCTGGTCGGCATTCTGATGAAGGCAGCCCCGATCGGTGCTTTCGGCGCGATGGCCTTCACGATCGGCAAGTACGGCATCGGCTCGGTGGTCAACCTCGCCATGCTGGTTGGGACCTTCTACGTCACCGCCTTCCTCTTCGTGTTCGTCATCCTCGGCGCGGTCTACCGTTACAACGGCTTTTCGATCTTCGCCCTCATCCGCTACATCAAGGAAGAGCTGCTGCTGGTTCTCGGAACGTCGTCCTCGGAGGCAGCCCTCCCGTCGCTCATGGAGAAGATGGAAAAGGCAGGCGCCAAGCGTTCGGTCGTGGGTCTCGTCATCCCGACGGGATACTCCTTCAATCTGGACGGCACCAACATTTACATGACACTCGCGGCCCTCTTCATCGCCCAGGCGACAAACACGGATCTCTCGATCGGCGATCAGATCCTGCTTCTTCTCGTCGCCATGCTCTCCTCCAAGGGGGCGGCCGGTATCACTGGCGCGGGCTTCATCACGCGCTGTCCGTCGTTCCGTCCGTGCCCGTCGCCGGCATGGCGCTGATCCTTGGCATTGATCGCTTCATGTCCGAGTGTCGAGCGCTGACGAATTTCGTCGGCAATGCTGTCGCAACGCTCGTCGTCGCGCGCTGGGAAGGCGAGTTAGACGAAGAGCAACTGGCGGCAACCCTCGGGCGTAACGTATCCCCCAAGCCGTTGGCAGAAGGTCAGATCGCTCCAGCCGAGTGAATTCTCATCCCGGACAGACCGGAAACCGAGTACAATGAGCTGAGACACGCGGTACCGGATCATTTGCTGGCGCCCTCATTCTTGGGAGGGCGCGCCAGTTTGCGAGGGGTTGATGTCAGCTTGAGCTGGCCGTGGGTTATGGCCAGTCCGAAAGGGTTCCGTCGGGGATTCCTCGACTTCGTGGCGGCGAAGTCGCAATCCGTGCCGTCATGGGAACAGGGAGTTTTGGAGGATAAGACAAAGCGCTCGAAGGTCCGGCGGGGTCGTTGAACCCGCTTGTCTGCCGCGACGACTGGACGGCCTTCGCGGCCCGCTTGGGCTTCCGTCGGCAGGTCCCGGGAGAGCCGCTCCGCCGCAGGCGCAATTTCGCAGCATACGTCAGACTTGCCGTCGAACCCGTCTTTGAGGCTTGCCCGCAGCACGATCGCACGTGACGTTCGCGGCCCCGAGTTGCGAAGCGACCGATCGAATTCGGCTCAGTGTTCGCTGAAGGGTTTTCAATTGCCCTGGCCGGACAATGCTCCTCCACTTCGCGTCGAAATCGAACCTCTGCGAGGCAGGAATGCGAGCGACGGCCAGAGCACGCAGAGTGCGCGACGGCAGGCTGGAATTCTCCAGCAAGTGGCTGCAGCTCCGCAATCCCTATGCGCCGATCCAGGTGCTGGACGAGGAGCAGATCGAGCGCGTCCACGACGCCTCGATGTCAGTGCTCGAAGATATCGGGATGCGCATCCAGGACGAGGAAGCACGCAAGCTGTTCGCCAGCGCCGGCTTCTCGGTCGACCATTCGACCGAGCGCGTCGTCTTCGATCGGGAAGGCTTGCTGGAACTCGTCGCCAAGGCCCCGTTGGTCGCGACGGTGCGCGGCCGCGATCCGACGAAAAAGCTGTTCATGGGCGAAGGCCAGGTCGCGTTCACGGCCGTCAGCGGTCCGCCCTTTGTCTCCGACCTCGACCACGGCCGCCGCGCCGGCACGTTCCGCGACCAGGAAAACTTCCTGAAGATGACGCACATGACGGATGTGCTGCAGATCGAGGGCGGCACCAGCGTCGAGGCCCAGGACCTGCCGGCCGATACGCGCTACCTCGACTTCTATCTCGCCTGCTGCAAGCTGTCGGACAAGCCTTGGAAGCCGCTGACCATCGGCCGGCACCGGGCCCGCGACGCGATCGAGATGGCAAAAATCTGGTATGGCGAGGACGAGGTGAGCCTCGCCGCCAACCCGGTGTTCTTCGTCAACACCAACACCAATACGCCGCTGGTGCTCGACGGCGAGATCGCGCAAGGGGTGATCGAATATGCGCGGCTCGGGCAGGTGGTCTGCGTGACGCCGTTCGGGCTGGCGGGCGCGATGGCGCCGGCTACGGTGGCCGGCGCGCTGGTGATGCAGAATGCCGAGACGCTCGCCTGCTGCGCGCTCACCCAGATCATCCGCCCCGGCTGCCCCTATATCTATGGCGGCTTCATCTGCAACGCCGACATGAAGACCGGATCGCCGGCCTTCGGCACGCCGGAATTCACGCTCGGCGCGCAGGCGACCGGCCAGATGGCGCGCCGCTATGGCCTGCCGTGGCGCTCGTCCAACGTGAACGCATCGAATGCTCCCGACGCGCAGGCGGCGTACGAATCCATGATGTCGCTATGGGGCGCGCTGACCGGCCATGCCAGCGTCTTCAACCACGGCGCCGGATGGCTGGAGGGCGGCCTGGTCGGTTCCTACGAAAAATTCGTCCTCGACATCGAGATGGTGCGCATGATGTGCGCTTGGATGACACCGCTCACCGTCAATGAAGATACGATCGGCCTGGAATCAATCAAGGAGGTCGGTCCCGGCGGCCATTTCTTCGGCACCGCGCACACGCTCGCCCGCTACGAGAACGCCTTCTACAAGCCGCTGGTTTCCGACTGGTCGAACTTCGAGAACTGGCAGGACAAGGGCAGCCCCGACGCTGCCCGGCGCGCCAACGGAATCTGGAAGCAGATGGTCAATGAATATGAGGCACCGGCCATCGACCCGGCGGTGATCGATGAGCTCGAGGACTATGTCGCGCGGCGCAAGATCGAGCTCGAAGCGCTGCGCTAGATGCTTCCTCCCGCCCGTTGAAAAACAAACGAATGGATTTCTGACGGAATGGATACACATGCCCGCGTGGTGGTGATCGGCGGTGGGATAACCGGCTGCGCCATCCTCTATCACCTAGCGAAGAAGGGATGGAAGGATGTGGTGCTGCTGGAGCGCTCGGAACTGACATCCGGCTCGACCTGGCACGCCGCCGGCAATCTTTTTTCGCTGACCAAGCCGTCCAACGCCCAGCGGCTGCAGGTCTACACGATCAATCTCTATCCGGAACTCGAACGGGAAAGCGGACAGGCTGTCGGCTACCACCCGACCGGCGGCATGCATCTGGCGGCATCGAACGACGAGGTCACAACACTGGCCATTGCGCGGGCCCGTGCCCGGCGCAACGGCGTCGAGGCGGAATGGATCACCTTCGAAGAAGCAAGGGAGCGCGCCCCAGTTCTCGACACAAAGAACCTCAAGGCGGTGCTGTGGGAACCGATCAAGGGCCATGTCGACCCTTCATCGGCGACCAATGCCTTTGCTGCTGCCGCGCGCAAGCTTGGCGCGAAAATTCATCGCCACACGCCGGTGACCGCGACGACGCCGCGCGCCGATGGCAGCTGGGATGTCGAGACGCCGAGCGGCACCATCCATGCCGATTTCGTCGTCAACGCCGCCGGCCTGTGGGCGCGCGAAGTCGGCGCGCTTGCCGGCATAAAACTGCCGCTGTTGCCGGTCGAGCATCATTATCTGGTGACCGAGGCGATCCCCGCGATCGAGGCGATGGACCACGAATTGCCGACGATCGGCGAGAGCGAAGCCGGCTACTATTCGCGTCAGGAGGGCAAGGGCATCCTTCTCGGCGCCTATGAAAACACATGCCATCACTGGGCCTTCGACGGCACGCCGCCCGATTTCGGCCACGAGCTTCTGCCCAACGACCTGGCGCGCATGGATCGCAATTTCGAGGTGGCGATGGACCGCATGCCGTGCCTGGCCAAAGCCGGCATCAAGCGCGTCATCAACGGGCCGATGATCTTCTCGCCCGACCTTGGACCTTTGCTCGGGCCGCATCCGGAGCTGACGAATTACTTCTGCGCCTGCGGGGTGATGAGCGGTCTCAACCAGGGCGCGGGCATCGGCAAGGTGATCTCGGAATGGATCGTCGATGGCGAACCGGAGATGGATGTGAATTTCTGGGACGTCGCCCGCTTCGGGCGCTGGGCCGGAAAACGCTTCACCTTCGAGCGGACCAAATACTACTACGAGAATAGGCAGGAGCGGCCGTATCCGCATCTCGAATGCGCCGCCGGCCGACCGCTGCGCACCTTTCCGGCCTATGCCGCACAGAAGGCAAAAGGGGCGGTGTTCGGCTTCAACAATGGCTGGGAGCAGCCGTTGTGGTTCGCGCGCGAAGGCGACGAACAGCGCGACATCTTCGGCTACAAGCGCCAGAACTGGTGGAAGACGGTCGGCGAGGAATGCCGCGCGGTGCGAACGGCGGCTGGATTGTTCGAGATCTCGACATTTGCCAAATACCGCGTGTCAGGTGAAGGCGCCGCTGGCTGGCTGTCGCGGGTGCTGGCGGGGCGCATTCCCATAGAGGCAGGCGTGATCGCGCTGTCGCCGATGCTCTCGGAAAAAGGCCGGCTGATCGGCGACCTGACCGTCTCGAAGCTCGACGACGGCAGCTTTCTTCTGCTCGGCGCGGGCACGATGCAGGGCCAGCATAGGCGCTGGTTCGACGCTAACGCGGAGCCTGGCGCATCGGTTGAAAACCTGTCCGACATCTGGACCGGGCTGATGCTCGCGGGACCCAACGCGCGGGAAATCTTAGCGAAAGTGACGCACAGCGACGTGTCGAACGAGGCGTTTTCGTTCTTGTTGGTCCGGCGCATGGAGATCGAAGGCGCGACCGACGCCATCGTGCTCAGGGTCTCGTTTTCGGGCGAACTTGGCTATGAAATCTACACGCCCGCCATGTACCAGGCCGGCCTCTACGACGCGCTGTTGCGGGCCGGCGCGGATCTTGGCCTGGTGCCGGCCGGCAGCCGGGCGCTCGCCAGCCTGCGCGTCGAAAAGGCCTTCAAGAGCTGGGGCCTCGACCTTGCGCCCGATTATACAGTGATGGAAACCGGCATGGACCGTTTCGTCGACTGGAAGCGCTCCGGCTTCATCGGCGAGGAAGCGGCGCGCAAGCATCGCCAACAGGGCGCGCCCGAGCGCTTCGTCACGCTGACGGTAGACGCCGCCGACGCCGACTGCAGCGGCGGTGAGCCGGTGTTCCGCGACAATTTCTATGTCGGCTATGTGACCTCCGGCGGTTATGGTTACTCCGTGAACGAAAGCCTGGCGCTTGGCTATCTGCGGTCTCATGTCACCGAAACCGGCGCAGGGTTCGAGGTCGAGATCAACGGCAAGCGCCGGGCGGCCTCGGTGTCGGAAGGCCCTCGCTACGACCCGCAGGGGCTGCGCATGCGGATGTGAGCGCCACACATTCGAAACTGCAAACCTGAAATCTTCCGCCGCTTCCGGAAAGCGCCTATAGATTTTCTTACGCTGCCGGGGTGGAGCAGCCGGCTCGGTAAACGAGGGGCAGGAAGATGGCAAGGCGGTTACCTCCCTTCGCCGCATTGCGTGCGTTCGAGGCGGCAGCCAGGGCCGGCAGCCTGGCCGAGGCCGCCGAAGAATTGCTGATCTCGAGTTCGGCTGTCAGCCACCAGATCAAGTCGCTGGAGACTTTCGTCAGCGCCAGGCTCTTCCTGCGCGAACAGACGGGCCTGAAGCTGACCGAGATCGGCGAGAAATATCTCGAGGGCTGGGCGACGCACTCGATCGCATCGAGGCAAGCACGCTTTCGGTGATGCAGGGCGCCAACAGCGGCGGACTGACCATCCATCTGTTCCAGTCGCTGGCGCAGATGTGGCTCATTCCCCAAATGGACGATTTTTTGTCATCGAACCCGGAGATCACCGTCAAGCTGATAACGAAGCCCGACGAGATCGAATTTTCCGGCTCAAGCATCGACATCGCCATTCGCTACGCGGTGGAAGCTCCGTCGGAGCCCATGTGCGAGAAGCTGATCGACGACGCCATGGCGCCGGTCGTTTCGCCGGACTATTTGCGCCACTACGGCGTCATCGAAACGCCGGAGGACTGATCGGCTGCGATTACGATCCGCATGAATGGGATTTCTGGTTCGATAAGATGGGCATGGCCGGCTCAAACCAGGTTCCCAAGCTGATGTTCGATTCCCGCTCGCACGCCCTGCTCGCCGCCCGCGAAGGCATGGGCGTAGCGATGAATCGGCGGCCATATGGCGATTTCCTGCTGAAGCGCGGACAGTTGATCGCACCGTTTCCGGAAGAAGTGCGAACGGGCGGCGCCTATTATTTCATCGCGCCGAAACGCTCGGCGGGCCTGGCGCGCGTCAAGCATTTCAAAGCCTGGCTGCTGTCGCGCAGCACCGGTTTGCGAGCGGAGTAGCTGCCCCATGGCACCGTCGTCCATCCCGGACTCCGAGTGCGAGCTGAGCGGACCCAAATATTCGGGACGACGGCGGGAAGGGGAGGGAAATCAAATTCAGGACGTCGGGAACTTAATTTGATTGAGGCGGCCAGAACCTCCCCATAAGCTTCTCGAAAAAGCGGGGCATCTTTGCGAAACGGCGGTCTGATTCTCGTTAGCGCGCTGAAGAAAAATGGCTGCAAGGCGGTGTTCGGCGTGCCTGGCGAAAGTTATCTCACCGCGCTCGACGCGCTGTGGGAACATTCAGATACGATCCGCTACGTCACCTGTCGCCACGAAGGCGGCGCGTGCTTCATGGCGGCGGCCTATGCCGACGCAACTGGTAAGCCCGGCGTCTGTTTCGTTACCCGCGGTCCCGGCGCGATGAACGCGGCGATCGGCCTTCACGCGGCCTATCAGGGATCGACGCCGCTGATCCTGCTGGTCGGCCAGATTGCCACCGCGCATCGGGACCGCGAGGCGTTCCAGGAACTCGATTATCGCCAGATCTTCGACCCGATGGCCAAATGGGTTGCTGAAATCGACGACCCGGAGCGCATTCCGGAATATCTGAACCGGGCGTGGCGCACGGCTATTTCCGGCCGGCCGGGTCCGGTGGTTCTGGTGTTTCCGGAAGACGTGCTCAAGGCGGAGAGCGATGCGCCGGACCTGACGCCGGCAATCGCGACGCCTGTCGCGCCGCTCGCCTCGGACATGGCGCGGATCGAAAACATGCTGGCGCGGTCCGAAGGGCCGCTTCTGCTGCTGGGCGGCGCGAACTGGACGCCAGCCGGCCATGAAGCGATCATCTCGGCTTCGGAAAAGCTTGGCATCCCTGTCGCGGTCGGCTTCCGCCGGCAAGGGCTGTTTCCGAACAACCATACGAACTACGTCGGCAATCTCGGTTTCGGCGGGACGCCGATGCCCAACGACTATTGCCGGGAAGCCGATCTCATCATTGCCGTTGGCACACGGCTCGGCGACGGGTCGACGCTGAAATTTTCGCTGATCTCGGGACCGGTTCCATGCTGCACGCTTATCCATGTGCATCCGGGGGCTGAGGAACTCGGGCGGCTTTATCAGGCAGATCTGCTTGTGCAGGCCGATCCCAACGCGTTCGCGACCGCTCTGGCGGCGCTCCCAGCGTCGACCTCGCGCGCTGGGATCTGCGCTTCGACGCGCAAACGCTATGAAACGATGGTTGACCTCGCACCGCAGTCCGGGCCGGTCGACATGGGCGCGGTGATGCGGTTCCTGAGTGAGAGACTGCCGGCCAATACGATCATGACCACCGCGCCGGCAACGCGTCGGACTGGCCGAACATTCATTTCCGATATCGCCGGTTTCGCGGCGCGCTGGCGCCGGTCTGCGGCGCCATGGGTTTCGGCGTGCCGGCGGCGGTGGCGGCCAAGATCGCCGACCCCGACGCGCCCGCAATCTATATCGGCGGCGACGGCGACTTCCTGATGAACGGCCAGGAATTCGCGACCGCGATCCAGTACCAGCTCGCTCCGATCTTCATCGTCGTCGACAACCAATCCTACGGCACAATTCGCATGCACCAAGAACGCAGCTTTCCGGGCCGCAATTCCGGCACCGGACTTACCAATCCCGATTTCGCCACCGTGGCCATCGGCTATGGCGGCCATGGCGAGACGGTGGAAACCACGCAAGACTTCGCGCCCGCCTTCGAACGGTCGATAGCGAGCGGGAAAGCGGCAATCATCCATGTCAAGGTCGGTCCCGATCATCTTGGGCCTAACATGACCGTGTCCGCCTTGAACCGCCGGCGAACTCTCGAGCCGCGTTTGTCCTATTGAGATTGCAGAAGGTATTTCAAGCGTGACTAGTTTCTCAGAATTCGCCGGCAGCCTGACTTACGACGCCATTCCAGAGGACGTTCGCAAGATCCTCAGGCGCAGTTTTGCCGACATTCTGGGCGTGGCCGCGGTCGGCGCGACGACGGAAATCTCGTCGATCGCCAGGAAGATCGCCGACCGGCTTTGGCGTTCGTCGCCCGAGATCGGCGCGGCGCGAATGATCTTCGACGGACGCCCGGTGAGCCCCGCCGGCGCGGCCTTCGCCGGCGCCTTTACCATCGATTCCATCGACGGCCATGACGGCACCAGCCCGTGCAAGGGCCATGCCGGGTCGGCGGTGTTTCCGGCTCTGCTCAGCATCGCCGATTCGCTGCGCGCGTCGGGCCATGCGCTTTCCGGGCAGGAATTCATGGTGGTGCTCACCATCGCCTACGAGATCGCCTACCGCGCCGGGCTGACGCTGCACGGCACGGCGGCGGATTACCACACCTCCGGCGCGTGGACCGCGGTCGGCGTGGCGGCCGGCGTCGCGCGCCTGCTTGGCCTTACGGAGGATCAGACGCGCCACGCCGCCGGCATCGCCGAATATCACGGTCCGCGCAGCCAGATGATGCGCTGCATCGACTACCCGACCATGCTGCGCGACGGCGTCGGCTGGGGCGCGCCGTCGGGCGTCATGGCGGCCTATATGGCGGAGCTCGGCTTTACCGGCGCGCCGGCGGTCACTGCGGAAGGAAACGCCGCCGAACCCTGGTGGCGCGATCTCGGCCAGGCTTGGCGCATCGTCGAGGACACGCATTACAAGCCCTATCCAGTGTGTCGTTGGGCGCACCCGTCGATCGATGCGGCGCACGACCTGATGCGCGACAACAAGCTTTCCAGCACGGATGTCGAACGCGTCCGCATCCAGACGTTCCACTATGCGGTGCGGCTTGCCGGCTACAATCCGAAGACGCTGGACGAGGTGAGCTATTCGATCGCGTTTCCGGTGGCGACGATGATCGTGCGCGGCAGGATAGGGCCGCAGGAGCTTTCGCCGGAAGTCCTGGAGGACGAGGAAATCCGTCGCATTTCCAATGCCACCGAGCTTGTGGAGACCGAGCATTATACGAAGATCAGCGTCGGCAAGCGCTGGGCCGATGTGACGCTCTATCTGAAGGACGGACGCGAAATCATGTCGGAGCCGCGCACGCCAAAAGGCGATGCTGACAACCCGATGAACGAAGACGAGTTTCATCGCAAATACGCCAACTTCACCGATGGCCTGATCGCCAAGCCCCGCGCCGACGAGATGGAAACGATGGCGCTGTCGTTCGACCGGCTGGACGGCGCGGGCCTGAGCCGGCTGATCGATCTGATCGTCGCCCCGCTCGACCGCTGAATTTGCCTATGCCGGGAACCACCAACGCGCTGCGACCTCCTGACGCCGCTCTCATCGCGCATCTGCGCGAGTTGCTCGGCCCGGATGGCGTCGTCGACAATCCGGATCTGATCGATCGCTACAATTCGGACCCCTATGGCGGAGCTCGAGGCGGCGCGCGGATCGTGCTGCGCCCGCGCGCGACCCAAGAAGTAGCCGCGATCGTTTCCGCTTGCGCGGCTGCGGGCGTCGGCATCGTTCCGCGCGGTGGCGGAACCGGCTTTCTTGGCGGCGCGCGAGCGAGATACGACGGCTCCGAACTCGTCCTGTCGCTTGAGCGAATGCGGAAAGTACGCGAGATCGACATCGACAGCGGCACGATCACCGTCGAAGCCGGCTGTATCCTTGCCGATGTCCAGGCCGCCGCGGCCTCGAAGGACAGGCTGTTCCCGCTCTCGTTGGGGGCTGAAGGCAGTTGCCACATCGGCGGCAATCTGGCGACCAACGCCGGAGGGATCCAGGTCCTGCGCTATGGCAATGCGCGCGACCTCTGTCTCGGTCTCGAGGTGGTGCTACCGGACGGTAGCATCGTCGACGGGCTGCGCGCACTGCGTAAGGACAATTCCGGATACGATCTGCGCAACCTCTTCATCGGCTCGGAGGGAACGCTGGGCATCATCACCGCGGCGGTCCTGAAGCTGTTCCCCGTCCCCGCCCAAACGGTTTGTGCGATCGTCGGCGTCCTCGACGCTGGCCGCGCCGTCGCCTTGCTACACCAGCTCCAGGCGCTGACCGATTCCGCGGCAAGCTGCTTCGAGTTCATGCCGCGCGGCGCCATCGCCCTGGCGCGGGAGGTTGTTCCGGACCTCGCCCGCCCGTTCGGCGCGCATGACTACGATCTGGTGCTCATGGAGGTCGGCGGCAGCCGCGACAACCTTGGCGAAACCGTCGAGGCCGCTCTTGCGGGAGCGCTGGAGGATGGTCTCGCGAACGATGTCGTGATCGCGGCTTCCGAAGTCCAGCGCCGATCGTTCTGGCGCATTCGAGAAGCGATTCCGGAAGCCATCGGTCGCCTTGGCTGGATTATCACGCACGACGTTTCCGTCCCGTTGTCGCGGGTCGCTGGGCTGACCGCCGAATTGCAAACTGAATTGACGAGCCTGGCGCCGGATTGCCGGCTCGCGATCTATGGGCATCTGGGCGACGGAAACCTGCATGTCTCGGTCCTGCCGCCCGCGGGCGGCACGGCCGACGCGGACAATACGCAAGCGCGCGAACTGTCGCGCTTGGTGCTGTCGGCGGTAGTGTCGCACCGCGGTTCGATCAGTGCCGAGCACGGCATCGGCGAAGACAAGGCGCAATGGTTGCAGCAGTTCAAGTCTTCAGAAGAACTGGATCTGATGCGTCGCCTCAAGCGCGCGCTGGACCCTCTCGGCATCATGAACCCTCGCAAGGTGCTGACTCAGCTTCCGTAAGTTCCGCACTCGTGCTCTCCCGCGCGAATTTCTCTCAGCCTCAGTTGAAATCTTTTCGATCCCATCTCGCCGGCCGAAGCATACGATGTCGCAGGGGAAATCCGGCTGAAGCCGGTCAAATGGGAGAATCCGATGACGAATTTTGTCAGCAATGGCGACCGCATCCCCCCAATCATCGAGGACTATGCCCGGAGCGCCAAGGACGGCGGCATGGACCGGCGCGAATTTCTGGCGCTGGCGAGCGCACTCGGCGCGTCGACTGCAATGGCGTACGGCATGCTTGGCCTTGCCGCGCCGATGGCAGCGCTTGCGCAGGAGCCTAAGAAGGGCGGAGTCCTCAAGGTTGCGACGGCCGTAAAAGACCAGAAGGACCCCCGGGTTTATGACTGGACGGAAATGTCCAACATTGCCCGTACGGTGATGGAGCCGCTGGTCAATTACAATGTCGACTCGACATTCTCGCCCGTGCTGCTCGAAAGCTGGGAGATCAATGACGACGCCACCGAATACACGCTGAAGGTCCGTCAGGGCGTCAAATGGAACAATGGCGACGACTTCAACGCCGACGACGTGGTCTTCAACGTCACGCGTTGGTGCGACAAGAAATTCGAGGGCAACTCGATGGCCGGCCGCATGGCCACGCTGATAGACGAAGCCACCGGCAAGGCGCGCGAAGGAGCGATCGTCAAGGTCGACGACTTCACAGTCAAGTTGATGCTGCCGGCTTCTGACATCTCGATCATTCCGGGCATGTCGGACTATCCGGCTCTGATCGTCCACCGCGACTACGAAAAGAACGGCAGCGATTTCGTCAAGCACCCGATCGGCACGGGACCATTTGAACTCGTGTCCTACGAGGTCGGCACCAAGGCGATGGTGAAGCGTCGCGAGAGCGGCAAATGGTGGGGCGGCGAAGTCCATCTCGACGGCGTCGAGTTCATCGACTATGGCACCGAGGCGACGGCGATGGTTTCGGCCTTCGAGTCCGGCGAGATCGACACCAATTACGAAACGGCGTCCGATTTCGTCGAGATCATGGACGGGCTCGGGCTGGTGAAATCCGAGGCGGTGACGGCCAACACTATCCTGGCGCGCACCAACGTCGCCAACAAGCCTTACGACGACCAGAAGGTCCGCAACGCGCTGCAACTCGCGGTCGACAACACGGTCATCCTCTCACTCGGCTACAACGACAAGGGCGTGATCGGCGAAAACCACCATGTCTGCCCGATCCACCCCGAATATGCCGACCTGCCGAAGGTCCCGCGCGACATCGAGAAGGCCAAGGCGCTGATGACCGAAGCCGGGCAGATGGATTTCGAGCACGACTTCATCACGCTCGACCAGGACTGGCACAAGAACACCGGCGATGCGATTGCCGCGCAGATGCGCGAAGCCGGTTTCAAGATAAAGCGCACCGTTCTTCCCGGCTCCACTTTCTGGAACGATTGGACGAAGTATCCTTTCTCGATGACCAACTGGGCCCAGCGGCCGCTGGGCATCCAGGTCATTGCACTGGCCTACCGGTCCGGCGAGGCTTGGAACGAAGCGGGCTATTCGAACAAGGAACTGGACGACAAGATTGCCGAAGCGCTGACCATCTCGGATGCAGAAAAGCGCCGGGTCGTGATGGCCGATATCGAAAAGATCCTCCAGGATTCAGGCATCATCATCCAGCCGTACTGGCGCAACGTTTATGTCCATTCGGCTAAGCGGGTGAAGAACCACGCCGTCCATCCTTCGCTGATTCAGGACTTCACCAAGGTGTGGCTCGATAGCTGATCCTCTCGACGGCCGGGCGGAAGCTTCGGTATTTCGTTCGGCCGATTTGGAAATAGGCCGATCGCGGCGGCGCCGAAATCCCGAACTCGGCTTCGATGTCGAGCACGGCCATGTGCCGAGAGCAGTTATTGTGACCTTCGAGCGACGACCCGAAGCTCGATGATGACGCCTTCGGATGCAAATCCGGCAACCTCAACCGCTGTCCAGGCGGGATAAGGTTCGTGAACGTACTGAGCGCGTATTGCCTTGAATTGCTCCAGATGATCGCGCAGTCCTACATGGTAGGAGGTCATCTCCACAACGTCTTCAAAGCACATGCCGCCTTCACAGAGCACCATGTTTACCTGCGCAAATGCCTCTTGAATCTGCTCTGAAGGGTCCAGTGACAACTCGCCATCAAGCGACATTCCGTTGAAGCCGGTTAAGAAGACGAAGCCATCACATTCCAGCCCTGGCGACATGCGCCAATCCTCGTAAAGGATTTCATTTTTGGCGGGATTATCGCTCTCTTGGTCATGCGCCTTGCGTAGCAGCGGAGCGCAAATCGCTCAATGCCCGGTGGTGAGCCGTCACTCGGTCTTCAGCGAGGCAGCAACATCAAGCGATGCGATTTTCGGCGGTCAGGGGGCCACCGCTGCGCGGCCGGCGGCAAAGGGGGGAGCAAAATCAGGCTATCGGCCGCTCGAGAGGCGGGCGGACCACAAAAATCCATGCTCTGACCGATGGGCTGTGCCGGCCGGTCGCCTTTATCCTGACGGGCGGTCAGATTGCCGACTGTCGTGCGGGTGCAATGCTCATCGAGCAGATGCCGGCGACACCGATCCTGCATGCCGACAAAGGCTACGACAGCAATGCCATCCGGGAGCAGGTTCGCGGACGTGGCGCGTTCGCCAATATCCCGCCCAAGGTGAACCGGAAATGGAAGAACTGCTTCTCGCCCTTCCTCTACAGGGACCGCAACGCGATCGAGCGCATGTTCTGCCGCATCAAGGACTTCCGCCGCATCGCGACCCGCTATGATCGCCTCGCGCGGAACTGTCTTGCCGTCGTCTGCATCGCTGCAACCGTCAGCTACTGGTTATGAGTCCGGGCCTTAACAGCGACATCCAGGAGATCCTCGACCAGCAGACCGACGCCTGGGGCATCCCTCCTGGTTCATCGTGTCGATGAAGCACTATTGTTCCGAATACGTCGAAATTGAAATGGGTCGTGCGCAAATGTCTACCGGCTTTGGATCTCGCGTTGGGGATGCTGAATTACGATGATGCGGCTGGACGTATGATGCCTGCGTCCGTAACTTCGGCTGCTCGCAGAGTTGCCTCGATGTAGCGAACATCGAGTCAACGGGCAGTGAACCTTGGACAATGGAGAGGGAATCAGATGAGCCGACGAGACGAATTGATCGCCAAATACACTGCGGACTTGAAAGAAAAGTGCGGTGTCACGCCGGACATGAACCTTCTGAAGAAGGTAACGATTGGTTGCGGCCCGTCGATTTACAGTGCAGACGCTTCGACCGTTTCTGCCTCGGACAAATCCGAGTTGGAGACAATCAAGAAGCGTTTTCTAATCGGTAAACTCGGTTTGAAGGACGGGCCGGACCTCGACAAGGGACTTTCCGATGTGATCGAGCAATATGGCCGGTCCAACCGCAACAAATACCGGGCGGTCGTCTACTATCTTCTCGCCACACATTTCAAACGCGAGAAGGCCTACGCCTGATCGTTAAAAAAACGCTAGAGCCTCGGACTTTTGATCGGACGCATATCCGGCTGCATTGAGGTAGTTCCAGCATTCGTTGCGGCTAAAGAGCTCGCAGATATTACCGATGGCTTTCCAGAGAGCGTCGAAGGTCCGGGCTGCCATCTCGATCGGATTGAGATCGGGCGAATGGGCGGTAAGAAGTGGAACCACGCGCCTCGGTCCTTCAGGCGCTCAGCGCCGTGGCGCTCTTGAGCATGGCGAGGTTATTGAGAATGACGACATCGCCCTTGGTGAGGGTCGGGGCAAGCTGTGCCTAAATCCAAGTATCGAAGGCTGGCCTGTTGATGGCAGGCTCGATTACCCATAGCCCATTCTCATTCATCTGCGTAAGCGCCTTACGATCCCCTGTTCGTTGGGGCTTGACGTTTTCCGGAAATTCCAAGGCATGAGGTTTTCGATACGGCTCTGAGGGAGGGCCGCGAGCGCCGAATGGTTTCTCGCCGTGTGGCTGATGGCCTTGGTCCGGCGGCTGCGGTCTGGTTAGTTTACGGTCTCTAGTGGCGGCTGACGGAATCAACCTTGGCTTGAAACCGCGCATTTGTGTAGGGGAAATTCCAAATCGATCTCGAAAGCATTTGGAAAAATATGATCCCGTTTCAAATCCGCACGATAGGGCCACATCAATGATAGGCATATATGCGTGTTTTTTTGCAACGGAATCGCTGGTGCACTATATAACTATACCATTAATTCGCGTATTTCAGGAATTTAAAGGATTTAAATGTACCGTTCACCGGAACGATAGCGTAGTACATTAAATTCACGTTTTTCGCGAATTTTTATGGTATGATTATAGTGTATGGATTCGCACGCTTTGCCGCCCGGAAGAGCCCGTCTGGCCGCAGTCATCAAGAGGGCGGGATCGATCGTGCGCATTGAGCATGCGGAGAAAGCCCTGCATGTTTCGCGCACCGAGGCCGCTAAGCTCCTGTCCCGGTGGGCGGGACAGGGGTGGCTTAGAAGGGTCGGCGTGGGCGCTTATGCGCCCGTCCAACTCGAATTTCTCGACGCCGATCAGGTCGTCGACGATCCGTGGATTCTGGTGCCAGTGCTGTTCGACCCTGCCTATGTCGGCGGTCGGACCGCTGCCGAGCATTGGGACCTGACCGAGCAGATTTTCCGCGACATCGTCGTCTACACCGCGCGGCGTGTGAACCGCCCGGTCGTCGAGCGGCAGGGAGCCCTGTTTTCCGTCAGGCATGCCGGCAAAGAGCGGATGTTCGGTACACAGGCCGTCTGGCGCGGCCAGACGAAAATCGCCGTGTCGGACATTCACCGCACCATCGTCGACATGCTCGACGATCCCGCTGCCGGTGGTGGCATCCAGCATGTTGCCGACTGTTTCGGCCAGTATATGCGCCGTCCCGACCGGGACTTGGCAAAACTCGTCAACTATGCCGAGCGCCTCGGCAACGGGGCTGTCTTCAAACGGCTCGGCTTTCTGGCCGAGCGTTTTCCAAACGGCGGTGACCTTGTCGAGGCAAGCAAGGTCCGCCTGACCAAGGGCCACGCCCTCCTGGACCCAGCGCTTGCCTGCCCGCGGCTGATAACGCGCTGGCGCCTGCGCGTGCCCGAGAGCTGGCTGAGCGGGGCCGGCGCATGATCGGCAAGCGTGAGATTCTTGATGTTGCCGCGACGGTGGGGCTGAACCCCCACGTCGTCGAAAAGGATTATGCGCTTGGATGGGCGCTGGCGGGTATTTTTGCGCACCCTGAACTCGCTGATAGTTGGGTCTTCAAGGGCGGTACGTGCCTGAAGAAATGCTATTTCGAGACCTACCGCTTCTCGGAAGACCTCGACTTCACCCTGCTCGACGCGGCACATCTTGATGAGGCATTCCTGAAACGCGTTTTTGGGGAGGTATCGGCCTGGATATACGAACGAACAGGCCTTGAATTCCCCGCGCAAAGCCAGGATTTTGAACTTTTCAGCAACCCGCGCGGCAATCCCAGCTGCCAGGGAAAGCTCAGCTATCGCGGCCCGGTGTCATCGAGTTCGGGCGGGCTGCCGCGCGTCAAGCTCGATCTGACCGCCGACGAACGCGTCATTCTGGCACCTGTCCGCGTGCCCATTTTTCACCCCTATAGCGACGCTCCCGCCGACGGTATCACGGTCCTTTCGTACGCCTATGAAGAGGCTTTCGGAGAGAAAGTCCGGGCGCTCGCGGAACGGACGCGCCCGCGCGATCTCTACGACGTAGTCAACCTGTACAGAAACACGGAGGCGCGGCCATCGCCCTCCGTGCTCATGGACGTTCTGCGTCAGAAATGCGCGTTCAAAGGCATCGCGGTTCCCCGCGCGAGCGATCTAGACGGCCACCGGGGCGCGCTCGAAGGGTCCTGGCAACATATGCTGGGTCACCAGCTTCCGGCACTGCCGCCGGTCGACGCGTTCTGGGACGTTCTGCCCGAGTTTTTTGGCTGGCTTGAGGAAGTGGGCGCCCCCGGCATCCCCGCTGCCTATGCAGCGGCTGCTGGAGAGACGGTCATCCGCGAACGAACGTTGCGACTGGCGCTGCGTCCTGTGCCGCAATCGGCCCTCGAAATTATCCGGTTCGCCGCCGCCAACCGGCTTTGCGTCGATCTGGCATACGATGGGAGAACACGCCGCATCGAGCCCTATTCGCTGCGGCGCACGCAGGACGGAAACATTATCCTTCATACGTGGAGCGTCGAGAGCAACGCGCACCGCAGCTATCGTGTCGACCGCATCGAAGGAGCCCAGGCGACCAACCAGACCTTCTCGCCGCGTTACGCCGTTGAACTGACGCCCGCCGGTCCTGTCATCATCCCGCCGACTCCGCAATCGGCAATGCCGAGGGCTGCGGCATCTTCATTCCGTTCAGCGCGTGCAGCGCGTCCGGTCGCCCCGAAGCGGACAGCGAACTTCTCGTCCGGTCCGACCTATGTCTATCAGTGCCCGGTCTGCCGCAAGAAATTCAAACGCAAGACAATGACGAGCGCCCTCAATGCCCACAAAGGGGCCAACGGATATCCGTGCCCGGGGCGCAGCGGCATTTACGTGAAGACTGAATTCTAGATACAGGCCCGTTGAAAGCAGCGCGAGATGGACAAGGACGCCCTTGAAAAGATTCTGAACGCGGCACTGGACGCGCTTTACGCAGACGATCACGCGATCATTGCCGTGGATATCGCGGAGAGGACGCTGTGCGCGCGCTTGGTCGCTACTATGCCAGTGATAATCCATTGCGCCGGAAGGCTCTGGACACCACCAAAGCAGGCCACGCCGCTCCGACAGGCCCATCGTGGCCTGCAGATGCGCGACGGCTTCGCGCTTGGCGTCGGACACCTCCATCCCGCCATACTTCGCTTTCCAGTTATACAGCGTCGCCTCCGAGATCCCGTGCTTGCGGGCCAGATCGCCCGCCTTCACGCCCGCCTCATGCTCGCGCAAAACCGCGATGATCTGCTCTTCCGTGAACCGCTTTCGCTTCATTTGTCCGTCCTTCAATCGAGGCCGGACTCTAATCTCAGATGGAGGAAAAACTCAGTGGCAGGTCAGCTGATGGCAGGCAGGACGTTTTCGTCCATATCAGCGCCGTTGAAAGGGCCGGACTCCGTTCCCTTAATGATGGCCAGATGATGGCCAGAAGGTCAGCTACGAGATCGTGAAGGACAACAGATCCGGCAAAATGTCGGCCGATCAGCTTCAGACGATCTGACTGACGGTCATCTCCTGCGCCAGCCCAAGTAGGCAGGCAGGTCTCACGACAACTTCCGCATCGTGATTGCCGCGGCCGGGCATTACCATGTACCATCCGCGCGCCGGTCGTCGACGCGCCTCCAAAACGGCCACAGCGCCTCATTGGCGGGCGTTTCCTATTTCTGGGCCTTGTTGGATACCCTGCGACCCTCGATCGATCGCCCTTGGCCGTCCCAGCCATGCTTCGCTGCGATGGGTTTCGATAAGTTCGAGCTTATCGGAAGTCAGGGTGTCCCAACAGATGGTGAGCCGCCAATCCAGCCAGCCGCATACGCAATCACGACCAACACCACGATCACGGCTACCACGCCGTACCAGAGGCGCCTGTCCTTGAGATCCATTGTTACCTCCTGCCCGCTACGTGTTGGCCACCGGGCGAGTTCCTTGAACCTTTAGCCGTCATTTCCCAGATGAGCGACCCATTTTCCCTTTGGTAGGCACACAGTAGGCTGGATAAGGGTCTTTGAGAAGCGCGCAATACGACCGCGCCGGCATGATCGCCAGCGGCTGCGACCGGCGGCTACCTGGCCTGCTCGATGAGTTCGCCATGCGGCATGGATGTCAAAAGATCGGCGATGCCATCCAGCGCCCGTATGATCGACGCGGCGAGCGCTATCCTGACCTTCCGGCACTGCTCCGCGCAACCGGGCTACTTACGACAAAGGCATCGACATTAGCCAACCGGCGCCAATTGGTACGAGGCGGCTAGAGAATGACTTCGCGCCCCCTTTTTCGTCCCGCGCTGAAATTGGGCCTTGCCGGCGTTTTGGATCGCTATAATTCCGGTATTGGGTTTGGGCGAAACCACCTGTTGATTAGGAGGCGACCATGAAGCACCAGACACTCGACCAACTGCATGCTATCGCCGAGGTTCAGTCCGAGCCGACGCGCCCTGCCTTGACCCGAAGCCAACGGCTCGAACGCTGGGCGGACCTCCTTGAACAACAGCCCGACCGATGCCTTCGAGCACTTACGGGAACCGAATATCAGCCTGCCTCAGTCCGCGATACGATGCGCGGCGCTGGCTCGCCCATCACTGTCGCATTCGAGGACCCGATCCTGCGCGCCGAAGGGTTGAAAGACGATACCTACGGTGCAGCCAAGCGTTTCTTCGAGATGACCGACTTGCAGTTGCACGAAATAGTTTGCCACTGCCATGTCGGGGCTACGATGCAAGCGTCCAGGGCCGCGCAACGCGTTCGCGCAGCGATTAGTGGCAAACTCGGCTTCTCCGCCCGGCTGCGCGGGGCTTTCTTTTTGCAACGAACGAGGTGACATTTGAATGGCTCGAAGGCAGGCGCGCACTCGCGGTAAATTGCGTTTGCCTGCCGTGTGCTATGCCTTCGGTATGATTGGAACGCGATTCGGCCAGCTTTCACGGGCGCGACCTCTTCGCACCGGTCGCGGCCAAGCTGGCGCGCGGCGGGCGCGGATCGCCGGACCGACTGGCCCGACGACCTCTCCGAGATCGTCTATGTTGACCGTTTCGGCAATGCGATGACCGGCCTGAGGGCGGCCATGCTGCCGCCCAATGCAAGGCTCGCTGCCGCCGGGCAGGTGCTGGAGCGCGCCAGGACCTTCAGCGATCGGCCGTCAGGTGTGGCCTTCTGGTACGAGAATGCGAACGGGCTTGCCGAGATCGCTATCAATCAAGATCGCGCGGACAGTGGGCTTGGTCTTTCGATCGGCAGTCCGGTCGAGATCGTCTCATGAATGGAGGCGTGGCCCGCTGCAACATTGGTCTGCTGCAAATGCGCAAACGCATAAAACAGAACCTGGCCACCCACGGGTTGAAGCCGCAAAAGCGCCGTGACAAGTCACTGGCGAGGGGCAACGAGCACCTTGCCGAACAGATCCGAAAGATTCTCCGCAAGCACTATGCGAACAAGTATCGTGTGCGGTGAAGCCGCTGCCGCCTCGCAGAAAAGTCGCTTTGGGTTAGGAAGCTTGAAATCCGAAAGAGAACGAAGCTGGGGCGTTGAGATCGCCGCCGCCAAGTGCTGGCGAACAGCGCCTAGTCGTTCGGCCCGCCGCCGTTGTGCGCCGTCAGAAGTCGTCTATCCAGACGGCCCTCAATGAGATGACGTGGCACAAAGGGAGTGTCCGGTCAGGGGTCCTGACGCGACCTTGTCTCATATGTCCTGAGCCCGGACACATCATAGCCAGCGACGCCAAGACTGTGATACCATTCCACAAGGTGCGTCGCCGTCGGCAAACTGCCGTTCCCGCGCAGCCCGACAACTGCGCAAGTGCTCAGCGTATAGCTGGCCAAAGTCCGGTCGCGGGTCTCGACCCGTCGAACAAGTAGCAGTGGATCATGGAACTTGTCGTCGCCCTTGCTCTGATCGTCTTCAAGGTCGCGTTGCTGATAGCGATCCTGCTGCTGCTGCCCTTGCCGCTGACTTGGCTGGAACGCAAGATCGGCGGACACATG
>NZ_JAAKZF010000067.1 GCF_011045125.1 Allomesorhizobium camelthorni | reverse complement strand
TGGGAGTTCGAATTCGAGCCCTGAAATCCCGGTACCTGGAAAGGGCTTCTCCTCCGTTGCCTCGCTATCGAAGGTGAACACCTCGTGGCTCGCCAGCCTGCATTTCGTGCCGCCAGTCGCAGCGACGGCGACGGTGAGTCGACCTGTTGAGTTAAAAATCGCCTTTACGATGGGACAGACCACTTCCGTCGCCTCCCCCGTCGGTACGAAAACCCCGCCCCCGTAATGCAGGTTCTTGGCCTTCTCCGCGATACTCGAAACACATTCCGCGCCGCTGTACGTATTGCGTATGGATCGTGTCCCACCGCGTGGTGTAGCTGGCGGCACTAGTCGCCGTGCTGTCCGGCATAGCCGGGCTGATCAGCGCGCCACTGCGGGCAGGCTGATGAGGGGATCATCGCTCAATTGGCCGACGCTTTCCAGCGTCATGTAACGGGCGCGCTGGACGGCCCATTCGTCGTTCTGTTCGAGCAGGAGCGCGCCGACGAGGCGGACGATGGCGCCGTCATTGGGGAAGATGCCAACGACCTCGGTGCGCCGCTTGATCTCGCCGTTGAGGCGCTCGATCGGGTTGGTGCTATGCAGCTTGGCGCGGTGCTCTCTGGGGAAGGTCATGTAGGCCAGCACGTCGGGCTCGGCGTCGTCCATGATGGCGGCTAGCTTGGGCACCTTCGGCCGGATCTGGTCGGCAACAGCGCGCCATTGGGTGCTGGCGGCCTCGGCCGTCTCCTGGGCGAAGGCGGTGGCGATGAAGGCCGAGACGACGCGGCGGCCGCTCTTGCCGGCATGCGCCAGCACGTTCCTCATGAAATGGACCCGGCAGCGCTGCCATGTCGCGCACAGCACCTTCGAGACCGCGGCCTTGATTCCCTCATGGGCGTCGGAGACGACGAGCTTGACGCCGCGCAGGCCGCGGCGCGTCAGCTTGCGCAGGAACTCCGTCCAGATCGGCTCGGCCTCCGACGTGCCGATCTCCATGCCCAGCACCTCGCGGCGGCCGTCGGTGTTGACGCCGACCGCGATGATGACGGCGACCGAGACGATGCGGCCACCGCGGCGCACCTTGAGGTAGGTGGGCGTCGATCCACAGATACGGCCAGTCGCCTTCGATGGGGCGATCGAGGAAGGCTTTCACCTTGCCGTCGATCTCCTCGCATAGGCGGCTGACCTGGCTCTTCGAGATGCCCGACATGCCCATGGCCTTGACGAGATCGTCGACCGAGCGGGTCGAGATGCCCTGCACATAGGCCTCCTGGATGACGGCCGTCAGCGCCTTCTCGGCCATGCGGCGCGGCTCCAGGAAGCCTGGGAAATAGGAGCCTTTCCTCAGCTTCGGGATGCGCAGCTCGACAGTGCCCGCGCGCGTCTCCCAGTCCCTGTCGCGGTAGCCATTGCGCTGGGCTGTCCGTAGCGGCGACTTCTCGCCCCAGGCGGCGCCGGTCGCGGCACCCACCTCCAGCTCCATCAGCCGCTCGGCGGCAAAGCCGATCATCTCGCGCAGAAGATCGGCATCAGGGGTCTTCTCCACGAGCGTGCGCAGGTTCATCATGTCGTCGGTCATCGGTGTTCCTTCCAGAAAGGTTGGCTTCGACAACCAGACCCTACCGGAAAGCGCCGATGACCACCGCGCTACCCAGCTACACCACGTCTCGGGACGTCACCTTGCGTATGTCGAGTCCGGCAACGTTTGATTCTGTACAAGACCACCAATCCGGACCCACGTTCGAGAAGCCTGGCGTACATTTGAGGGGCACGCCTTTTTCCTTGGACTTAGCGATGATCCAGTCCAGCCGGCGGCGGATCGATGGCCCTTTGTGCCGCTTTGTCAGGAAATCGTTGACGGTCCCCGCCTGTAAACCCGCAACCACATCCTGCCCATCGTATTGGAAGTAGATGGGCCCACCTGAGTCGCCATCACAAGGCGTGTGGTGCCCGAACTTGAGGCGGATCTCATTGATGAAGGGGGAACCCGGAGACCAGCGTGTTGGAATTTGACCGATGCCATTAGGCCAATTTGGCTGGATCTTGAAATTTCCCGTTCTGCTCACCCCACCCGTTCCGGTGTTGCAGGATTTAACCCCACCAGGACCAGACCCCTGGCCATAGCCCGCAATCCAAGCATGCCCGATACCACGCCCGATTTCACTGGTCAGATAGGCTCCAGAGGATTCGCCCATGATTTTTGCGGGCGTAAAGCTGCTCATCCCGGCATCATAAAGTCGAATGAGCGCGAAATCGTCACCCAGGTCTCTATTGGAGCCGCTGTACTCAGGGTGGATGTAGTAAGAGCCGCCTCCGACGAAGACATTCGCGGAATCGCTTGTTGCATTGGCACCAGCTCGAACCTTGACGCGGTCCTTCTTATCGTCATGGACCGGAGCGCCCCTAACACAGTGGCCTGCCGTCATCACCCAATGCTTCGACAGGACCACGCCGCTGCAACTCTTCTCGTTGCCTCCCGATCTCCTTTTCAATAGGAGTTCGACAGCGAAGGGCGGCCCGCTTCCGTGACTTCCTGTCACTTCTTGGGAGGGAAGGTCTTTTGGAAGATTGGCAGGGCGCTCAGCGCCAGCGAAAGCCTCCTCCCTGGCACTGTCGGCGGTCTGCATCACGAAATCCTCGATGACTTCACGCGTCGCCATCGTCGCCTTCATGTCGAAGTTCTTGCCGCCATTGAAAAGCGACTGCGCATAGGCATGGTCCGCGCCGGGATAGACATAGGCCTCGATCAGGTGGCCAAAGGCGTTCATCCTGTCCTGCAACGCCTCTTGCGCGGAAACCGAGCCGCTGTCCTTGGAGCCGGTGACGACAAGCAGCGGCCTCGTCAGCGACTTCAAGGCGGCATCCGGTATGGTCTCATAACCAGAGCCGTAAACCAGCGCCGCGCCCGAAATCATCTGCTGATCGGCCAATTGTGCATCGAGCGCTAGCTTGCCGCCCATGCTGTAGCCAATGATGACGACCGGGCGTTCGGCGGCGCCAATGGCTTCGAGCGCGTTGTGGATCGTTCTGGCGGCAGCGGCGGGATCGAGGCCCTTCATCAATTTTTCCGCCTCGCCGTGCGTCTCAGCAACCTGGCCGTCATAGAGGCGATTGCGACGGCCCTGATTCCGTGCTGCCCGAACCAGACTGCCTCGGCCATTGTTGAGGAGGTCAATCCGAACCAGTCGTGGACGATAAGCACCCTCTCCTTTGCGTCCTCGGGGCCGGCCACGTAGGCGTTGATTTCATTCGCAGTGCCGGGCAGCAGCTTGACCATTTCGTCGGCTGGCGCGCGATCCGCGAAGACGGCTGTGAGGGCAACGGCCATCAACAGCGTTCTTCCTTTCATCAGCTGCGCTCTGGCTGACCTCAGGTGGGTTGCGCTGGCGAGCCCAAAAACGGCAAGGAAGACAACAGCCGCAACATAGGCCACTACAGGCATTGCTTTTTCTCCTCGTTATAGTCCCGATGGTCGGCGTCCTCTTGAAAACCTCGGTTGAGACGGGAGCCTTCGCCGATCGGACTTGTCCTGCGCCGTGGGCTGGATAGCGCGCTGAAGATCGGCTGCGGGCGGCACCATTGCTCATCGGCTTGGTGCGAAAACCGGTTGGACTCGTCGCTGCGCGTTCCGAAGCCCTCGGGGTAGGCGAAAAATTCGTCGAAGATCCGCCGCGCGATGTCAGAGCCTGCGAGGTCCTTGCGACAGGCCCTGCTGTATCTCAGGTTCTCGTAGCGCCGCGCCGCGGCAAGGGCTCGTCCGAGTTCGATGAAAATGGTTTCGAAGATGTGTTGTCCCATGACAAGGTCCTATGATCAGGCTGCGTTGCGGTCCTTCGCTTCAAGTCGGGTCGTCTTGGCGGCAGGTGCGGCGGAGCGGCTCCGCTCGAAAAACCGAGTGACGAACTCGACATGGCGCGACACTGCCCCTATGCGGCGGCCATAATCGCGTTGACGTTCTCCGGCGCGAAGAACGCTGCAGGTGATATCGTCCCGGCGTTCATCCGCGCGAAGTCATCCATGGCCTTCTGATTGCCATGGACCGCAGCAAGAAGCTGTTGCAGTTCCGGCGGCGGTGGTTCCAGCATCGCCAGCTCACACGTGAAGTCGTACATGGGCTTCACTCGTGCATCCCGCGTGCGCTGGTACTCGTCCATGGCGTCCTCAAACGGACGCGCGCCTGAGAATGGATTGTCGAGCGCATCCGCGCAGAGTTCGGCGTCATGAAAGGCGTCCATGATGCCCTGCGAGGCAATGAACTCCTTGTTGTAGCCGGCGTCTCCCACGAGTGCCCAGCCGGGACCGTAGGGCTTACGGAAATAGTTCGGCACTGCCATGCCGGCGAACCGCGCCTCCCGCCTGGCGCCGCGCAAGCGGTCGGCAAAAGCCGGCACCAGCTCGATCGCCTTCAGGTAGTTGCCTTCGATGTCCCTCTTGTTTTCCTCGAATTCCGCGTATGGCCAGCCGCCGATGATCAGGGTGAGATCCTCATGGGTTGGCCAAACCGCAAATGCGCGTCCGTCGCGGATATAGACCTCCGATCTGCCGTCCATCGGCAGCCCACTCCAATAAGTGTAATATCCGACGCACACAGGGGGCTTCTCGTCATAGTGCTTGGGCCGAACTGCCTGGGCCACAAACGAGCGGAAGCCGTCGGCGCCGACCACGACGCGAGCGTGCTCGATGACGGAGCCGCCATGCCCCGAGCGGCCCCTTATGCCGACCGCACGTCCGTCCTCGATCAGAACTTCCTCGACGGTGAATCCCTCGCGCACTTCCGCGCCTGCCTCGGCAGTTGCATCGACCAGCAATTTGTCGAGGATCGTCCGCCGCGGAGCGAAGGCGACCGGTGCTGTCTCGATGCCTGGCGAACCCGAAATCGTGAAGGGGCCGAAATCGAAGCTATAGGTGTGGATCGGCGGGCAGCCGGTTGCCACCAAGCGGTCAAGCAGACCCCACCGTGAGAGCGCTTCGGCACCTAGCGGGTGCACAAGGTGTGTTGACACGGTATCGCTCGGGAAGCGTGCGCGGTCGACCAGAAGGACCCGGTATCCCTTGCGAGCCAGCAACATCGCCGTCGGTGAACCAGCGCAGCGGGCGCCCACAACAATCGCGTCGAATGATTTGGTCATCGCAACTTCCTATTAAGGTTCTTGTTGGTTCGGGCGATCAGGCCCGCCCCGAGCTAGTAGCGGAGTGGTGAGTGATGGACTGGTGACGTCGACGCAGCGTCGGATGACATCAACTGCCAAGACGCTCCTTCGTCCCTGCGACCCAAACCGCCTCATTCGTGGTTCGTACTCGGCCGGTTGCGTCCGCGAACCGTCCGTATGCCTCGGTTACTTTTTCCCAGATGCGCTCTCGCGCGTCCGGCGTTTGATCCTTCAAAAGGACACTGAAGGGCGGCGCCACATCACGAATGAATTCCGTGAATTGCGCAGCTGTCTCTGTCTCGAAGATCACTTCCGTGGTGCCAGTCTCCACATCCTGAAAGCCGGCGTCCCGTTCCGCTCTCTCCAACTGACGCTGATCAGCTAGCGCGAAGATACCTGGCAGCCCCGGCGGTGATGGCGGCAGGCCGAGTTCGCCGGCGATAATTGAGCCGGCCGTGGCGAACTGGACCCTGCTCTTGTGGCCCCACACGCTCGCCGCAAGACGACCACCGGGCTTCAGGAATGAGCGCAGCCGCCTCAGCGTCCCTGGAACGTCGGGCAGGAACATGAGGACCGCCCGGCTGACGATCGCGTCGAAACTCTTCGCCTCGAAATCTAGATGCTCCGCGTCTGCTTCAATGAACTCGACGTTGCCCAGTCCGGCCTCCGAGGCGCGCTCACGGGCAAAATCGAGAAGCCCCGGAGAGATGTCCGTACACACAACACGCCCCTTGGGACCCGCCACGCGCGCGGCGGTAAGGCTAGGTTCTCCATAACCACCGCCGACATCCAATACCGACGCTCCCGGCCGAATGCGTGCCAGCGCGACAAGCTTCGCGCTGTGACGCTGGCCGCCGTCCTTGCCTTCGACGACGTGGTGCCATTTGCGCCATCCACCGGCGGCATCATTCCACTCCTGACGCATCTTCTGTTTAAAGGCGATGGGATCAAAGGCCTGTGCTTCGGTCATCCTGAGTTCCTTTCGCGCCTCGGGACGGCAACCTGCCGTTTTGTGACAGTCAGTTTGCGAGGTTCGGGCGCGCGATCGCGTCGGGATCGTGATCCTTTGTTGCGAACTTGGACCGCCGCTAGGTCGTCGGATCCACGACCCTGCCGACCCGCTCGATCCGCGTAATTGGCAGGCCGGCCATCTCGGCATGCTTCCGGACGATGGCTTCGTCCATTGCCAGGAAGACGCAGTAGTATTTGTCGCCACCCACGTAGCTTTGCGCCCACTGAATATCTGGACCGAGCTGGCGTATCACGTCCTTGGACTTGGATAGGCCGGCGCGCATCTGCTCCATTTCAAGGGAGCCGACTGCCGGCGCGTCCCGTTCAATGATAAAGCGCTGCAGTGTCATTCCTGCCCCCTGCTTAGCCGATACAGGCCGAAACTACGCCGGCAGCGACCGTCGCGCTTCGGAGGAACCACTCAATTTGCAGAAGCGGAGGCATGGGGGATTCCACCCATGCCGGGTAAAGGTCAGATCAAACTATGTTCGTAGGCCCAGGCGGTGGCGGCCGTCCGCGTCGACAGATCGAGCTTGGTGAAGATGTTGCTGAGGTGCCGCTCGATCGTCCGCTCGCTCAAGAAAAGCTCGTCGGCGACCGCCTTGTTGCTCTCGCCCGTCGCGACCAGGCGAAGGACCTGCAGCTCGCGCGGCGTCAGGCCGTGAGAATGACCGGAAGGGGCGCACTTCATCAGTGAGTCGATCCGCGCGAGGTCCGGTGTGGCGCCCAGACGCTCGAAGATGGACCTGGCCGCGTCGATCTCGAGACTGGTGCCGTCGTCGTCTCCCACGGCGCGGCAGGCCAGTCCGATCAGCACGCGTACGCGCGCAGCTGCGTAGGGTGCCTCGATCCTCTGCCACACCTCGAAGGCGCGGCGCAGCGAGCCGAGTGCGGCCTGCGCGTCGCCGTCGGCCAAGTCGACCGCGCCGCGCGCCTCAGCGGCAATGGCACTCGGCACCCCTGTACCGAAGCTCCGAGCAATGTCCTCCAACTCTCGACAGGCGTTGCGCGCGTCCTCGACATCATCCCCGGCCAACGTGATCTCGATATAGGCGGGCAGCAGGCTCATGCGCTTCAGCAGGTCTGTGGACGCGCCCACGACACGACGAACGGCGGTAGCGGCCGCGTCGGTTCGTCCCTGCACGAGGCGCAACAGCGCCAGGCCCGGTTGCGGCTCCAGGCCCAGCTGGCTTGCGCCTCGATACGCCTCCTCGGCCGCCGCGAACTCCCCTTGCAGACGATGGACCTCTGCCTGCTGGTAGAGCGCTGCGGCGGCAGCCCGCCGGTCGATGCCCTGCGACCGTACGCCCGCCCGCCGCGCTTCCTCGATCGCCTCAGGCCAGGTGCCGCGCAACTGCATGATCTCTGCGCGATGCACCCGGCAGGCGCCAACGAAAGCGACCATATCGGGCTGGCCTTCGCACCAATGAGTCAGGGCGACCGTCCACTCGCGGGTGCGATCGAATGCATATACCTGCTGACAGGCAGCGATCACGCTACAATACATCAGGCCAGTCACGAGGGGCGACAGCTCTCCACCGGTGACCATGACCATCGTCTCGTCCAGGAGTGCGAGCCCGGCTTCCACCTGCCCCTGCTGCAGTCGAATCCGGCCCTGTTCCATGCGGGCACAGGCGATGAGATCCAGGTCGCCGCAGCGTTCACCGATCGCTGCGGCTTCGGCTGCAGCAGCGTATGCGGCCTCGTAACCCCTCAATTTGAGCCCCTGAGCGACTGGCAGCAGCAGATAGCCTTGCTCGGCGCACTCGGAGGCATCGCCTTCCAGCAAGCGTTGAGCACGGGCAAGCCAGCCGTTCGCGCGGCCCATTTCGCCGCGCATGAGCACGCGAAAGGCGAGCCAAAAAGCGCAACGGACGGCGCGAGCGCATTGGTCGCTGTTCAAATAAGCGTTGTGGGCACGTTCGAGTGTTCTGAGATATTCATCGTCGCGACCGACCAAGTATGCCGCCATCGCGAGCCGTTCGAGATCCGAGGCTCCCAGCGGCGTTTCCTGATCGGCGAGCGAAAGCATCCGGTAGGCTTCGGCCCAGGCGCGCTGCTCATAATGATTCCGGCCACGTTCGAGGTGATCGAGACCTTCCATGTTTTCGGCCTGCTCTTCGCGTTGAGAGTGTTGGCTCATTCGCTTCCTCCGGGAAAGCGGAAGGGGCTTGGTTTGGTCGTCGTTCGACATCACGCCCTCATTTTTGTTCAGCCCCGGCCCGCCGCTGTAAGAGTCGTTTTCCGTCGTCGCGCAGCTCGCCCTTCGGACTTACGAAGCGGTAGAGTGTCTGTCGCGTGATCCCGAGTTCGGCACACAGATCGCCAACCTTCGTCTCCGGCTGCCCCATGGCGGCAGTAGCGAGACGCAGCTTGGCCGGCGTCATCTTGAAGGGGCGGCCACCGTTTCGGCCTCTGGCGCGCGCGGCGGCCAGGCCCGCTTTGGTCCGTTCGGCGATGAGCGCCCGTTCGAATTCGGCGAGGCCGGCGAAGATGGCGAACACAAGTCGGCCGTTGGCAGTGGTGGTGTCGATCGATGCCCCTTCTCCAGCCAGCACCTTCAGGCCAATCCCGCGCGCAGTCAGGTCTCCAACCAGATTGACCAGATGGCGCAGGTCGCGACCGAGCCGGTCGAGTTTCCAGACCACGAGCGTGTCGTCGCCACGCAACGCCTTCAAACACGCTTCGAGACCAGGGCGATCGTCGCGCCGCCCAGAGGCGGCATCCTCATAGACATGCTCGGGCTTCACCCCGGCAGCGATCAGCGCATCGCGCTGCAAATCATGAACCTGACTGCCGTCGGCTTTCGAGACCCGTGTATAGCCGATCAACGCTGTCATTTATACGTCCGTTTGCGTGACGCCCGAGAATCGGCGCGCCAAAAGCCTGCGGATTGTCACATAACTTGTCTTGCAATGTAAGTCATATGAAGGGTCCCCTCGTTTCATTTTGTGACAGAGCGGAGAAAACGATGCCACGTCGTTTGATACTGACGGATGCCGAACGGTATGAGCTCCTGGCCCTTCCGGTCGATGACAATACCCTGATCCGCTACTGGACCCTCGATGATGCCGACCATCGCCTGCTGGATACGCGCAGGCAGACGGATACTCGGCTCGGTCTGGCGCTCCAGCTCTGCGCACTTCGTTACCCGGGGCGTTTGATCCAACGCGGCGAAATGATCCCGAAGGTCGCACTGACCTTCCTCGCCGACCAGCTTGGGCTCGAGCCGGATGTGCTCACGAATTTTGCCCGGCGCTCTCCGACCCGCTATGAACAGCTGGCAATTCTTCGCCAAACATACGGCTTCAAGGACCTGACGCATCCTGACCGGGAAGACCTCCTGGGTTGGGCTCGCGGGGTTGCTGTCGCGACGACCAAGGACAAGCACGTCGTTACGGCGCTCGCCGATGAGATGCGGCGGCGACGGATCACCATTCCGGTATCACGGTGCTCGAACGGCTGGCGGCGAAGGCCTGCACCGGGGCCGAGGAAGCGCTGTTCAACGCGATCGCGGAACACCTGACGCCGGATATTGTCATCCGGTTGGAGGCTTTGATGGGGAGCGGTCCCCGTGCCCGTCAAAGCGGTGTGTCATGGCTGCGGGAGCCGCCCGGAAAAGCCGGCGCTCCAGCTATGAGCGGATTGATCGAGCGGCTGGCAGTGGTTCGGCATGTCGGCATCTGCGCTGACATGCTCGACGTTGTTCCAGCCCATCGGGTCCGACGCATGGCCCAAGAGGGCCGACGCCTCACGGCCCAAAACCTCGAGCAGATGCGGCCGGGACGCAGGCACGCGACACTGGCGGCCTTTCTCCTGGAAATGGAGATGGCGCTCACAGACGCCGCCATCGGCATGTTCGAGGCTTTGGTCGGCAAGACCCTCCGCTCCGCCCAGTCGGCCCGTGAAACACGACTGCAGGACGAGGCGGCATCTATGAGCCGCGTACTCGGCTTCTTCGCGGATGTCGGCGCGGCGCTCACAGCGGCAGCGGGAAGCTCTAGTCTAGTTTCCATCCACAAACTCGCATGTTTTGCAACGTTTGTAAGCACTTAGCATCGATCAGTGGAGTGCCCTTGACGGCACGTGGGCGTCACTGGCCCTGGTCGTGGGCAGAATGGCTTGGTGGGCGGTGATCACGCGCACGCCTACGAGGCCGGCATTGGCCGGCGCGAACCAGCGGCGATGCCTAGCCGGTATCAGGCCGGCTTGAGGCGCGTGAAGAGGACGAGGTTGTAGGCCACGACCGAGGACCAGATGTAGGCCTTGAAGTGATCAAGGCCGCGCCATGTGCAGCGTGCCAGGCCGTAAGCGCGCTTGAGGCATGAGATGCCGGCTTCGATGCCGGCGCGGAAGTTGCGCAGCTTGCGATAGACCCACTTGCTGCGGACCATGTCCTCGATCCTGAGGCCGGCTTTCTTGTGGAAGGCCATGTCGCGAACGCCCAAGGTCTTCGCTGTGGTCAGGTTATCGCGAGTGGCGAAGCCACCATCGGCCGCCGCTTGCCGCGGCGCTTGGCCCCAGATGCCGACGTGGCGTGCCAGCATCGGCAGCAAGCGATCGCTGTCGGCCGGATTGCCCGCCTCGATCACCAAGTCGAGGATCATGCCGCTCCTGCCGGTGGTCAGGTTCAGCTTGTGACCGTATTCGGCGTCGCGGTTGCCTTTGACGATGATATCGGCATGGGGCTCGAACAGGCTGACTAGCTTCTCGCCGGCAGGCACTGGCTCGCCGAGCAGAACCCGCCGTTCGCTTTGTCTGATGATGCGTTCGACCAGCGGCCGATAGTGACGGACCTGGACCTGCCCCAGCGCGATGAGCGGATTGCTCGTCACTGCCAATCGCTCGCTCGCCTGCTTCAGGTATGCCAAGGTCGCGCAGGCGATCGCGATCAGTTCACGGTAGAGTTGGACGCGGTTGGGTCGGCCGCGTGTGAACTGGATCTTGCGGGCGCGCTTCTTGGCCGCCCGACAATGATCGCGCCATTCCAGGCCGACGCCACCAATCAAGGCGTCAGCTCGCTTCAGTAGACGCACCATGACACGGACGGCATCCCACAGCAGGCTGCTGTCACTCGGCTCGTGCATGAGTGCCGAGGTCGCAGTGCTATCCAGCCGCACGACGCTGCCGTCCTCCAGCCGCCCCTGCCGAGCGCTCGACAGAATTGCTCGATTGATCGCTTCCCAGGTCTCGGACCGGATCGCGCTGATCGTCTTTTGCAGCACCGACTTCTGCGGGCTCCATGACCATGGCAGCCGTGCAAAGGCGCGGAACGAGGCGGAGTCCTCGAGGTGGAACGCCAGTTCCTGGTAGCTCAGCTGCCGATATTGTTTGAGCAGTGCGCATCGCAGCGCCGCTTCGGCGGGCAGGCCTTGCCGTCCGGTCGCCTTGACGCCGACCCGGACCAAGTCTCGCGCCACCAAACCGAGCAGGTCGCGATGCTCGTCCAGCCATTGCGACATCGCCTCCAGCTCGCGGCCGATCTCGTGCGTGGCGAAAACATCGAATATGCTGGCTTGGACGGTGCGTTCTTGGCGCATTGTCGGCTCCGGCGGTGGCAGGGATTGGACTCAGTGGCATGATCCGAGATACCTGAAACCGCCGGGCCTTGCTCGTGCAAAAGTCGCGATTCATCAAACAAAATCAATCGCTTGCTGTTTGTGGACGGAAACTAGACTAAGGAGGACCGAACTGATGAATGGCTTCTTCGCATCAAGGTATTTGCGAATGCCGCGGTGCGGGTAACACGGCGCGTCGGGCAAGCCTATAAGCTCCGCCCGCACATGACGTCCATGATCGCGCGCCCGATCTCGGCCACGGTCGGGCTATCAGCGTCGGAAACATTGGCGACCGCTGGCAGGTTTCCGGCTTCCAACAGCCGTCTTTTAGCAGGTCTAATATCTGGCGGGCGGCACTCGCTGGCGTTGTGCTACATCAATTCGCGCCTCTCGCGGCGAGCGACCTTCTAGAGAACCTGGAAAGGCAACAGTCGACCCCAATTCGGCCCTTCGTTCGGGTCGGACCTGTGGCAAAGTTACACCGCAGAGCGGTCACTCGGGCTACCACCGCTCGCCAGCAATTTGTGCCACTGTCGCCGCGCATTTCGGGCTCCGAAAACACCTGGCCGACGTGGAGCCGCAGCATGGGCTCAATTTCCCCGGTGTGTTTCATCTCTGCCTGAAGCGCTCTCCACTCGCCCGAGAAATGCTCTTGGCCCTGGCCGGCCGGAGGTGCGCCGATCGTCACCACTCCACTCAAGAGCCCCGGCGCCTGATGCACAGCGTGAAACAGAACGTTGGCTCCCATCGAGATGCCGACACCGATCAGCCTCGGAGCGGCAAGCTCACGGATCACGGCGAGCGCATCGCTCGCATGCTCGGCGATCGTGTAGGGCCTCTGAAGTGCGTCGGAGCGACCGGAACCGCGCGGATCGACGGTGACAACCCTGAAATCGTCGCAAAGCCGCTCGAGGATCGGCTGGAACATGGCCAGTCCGAGCGCCTGGGTACTGACGAAGAGCAGCGTCGTGTCACCCGCGCCATGCTCGTAATAGGCGATGCGCGCGGAGCCACGCGATGCGATTCGACAGTGGTGGCGCTTCTTCTCAATGCGTTCGCGTGTGGCGGGATCGGGGGCCTCGTCGATTGCCTGGCGGTATTGATCGTCCGCCTCGGCGATATCCTCAGCGAGGCTGGCGAGATCGCCGAGCATGACCAAAGCGTCGGTGCGAATACGGCGGGTCTCGGGCGGTGGTTCGGTATCACCCGCAATAGATCGCGTCGCCGCGAGACAGGCCGCCAGGTGCGAGGCGGCTTCCCGGGTCGCGAAGGTAGCTTTCGCCTGGCAGGCAGCCTCGAACCAAAGACTTGCTGCTCGATCCATTTCTCCGGCCTCGGCATAGTGTCGGGCTAGCCACTCTGGCGGCGGCGCCCGGAAGTCGGACGTCTGCGTCTCGGCGAGATGGGCGATGCGGGCGTGCAGCGACCGACGGCGGCTCTTGAGCATAGAGCCATAAGCCGCCTCCTGAATAAGAGCGTGGCGGAATCTGAATGTCATCAACGGACCCGCGCCTTCGCGGACTATCAGGCCGGTTGCCACCGCCCGTTCAAGGGCTTCGTCGGCAGGGTCGCCCTCGCCCTGCAATACCGCAATTGCCAGGTCGCGGGAGAATTCCCGACCGATGGCGGCACCGACCTGCAACACCTCCTTTGCGGAGCCCAGGCGGTCCAGTCTGGCCGACAGCAGGCCGCTCAAAGTGCTCGGAATCTCCCTATGAGATATCCACGACATCTCCGCGAGGCCCGGCTCGGCTTCGCCCCGCGGCCCCGTCTCAAGCACCACCCTGGCCAGTTCCTCAATGAAGAGCGGGACTCCATCGGAGCGGGAAACGATGCGCTGGATCGCCGCTGGCTGCAGGCGTCCCGGACCTGCTGTCTGCTTGGCAAGCGCCACGGCATCGCGCCGATTCAGGCGATCGAGTGTCATAGAAAGAGCGTGCGGGAGATCACTCCAAAACGCCGTGAACTCAGGCCGATGACTGACAATCATCAGGATCGGCAAAGAGGCCGCCAATTCCGCCAATGCGGCGAGCAGCTCAAGCGAAGTTGGGTCCGCCCAGTGCACATCCTCGAATACGAGCAGGAGCGGCTCGCGGTGCGCCAGGGTTTCGACCTGCGTCATCAGGATCGCCAGCGTCTTCGCTTTGACCTGCTGCGGCGTGAGGTCCGGAGAGAGGTCGCCCTTCGTGGGCAAGGCGAGAAGGGTAGCGAGAACTGGCGTGGCCGCGTCGGCTTTGGCTTCTAATCGCTGCGTGAGCAGGGCGTTCAATTTTTGGCGGCGTACCCGGGGCCCATCTCCGCCGTGGAACTCGGCGGTCCGCGCAAGTTCGTTGGCGAAGGGGTGGAGCGCGGTGTGGGCGTGAAGCGGGGAAGCCTGATATTCCAAGCAGGCGTGAGGCGTAGCGGCGAGCCGGGATTTTAGCGCTTCGATCAAACGCGACTTGCCAATCCCGGGCTCGCCGATAAGCAGGACGACCCGCCCCTGTCCGTCGGCGAGTCCGGCCCACGCGTCGAGTAGTATCGCGAGTTCGCGTTCACGACCGATCAGTGGCGCGAGCTTCAACCCGTGCAGCGCATCGAAACGGCTCTCTATCGCGCCGCTTCCCACGATGGAGTAGGCGCGGACCGGAGCGTCAAAGCCTTTGAGCACCAGATCGCCTCGCTCGCAGAACGCAAAGAGTTGGCCCACCAGACGCCGTGTATCCTCAGCGACAAGGACCTCCCCCGGTCCTGCGCATCCTTGAAGCCGAGCTGCAAGGTTCGGGGTCTCGCCAATGATGGCATGCTCCTGGGATGGCCCTGGGCCCGCCAAGTCGCCGACGACGACCAGACCGGTCGCAATACCGACGTGCGCCGCTAGACAGTTACCTTTTGGTGTCGGGAGCTCGGCTACCGCGCGGGTCACAGCGAGGCCGGCGCGCACCGCCCGCTCGGCGTCATCTTCGTGCGCTCGGGGCCAGCCAAAATACGCCAGCACACCATCGCCCATGAAGTTGGCGACGTAGCCTCCAAAGCGGGCAATCTCGCCGGCGCAGCAATTTTGATAGCCTCGAATGATCTCGCGCATCTCCTCGGGGTCGAGGCATGCCGACAGCGCTGTCGAGCCGACGAGATCACTGAACATCACCGTGAGCTGCCGACGCTCGGCATCCGGGTGCGACGCGACTGCCGATGCGTGTCTCGCAACTTGCAGGAACGCGTTCGCGTTACCGACTGGCGTCGGGGAGGACCTATCCCGCAGCTCCGTTATCGCGACCATTAGTTTCCGGCGGTGGCCCACCGAACTCACTCCAATGTCCTTGAGGTCTTCAGCCGTTAGCCGCAGAAGCACATCGGCCTCGACGTTGTTCTCACGAAAGGCCGTAACGTATTGCTGCAGTCCTAAGCCGCGCAGCCACTCCTCAATGTCCATGTACCACCTCCCGGTGGAGACGCCGGAGGGCTCTTCCCTACTGGGACAATATCACGGTCGACGCCGGAGGTCGCGTGTGACGTCCGGTTATGGCCGCTTCCATGTCGCTCTGATCGACGACGGGAACGTGAACTTTCCACCCCGACTGCGACGTAGAACGCTTCAACGCGGTACCATCCGATCTGATGCGCCGGCCGGCTCTGTCGCGCCATTTCCAGATATTTGATGGCGGCTTCATCGAAGCGGACCTCGCGTTTGTGCGGATGTCGGATCTCGGTCTTGGATGCGCAGCTACAAGCGAAATTGTCAGCCAGGAGTTTAGAGCCGCTGCGTTTGCGCGTTCAGCGGTTCCCCGGCTCACCAGTCACGCGCCAGATCACGTCACCCACATCGTCCGCCACCAACAGCGAGCCGTCCGGGCCAATGGCAACGCCCACGGGTCGTCCGTAGGAGGCCCGCTCATCCGGAGAAAGAAAGCCGGTCAGAATGTCGCGAGCCGGCCCGGACGGGCGTCCATTCGCAAAGGGCACGAAGACGACCTTGTAGCCGCTCAATTTGCTGCGATTCCAGGAACCGTGCTGTCCGATGACCATGCCGTCCGGAAAGCCGGGCAGCGTGCCGGCTGGAAGCCAGCAGAGGCCGAGCGAGGCGGTGTGGCCTCCCAGCGCGAAATCCGGCGTTATCGCCTTTGCGACCATGGCCGGGTCCTGCGGCACCCGGTCGTCGACGATCCTGTCCCAATAGCAGTAGGGCCAGCCGTAGAAGCCGCCGTCGCGCACCGAAGTCAGGTAGTCGGGAGGCGTTTCGTCGCCCAGCCCGTCGCGCTCATTGACCACCGTCCAGAGAGCCCCCGTCGTCGGCTCCCACGCCATGCCGACAGGGTTGCGCAGGCCGGACGCGAAGATGCGGCTCCTGCCGTTCTCGAGGTCGAGTTCGTGTATGGCGGCGCGGCCTTCCTCTGCCGCCATTCCGCTGTCGCCGATATTGCTGAGCGAACCGACGCCTATATAGAGCTTGCGCCCGTCGGGGCTCGCAAGTAGGCCCCGCGTCCAATGGCCGCCGGGCTTGAGGTCCGTCAGCTTTCGTCCTGTTGAGCTGATGCGGTTATCTCCGGCCAGATACGGGAAGGCCATTACGCCATCGGTGTTGCCGACATAGAACGTATCGCCTAGCAGCGTCATGCCGAACGGCTGGTTCAGTCCATCGAGGAACACTTCGCGGATTTCGGCCACTCCGTCGCCATCGGCATCACGCAACAGCGTAATACGGTTCGGGCTGTCTCCGATCGCGGCGGCGCGCTTCATGGTGCTGAACATGGCGTAGTCGAAAGCGGATCTGATGCCTCCCGGCACGCTCAGAGCCTCGGCCGTGAGCACGTCGCCGTTCGGCAACACATGGATCCAGCGCGGATGTTTCAGGCCGGCTGCAAAGGCGTTCACGTGAAGTCCCGCTGCAGCAACCGGCGTTTGCCCCTCCGTCCATCCTCTTGCCGTCGGCATCTTCAGCGTCGGGATGCCCTGCGGCCTTGCCGCCGGTATTTTCGGCGCGCTGCCAAAGGCCTGTTCCTGCGATCCGTCGCCCCGGTGCCGCAAAAGGATCGCTACCGCGCCGATCAGCGCGACTATTCGAGCGAAGATGCCAGACGCGCTCATTGCATTCCCTATCTGGATTAGCGGAAGTTGCGAACCATTGGACATGGATTCCAGCGGTTGCTAGCATCAAAGAAAGCATATGGGGAGGGCCAGTGACGCAAAAGTTCAGGCGGGTTTTCGGCACGGGCAAGCCGGTGATTGGCATGGTGCATTTCGGCGCACTGCCTGGCTCGCCACTGTACGACGCCGAGCGCGGAGTCGACGGTCTTATCGAAGGTATCGGCAAGGATATCGAAGCCCTGCAAAAAGCCGGCTTCGATGCGATCATGTTCGGCAATGAGAACGACCGGCCGTACGAATTCGAGGTCGATACGGCTTCGACGGCCACGATGGCCTACGCCATCGGCCAGGTGCGCGACAGGATAAGCGTTCCGTTCGGCGTGAATGTGCTGTGGGACCCCATGTCTTCCATCGCGCTCGCGGCCGCAACTGGAGCCGCCTTCGTGCGCGAGATATTCACCGGAACCTATGCCTCCGACATGGGGCCGTGGACCCCGGATGCCGGCAAGGCAATGCGGTATCGCGACAGGCTGTGCAGGCAGGATCTTGCATTGCTCTACAACGTGTCGGCCGAATTCGCCTATTCGCTCGACCAGCGCAGCCTGCCCGACCGGGCGCGCAGCGCGGTGTTTTCGAGCATTCCGGACGCTATTCTTGTTTCCGGCCAGATCACGGGCGAGGCCGCGGCGCTGGGCGACCTGGAAGCGGTAAAGAAGGTGCTGCCGCAAACGCCGGTTCTCGCCAACACCGGCGTCAAGCACGCGACCGTTGCGGATGTGCTGAAGATCGCCGACGGCTGCATCGTCGGCTCTTCGCTCAAGGTTGACGGCAACACGTGGAACCCGGTCGATCCGGACCGCGCGGCCGAATTCATGCGCCTGGCGCGCGCGGCGCGCGGCGCATGAAGGCGGACCAACGTCCCGGCGAGGTTAAGGCGCGCCTGAAGGCGCTTCTTTGCGACCTCATGCTCATCCCCGGCCTGTCCGGCCATGAAGGAAGGGTTCGCCGCCATATCGCAGGCCTGCTGAAAGCCCTCGGCCTGTCGACGCGACCCGACCGGCTGGGAAATTTGATAGCGACGTTAGAGGGCGACCAAAGCGCGCCGTCGGTCATGCTGTTCACCCACATGGATCAACTCGGCCTGGTCGTACGCAAGATCGAGGCCGGTGGCTTCATCCGGGTCGAGCGGCTTGGCGGCGTTCCCGAGCGCGCATTGCCCTCTCAGGAAGTGCTGATCTGCGTCGGCGAAGGGCGAGACAGGCCAGGCGTCATCGCCAACAAGAGCCACCATGCGACCACGCCCGAGGAGAAATACAAGGTCGTCCCGTACCAGGACCTCTACATCGACGCCGGCTTTGCCAGCCAGGACGAGGTGATCGCCGCCGGAATCGACATAGGCTCTCCGGTTGTCTATCGGCCGTATTGGGTCGAACTCTCGCCGGATCGCATCGCCGGCACGTCCATCGACGACCGGGCCGGCTGCGCGGTCATCATCGAAGCCGCGAGGCAACTTATGGCGCGGCCCAAACGGCCGACGGTGCATTTCGTCTTCTCGGTGCAGGAGGAGTTCAACCTGCGCGGTGCGCTGACGGCGGCACAGGCGGTGCAGCCGGACATCGCCATCCAGATCGATCTGCTGCTGGCCACCGACACGCCGGACATGGCCTATCGCGGCGACGTCAGGTTGGGCGGCGGTCCTGCAATGAGTCTTTATTCCTTCCACGGTCGCGGCACGCTGAACGGCACGATCCCCCATCCGGCGCTGGTGTCGCTGTTCGACGGCGCCAGCCGGCGTATCGATATTCCGCTGCAGAGAACCGCGCACACCGGGGCGCTGACGGACTCGTCCTATGTGCAGTTTGTCGGCCAGGGCGTTGCCTCCATCGATCTCGGTTTTCCCATGCGCTACTCGCATTCCTCGCTCGAAGTCTGCGACCTCGGCGACCTGGAAGGCCTGACGACGCTTCTGGTCGAAGGCATCGCGTCTATCGACGATGGCTTCAGCCTCGACCGCGACGACTACGAATGAACCACTATCTCGGTATCGACATCGGGACGTTCGAATCGAAAGGCGTCATCGTCGACGCATCGGGCCGCATCGTCGCCAGCGCGTTGAAGCCGCACCGGATGCTGGTGCCGCGGCCCGGCTGGGCCGAGCACCGGCCGAAGCAGGATTGGTGGGGCGATTTCAGGACCATCTGCAAGAAATTGCTTGCCGGCAGCGGGATCGCTCCGAATTCCATTCGCGCGGTCAGTACGAGCGCCATCGGGCCATGTATGCTGCCGGTGGATGGGGACGGCGAGGCGCTGTCAAATGCGGTGCTCTACGGCGTCGATACACGTGCGGCGAACGAGATCGATGAACTCAACGCCGCCATCGGGCCGGACCGCATTCTCGAGCGCTGCGGCAACGCGCTGACCTCGCAATCGGTCGGGCCGAAGATCCTGTGGCTGAAGAAAAACCAGCCGGAGGTCTTCCGCGAGACAGAGAATATAGTCACCTCCACCACCTATCTGGTTCAGAAACTGACCGGCGAATGCGTGATCGACCACTATTCGGCCGCCAATTTCTCGCCGCTTTACCTTGTCGACCGGCAAGGCTGGAGCACCGAACTCGCGCCGGACATCGTCGACATCGAGCGGCTGCCGAAAATCATATGGACGACTGCGGTCGCCGGCCACGTGACCGCGAGGGCGGCGCACGCCACCGGGCTGGCGAAGGGCACGCCGGTGATCGCAGGCACCATCGACGCGGCTGCCGAGGCGCTGAGTGTCGGGGTCGTCCGGAAGGGTGATATGATGGTCATGTATGGCTCGACCGTCTTTACAATCATGCTGTCGAAGAACCGTATCGAGGATGCACGGCTGTGGTATGCGCCATGGCTCTTTCCCGGCGAGCATGCGTCGATGGCGGGGCTGGCCACCAGCGGTACGCTCACCCACTGGTTTCGGGACCAGGCCGCGCGCGACCTCGACCCCGACGAGGCCTTCGCAAAGCTCGCCCGGGAGGCGGAAGCCTCGCCGCCCGGCGCGAATGGCCTCGTAATGCTCCCCTATTTTTCGGGAGAGCGGACGCCGATCCATGACCCCGACGCCAAGGGGATGATCTTCGGCCTCAATCTCACTCACCGCCGCGGCGATCTCTACCGGGCACTGCTCGAAGGCATCGCCTGCGGCACCAATCACATCATCGAGACGTATCGCGACATCGGCCACATGCCGGGCTCGCTGATTGCCGTCGGCGGCGGCACCAGGAACCATGTCTGGCCGCAGGCGGTGTCCGACATTTCGGGCATGGCCCAGACGATCTGCCGCAATTCGGTCGGCGCGAGCTATGGTGATGCGTTCCTCGCCGCCCTCGGCGTCGGCGATGTCAGTAAACGGGACATTCTCACCTGGAATCCCGAGGAGCGCCGGATCAAGCCCGACAGGAAGAACCGCCCGGTCTATGAGCGGCGCTATAAAGTCTTCCGGCAACTCTACGAGCGAAACCGAGATCTGATGGCGGAACTGCCATGACGGAGGCGCAAAAGAATCCGTTCGAGATCGCCCTCGACGAACTCGGCGCGGTCCTTGGCCGGGTGGACCCGGCCGCCATCGACCGGGCCTGTCATATGCTCGCAGATGCACCGCAGATCATCGTTTACGGCTGCGGTCGGGAGGCCTTGCAGGTCAAGGGATTTGCCATGCGGCTCTTCCATCTCGGCTTTCGGGCGCCGGCATAGCTCGACGAAGGTCCCGGATTGGGTCTGGAACGCTGGTTGCGGTGAACGTCGGCTATCGGCCAGCGAAATGGGCTGATGAAGGTCGCGTTTGGGTCCATCAGCGTGAATTCGTCGGACGACTGCCACTAAGGCGGTTAGAGGATGTCAGATATTTCAGAGCTGAAGCCGAATTGTCGCAAGCCCTGGCGTGGATGGTTAGTGGCTGCCGCGCTCGGCACCGGCACCGCCTCATGCCGCCGCATGCGTGCGCGACGCCACCAGCGCCCGTGTTAAGGCCAAAGACGCCGTCGGCAAAATGGCTGGCCGAATGCGGCGCGCAAGGCGGTCAAGTGACGACCACACGCGCCTACGCATCGTGGAAAAGCTGGGGCGAGCGCAACAACGAAACCGCCGGCTCGAAAAGGCGTTTAGGTAGAACTGAAAGACCGCGGCTATGGGCAGCGACATGGCATGGCGCCGACTGGTTCTGCACCGATTTTGGCGTCTCGGAAACCGAGACCGAGCCGGCGGAACGCGAACGGCACCTAGCTTATGAAACCGCCGCTACAGAGGTCAAATAGCCAAATCGTGGATTGCAGGGACCCGATAACGCCTGCAAGGGGGAGTTCGCGCATTCAGCGCAATCCCCATTCTTCGGCTTGGCCGGACCTTCGAACGTCGGGTTGCTGCGCGGGCCTGAATCCATCGAGGAGCCGCGATGAACATTCGTTGCGATCGTTGTGGGCGTGAACCGGACGAAGTGGCGCCGATGCTGAAGGATACTATCTGGCGACAGATAGCGCGGAAGAACGAAACGCTGTGCAAGACGTGTGTACATGAAGTGATCCGGAGACGCTTCGGCCGGGAGCTGCGATTCGCCGATCTCCTCCCGTGTGCGTTCAACATCACCTGGTGCTCGGCGTTTGAGGAGCTAATGCCGTGGGACGAGCCCTTGCCGCCGGGCGAGCTGGAACGATGGCAGCGCGCTTTTGCCACCGCCGAGCGGCTGATTGGTAACAGGAAGGCCATGGAGGAAGCGCCGCAACAACGACCGTGTTGCAGGAGGAAATGGGAGCGTTTTTCGTCGAGACCTTGCGCGGCTCCACGAATTCGACGGTCCACCGGCTGAAGCCTTTGCCGCCAGGGCGCAAACCTGGTTTCTCTTAAAGCCTTGGGCGGAGGTTTGGACGGGCGTCAACATTGTGACGCATCCGGGAAGCTGAAGACACAATACAGGCCTCGGCTGTTGAGTTCCAGACTGCACGCTTATGCGGCAGTCAGGTGGCTCTGGCTTGTTTGGGACATCAGGAAGGGAGAAAACAGACAAAGGTGGCATTACACCCTCCCTCCAGCGCCGCCCGGGCGGTCTGAACCTTTCGAGGGATCCGTTTTGCGGATTAATGAAAAGACAGGCGTTGGGAGGTGATAGCCCTGAGCGTGCGTTGCTCCGGCCAATCTCGTGGCCTCCAACTGCTCGACCGTTTCGATATCCTCAACCACCACGACGGGGGCTGCACGTGCCGCCAGGCCGACCAGAAACGAGAAGGCACCCTGAGCGTCATGACAGCAGCACGGATCAGGGGCAAACGACGCATCGATCTTGACGATATCGGCCTTGATACCGCACAGGCAAAGATAGATCGCGTATCCGCAGCCGCAGTCGTCGATTGCAATTCGGCAACCAAAATCTCTTGCCTCTAATAGTAAATTATGCGCCAGGGCGATATCGGCGAAGGGCAAAGTTGCAGTGATCTTGAGGATAAGACGCGAGGCCAGTTCAGACCGAGCGGCAATCTGATCGCGAATATGAGCCCAATTCGCATGGTCGGATAAGTTGTCGGCTGAGAGATTACAGCCCAGAACCGCCAAGGGATCGGATTCAAGTTCGTCCAGAACGAGCTTGAGCATATGGCGGTCGAGGGTCGGGGCTTCGCCCAGGGCCTCCAGCGCGGGAACAAACGCGCTGGCGGGATGCTCTGTGCCATTTTGCTCAGTCAGGCGAGCCAAGCACTCGCCGTAAAGAACCTGGCCTGGATCATCGATGGCGTGAACGCCCTGGATCGCGAAGCCAATGCGACCTTCGGCAATCGCTTCCTCGACAACTGAAACATGTCGTTCATCAAGCAAATCGAGATGATCTAGCACGCCTCCCTCCCGGCATCGAGGATCGGCAGCGAGACTGCAATCACTTCAAAAGCCTGCAGCTCGTGCTGCGTGTCCATGGCGCCGATCACGCAGGGGCCGTCGCGGCCTTCAGCTCTTGAATGCCGCGCCGGCCGATCAGATGCCCAAGCTTGGCGAGCCTCAGCTTCACTGGGTATCGGGCTGTGGCCGTCGGCGAGCAGGCGCGGCTCTCGCTGAGATCGGCGAGTAGCTTGACTGCACTGGGCAGGCTGTCGGGCGATGGTTATTGAAAGGTTTTGGGTCATTTCGCTCCCACGACTCTTCCTCAGGGCCGGACCTTTGACGATTCCGCTTCAGCAGGAGATTGCGGCAGCAAGCTGTTCCTGCTCGCCAATGCTGGCAAGGCAATGACGGATACAGCGGCACGAAGGATTGGATTTCACACGAAATGCGGTCAGCCTGCACGAATTGCGTCAGCTATCGTGACCTATATCTCGGTGACTTGGGTCAGGCGCCGCGCCTGATCAGCCCCAGCCGAGCCTTGAGCTCGGCAATCCTGGCGCGGCTCACCGGCACCAGATGCGGCGCCTCGCCATCCAGTTCAACCACGGCACTATCGCCTTCCTTGCGGATCAGCGAGACGTGGGGGATGGAGACGATATGACTGCGGTGGACTCGGAGGAATGTGGCGGGATCGAGCTGCGCCTCAGCTTGCGAGATCGCCCATGGACACATGCGCTCCCGACTGCCGTCGTGGATCAGCGTATAATGGGCGTTAGCCTTGATGCTGCGGATCCGGCCGACCTCGACGAAATTGGTTCCATCGGCACCCTCAACAGGCAGCCTTGTCGCCGGGGAAATAAACGGCTGTCCAAGTCTACGCGTAGGCAGATGCTGTTGTGATTGCGCATCGGCGGAACCAAAACCGTTCTGGTCGGACCTCCACATCTGGGCAGTTTCGAACGCAACTGTATCGGCTTCATGTGCGGGTGCCGAGATCAGCGCGCGTGACCGTGGCTCGGGCACGAGGAACAGCAGGAAGCCGAAGATAATTAGGAAACACAGAAGCGATACTATCAGGGCCAGCACCTCCGGCGATGCAGCCAAGCCGTGCGCCGCGTGGTCGAGGGGAGGCCCGGGCAGAAAGCGCATGCCGTACATGGCGGTATAGTGCATGCCGGAGACCGCGATACCAAAGGCGGAGGCGCTAAGGGCCAGTCGCATGCCGCCATGGCGTGCCAAGAAGATGCGCAGGCCGCCATAGGCGGTCCCTACGGCGATCACAGCGGCCGCTATCATCATGGCGTGCTGATGCTCGACATGGAAGGAGCCAGCAAGACCATGGATGCCGACATAATGCATCGATACGATGCCGACGCCGAGCAGCAGTGCCGAAGCAACCACCCGCGAATTCGAAGGCTCGCCGAGCGAGACGAAGAACAGCGACACACCCATGACAAGGGCGCAGATCAGAAAGGACACGATCGTTGGCAGAACAAGGTAGGTGGTATCGAGGGGGAGTGGCGCTGCCAGCATGGCGACGAAGTGCATAGTCCAGACGCCCACCGCAAGGAAGAAGGCCGCACCAGCAAGCAACAACCTGCGACCGGCACTACCAGTGCCGCGCACGCGAGCCGCGAGCCCCAAGCCTGTATATCCTCCCAGGATCGCGATCACCACTGAGAGCGCGACCAAAAAGGGGTTGTGCTCTACAAACATTTTGCCGCCTGTCGATGCGATTTCTCCCTTGCACCGATTTACGGTTAAGGACTCCATTTGCAATGCACAAGTTGCCGATCTCGTGTTGCGGAAATTAGATTCGTGATGCTGGTATCGTCCGTATCACACGTAGGATCGGGATGGATTTCGGCCAACTGCTCGCGTTTCATCTCGAGATCAGCGGCAAACGCGAACTCCTCTCCGACGCAGACTGGTAGGAAGCCAACCGCGCTACAAGCTTCCGGTCCATGATCCTCTATCGCAGGTAGTTGCGCCCTGAAAACGCGAACGGCGCTTCGGCGGTTGGAGGCAGAATTTCTGCTTCCGATCCGCCGCCCCGTTCCTGCTCACCACTCGGAAGGGCCGCTTTGGGTCGGGTCACGAGTGCTGATTGCGCCCGACGTCCGCTCACATGACGATGTTGGGGTCAAGAGGGTGTTAAGGCGGCATCTGTTCCTCCGAATGGCGCGGAATCCAGGGTTGGGCCCGATTGCGTGAGGCGGCTCGGCTGTCGAGCCTGATCAAGCTCACATACGGTCGCCGGTTGGGACGGCTGCACCAATATCCCGCTTGCGGCGGCAAGGGCCCAGAGGACGAGACCCGTCTTTCAGACGGCATTTCAAGCCAACAGACATTTCGGTTCGCCCCCTGGATCCGCCAGGGCTGATCAGGCCCTGGGGATGAGCATGGGTGTGGTCCCATCAGGCAGTCTTCATGACGGCACCTTCGATGACGACGCCCGCGGTCACATATTTCCACAGCGCGACGAGCAGCTTTCTTGCAAGGGCGACGACGGTCGACTTCCTGAGACGCCCCCCATTGCGCCTCACGCGTTCTTGGAACCAGCGGGCGAGCGCCGAGCCGGGCTGGTGGCGCAGCCATAGCCAGGCCAGCTCGACCATTGTCGTTCGCAGCCGGGGATTGCCGGCCTTCGAGACGCCTTGCTCGTGCCGGACCGATCCGCTCTGCCAAGGAGTCGGCGCAAGCCCGGCATAGGCGGCGACCTGCCGGCGGTTGTCGAAGTGCCGGAACAGCCCTTCCGCATAGAGGACAGTGGCGAAGTCGGGGCCGATGCCCTTGAGGTCGAGCAAGGTCGCTGCCGGACTGTCGGCTACTTCGGTTGCGAGCAGCGCGTCGCGCTCGGCTTCCAAGTCCTTGATCTGGGCGAGCAGCAATTCGAGCCGATCGAGCTCGCGACGGATCTGCGCCTTTAGGCGGTCGGGCAGCGCGCGGCTGTCGCCAGTCTTCAGTTCCTCAAGCCGCCTTCGCCGGTCGCGCCGTAACGGGTTGTAGTCGGTGATCCCCTGGGCAAACAGCAGACCTTTGATGCGGTTGACATGGCAGGTCCGTTCGCCAATCAGCACCTTGCGTTCACGGCAGATGCGGCGGCGGTCCTCCTCCTGAACGCTCGGCACCCTGGCCATCGCGCACACGCGCGGCTCGCCCCTCTTATCGGCGAGCAGCGCGCGCACCAGCGCCTCACCATCAATCTTGTCGGTCTTGGCGCGACGCCGCCGACGGGAAGTTGCAATCGAGGCAGCGTCAACCACATGGCTTTCGATCCCCTCCTGCTCCAAGGCACGATGGACCCAGAAGCCGTCCAGACCCGCTTCCTGGATGACGATGGGCGCAAAGCGTTGTCCGGTGCGCGCTTGCGCCTTGTCCTGAAGATGGGAAAGGCGCGCCAACAGTCCGACGACATCGCCGCCGCGCACCGCATGCTTCGACATCCGCTCCCCACTGCCCGGCGACAGCGATGTGACCAGCCAAGTCGATTTGCTGAGTTCCAACGAAACAAAAATCGCGCCAAGATCGGTGCGGATAGCGGCTGGCGCCGCGGGTCGATCGGCTGCAACAAGCATGATTGCCTCCACAGAGTTTTAGCTAGCAACCACGCTCTGCCAGAGCGCAGGTCGCTATCCACCACTCGTCATGGGATCTTTCGGGAAGGAAATCCGGCGCGGCAAGGTCCGGATTGGGTCATGGCTTGCCGAAGACCTTCTCTCAGGGAACGGCAGAGAAGGGTCCGTTCTTTCGTATTCGATGTCCGACGGGAATTGATCGATCGAACAGGTCCGCGACAAGCCCGATCCGCGCGGTCGCACTGGCATGCCCTTGCTGTAACGCGGACGACAGTGCGATCCATCCTGACAGGAATGCGCCGACTGTCGTGCTACGGTGAGAGCGGTCGGTCGGTGTTTACGATCGCGGCAGCAGGAGGTCGCCCGCCAGTTTTTGCAGATCGGTGGGATAGTAGTGGCGGACGATGTTGCAATGAGCGCAGCGAACGCGCACCAATTCACGTGCGTCGTGCGCCTTAGAGAGTGTCCATGCGCTCGGCTTCTGTCGCCCGCTCGGTTCCGCCATAAGAACAAATTAGGAACAACTGCCTGATCCGGTCAAGTGGCTTTGCCGTTCTCGTGGGCGCTTCGGCCCTCCCCCACTTCGCTGATCAGGAAGGTGGACGCGGCAGCCTGTTGCCTGAACCCGCCGCATCGCTGCCGAAACGGTCCGCCGCCGCGCCCGCTGGCATGTCACCGCCGCGTTACAGCAATGGGCGATGTCACCTTAACTTGCGTCCGGGACGCCGGAGGCGTTCTGCCTTGCGGATTGATTTCAGGCCATGGCTC
>NZ_JAAKZF010000066.1 GCF_011045125.1 Allomesorhizobium camelthorni | reverse complement strand
CGCCAGGTTGCGCAGGAATATCTATCGGGAGAGACGCTCCACGGTCTGGCGAAGCGCCACGATGTCCAGCGTCAGCTGATCCGTGTCTGGGTCCGCAAGTATGAGGAGGGTGCTTTCGATGATGATGCGCAGGCCGCGGACATCATCCAGGAATACGAAGCACGGATTGCCGCCCTTGAGCGGCTTGTCGGCAAGCAGGCCCTGGAGCTGGAGTTTCTAAAGGGGGCTCTGAAAAGCGTACCGCCGCCGAAAAGAGAGATTACATCCGTCGTCACCGGCCCCGTGGCCTCTCTGTCGCCGAAGGATGTCGGCTGATGGGGATCGCGCGTTCGACCTACTATGACCGTCGGGACAGGCAGGCCGACGACACCGCGATTGTGGAAGCGATATTCGACATCTGCGACGAGTTCGAGTTTTACGGCTATCGCCGCGTTGGCGCTGCTCTTCGCCAGCAGGGCCTCGTAGTGAACCACAAGAAAATCCGGCGTCTCATGCGTGAGCATGACCTACAACCCAAGATCAAGCGGCGGTTCATTGCCACGACCGACAGCAATCACAATGGTCCGATCTTCGCAAACCTGGCAAGGGATGTCATCCCGACGGGGCCGAACCAGCTCTGGGTTTGGCGATATGACCTACGTGGCGCTGCCAGGCCGTTTCGTCTACGTTGCCATCATTCTCGATGCCTGGTCGCGCTTGATCGCCGGCTACGCCATCGGGCGGTCGATCGACGCACGCCTGACAGTTGCAGCCTTGAAGGCGGCTATCGAGCGAAGAAAACCGCCACCAGGCTGCATTCATCATTCCGATCGCGGATCGCAATACGCTGCGGAGATCTATCGGCAACTCCTTGCCGACGAGGGTTTGATCGGCTCGATGGGACGAAAAGGAAATCCTTATGACAACGCCAAGGCAGAGAGCTTCATGAAGACGCTCAAGGTGGAAGCTGTATATCCGATGGCTTTCGAAACTTACGAGGATGTCATTGAGCATCTCCCCCACTTCATCGAGGAGAATTACAACAAACGCAGACTGCATTCGTCGCTGGGATATCTCAGTCCGCAGCAGTTCGAGGATCAATACGTCCGGCAGACGGGCAAAACCGCAGCCTGATCAATGTCCACCCCAAGGGGCGCACTCCAATCCCGGGTCAGTTCTCGGCGGAAATCAACACGCTGAGCATAAAATGTCTCACCCCCTCATCATCGTCCTTAACGGGCGACGACAATCCAGTTCGGATAGTTGCCAGGGTCCACCCCTACTTGCGGGCGGTAGCGGACAACCGATCGCCCGACACGATTGCATGGATCACCTCGCCGGCTGCATAAGCGGCGCACTGACCAAATGCTACGCGGTCAACAGCCACCACAATGCCAATGCCATGGCGGCCGACATGAACAATGCACCGCCATGGCGCGCCAGCTTCCCCCTGGCCCGCCCGCCTCTCTACTCCCGTCGCTCATTGTCATGAATCTCCCGCTTCGCACGGTAGGCTAATCGCCATTTACTAATCCTCCCTGAAATGCGCGATCGTCATGTCACAACCGGGCAAATAGGACCAATCCAATGCCCAATCTTCTGAAGTGGCCCGAAGTAGCCTTGCTCCGCTGCTGACGAAGGACGGCACAGGGCGTGCTCCGGTGAAAAGATGGTTGTGAAAAGGGCGGGAGCCGTGTGGGGCTTTGATACGGCCCCCGCCAATACACGGCGTCGCCGCCGGGTCTCAGATACAACCGGCTCCGGCAGGAGCCGATGCTTGTATGACACGCAGGGTGGGAAGGCGCTTCACCCTGCAGGGTGAAATCGCACTCGCCGGCAAGTCGTCATTGATATGCGTCGCTGAGTGAGAATCCGCATTCCCGGATGCCGCGCGGCAAAGCCGTTACACGCTTCCTGTCCGGGTCGACGGAAATTCCGGTACGCAAAAAAGGGCAGGCAGTTCAAACATTCAGCGCGGCAGAGCAGACGGCTTGCGAGCATCGAACAGATGGCGGATCCCACTCGCCCACTTCAAACAGGGAGGAGGGATGTCTTGGCAAGACGGAGCAGCTCGAGCTGGCCCTTCGTTCCCGTCTTTGCGTAGAGGCTCTTCATTTGTGACCGGATAGTCTCCCGCGAAAGCGCGGCAGCATTGGCAATTTCGTCGACGCTCTTGCCAGCCATGATGCCCGCGAGCGCCCGCGTCTCCGCTGCAGTAAGCCCGTACGCTTTGGAAAAATAGTCGCCGTTCACCCTCGGCATCGTGTTCCCCTGTTCCATCAGGATAACGATTGTCGGCCCCTGGAAGTAGAGCGACAGGGGGTCTTTGGCGACTTGTATGAAGGTCAGCTTGAAGGCATCGACCATACAGCTCGCCACCCGCGATCCCTGGTAGGACCTGTCGAGCATCTGGCTGAGCAGATAATCCGCCCTCTCCTGGCAGACTTTGATTTTTCCGAGCAGGGTTACCCGCAGGCAGCGACCGGTGTTGATCATGTTTTGGCCAACTGACGAGGCGGACTTGACGAGGCCGCGATCTCCGACGACCACCATGCCGATGTCGACGGCATCGAACAGCGAGCTTCCGATTTCCGCTATGGTCCTTTGGCCCGGCTCGGACCTGAAATGCTTGAATGCGCGATTGAGGTGCGGCGCTAGCCGGGTCAGGGTATCGGCGGCGTGCCTGTTTGCTTCCGGATCCGGACATGATGTCAGCGTCGACAGGAGGAAAGAGCGCCCTTCCTCTCTGACTATGGTCACTCCGACTGCGGACTCCCCACCGACCTTTGACCAGAAGTCATTATAGAACTCGGTCTTCACCAAGCGGTCGCGCGGGAACATCTGCTCGGCCACCACGCCCAGACCTACTTTCCTTACCGCCGCCGCCGGCATCCACGGGTTGATGCTGGAGTAATACTCTCCGTATTTGGCGACCTCGGCGGCATCGAAGCCGGAGTTGAGGTTGAAGGCACCCTTGCTCCGTCTGCTGTCGTGGTAGAAGAGGGTGGACCGACCGTCGGGAAGTATCCGGCTCAACTTCGCCAGAAAGTCCTGCCATGTACCCTCGCCGAAAACGGTGGCGTAGATGGAGTCGACAAGTTTGTCTTCGACCGTTGATACCGTCACTAAATCCCCGGCTCCAGTTTCTGCGTGCAGCCGCACGACCCGCTGCGTCACGTGTCACTGCGGCATCAATAGACTAACATTGCAACGTTTTGGTTGACAACGCAGAGGACAAAATCGAAACACAACACGTGCACGCCGTTTCGACAAGGCGGATGAAATTGCGAGGCTCATATGCTCCGCAAGCCCACCGAGGGTACTGGCGTTGACCTCCTGGAAAGCCGGTCAAGATTGGAATGATCGGAACAATGCTGTTCGCCGCGTTGCCCGGCAATCCGAACGCGGCGCTCGCGCGCCATCCGTCAGATTGCGCTTCCTGCAATCCGGGCTATCGCAGGACTCGGCAATTGGACCGGAATGGTCGTCGGCGGCCTCAGGATTCGTGTATGAGAAGCGGCTTGGACGGACCAAAATTTGTTCCGGCGACGATAACCGGGCGGGACGAACTGGGGGCGGCCTGTGCTGACTGTGCTCAGCCGCGGGTCGTCGGCAAGCCTCATGGCGATGGCTCTTGCTGATGGCATCGCCGTGCTACCACCTGATGTCGGCTCGATCGAGCGCGGCCTTCCACTTCGCCTCGAATCCTTCCGCTGTGGCTAAGTGCTCGTCCGTCAACACCCGACATTGACCCCGAAGGTGACTTTCATTCTCCAGGAATTATTTGACTGCTCTCGGTCCGAGAGCCTCCGGAGAAGTTCAAGTGGTTGCTACTCTGGCCGTCAGCGCCGGCTTAGTGAACGCATGCGGAGCCTCCTGAGGTAGATTGTGTCCAACGCTGCCAGCGATGAAGCGATGTGCGCACCGGCCGGAGAACGAGGCGTGGCCGACACCGCTAAGCGGCGTCGGCCCATTTGCAACCGTGCTGGACAACACGCGGAGTGACAGGTTGCGTTTGACGTGATGATGTACCGGCGGCGCGAGCCGCGACATGGCGCATCAGATGACGAATATCTTCGGGAGCGAATCCGTCCCGAGCCATGACAAGTCTGACAATCGGATCCACTAAAAGATCTTCCGAGGCAGACATTCCGGCAGTACCTCATAGAGCAGCAGTCATGACCGTTCTGCGATCACCCGTCGCCCCGCACCTGCCGTTGCAGGCTGAGTGGCCAACCAGAGAGCAAGCCCTGTCCATCGTCGCGGCGCTCGACCGCATGACCGAAGGCACAAACTCGGAACTGGACAGGCTCACGGGGCTGCCCGATGCCCAGACCGTGGCGCAGCGATCTTACATGGTCTTTGGCTTTCCCGAGCTTGAGGCTGAGGCGCTCGCAGGGCGAATGGCGAATGTCTTCATGCGGCCACGCACGGGCACCATGAGGGCACCTGACGCCATACCTGAGGTGGCAGCCCCAGACCTCTCGACCGGGCTCACACCGGGCCGCTGAGGCCACAGACAATACAGACAGCGCAGCACCTTCCGCACCTCGGGGCATTCCGTCTCGGGGGCGATCAACTATGCCAGAAAGGCAGACACACATGACCAACACATTCATCTCGGGCAACGTCTACGCCGAAGCCACCGGAGCAGCCGAGACCGTCGACAGCGGCGATACCCGCAAGCCAGCCGCAGCACCGATGCTCGAAGGCGTAACGACCGTTCATAACGGCGTGGTTGTCACCGTTGCTCAGGTCGAGGCGGAAGCCAGAGCCAAGGCGGAAGCCGAAGCAGAAGCAGCGGCCAAGGCTGCCGAGTAAACCCACAAAATCGGTGCTCGGGACAATTCCGTCTCGGGGCCCTCCCCCAATTGAAAGGAACAGACCAAATGAACGAGCATAACAAGGCGTCTTATGGCGCGATGTCGGGCACCGAAGCCCGTCTTCCGACCGCAGCGGAGAGCGCATTTCAGGCCATGACCGGCGAGCAGCGTCGGGATCACATCGACCGGCTCGAATATGCCTCGGTCAAGGCAGACCAAGCGAACAAGGCGGCGGCGCTTAAGGCACAGGTTGACGCGGCCACGCAGGTTTCGCTGGACGGGAACGCATGGTTCCAAGCCCAGCAGCGTGGTCAGCTTAACCAGCGGATCACCGTCGCCAACGGTCAGACGACCGTGGAGCAGTTGAACGCGAAAGCTCCGATGAACTCGGGACCCTTCATCTCGGCACCGGCTGCCATTGTCGACCAGCTTCCGGTGACTGTTGGAGGCATCCAGTTGGGACCGCAGCAGGCCAAGGACATGCTGGCCCGTGGCGAGATCAGCAAGGCGGATTATGACCGTGGCTTGAACGAAGCCCTCATTCCCTACGGCTACGGCAAGCCCATCGCGTCTTTCAGGTAGCCTCGCCAGCCCCAGAACAGCCTCAGGAAACTGGGGTGGAGGGCGAGGAAGACGAGACCGACGAGGAGAAGGCCGACAAGGTCCACAACAAGCTCTCAGCGACCGCAGACGAGGCCATCAACAGGTGGGCCGAGACTGCCCCGCTGGAGACGCAGCAAGCCGTGGTTGATGCTTATGCCGAGACTGGCATAATCGACTATGAGCGGGCTGGCGTGGATCAGGTCGAGGCCCTTGTGGTCGAGCAGGCGTTCACGCAGCGGCTGGAGCGTAGCATTTTGACGCCCGTTGGGCTCGACCTGGACACGTGGTCGGAGTTCATCGACCAAGCTGAGTTGCCAGCGTTCCGCATGGCGGTGGTCCGTGGTGACTGGGCCTTGCTCACTGACCACGCTCAACGGGTGGCGGCGCACATAGCGGCGAACCCTGACTGATAGACCTCCCCAAGGGTGACAGCTTGACCGATCGAAGCCGAAGAGCGGCAGAGACGGACAGGAACCCCAAGCTCCCAAGCTGTCACCCGAGGGGCTTTCCGCAAGCCGACAGGCTGAGGACCAGCCACATCGACACGGACCATGGGAGGAGAGGCGTTGCATATCTGATGGGCCGATGGTCCCCCGGGACGCTTCGTCGCGCTCCTCCCACATCCCCGCACGGCGGGAGTAACCAATGAAAGGAAATCTAGAGACTATGTACGAAGACCAAGGCACTTGTGACGAACGCCACTCGCATCGCTCCCCGAGTGAGGAGGCGAATAATTACGACCGCGTTGTGATGCGGTGGGATGACAGCGCGGACAAGGCAACGCGGATCATTGAATGCCGGAACCAAATCCAGTGGATAGTTCAGCACAAGGCGGGTACCCGAGCGGGGCAGCCACGGTGGCGCTCACAGTCCTATTGCCGGACCCGGAAGGGGCTTGTGGGGCTGTTAGCGAGGAAGGCTGCGGAGATTGCAGCGGCGTTGCCAGTGAGGTTTGTCGAGCCCGTCAATCTGGCTATCGCCATCCCGGTGAACCCATTGCCCCAAGCTCACAAGCCCTGTCCGGGGCTCTTCGTCTACTGCCGACAGTAGCCACTCGGTCCCATCCTAGTTGAGTGCGAGTGGAGGCAGGCATTCGAGGCGGCCACCCCGCCGAAATCCATGCCGGTTTGGCACCCTGCGAGAGCTACCAAGGCCGCAATCACTGCGAGCGCAAGAAATCGCTTCATCGCTGTTCTCCCTGTCCGGGCCAGGAGCTGAGAATGACCGCCTTCTCCGCGCCTTGCCCCATTTAACCACTTAAGGAGACAATGACAACGAAAGGCCGGGGACAGGTGGCGCTCACAGTCCTATTGCCGGAACCGTCAGGGTTTCGAGAACCTGTTGCCCGGGAAGGCTGCGGACCCACGCGCAAAGCCGCTTGACGTAGAGATACACCGACGCTACCCATAGAGATACACCGGCGCGGTGACGCCTCTCGGAAGGGACCCTTGGTAAATAACTGGAATTGAAGGACTTTCTGGCGACAACCTGCCCCGGTTCGATTTCATAAGAACACCGGCCCGGGGAGCCACTTACCACAAATCGCCTATCAGGAATCCCGCAATTCTGCGGTTTTGGCGGTTTGCGTCACCGTGGATGTTGGACGTTTTCTGCATGCAGATCCGGTGTGCAATTTTGCGGCGCTCCCCTGGCCAATAAGGCACCACCTGCGACTTACCGGGGTTCCCTGCTTGACAACCCTCCTACGCTCCCTTTTCCGCCGCGCATTCGCAGGCAAGGCCGCCGCTGTCGTCGCCACGTCTTGAGCAAGACAGTCCGCACACGGAGCCGCCCGATGGCCCATACGACATGCCGTCATGGACGTTTGCGCAGACCACAACTTTAAGGCACGTTGGCCGACATCCCTTGAAGCAGCTGGACCAGGTGAGAGATGGTTGGATCGATCGACAATTTCCAGGTATCGTTGGCGCTGACCGAGTTCATGCCGCTTCAGGGAGTATTCCCGATCCGGGATGGCTGGGGTTCGGGCGATATCACGCTGGGATCGATCCGGACATTTGCCGGCAACTTTGCCCCGGGCAGCGACGCCGAGACCGATGGACGACTCCTGTCCATCGCGCAGAACACCGCCCTTTTCAGCCTGCTCGGCACCACTTATGGCGGCGATGGACAGACGACCTTCGCCTTGCCGAATCTGCAGGAACGAACGCCGATCGGCGCGGGACAAGGCCACGGGCTGAACAACTACAATCTCGGTGAGGTGGCAGGCACAGCCGCCATAAGCCTGTCCCAGGAAAATCTCCCGCTGGCGCTGGGCGGCGATAGCCAGCCGATCGACAATTATCAGCCATCTTTGCCGATCACCTACATCATCCGCACGACCGGCAATTACCCAAGCCCAGGTGGCGGAGGCTCGAATTTCATTGGCGAGATCGTCAGGTTCGCCGGCAATTTCATTCCAGGCGGCTACATGGCAGCGGCAGGGCAACTGCTTTCCATCGCCGACAACAACGTGCTGTTCAGTCTCATTGGCACAACATACGGCGGCGACGGAGTAACCACCTTTCAGCTTCCCGATCTACGCGGACGAAACATCGTCGGCTCGTCCTCCTCGACCCCGATCGGCTCGCTCGTTGGAGGCACGGCCGTAACGCTGACGGATAATGAGATCCCGGCAAATGTCGGCGGCGGCGGAATTCCGTTCGACAATGAGGCGCCGGGATTGGCGCTGACTTGCATGATCGCAGTCCAGGGCATTTTCCCGCCGCGAGACGTTGGAAGCGCTCCCTCCGACCAACATTATCTTGGCGAGATTGCAGTTTTCGCCGGGGATTTCGCGCCGCCTGGCTGGGTTCGCTGCGAAGGTCAACTTCTTCCGATCAACCAGAACCAAGCCCTGTTTTCTCTGCTTGGCACCATGTACGGCGGCGACGGTCAAACAAACTTCGCGCTGCCCGATCTTCGCGACCGGACCGCAATCGGAGCGAGCGACGACGTTCCGGTCGGAACGGTGCTTGGCGACAATGACCAGCCTGTCTTGTCGTCCAACATACCCGACCTTGAAATTGCCGGCAGCGCCGCTGATGAAACTATCTACGGCGGCGACGGCAACGACGGGCTGTCCGGACTCGGCGGCAACGACATACTTATCAGCAATGGCGGCAACGACATCCTGAACGGCGGAGCCGGCGCGGACGCCATGTTCGGCGGTGCCGGCAACGACATCTACATCGTAGCCGCGACCGGCGACGTCACCACCGAGAATGCCGGCGAAGGCGCCGACACGGTGCGTTCCTACATCAACTGGACGCTTGGCGCGAACGTTGAGCGCCTGGAACTGCTGGGGTCTGCCGCCAATGGCACAGGCAACGCGCTCAGCAACACGCTGGTCGGCAACAGCCTGAACAATGTGCTCAATGGCGGGGCCGGAAACGACTACATGGTGGGCGGAGCAGGAAACGACATCTACATCGTGGCTGCAGCAGGAGACAGCACGATCGAGAATGCCGGCGGCGGCACCGATACCGTTCGTTCCTATGTCAACTGGACGCTGGCCGCGAACGTCGAGCGGCTCGAGCTGCAGGGCTCGGGCAATCTGAACGGAACCGGCAACAGCTCAAACAACACGCTGGTCGGCAATTCCGGTAACAACAGCCTGAGCGGCGGTGATGGCAACGACTACATGGTCGGAGGAGCCGGTAGCGACACGCTCACAGGCGGCGCGGGCAACGACCGCCTGATCGGCAGCCTCGGTCGCGACACTCTCAACGGCGGCACGGGCAACGATGTTTTCGACTTTGATGCCGTTTCCGACAGCCCGGCTGGACCGGCGCTTCGCGACTCCATTCTCGGCGGCTTCAGCCACGGCTTCGACCGTATCGATCTTGCGACCATCGACGCCAACACGCTGGTCGCCGGCAACCAGGCCTTCTCCTTCATCGGCAGCGCGGCATTCTCCGGCGTGGCCGGCCAGCTTCGCTATACCAATTACAGCGGAAACGTCATTATCGACGCCGATGTAAACGGCGACTCTGTGGCCGACATGCAGATCCTGGTCGCCGGCACCAACTTCATGACGGGGACAGATTTCCTGGCGTGACGAAGCCGGCCCGACTCCGCCTGGCTGCATTTTCCGGCGGTCCCCGCCTATGCCGGGTGACCTGAAGGAGATGGTCGCGATTATCGCGCCGGCTCTCCTCCACCGGCCCGCGCCCCATAACCGAGGCAGCCAAATACCGCTGTGGCCTTTTGAGTTGCCAATCCGTCGAATACTGGGAAAGCACGCCTCGGGGGAATTGCCCCAGAGTTCAATCCGAGTGGAACTGATGCTGACCGGTGAGCAAAACGATCGTCAGGCAATCCTGGAGGTGATGGCCCGGGAAAGCGCGGCATTCTGGAACAAGGACTATGAAGGCTGGGCCAGCTGCTGGGTGCAGGCTCCCTATGTCTGCCGTGTGGGATGGTGGTCGCTCGGGGGCGTAACACTCAGGCGTGGATGGGATGAACTGAGCGATCGGACCAAGCAAGCGATCGCAGACAATCCGAAGCCCAATCCAACGGCCGGCGAAGTCCGTCGAGAAAACGTCGTTCTTCGTATCGGCGAAGACATGGCCTGGGTGACTTACGACCAATATGCACCGGACACGGGCGAGGCTGCCTTCGACATGCCCGGTTTGTCACGCGAGACCAAGATATTCGAGAAGCATCAGGGCGAATGGAAGCTCGTCTACGTCTCATATCTGCACCGCACCGCTCACCAGATCACGTCGGCGGTGATTCAGGTCGATGGAAAGGGAAAGGTAATCTGGAAAAACGAGGCCGCAGAGAATGCACTGCGCGCCGGATGTGATCTTGCGATCCACGCAGGTCGATTGCGCGCACTCGACCGCGCAGGAGACAAGCAGCTACAGCCTGCCCTGCGGTGGGCATCGCCTGGATACCGGTCTCGACGCACGGCGCGGAGCCTTGCCGATCGTTCTCGACGGCGGCTATGGCGAGCACGCCAATGTCTGTTGGGTGATTGCCGACAGCGGCATGATCTTCGTTTCGATCAACGACGAACAGCTCGCCAGTCAAAGATTGGAGGCGGCGGCAATCATCTACGGAATTTCCCATGCCCAGGGACGTCTTGCCGAGTTGATCATCGCCGGGCAAGATCTGCGACAGGCCGCCATTCGTCTCGGCGTCAGCGTCAACACAGCTCGCACGCATCTTCAGCGCATGTTCGAAAAGACCGGTGTGCGTAGTCAGCCGGCGCTTGTGAGGGCCTTGCTCTCCGTTGGAGCCCCCTTCGGCTAAAGCGCAATAAAGCTCGATATGTCACCCAAATGGATGACAACTACCGCGCTCATTGCCGGATAGTTTTCGCCAGGCTGGTGCACCGATTGGGCGATGGCTTGCCTGTCACCCGGTGCGCTCGGCGTTCCCCACCGCAGGCTGCCTTGCCATCATCGTGGCGACGCCGCGCTGCGCCAAGGCATGTTTCAGGAGCAATTCAGCATGGCGACCGTCACCTATTCCTTCGAAAATTTCGTCCCCGAGTTCGTTGTCAACAGCACGGCAGCCGGCTCCCAATACCGGCCAGACATTGCGGTTCTGTCGAACGGCGATCTGTTCTTCACATTCGAGACCGACAGCGCCGATCCCCTATACCAGGATGTTGTGTTCCGGCGGTTCGATGCGAGCGGCAATGCGCTCGATGCGAGCGACGGAATTGTGTCGGTCGGCCCGGGCGCGGACGATGAAGATGATCCGGCGGTCGCGGTTCTGTCGAACGGCAATGTCGTGGTCGTCAACGAGGACAATAACGCCGGCGGAGAGGATGACGTAGAGTTCCACGTCTTCGACCCGTCGGGCGCCAGCCTGACCCAGAGCATCGTCACGCAGGCGGAGGGCCAGGCCACGGACAATCAGCCCGATCCGGTCGTCGCCGCTCTTTCGGGCGGGGGTTTCGCGGTCGTCTACACCGACGAGTTCGCCGGCTCCGGGACGAATACCAATGTCGAATTCGTAGTCTACAACAATGATGGATCACCTCGAACCGGCTTGATGTTCGCGGGAGGCGGCGTGACAAGCAACACCGTGTCGCAGCCGGCAGCGGTCGGCCTGACCAACGGCAATTTTGTCGTCACCTGGACGGAGGATCTTGGCGATGGCGACACCAACGTCAAATTTCGCGTCTTCAATTCCGTGGGCCAGCCGGCGAGTCCGGAGGTCACTGCCAATGAAGATTTCGACGATCAGTACCATTCAGTCGTTGCAGCGCTGCCAGATGGCGGCTTCGCCGTCGCCTATGTCGATCAATATGACGGCAACGCTTTGGATACCCAGGTCGAGGTCAAGTTCTATGACGCCGTGGGCAATGCAGTTGGCGCCACCGGCTTCATCGATTTGGGCGACGACCTGGTGTCCCGGCCCGATATCGCGGTGATCTCCAACAGCTACGTGCTGGTGAGCTATACGTCGAACCGCAACGGGAATGCCGATGTGTTCGCCCAGGTGTTCGACTTTTCCGGCAACAAGGTCGGCGAAGAATTCAATCTGGAGGTCACACCGGGCACGCAGATCGGGTCGAGCCTAGCGGGCCTGGGCGGAGGTCGTTTTTTCGCTGCATGGGAAGACAGCGAGCCTGCCCTCGGCGACACCTCCGGATACCATATTGCCGCGCAGGGAACCGAGTTCGTGCGGACCACCATAGGCAACGAAACGAATGAGACGCTGACCGGTGACGACTTGCGCGACATCATGGAAGGAGGGGGCGGCAACGATCTTCTCAATGGCGGCGCTGGCAACGACACAATGGCCGGCGGGACCGGCGACGATATTTACATAGTGGCGGCTGCGGGCGACACCACCGTCGAGAATGCAGGCGAAGGCACAGACACGGTTCGTTCCTACATAAACTGGACACTGGCCAACAATGTCGAGCGGCTCGAATTGCAGGGTTCGGGCAATCTCAACGGCACCGGCAATACTCACAACAACACGCTGGTCGGCAATTCCGGCAACAATCTGCTCAATGGCGGCGGCGGCAACGACTACATGGTCGGTGGCACCGGCAACGACATCTATATCGTTGCGGCGGCCGGTGATGTGACCGCCGAAGATCCTGGCCAAGGCACGGACACCGTTCGCTCCTACATCAACTGGACGCTTGGGGCGAATGTCGAGCGGCTCGAGCTGCAGGGTTCCGGCAATCTGAACGGTACCGGCAACAACTTGAACAACACGCTGGTCGGCAATTCGGGCGCCAACAGCCTGAGCGGCGGCGACGGCAACGACTACATCGTTGGAGGAGCCGGCAACGACACGCTCGCCGGCGGCGCCGGGAACGACACGCTGATCGGCGGCGCGGGCAGCGATATTCTCAATGGCGGCACTGGAAATGATCGGTTCGATTTCGATGCCGTCTCCGACAGCCCGGCCGGACCGGCGCTTCGCGACTCAATCGTCGGCGGCTTCAGTCACGGCTTTGATCATATCGATCTTGCGACCATCGACGCCAACACGCTCGCCGCCGGCGACCAGGCCTTCTCCTTCATCGGCAGCGCGGCGTTCTCCGGCGTGGCCGGCCAGCTTCGCTATACCAACTACAGCGGCAACGTCATTGTCGACGCCGATGTAAACGGCGACTCTATCGCCGACATGCAGATCCTGGTCGCCGGCACCAATTTCATGACGGGCACAGATTTTATTCTCTGAGGGAACGCCCCCGCCACTGCTGATTCACCTGGACGCGTGTTCGACCGGGCACCACAGGTATCGTGTGTCTGGGCCTGCGCGGGGTGACCTGAGAGACAGTCGCGGTGTCGCGCCTGCTCTCCGGTGCCGCCGAGCGGCAACGAAGCCCTCAGAACGTCAGGCCGGTGCCGAAGACCTCGATTGCGTAGAAGTATAGTTCGGCGTCGAGGGTTCTCTTGATATTGGCGGCCTGGCGAAATCCGTGTTGCTCGCCGGAAAACAGGAGATAGCCGACCGGCGTGCCGCGGCTACGGAGCGCGTCAACCATCGCCTCGGTCTGGTTCGGCGGCACGACGGCGTCCTCGTCGCCCTGAAAGAAGATCACGGGTTTGGATAGGCGCTCGGCATGAAACAGCGGCGAGCGCTCGCGATAGAGCTCCTCTTCCTCGGGATAGGCCCCGATCAGCCAGTCCATGTATCGCGATTCGAATTTGTGCGTGTCGCGCGCCAGCGCCGCCGCATCGCTGACGCCGTAATGGCTCGCTCCACCCTGGAAGAAGTCGCGAAACGCAAGAGCGGCGAGCGTGGTGTAGCCGCCGGCGCTGCCGCCGGTTATCACCATGCGCTTCGGATCGACGAGCCCCCGCTCGATCAGGAATCTGCCCCCGTTGACGCAGTCATCGACGTCGACGACGCCCCAATTGCGGCGAAGGCGGTCGCGATAGGCGCGGCCGAAGCCGGTGCTCCCGCCATAGTTCACGTCGAGCACCGCGATGCCGCGGCTCGTCCAATAATGGATGCCGAGATTGAGCGTGCTCGATGCGGCCGACGTTGGACCGCCATGGACTTTGACGAGAAGCGGCGGCTTTTCGCTTGCCGGACCCTTATAATCGGGATTTCTCGGCCCATAGTAGAGACCGAAGGCGGTATTCCCGCCCGTGGTGGGAAATTCCACGGCTTCGACTGAACTGAGGTAGTCGGCAATGCCCAGGTCCGTCTGGTCGAGAATGTCGGTCGCTTTCTTGAGAATCCGGTGCCGGCTGGTTCTCAGATCGAACTCGACCACGCTAGCGGGAAGAGACGGAGCTCCGGCAATGGCCACGACTCGCTCGCCGTCGGCTCGAACCGAAGCGAACTGCGTGAAGGGCGTTTCGAGTGTTCGCAACGTGTCCGCCGCAAGGTCGACGACCCCGAGCCTCCACAGCCCCGCTTCCGAATAGGTGCAGACGATCCTGTCGGGGCCGGCAAATGCATAGGTGGACATGCCGAAAACCCATTGCGGCGCCCCGAACTCGACCGCCATCGGCAGGATCGGCCGCGACGCTAGCGTCGCAAGCTCGAAACGGTAGAGATTCCACCAGTCGGACCGGTCCGACACGAAGAGGACGGCGTTGCCGTCGGGCGACCACTCGGGTTGAAAGATCGATTCGTCTGGACCGCCAGCGATGATTTCGGGCTCGCCGGAAACAGCGCCGGCATCGTCCAGTTCGGCGAGATAGAGGGTGGTGCCGTTCCACGGCATGTTGGGATGGTCCCAGGCCAGCCAGATGAGCCGGTGTCCATCCGGAGAAAGGCGCGGCGACGAAAAGAAGTCGTGCCCACCCACGAGAATGTTTCCGGGTTCCCCGCCCCTGCCCGCAAGGTCCACGGCGACGATCGCGTTTACGGGCTCGCCGCCGGCCGTGTGATCCTCGCGCACGCCGATCCAGCGGTTGCGGCTTCCGTCGATGATGCCGTCGGCGAACCGCCAACCACCGGACTGTCCGGAGGGTTCAGGCGTCAAGGGCTGCGGCTCGACACCGCCGGCTTCCAGTCGGTACAGCCGGCCATCGGCAAAATTGGAGAAGTACAGAACGCCCTTGTCCACGAACCAGGCGCCGCCGCCATATTCGTGGACCCGTGTGCGGACATTGAAAGGTACGGGCGTTACGTCGACATCTGCACCACCGCCGCCGGCGCGTACCACGACGGAGCGTCCTCGCTCCTGCGGCCGTCCTTCCAGCCAGTAGATCGCTCCGTCGTCGAGACGAACTTCCGAGAGCGTGATAGCCTGTGCGACGATAAGATCGGACGTGATCGGCGATTTCCAGGCGCCGTAAGACGCAGTTTTCGGTGCAGTCGTCGGCATGGCTCATCATCCTTTTTCGATGCTGCCATGTTTTACGTCCGGACGCCGGGATGATCCAGAGCGCGCGCTGCGTTCAGCTGCCGCGAGACCGCGGGAAAAGAACCTCTCCCATGCCGAGGACGGCATTGTCGCCGCTATATTTGCGCGGCGCTTTGCCGAGCAGGGGCAGCCCCAAGATTCCTTCCGCGACGAGATAGCGGTCGAAAAGTGCGGCGAAGGCGCTTTCAGGCGCGCCGCATTCGACGAAGCTGGGAGACAGGTTTTCAGGCGCGCGGTCGAGGAAAATCGAGCCGCGGCGCATCAGATAGCCGGGCATCGCCCCGGTCCCGCCGGCAATCACCAGGCTGCCGGCGATCATGCGGCTGCCTGCGTGGTCGCCCGACCCTCCAAGGACGGCAATGAGGCCGCGCCGCATGCGATCTCCGGCGAAGGCGCCGGCCCTCCCCCTCACGATCAGCATGCCGCCATTCATGCCGGCGAGTTCGCCAGCCAGCGGTCCGCCGAGGCGGTCGCCGGCGTCGCTCATGATCTCCAGCCTTCCGCCGCGCATGCCCGATCCGGCATGCGGACCCGCGCTACCTTCGACCAGCAGATTCCCGCCGCGCATGTTGCGGCCCGCCTGGGCGCCGACATCGCCCGCAACGCGCACCGAGCCGCCGGTAAGTTGCGCCGCCACCCGGTCGAAACGGTCGGAGCCGCCGTCGAACACGATGTTCTGCAAATCGTCGCCCGAGACGCGGAATATGTCCGCGACAGTCAATGCGCGCTTGGACGTGCCGAGCTGGATTTTTTCGATGTCTCGCCGGCTCATTCCAGCGAGTTTCTCCGGCGTCAGCAGCGACAAATCGAGGCGCTCAGGGGGATTGGCAACAAGGGTGAAGGTCATCGCCGTCACGGGAGCATGTCCTTCAGCGAATAGATGAACTTTCCAAGCTTGCCGCCGTAATTGCCCGCCCCGATGCGAACCGCGCCCTTCTCCGGCCCGAGATCCGTCACCGCCTTGATGCCGGCCTTCATGGCAGCCACAACGGCATCGTTGGTTTCGCCGTCGATGACGATTTCAAGCACGGAGTTGATGTTCGATCCAAGTGCGCTGGCGACGGCTCCGCGCAGGGTCGGGGCGTAGGCTTCATTCGCCGAAGCCACCATGCCCTTGTACTTGCCGCCGATCTTGGAACCCGAGCGGGCGATGCCGCCCGGAAACGGAACGATGGCGCCCGGCACGTCATGAATGGCTGCGACCGCGGCTTCGGCGGCGGCAAGCGCATTGCCGCTGCTCTCCGCCATGACGAAGAAATTGCCGCCGCCGACGGCCTCCTTGGTCAGTCCGGTGGTGGCCTCGCAGAGGAATTCGCCGTCCATGACCGGGATTCGCCAGAAATGCCGTCCGCCGAGTTTTTTTGAGATTTGCCAGCCATCGCCGAAATAGCGCAATGCGGAGCCAAGTTTGAGGTCGGCGCTGCCTTTCAACCCGGCGAAGCAGGCGCTGCCGGGCGAGGTCAGCACGCATTGGCCGACGCGGTTCAGCAATTGCTTCTGCAACTCGTCCGTGCTCACCGCGAAAAGCATCACGCGGCAGCCGGGCCGCCCGTCCGGCGTTTCCGATTCCGGTAATTCGACATCGATCGCCGCCTCGCAGCCGCAGGCGATCACCGACGTGGCGAAGCCGGACATGGTGATCGCAGCCTGCCGCGCCCATTTGCGGTTCGGTCCGGTGATGACAATCGCCGTCGCACGCATGCCGAAGGCTTCCGCGAAGGTGTCGTCGATCGCTATTCCGTTTACGCTCAGCTCCGGCATGCGACCTCGCCGAATGGCTGTTCGCGGGCGATGGCGGAATCGGGGAATGTGAACCAGTCGAGCGACAGGCCGTAGCGCCGTTCGTGATACTCGCGCAGCCGCCGCACCATCGCCTTGTCCGGCTGCGGGTTGAGCCGGAGCGCCCTGCCCCAGCGGTAGCGGGTAATCTCGCCGTCCTTAACGACTAGGTCGCCGTTCTTGAAGACAAACGCTGCGGCGCCGAACATTTTCGCGATATCCTTGCTTTTCCGGTAGATCGCGATATCGGCCAGCGCGCCCGACCCCATATGGCCGCGGTCGTCCAGCCCGAGCAGCTTTGCCGGCGCAGCGCGTGTCATGATGGCTATCTCCTCGAGCGTGTATTCGCGGGCGATGGACGACAGGGTCGAAAGCGCCATCGCCCCGTTTGAACCGCCCGAAGCCATTTCATTGCGCGCATCGCGGCTCATCAGCAGTTCGAAGAGCACGGGATAGGCGGTGAAAGGTGCGCCATTAGGGTGATCCGTCGTGAAGAATACCCGCCACGGGTCGTCAATCAGCAGGAAAAGCTCAAGTCCGATCGCCCACTGCATGGTGCCGTAAAAATCCTGCCGGTAGCGGTAGGGCACGATGCCGCCGCCATTACCGTCGCCGTCATGGATGACCGTCTTCTTCGGGCTGGCGCTGCCGCGCGCCGAGAACTGCCGCATGACGTCTGAGGAAATGGTGACAGTCTGGCCGAACATGACCTGGCCGATGTCGATCGTGACCTGCGGCGTGCTGTTCACCAGTTCGGCGAGGCGGGCCGCGGCGGAAGAGAATTTGCGCTTTCCTTCGGTGCCATAGCCGTAGAACTGGAGATGGGCGAGATGCAACGGCACACCTTCCGAAGCGGCAATGGTAGCCGCTGCGGTATCGGCCGCGCCAGGCGCTCCGAGATTGTTGCAGTGAACATGCAGCGGGTGCGGAATGCCGAGGCGATCCACCGCGGCCTGCAGCGTCTTCACGATCTTGCGCGAACTGACACCGTATGAGGGCACAACATCGTCGAGGGCAAAGGTGCGGACATTCTCCTTGAAGGCCGCGGCCGCGCCGGCATTGATGACTTTGACGCCGAGCGCCCGCGTCGAGCCCACCGTCCAGGCGACGTAGTCCTCGATCGTCTGTTGGGAAGAGTCGTCGCGGATCATCGACAGGAGAAAGTCGTCGTTGCCGAGAATGGCCAGCGTCGCCTTGTCGATGATCGGGATGTCGGCGAGTTCGAGATGCGTGTGCAGCGCGGCGCCGGGCGACATGGCCGGTTCGACCACCGTGGTGAAGCCCATTTTGGCGTAGAGGCAGCCGGTTTCGAATGTCGACCAGCCGGCATTGGAGAGCGGCGTCGCGGCCGGCCGGGCCATGTGGGCGGCGTGCTGCTCGGGCAGGAGCAGCCGCGCGGTGTTCACATTGCCGCCGCCTATGTGGGAATGGATGTCGATCGCGCCTGCCATGACGATGCAGCCTGAGGCGTCGATGGTCCGGTCGGCATCGCCGCCAGCCGGCGGCTCGACGATCTGCTCGTCCCTGATCCAGAGGTCGCCCTTGCCGAGACGGCCATTGACCGGATCGATGATTTCGCCCCCGGCGATTTTCGTCAGCATGGCAATGCCGCCTCCGCCGGGATCTTGTCGGCGATCAAACGAATGACCGCCGCAGCCGACGGCAGGTCAGACCCCCTGCCCGCCTTGACAGCGGCCAGAGTTCCGGTGCGCCCGGAATAGACGACCGCCGCGTGATCAACGCCGGCTTCACCGATGGCGATGGTGATTTCAGCTCCGGCGACCGGCTCCGCTGTTTTCGCCAATGCTATCAATTTGACGCCGTTATCCCCGGCCGGCAGCACGGAACCAGCCGATATCCGCAGATGCAGGTCGGCCTCGCCGGATGCGAGCACCCGCTCCACGTCGAAACGCCAGGGATCGAATTCGGGAAAACCGCGCGCAAAGCCGGTGCGCGGCGCAAAGCCGGTCATCCAGGTAGAGGCAAGCACGCTGCCCCAGCCGCTTTCGCTGGCCGGCAAATGCAGGGCTGATGCACGGGATTTCCGATTGATATCGGCGATTAGGCCCTGCAGCATCTCCAGCGCAAGGCCGTCCGCGCCATGGCCGGAAAACAGGAACGCAGGAAATTTGGCGGTGCTGAGCACGCGCGCGAAATCGTCGAAGTTCGAGACCGGCTTCGACACCCGCCGTCCCGCGCGTTGCGCCCTGAGGGCCGCCAGTGTGCCGCTGAGCCCGGCACCCTCGCAAGAAAGCGGTGTCGCCTTCCTGCTGCCGAGGAACGACGAGGTCTCCGCCCCCTCCGCGCCTATCAGGAAGAACTCACGCGCGTTCTTTGCCGAGAGATCAGGAACGGTGTCGGCGAGTTCCGCCACGAAGCCGTGATGGACGGCGGGCAATTCCCCGACGATCACCACGACATCGGCCCGCCGGCGGACTTCGCCCGGCGCAACGGTCATCGCGCCTTTGTCGGTGAAGAGCGCCGTCTCGCGGGAAATCGCCGCGCCCTCGACATGGTCATAGGCCGCGCCAATCCGTTCGGCGAGCGCGATCGCCGCGCGCGTCCCATGTATATCTGTGTCGAAACTGATTACCGGGCACCGGCTTGATTGCAAAAGCATCGCGGCCTGCTCGCACGCGCGCTCCACCAGCGTTTCCCGGTTGCCGATCCACGCAACCGCCATTCACTACGCTACTTTCTGGTGCCGACCCAATCCTAGACGAAAGCGAACTGGCCGTGAACCCCGCTCTTGTCGGGTTGGTGAATGTTTTCGGCCGGCATCAGCAGATGCGACGTTCAGTCGTACTTGATGTAGGCGAAGCGCTGGTCGGTCTGGGGCGTGCCTTCCAGCGCGCCGCCTTCCCTCGCCGGCTGCCACTGGACGACGTTCTCGATCTTCTTTGCCAGTTCGAAGTCCTTGTCGGTGACGCCTTTTGCCGCATGGTTCATCAGGCGAACCTCGACCCAGGCGTAGGAAGCGGTGATGTCTGGATGGTGCCATGCCGCTTCCGCCAGATGGCCGACCGTGTTGATGACCATCAGCGTCGATTTCCAGCTATGGGTCTTGTATTTCCGGCGAATCCAACCGTTTTCATAGCGCCATTTGGGCAGTTCGCTCGCCAGCCTCTCGGCAATTTCGGCTTCCGAATAGACTTTTTCCTTGGCTGTCTCGCTCATCTCGATCTCCCTATGCTTTTCGACAGGCGTGGGGCGCCGCCGAAGTAGATGCTCCGCGATACTTGCCCCCTCGCCGAAAACGGCTATCATAACCGCAGGCACCTAAACTCGCGATGCATGTATGATGCACCCATCCGGGGGTAGATGTCGAATTCCGTCACCATAAGAGTGCCCGCCCGCCTGCACCTGGGCTTCCTCGACCTCAATGGAGATGTCGGACGCCGCTTCGGCAGCGTCGGCCTGCCGCTGAGCGAGCCCGAAACGGTCGTAACCTTGTCGCTGGCTGCCGAAACTTCGGTCGAGGGCAGCGAGGCCGCGCGCGCCGAAGGGCATCTGTCGGCGCTCTGCCGGCATCTCGGCATAAAATCCCATCACCGCCTGATGGTGGAGCAGGCCATCCCCTCCCATGCCGGTCTCGGATCGGGAACCCAGATCGCGCTGGCGGTTGCGGCGGCGCTGCGCACGCTGCACGGGCTGCCGCTCGATATCGCGGGCGACGCCGTCCTGCTTGCGCGCGGCGCACGCTCCGGTATCGGCATAGCCAGCTTCGAAAGCGGCGGCGTGATTGTGGACGCTGGAAAGAGCAGCAGCGGCAGGCCTCCGCCCGTCGTTGCAAGGCTCCCCTTTCCCGACGAATGGCGCGTCCTTCTCATCCTCGACGAGGCGGTGGAAGGGCTCCATGGCCAGGACGAACTTCAGGCTTTCCGCGCGCTCCCGCAGTTTCCCGCCGCCGGCGCGGGAGAAATCTGCCGGCAGGTGCTGATGGGGCTGATGCCCGCCCTCGTCGAACGCGACTTGCCCGTTTTCGGCGCCGCGGTCACGACGATCCAGACGCTCATCGGCACCCATTTCGCGCCCGCCCAGGGCGGCGTCTTCACCTCCCGGCGTGTCGAGGCGCTGGCCCGACGGCTGGCTGACGCCGGCGCGGTCGGCATCGGGCAGAGTTCGTGGGGGCCGACGGGTTTTGCCTTCGCGCCATCGGAAGACGAAGCCCGCCGCCTCGTCGACTCCGTGCGAGACGCCATCAGCGCCGGCATAGAGATCCGAATCGTGCAGGGCAGGAATTCCGGCGCGAAGATCAGTCAAACCAAACTCGACCTCGTTGGCAGCTGAAAAGCGGCAGGCGCTGCGCGAGGCAGAAAGGCGAATAATGGCCAGAAAACATATATTGCATATGCTGACCCCGCTGAAGCAGATGAGTCCCTTCGACGTGAATATGGCGCTCGACGCGGGCTTCGACGCGGTCGTCCCCTATGTCGACGTTAGCCTGGGAGACGTCACCAATCTGGTGCAGGATGCGATCTTTTCCCGGCCGCCGGACGCTGGCGTGAATACAGGGATATTCATCGCCGGCAAGGACGTGTCGCTAGCGCTCGACATGTTCGACGCGGCGAAGAAGGCAATGGTGCCGCCCTTCCAGGTATCGGTTTTCGCCGACCCGGCAGGGTCGTTCACGACCGCCGCCGCGATGGTTGCCAAGGTCGAAAAGGCCCTCGAAAACGAGTTCCAGCGCAGCCTGAAGGATGCGGCGGTCGCGATCTTTGGCGCCACAGGCGTCGTCGGCTTCTGCACGGCCGTCATTGCGGCCCGGGAAGGCGCAGAAGTCACGGTCGTCGGCCATGACGGCCTTGAGCGGGCGGAGAAGATCGCTGCCGAAATCAAGAACCGGTTCGGAGTTGACGTGACGGCTGCGGACGGCTCGTCGGACGCCCGCAAGAAGGCAATCGTCCAGGCCAGCGACGTCGTCTTGAGCGCCGCGAAAGCCGGGGTCCAGGTGATCTCGAAGGCGCATTTGGAGGGCGCCGACAGACTGCTCGTCGGAGCCGACGTGAATGCGGTTCCGCCGGCCGGCATAGAAGGGCTGGCGGTCCACGCCAACGCCGATCCGCTCGAAGCGACAAAGGCCGTCGGCATTGGCCCGCTCGCGATAGGCAATGTCAAATACAAGGTCGAGTTTGGCCTCTTCAAGAAAATGATAGAGGCGGACAAGACGGTTACGTTCGATTTCCAGGATGCATTCTCCCTTGCACGCGAGTTCGCAAAATAATCCCCGCTTCCTGCTGGTCGCAGCGATTTCGGGCCGCGCGCTGGCTGCCGCGGCGCGGCGCGCCGGTTACCGGCCGCTGGTCGCCGACTTCTTTTGCGACACGGACACTGTTGCGCTCGCCGAGCGCACGGCGAAGCTGCCGGGCGACCTGCAGAGCGGAATAGACGGCGAAGCTATTGTCGGTACGCTCCGGGCGCTGGCCGGAAGCGCCCGGCCGGTTGCGGTTGTCCTGGGGTCCGGCTTCGAACGGCAAGCGGAAATCGTCGACGAGGTCGCCCGCCATTTTACGCTCGCGGGCAACCGCGCCGCGGCGATACGCCGGGTCAAGGATCCGCAAATACTGGCGAAGGATTGCGCCGAACTCGGCATTCCACACCCGGCTTTCCGGTGGGATCCGCCGCCCGATCCTGAAAACTGGGTGGTAAAGGCTGTCGGCGGCGCGGGCGGCGCTCATATAGCGCGCGCCAATGGCGAGCCGCAGGCGGCGGGCCGCTACTTCCAGCGCTTCGTTTCCGGCCGCAGCGTCTCGGCCCTGTTCGTCGGCGACGGCAAGTCGGCGCAGGTCGTCGGCTTCAGCCGGCAATGGCTGTCTCCCGCTCCCGCCGCCCCCTATCGCTACGGCGGCGCCGTGCGCCTGAGGCGCTTCGACCGAAGCCGTGCGGCGGAGATAAGCCGCTGGCTTTCCGACCTGACGCTCCGCGTCGGCCTTGTCGGGCTTTGCAGCGCCGACTTCATCGGCGACGCGAACGGCTACCAACTCGTCGAGATCAATCCGCGGCCGGGCGCCACGCTCGACATATTCGACAGCATCGACGCCCCGCTGATCGAGGCGCATCTGCGCGCCGCCAGCGCGGAGCCCTACCGGCTGCCGCGCTTTGCCGATTCGATGGCGTCAATGATCACCTATGCGGCGGCGCCGGTGCCGCAATTTCCCGCGATCGAGTGGCCCGACTGGACAGCCGACCATCAATCGCCCGGCACAAAACTGATTGCAGGCGATCCGATCTGCACCGTCTTCGCCCGCGGGCGCAGCGCCGGCGCAACGCAGCGGGCCGTGAATATCCATGCAAGGCAATTGCAGCACCAATGGGAGGGAGACCGGACATGAAGGATGGTTCGGCATTCCTGAACGATAACGCCCAGCGTATCGCCGATGGCATGATCCGTGACGCCGAGCGCCTGCGCATCGCCGTCTCGAAGGGGCCGCTGGGAGAAACCCTGATCGACGCCGGCTCGAAAGCCCCCGGCGGTATCGAAGCCGGGCTGCGCATGGCAGAGGCGGCCATGGGCGGCCTCGGCAGCATTTCGGCGGTCATGGATCGCGCCTCGGATAAATGGCCCTTCGCGCTGGAGGTCCGGTCTTCGCAGCCGGTGCTTGCATGCCTCGGCTCGCAATATGCGGGCTGGAACCTGTCGAACGATGACTATTTTGCCATGGGGTCGGGCCCTGCGCGCGCGCTTGCCCGTGTCGAGGCATTGTTCACGACGCTGACCTATCGCGACACCGCATCGTCCGCCGTCCTTATCCTGGAAACAGCCGAACCGCCCCCGATGCCGATCGTGGAGAAGGTGGCCAAGGCAACCGGGCTGGCGGCCGACAAGCTTACGTTCCTTTATGCACCGACACAGAGCCTTGCCGGCACCGTCCAGATCGTTTCCCGCGTCCTCGAGGTCGCCCTGCACAAGGCCAACGATTTGAGATTTCCGCTGGAAAACATCGTCGACGGAATGGCTGCCGCGCCGATCCCCGCTCCTCACCCGGATTTCCTGGCGGCCATGGGCCGAACCAACGATGCGATCATCTATGGAGGGCTCGTCCAGCTTTTCGTGACGGGCCCGGTAGAGGCGGCGATGAACCTTGCCGATCAACTGCCCAGCCGCGTGTCGCGGGACTACGGTCAGCCCTTCGCCGACATTTTCACGCAGTTCAAGGGTGATTTCTACGCCATCGACCCGCTGCTTTTCAGCCCGGCCGAAGTTTTGGTTACAGCGATCGAAACAGGCCATACATTTCGCAGAGGCGGACGGGATTCCGCGATGCTGGAACGGAGCTTGGGGTGAACCGTCGGTGCAGATGAAATCCACATTGGTGTGCACTTGATGATCCCGCGCATCCTGATCGTCAGCGACAAGTCGGACGCGCGCTCGCAAGGCCTTGCCACCCGGTTGGGCCAGCGGGGCGCATTCGTCGCGACCGCGCCGCTGGCCGCGATCGCGTTCGACACTGGAAGCGCTTCCGGGCTCGCAATTCCGGGATTTGATGGAGGGTTGCCGGACGCCGTCATCGTGCGTTCGATCGCGGCAGGGTCGTTTGAGGCGATCACACGGCGTCTCGGCGTCCTCCACGCGCTTGGTAGGCTTTCCGTTCCGGTCTGGAATTCCGCCCAGGCGATCGAGCGCTGCGTCGACAAGTCGATGACGACTTTCCTGCTTGAGAATGCCGGCCTGCCGACGCCAACGACATTCTGCGTCGAGGGGTTTTCCGCGGCCGAAGAGATCGCCAAACGTGAGCTTCCGCGGACGCCGCTGGTGCTTAAGCCGCTTTTCGGCGCGCAGGGACGCGGCATAAGGCTGATCCGCGAACTGGCCGACCTGCCGCCGCCGGAAGAGGTGAACGACGTCTACTATCTCCAGCATTATGTCCCGCGCGCCGGTCCTCCCTTCCGCGATTTCCGCGTGTTCGTCTGCGCCGGAAAGGCGGTGGCGATGATGAGCCGCCGCGGCGAAGACTGGATTACCAACGTCAACCGGGGCGCGGCGCCGGAGCAGGTTTCCGCGCAAAGCGAAGCCGAACTGGCGAAGCTGGCGGTCGCGGCGGCGGCAGCGGTCGGAGCCGACTTCGCCGGCGTCGACATCATCCCGGCGTCCGACGGCGCCCTTCTGGTGCTGGAGGTGAACAGCATGCCGGCCTGGTCGGGGCTGCAATCGGTCGTCGCTGTGAACATCGCAGATGCGATCGCAGACGCCTTGCTGAAATCCCTGGCCGACAACGCGGGAGCCGCATCGACTGTCCGCCCGCATCGCTTTGTTGCACCGGCAAACTCCTGACATGGGACTTTCGCGCGAACGCATCAGCACCGCCTATGAGGAGGCCTGCCGGCTCGAGATCGAGGCGCTGAAGCCGGGCAACGTCCATCTCTTCGCCCACGGCCACGGCATGACCGCCGGTCAGTTCCTCCTCAGCGCCAGTGTATCGGCCGGGCCGCTGGCGGATCCGGACCTGCGTGTCGGGCGGCGCATTCTCGAGGCCATCCGCGCCACGCGCCAGGCAGTCGGCATCAACACCAATCTCGGCATCGTACTTCTCACCGCGCCGCTGGCCCGCGCCGCCGAATTGGCCGGCGGCGATCTGCGCGAAAATCTTTCCGCAGTGCTCGACGGCCTGGACATGGACGATGCGGGCGCTGTCTTCGAGGCCATAGTCGTGGCTTCCCCCGGCGGCCTCGGCTCGGCAGAAGAGCACGACGTTCGTGAGCCGCCGAAGGTCGGTGTGCTCGAGGCGATGCGGGCCGCGGCCGGGCGCGACAGGATCGCTCGCCAGTATGTCACCTGTTTCGACGACGTTTTCGGGACGGGGCTGACGGCGCTGGATGACTCGTTTGCCCGCGGCGAAAACGGCATCTGGCCGACCGTCTTCACCTATATGGCTTTTCTCGCCGGCTTCCCGGACAGCCATGTGGCGCGCAAGCATGGCGACGAAACAGCGCACCGGATCCGGGAGGAAGCCGCCACCGTCAAGGTCACGCTCGACGCCGCCGACGACGATCAGGCGCGCCTGCGCCTGCTTTTGGACTTCGACAGCCGGCTGAAGGCGCGTAGCGTCAATCCCGGCACGTCGGCCGACCTGACGGTGGCCAGTCTTTTCGTCCATATCCTCCGACAGCGCCTTGCATAATCGGGTTGTTGATGATTGAATTTCGGCAGTGGGGGTCAGTGCCTCCGCGGCTATCTAGCCAACCGGTCCGGGCAATCCGGACGCTGCCAACAAGGATAGTCGTCCATCGAGCGTCCGCTCGTTGCGGCGTCTTTGGACTTCATTATTTTGTGGAGGAAAATTGGCATGGCTAAAATCTCGAAAGTAATGGTTGGTGAATCCCTGGTCGGCGACGGCAATGAAGTCGCGCATGTCGACCTGTTGATCGGGCCGCGGGGAAGCGCGGTCGAAACGGCGTTTTGCAACGCACTCACCAACAACAAGGACGGATTTACTTCCCTTCTGGCGGTGATTGCACCCAATCTGCAGTGCAAGCCCAATACGATGTTGTTCAACAAGGTGACGATCAAGGGCGCCAAGCAGGCGGTCCAGATGTTCGGTCCGGCGCAGCATGCGGTTGCAAAAGCTGTCCAGGACAGTGTCGCCGACGGGATCATTCCTGCCGATGAGGCGGACGACGTGTTCATCTGCGTCGGCGTGTTCATCCATTGGGAAGCCGAGGACGACGCCAAGATCCAGCAGTACAACTACCAGGCGACCAAGGAAGCCATCCAGCGCGCCGTCTCGGGCACGCCGACCGCTGCCGAGGCGACCTCCAAGCGGGACCAGGTGAAGCATCCGTTCGCGGCCTAGACAAGAGACAGCCCCGCACAGGTAGCACCCTCTGCTGATACGGATGGTCTGTTGCGCCGGCTGAAAAAGCTTCTCGGCTTTTGAATCTCCGTTCCGGAGCGTGGCATTATTGCGCTTCGGAACGGATCGTTTCGTCAGCAGGCGCCGAGCGACGCAAGTTGCCCGGGCGTGAGCGTGCCGTCGTGAAGCGACGTCGCCACCAGCGCGGCTTCGACCCCGAGCGACGAGAGCGCGCGGATATCGGCTTCGTTGCGCACCCCGCCGGCGGCGATGACGGAGCGGTTTCCAGCCTTCGCCTTGATCAGCGAAAGCTGCTCGAAATCCGGACCCGCGGCGGAACCGACCTTGGCCAGCGTCATGACGATCACGCTTTGCGGCCAGGAGTCCGCCTCTTCGAGAATGGAGGGCGGGCCGCGAAAGCCGTCGGCGAAGAAATCGAGCGACAGGATGAGGCCGGGATGATCGCGGAAACGCCTAAGCAGCGCATCGTCGCGCTGCGATTCGGAGCCCAAAACCGGACGCAGGGACAGTTCGGCGAGAGCTGCGGCGAGCGTGTCGCGGTCGGCGATTCCGCCATCCACCCAGAGTTCGGGCGCGTTGGGCATTTCCCGCAGCCGGGCGAGTGTTTCCCTGTTGGGTGCGCGGCCTTCTATGGCGTCCAAATCGGCAATGTAGAAGGCTGAAAACGGGTGCAGCGTGCGCAGTCCCGCCGCAACCGAAACGGGATCGGAGCTTGCGCTGAGCGGCGTAACGATCGGGCGGTAGCGGTCGCGCCTGCCCATTTCGGCGCGCACGACCTGGTCGCCTTTCAAGTCGAGGACAGGAATGATACGCAACGCTTTTCCCTCAATAGCTTAGAGTCTGTTTGTAAACTCTACTCTGGCGGTCATCTGCCGGCGT